>CAYSMF010000040.1:0-3243 GCA_964432155.1 uncultured Melioribacter sp. | reverse complement strand
TCGTTGAAGAGGTACTCTGTTACCGCATTCGCTACCACAACAGCTGCGTCACGGATATTTGACATCGGTGGATAGATGAGCCCCTTTGTAAACTGCTCATCGGTGACCATCGACGCCAATGCGCGCGCGGCAACAGCGAATGCTTGGTCTGGAATTGACGTCGCTTGTGTTGCGTACACCGCAAGACCTACACCTGGGAAGATGTACACGTTGTTACCCTGCCCCGGATAGTACGTCTTGCCGTTCAGCTCAACAGGTTGGAATGGCGAACCGCTCGCGAAGATCGCAGCACCGTTTGTCCAGGTGTAGGCTTCTTCTGCAGAACATTCGCTCTTTGATGTTGGATTCGAGAACGGACAGATCATCGGACGTGGCGTGTTGCGCGCCATTTGTTCGATCACATCCTGCGTGAAGCTCTTCGGGATCGTACTTGTACCGATGATTGCCGTTGCCTTCGTCACTGTCACTGCCTCGAGCAACGTCGACACATGCGATGCATCGTGCGCGAACGGCTTCTTGGTGTCGGTAAGGTCTTCGCGTGAGGACACGACGAGCCCCTTACTGTCAACAAGCCAGCAACGCTTGCGCGCTTCATCAACAGTCAGTCCTTCGGCGACCATGATCTTACACAGCAAGTCAGCAATGCCAGTTCCGGCAGAGCCCGCTCCAAAGAACAAGAACGTCTGTTGCGAAAGATGCTCGTCCTTCATGCGAAGCGCAGCGAGAATTCCCGCTACACCAACAGCTGCAGTGCCCTGAATGTCGTCGTTGAACGACGAGATGCGATCGCGATAACGCTCGAGGATCGGACCTGCATTGGGATTCGCGAAGTCTTCCCACTGGATACTACACTTCGGGAACACAGTTTCGACAGCAGAGACGAACTCTTCGATGAATGCATCATACTCTTCACCGGCTAGTCGCTTTTGGCGAATACCGATGTAGAATGGATCGTTGAGGAGCTCTTCGTTATTCGTGCCGATATCAAGCACAATCGGGAGCGTGAGATGTGGTGGAACACCGGCGCATGCGGTGTAGAGCGCGAGCTTTCCAATCGGAATGCCCATACCCTGCGCGCCAAGGTCACCCAGACCAAGGATGCGCTCGCCATCAGTAACGCAGATCCACCGTACGTCCGACTCTGGCCAGTTCCGCATCACCTCGACCATACGACCGCGATGACGTGCGCTGATGAAGAGTCCTTTCGGACGACGATAGATGCGTCCAAACGTCTGACATGCCAGACCAACGGTCGGCGTGTACACGACAGGCATGTACGCAACAGGGTCGCGCATCAGGATGTGGTAGAACAGACTTTCGTTTCGTTCTTGGAGATCGCTGAAGTACACGTAACGATCAATGTCTGTTGGCAGCGAGCGGATATGGCCTTCAATGCGCTGAATCTGCATGTCGAGCGACGAGACGATATCAGGGAGCAAGCCGCTCAACCCATACTTCTGACGCTCTTCGCGTGTGAATGCCGTACCCTTGTTGTATCGCGGATCCCGGAGCATGTCCAGGCCGCGCTTCGATGTTTCATCATGTATTGACATAGCCCGCTAAAATACGGACTCTTCGTAGCTTCGAACACCATGAAGCAGCTTCTTTCCTTGCTTTTCTGCGCGATGTGCGTCGCGAGCCAGCTCTCCGCACAGAGCACAACGCAGCCAACAACCTACCGTGCCGGAATGTTTTCCGATCGCCTTGGCATTGATGGCGGACTCTACTTCCCGATGGGCGACATCAAGCGCGGTCTCGACTTGTCGACTGCATGGGGGATGAATCTCAACTTCTGGCGCTTCATTGATGATCGCGTTGTTGGTGTGGTTTCCGTTGGCACATCGTTCTACCAACTCGGTAAAAACGTCCCAACAGACTCGTCGACAATTGACCTCTCGGAGCTCTCGCTCAACGCCACACCGATTATGGGCGGCATTGGCTACGTCTTCGGCACATCAGATCTGCACCCATACGTGATGGCCCATGCTGGTGCAACGCTTATCACGGTCAACATCGGCGCGCGACGTCCTTCTGAAGAAATCAATAACGAAGCATACTTCACGATCGGCGCAACAGCTGGTGTTGGATACGCTGCAAGCGCACGTCTCACGATCACATCAAGTGTTCGGTACACGAAGATGTTTCGCGAGGATCTTCAAACACTCTCCGTACTCTTTGGCATCGCCTACCACCTATGAATCTCCGTACGACGCTCGTTATCGCGCTATCGTTCTGCGCACTCGCAACAATCACGCAAGCGCAGGAGAAGCACCTTCGCAACATCAAGCAGCTCACGTTTGGTGGCGACAATGCAGAAGCATATTGGAGTCCTGACGGCACGAAGCTCGCCTTCCAATCGAACTTCAAGGGATGGGGGCATTCGTGCGATCAGATTCACGCGCTCACGGTTGCTGCAGCTGGTGATTCAGCGTACCGTCCGCCGATGATCAGTACAGGCAAGGGGCGCACAACGTGTTCGTACTTCATGCCGAACAGTCGCGATGTGCTGTACGCAAGCACGCATCGTCACGACGATACATGTCCGCCCGGACCACCAGAGCGCGCCGACCGCAAGTACCTATGGCAAGTACTCCCGACGTACGACATCTACGTAGCAGATCCATCCGGTAGCGTGATCGACACGCTCACCGATCGATACGGCTACGATGCCGAAGCAACGGTTTCACCGAAGGGCGACAAGATCGTCTTCACATCGGATCGCAGCGGCGATCTCGAATTGTGGACGATGAACATCGACGGATCGGATGTGCGACAGGTAACGAACGAGCTCGGCTATGATGGCGGCGCGTTCTTCTCTCCTGATGGAACGATGCTCGTGTACCGCTCATCGCGACCGAAGACGCCCGAGGAACAAGCCGAGTACAAGGAGCTTCTCGCGCAGGGTCTTGTCGCACCGACGAACATGGAGATCTACGTCTGCAACGTCGACGGATCAAACGTGCGACGCATCACATCGCTTGGCAAAGCGAACTGGGCGCCGTTCTTCCATCCGTCGCAGAAGAAAATCATCTTCTCATCGAACCACGCATCACCGCGCGGCTACGACTTTCAGTTGTACATGATCAATGTGGATGGAACGGGGCTCGAGAAGATCACGAGCGAGAGCATCTTCAATGCATTCCCGATGTTCTCACCCGATGGCAAGACCATCGTATGGTCGAGCAATCGCAACAACCAAGGCACGCGCGACACAAACGTGTTTGTTGCCGAGTGGGTTGATTA
>CAYSMF010000039.1:0-3286 GCA_964432155.1 uncultured Melioribacter sp. | reverse complement strand
GTCGAGCCCGACCATTCAAGAATGCGGCCATCATCACCCGCAGAAAAGACGATGCCCGGCGTCGCACCAAAATCAACTGCACGCACAGGTGCTCCATGCACAACAGAGGTTGTCGTGAATTCGTTGGTGTGAATCTGCACACGTCCATCAACCGAGCCCGTAATGAGAAGCTCATTCTGCGTTGGATGGATCATTATGTCGGTGATCGTATCGGTATGCGCATTCCAAAAGGTCTGCGTGATGTACCCCGACGATGTGCGCATGATGTAGCCGTGCACTGTGCCGAGTGCGATTGTCCCTGCTGACGCAATGTCAACCGCTGAAATGTCAAACGGAATCAGCAACGTTGAATCAGCTACTTGTTCTCGTTCTACGGTGACGCGTGCAAGACACTGATCACTCTCGATGCGCGGAACAGACCAGCGCCGTTGCGTGCCTGTTGTGGAATCGGCGATTGTATTCCAGGTAGTGCCATTGTCGAGCGATACATCGACCTTTACGCGTCGTGTTGTGTCGCCGATTGTCCAGAGGATTGTTGTGTCCGACCCCGCGAGCAATTCCTCACGTCCGTTAGGCTCAAGAAGCGTGATTGCATCTGCGCCCGGACGTGGCGCCCGCGATGCTCGCACGTCTGGTATGTCCCACGAGCACCCATCTTCGATCAATTGCACCGTGGCACCAGCCATCACACGTCCATCTGATGTGTAGGTGATCGTGCACGTCACGGAATCACCTTCGTTCAGCGTAAATGCCTGTGGCTGTACCGTGAACGAAGGATCCTTGCACGTCACCGCACGTACGCGTGCACCACCGCGACGCGCGCGCACAACGAATGATGCTGTTGCCGTTGCGCCGGCGACCAATGATGTAAACCGCACGGTGCTTGGCAAAACCACAAGCTCGCGTTGTGGATACAATGTTGCCGGAACTGTGATTGTCGTTGTATCGAACCCACGAACACCGAACGTAATCGTCCGCTCTGACTGCTGTGGACACACCGGGTTTGCATCCCAGCTCAGTTCACACGGCTCGTATCCATCGATCGCTGATTGAATTGCTGATGCCGTCGCAGTTGCAAGTTCCGATGAAACCACGCCCTCGAACACCGCACCACCTGTTGCCTGTGCGAGTGCGCGAAACGAACCAACAATGCCCGTTTCGCTGCGATCGCGTTCTGTGATCACAACGGCAAAGAACCGAACCTTGTTGTTCACGCAGAGATCAATCGCACGCGTTAGCTCATCATCGGGCAGCGCATCCCAGAATGCATCCGTTACGAGCACACATGAGCGCTCGGCGGTTCCGCGAGCGGCAACAACAAGTGCGCCGTCGGTTGGATGCAGCAGGTGTTCAACGAAGTTGTTGCCACCACGCGACTGTTGCGTGGCGATGAGCGACTGAAGTCGTGCGCGGTTCGTGGTAAAGTCACTCAACACTTGCGGCACGTCGTCGCACCGTTGAAACGCCATCGACGAGGGTGGCAAATCGACCAGCGAGCTAAACGCCATGCCGAATTCGCGTGCGAGCCCCATGACATTCGGCGGAATCTCGCGATCCATCGATCCGGAGATATCAAAGCTCAGCACGATCGACGCTGTGCGAGGGACGTTGCTTGTTGGACAGGACACGACGAGGTTTGCAACAGGTTGTCCGTCTTCCCATACATTCACATCCGATGCCATTGGACGCAACGGCGAGCCCTTTGGGGGCGCAACAATCAGTCGTGCCGACATTCGTGTTGGCGAACTCAACCGCACAGCGAACGGCTCAACGGTCTGCGCATGCACCCAAGCTGGCAGCAACAGCAGAAGCAGCAGTGGAACCATTATCGATGAGTGGGACTTTATCACAATTCAACATACAACAGGCATTGTAGTTTCGCCGTATGGAAAATCTCTGGACATACTTCGTGAGCAGCCTCAAGGGATACATCTCGTATCTCGGCTACCAGGTAATGCATCCGGCGTGGAACAACTTCTTCTACTGGATCATCGGATTGTCGCTCCTCGTGTGGGCACTCGAGATCATCATGCCATGGCGTAAGGGGCAAGCACCACTCCGCAAAGACTTCTGGCTTGACGCGTGGTGGATGATGTTCAACTTCTTCCTGTTTACAGCGCTTGGCTATGGGGCAGTGAGTGATGTGGTCACGTATGCATTGCGCTCGGGCGTAACGGCGATCACGGGCATCACCAACTTCGCATGGATTGATGTGTCGCAGTTGCCATCATGGGCGCAGTTCGCCATCATGTTCGTAGTAGTCGACTTTATCAAGTGGAATGTACATCGATGGTTGCATGCATCGCCGCGGTTGTGGGAGTTTCATAAGCTCCATCACAGTGTGGAGCAGATGGGGTTCGCCGCGCATATGCGCTATCACTGGATGGAGAACGTCGTGTACAATGCGGTGTTGTATGTGCCGCTCGCATTCTTCGGCTTTGGTGTGACAGACTTCTTTGCGCTGCACATCTTCGCAACGTTGATCGGACACCTCAATCACGCGAACATTGTCCTCCCGCTGGGTCCGCTCAAGTACATACTCAACTCGCCGCAAATGCACATCTGGCACCATGCGCATGATTTGCCCCCTGGACGCAAGAGTGTGAATTATGGCATCACGCTGAGTGTATGGGACTGGTTGTTTGGTCAGGCCTACATTCCATCGGACGGACGTGACATTAAACTTGGCTTTGATGGCGTGGAGCAGTACCCGCATTCATTCGTTACGCAGAACATCGAGCCCTTTGTTGCGCTGGTCAAGCGCGGCAAGGAACACGGTGCAACATCATGACCATTCTCGTGCTTGGCTCCACGGGGCTTGTAGGACGTGCACTTGTTGCGCAGTTGCGAGCGAAGCATCCCGAGCACACGTTGATCCTGCCAACGCGCAGTGATCTTGCTACTACACTTGATCCATCGATCGCACCAGACGTGGTGATGTGCTGTTTAGGCACCACGATCAAGCAAGCGGGAAGTCAGCAAGCATTCCGTGATGTTGATCATCACATGGTGATACGCCATGCACGCGACATGCGTCATCGCGGCGCACAGCAGGTGATTGTTATCAGTGCCGTTGGTGCAGATGCATCTTCTGCGATCTTTTACAGTCGCGTCAAAGGCGACATGGAGCATGAGCTCGCAACACTCGGTTACCCATCGGTGACCATTCTGCGTCCATCGCTCTTGCTTGGCAAGCGCACGCACACGCGTCCAAAGGAAGTAGCACTCGAAATGCTCTTCCGTGTGCTGGGTCCGCTCATCCCCCGCGCATGGCGTGGGGTAACCG
>CAYSMF010000038.1:0-3368 GCA_964432155.1 uncultured Melioribacter sp. | reverse complement strand
ACGCATCGCACGATAAAGGCGTACACGCTTTCGCCCTTGCGAGCAGTAGCAGGATCGATACGCAACCCGACGTTGCGGTGATGTCCTTCTACATGCTCAACACCAAAGTGTGCGTACGCCACCTGATGCAGCATGAATGAGCCAAGGAATCGCTCAAACCGCGATGTGCGATGAATGAGCTCGTGCGCAACTGTGATGCCGATGCCACCAGTAACGATTCCTGTACTCAACACATGCAACGCATACTCCCACGCCGTCCAATCACGCGTCGACCACAACACGACACATGCTGCGAGATATACCGTCTGCGTGATGCCGACGGCGTACGTGACGTAGCGATATCCACGCGATGTCTCGAGCGCTGCGATGTCGTCAGCCGTAGGAGAAGAGTTGTCTTTGCCAATAATCTGATCGAGCAACGGCAAGCCAACGAACGCCATGAGTGACGCCGCGCCGGTCCATGCACCACCAAGGATCAGCCCTGCAATCGCAAGCCCGTGCAAGACGAGCACGAGTGCGTATTCGTAGGGAGAGATGATGCGACCTGACTGCATTGCGGAACTTCGCGATTATGCGATGCTCGATGCAAGCGAAAACTCGTCAGCAAGCAGCTCGTACGAACTCCGCCGCACGTCGTGATCGTCGGTGATTGTCACAAGGGCAATCTCATCGACGGCATACCGCTGTTGCAACTCGTGGAGTCCGCCCGCCACCTGCGAAGCCGTGCCGATATGCACGGTAGATCTCCGCATGCTCGTGATAACGCGCTCCATCGCGCTCACGTCGAATGCATCACCATTGACGTGTGGGAATCGGACATTCTTCCCCCGCAAGAACGACTCAACGAACCAGCGTTCGCTTGATATAGCTGCGCGCTGTGCGTCAGCCTCAGTCTCGCCAGCAAACGCTACCGTCGCGATCATCGTATAGGGTCGGCTACACCACACGCTAGGCGTGAAATTGGCGTGGTAGGCCGTAAGCGCATCAACAAGGTTCGTTGGATCGATGAACGATCCGAACGCATACCGAAGTCCACGCTTAGCTGCCTGAATCGCACTCTCGGCACTGGTGCCCAGCACCCAAGGCTCAGGCATCGATGCTCCATCCGGGACCGCCACAGGCAGACCTTCGTTGGAGGGTTCGCGTGCATCGCGGAGGTAGGCCAACACAGAATCAAGTCGTTCCCAGGAATCAAGTGGTCGCTCCCCGAGAGCCTTCATCACGCGCTGGTCGCCCCCTGGCGCACGACCAAAGCCAGCATCGACACGTCCAGGCGCGAGAGCTTCGAGTGTGCGTAGCGACTCGGCTACACGGAACGGCTCGGCATGTCCGAGGAGGATTCCACCGCTGCCCACGCGGATGCGCGACGTGCGGCCTGCCGCATTGGCCATCATGATCTCGGGCGAAGCGCCAGCAAAGGATGCCGAAGCGTGATGCTCGGCGAACCAATACCGATGGTATCCGAGCGCGTCGGCATGCTGCACAAGATCCATCGTCTGCGCAATGGCCTCGGCCCCACGCTGTCCGGCGATAACGGGCGACTGATCGAGAATAGAGAGCTTCATGGTGTTTCGACGGTGGTGATATGCAGTCGGTCGGCAGTAAAGGCAAGCACAGGCTGCGCGCTCCCCTCCACCAGCACGCTCAATGCGTCTTCGGTGATGCGGTGCCCGCCCCCTCGCAATGCCTCGAGAGCATCGGCAACGGCGAGCATGCGCTCGGGCTGCTCGTTGACAATCCGCAGGAGTTCGGCCTTGGCCTGTTTGATCTGAAAGGAATTCATTACTGCGAATCTACGGGAGGTATCTTTGCCGGATGCAATGGATCATTACGCTTGTTCTCGTTCTGGCATCGGTGCATGCCACAGCTCAGCTTCTCCCACAGCAGCCACAGAAGCGTCTGGCCGCAGGCGCTGTTAACGGTGATACGATCTGGCTGGATGAATACTCGCGCGAGGTTGGACGTCTGACCGAGTATGCATCGCAGCGGGGCGACGTTGACCCGTCGGATATCATGCAGCAGGCATGGACGGATCTGGTTAATCGCCGATTGATGCTGCAAGAGGCATCGCGTCGCAAGATCGATCTGCAAATGCGCGAGATCGATAGCATCCTGCTCGATGCCACACCGGAATTCGTCAAACGTGGACTGGTGGACGAAAAGGGCAAGTTCAATCGTCCACTGCTTGCAGCAATGCTGCGCAATCCCGACTCACTGATCAAGGTGAACACCGAGGGATTGTCTGAGCAACAACGCAACGACGAACGCGTGCAACTCACTGCGTCAATCGCGCAACTGCGCGAACGCATCGGTCTGATGGAGCTCGAGCGTCGCCTCCGTGCGAACATCGCTGCATCGGTGCCGTTCGACACAACCGGACTGCGTCAGCGATTCGTTGATGCAGCAACGTCAGCAACGGCAGACGTGATTCTCGTGCCGTGTCGCAAGGATCTTCCGCAGCCAACGGTCACTGAACTTCAAGCGTATCACACGACGCATGCAGCGGACTTTGCAACACCAAAGCCGATGCGTCGCATTGCGTTTCTCTGGTGGCCGATGCAGGCAGCCCCGGTAGACTCTACCCTGTTCTTGAACAACGTCAAGAACTTCGTTGGACTGCTCAATAATGCACGCACATCACGTCAGCGCGATTCTATTTGGACGAGTGTGGCTACAACAACGTCAAGTGGTGCGTTGCGACTCTCGCCGGACTCAACAGATCATGCGCAATTCTATGCGGCCGTGAAGGGCAAGAAGTCCGGCACCGCTGTCGGACCTATCATGCACCCAACGGGCGCGCACGTACTCCTCGTCGACACTGTGCATACCAAGAAGCCCCATGCGCGCAACATCAGCGTGCGTGTAATCGTCAGCGAAATCGAGCCATCACGTCAAACGGTCGACAGCATTCTCTCGCAGGTCGATGATGCCGCCGACCTCTACGAACAAGGTCTCGAACTCGGCGCGATTGCGGGTCGGTTCGGTCGCACTATCGAAGTATCTCGTTGGTTCACCGACGATGAAAAACTCTTCGGTTCGCACCGTCTTGTTGATGTTGCCTTCCGCACACAAGTTGCTGCTGCGTGCGATCCCATCGATACACCAGAGCGCGGCATCGTGCTTCCGATCGTTACGGATTCCGTTCCTGCTGGCCCCATGCCATTCGAGGCAGCGGTCCCACAGATTGTCGATGCAATCAATCGTCAACGCGGATGCGCTGACCGTCTCCCTATTGCTAAATCAGTTAGGGGGCTTGCATCCCGCCTCGACGACGGACGTCTGATGCTGGCAGAGAATGTGAAAGAAGCGCAAATCGCACGCGGTCTGTCAGTCTTTGCTGATGGAATGATCGGCGAAGTACTCTACGA
>CAYSMF010000037.1:0-3505 GCA_964432155.1 uncultured Melioribacter sp. | reverse complement strand
GCTGTTGCGGCAGGAAGTGGTGTACCGTTGCGATACCACTGCCACTGCGGAGCTTCGCCACGCCCAGCAATACGGAGCGTCACCGTTGCACCAACATTCGCGCGCGTCGTGTCGTCGAGATTCATCGTGATGGCAGGCATCTCGCGAACAGAGCACGCTGCGGCTGTCGAGATCAGTGATCGTATGGCTATCGTTGCTACAAACAATGAGATATGGCACGTATACTGTCCTACATCACTTGTTCCAACGTTGCTGATCGACAACGTAGATGTAGTACATCCACGATAGCGTGCGTCGTCCGACAGACGCGTTGTACCGCGATACCAGCGATACGAGATCGATCCAATACCAGCTGTATCCATTGTGAGTGAGAATGTGGCGTTCTCGCCAGCACATACCGTTTGCGCAGTCGCTTGCTGCGAGATCTCACAACGCGACGTAAATGCAATGCCTTCGGGGACGCTTGCACTATCGAGTACGAGTTGATCGGTAATTGCAAACGTCATCCCGCGATCGGTGCTGCGCGCGCGCTGGATTTTATGTCCTGACGGACGCTGATTGTTTGTTCCGTTGAATCCCTTGACGAACAACCACCACGATTGATCATCCGATCGATACACTCCTGGATCACCAATGAATCCCTGCACCTTGCAGCGCGAGCCATTCTCCTGCGTCCACGTCTTGCCACGATCCAGCGACACCTTACTCATAATGCCATCGGGTCCGCCATAGTACAAGCGCACTGTTCCATCATCGAATCGGTGAAGCTCTGGCACGCCAGTATTCTGCAGCGTTGCCTCATAGGTGAACGTTGCGCCGCCGTCGGTGCTTCGTGCTAGCACGGTGTTAACCGACATGTTCCCCATCTGGGTGCATGCCATCAGATACTCGTTGCCACCGAGTGCTACAACCGATGGGTCGAAGATGTTGTCGTAGGCAAACACCTGTCGCTCAACAGTGAAGTTCACTCCATCAGTGCTCACTGCGCTGAAGATTGGGTTGGGTCCAGCATTTGGTGGTGGTTGCGATACGAAGTAGCCCTTGAAGTAGTACATCCGCAAGCGTCCATCGGGCAGCATCACCAGATCAGGGTCGACGGCGTTTCCATCGAAGACACCATCGAGCAGCACCTTTGTGCCCCGCTGATACTTCCCGTCTGGCATCTCGCGCGAGACCCATATGCCGTGCTCATTCGGACGTCCCGACACGTAGTACAGCAATGTCGATGGCTGCGCTGCTGCGAACTCAGCAGACATGAGCAACAAGATCATGCAACGTATAGATGTGCGCATGGCGTTCTCCCCTGGTTAGTCCGGGGCAAAATACGTGGTCTGAACGCTACTTCTTCGTATGTTTTCGTAGGGACAATTCCACATCAGTTTGCTTGGGGGCATACATGCTACATCACCTTCGCACCACCTGTTTGGTGGCAACTGGTTGTCTTGCTTTTGCCGCATGGGGCTGCAGCAGCACAACCGAACCTACGCCAGATCCATCGCCTAATGTGCTTCAGGTTGATACGTCCACAGGGCATACCGGTCTTGATACTGCCGCTATCCGAGTTCGGCTCACGGCATTGCTCGGTCAAGCACCACGTCGGGAAGACGAAATCCCATACCTCGCGCGCCTGCATGAAGTTGAGGAGATCGGATCTGAGGCGATTCACCATGTTCTCGAAAAGTACACCGATGGGATCGCCATCCTGTCTGACATTCATACAGAAGAGATGAATCAGCTTGAAGCAGTAAGCATTCTTCTGGATATCCTCGATATCGATGACTCAAACCCTGATGACACTCTGGGCGATTTCATTGACGATGAGATTGGAGCCGTATGGGACGACCATGTTGACCATGCAAAGCACACAAACAAGACAGAGGCAATCATCGCCGTTGCCCGTGTGTTTGAATTCCAGCTCAAGCAGGCTCTTGAAACGCGCGAACACGTCACCTCACCTGCCGCCCGCTTTGGGGTTGACATGATCTACGCCATGAATAAGAACCACTTCCTTGCCCTCTACAGATACCTCCGTACGCAGGGCACGAACTACACTCCATACTTCCTCACGAAGGAAGAATTCGAAGACGAGTCGCAAGACTTGTATGTGATTTGGGTGTGATCGACACAATTAACTGAATCGAATCAAGGGGCTTGCAGCGATGCGAGCCCCTTTCTTTTTATCGTTTCTTTACGCTGCGTCGATAGCCTCAATGTGGCTCATTCCGGATATTTGCACGCATGAATCTCTTGTTTCTCTGCACTGGCAATAGCTGCCGCAGCCAAATGGCAGCGGGGTTTGCACGAACGTTCTTCCCAGATGCGCATGTTGCATCGGCTGGCATTGAAGCGCATGGACTCAACCCGAGAGCCGTTGCGGTAATGCACGAGGTTGGGATCGACATCAGCACACAACCGTCGCAGACGATTGACGAGCTCCCTGCGGTCACGTGGGATCTTGCTGTAACGGTGTGTGACTCAGCACGCGAGCACTGTCCTGTGTTACCTGGTTCGCGTATGATGCACATCTCGTTCGACGATCCACCTCGTCTCACGCGGGGTATGGGTGACGACGATGCGCTACCTGTGTACCGTCGTGTGCGCGACGAGATTGCTGCGATGGTACGTGAGCTTCCTACACACCTATCGTCATTGACAGAGACACGATGAAAACTCTCGATCGCTTCCTCACGGTCTGGATTCTTGCAGCGATGGTGATTGGTGTAGCGCTCGGTGCGCTCGTCCCTGAGCTCGCGTCCTCGATTGAGCTCATGAGCTCGGGCACAACGAACATCCCATTGGCCATCGGCTTGATTGTGATGATGTACCCGCCCCTTGCCAAGGTGAAGTACGAACTTGTCGGGCAAGCGGTAATGGACTGGAAGGTGCTCACACTCTCGCTCGTCCAGAACTGGATCATTGGTCCAGCACTGATGTTCATCCTTGCGATTGTTTTCCTGGCCGACTATCCAGCGTACGTTCAAGGCTTGATCATGATCGGTCTTGCACGGTGTATCGCGATGGTAATCGTGTGGAATGATCTTGCCTGCGGCAATCGCGAATACGCTGCGGGACTTGTTGCGTTTAACAGTCTGTTCCAGGTCTTCTTCTACAGCATCTACGCATGGTTCTTCATGACGTGGCTGCCGCCACTGATCGGGATGGAGGGTGCACAGATCGACATCAGCGTGCCGCAGATTGCAGAGAGTGTAGCTATCTATCTCGGCATTCCACTGGCTGCTGGCGCGATCACACGCGCTGTGCTCGTACGCTTGCGTGGCGAAACATGGTATGAGCGGAAGTTCCTCCCAGCGATTAGTCCACTCACACTCATCGCACTCCTTGGCACAATCGTCCTGATGTTCAGTCTCAAGGCAACGACGATGCTTGCCTTGCCACTCGACGTTGTGCGTATTGGTGTGCCCCTTACCGTCTACTTCCTCGTGATGTTCGGTGTGAGTTGGTGGCTAAGTACACGCATGGGTACCGATCCCGAGAAGACCACGAC
>CAYSMF010000036.1:0-4028 GCA_964432155.1 uncultured Melioribacter sp. | reverse complement strand
AACCCAAGGCCCTTTGATTAAAAGTCAAATGCTCTACCAGCTGAGCTACGGGATCAGCGCGACAAAGATACGGAGAGTGTGTGACACGAAGTGACGTTTAGGGGCGACCCTATGTGGTCGCCCCGGGGGAGTGGTTACTGTGTGACCATGCCACGCATCACGCTGCTCGCCAGGAAATCCTTCGCAACTTCTGCAATGCCTTGCGCATCAAGAAGAAGGTCCTTGTGGAGTTCCTCTTGTGTGCCGTGGTCGACGTAGATGTCGTCAATGCCGTGAATCTTGAGATCAACGTTTTGATGGTGCTGGGCAACGTACTCTGCAACGGCGCTGCCAAAGCCCCCTTGAATCTGACCATCTTCAATGGTGATGATGCGTCCGATGCGCGCAGCAATGTCGTCGATCATCGCCGTATCGAGTGGCTTAACAAAGCGTGCGTTCACAACCTCGGCATCAATGCCTTGCTCTGCAAGGATTGCCGCTGCCTTCTGTGCATGCGACACCATCTTGCCAATGGCCACAAGTGCGATGTCCTTGCCTTGGCGAAGTTGTTCGCTCTTACCAATCTCAATCGACTTCATCGGACCGACCGGTGTGCCGACACCACTACCACGTGGGTAGCGGATGGCAACCGGACCAGCCTTGTAGGAATGGATCGAAGTGTAGAGCATGTCGCGTAGTTCCTGCTCATCCTTCGGAGCCATGACAACCATGCCCTGAATAATGCGCAGGTAGCCGAAGTCAAGCACGCCGTGGTGCGTCGGTCCGTCTGCGCCTACCAAGCCCGAACGATCGAGCGCAAACACCACGTGCAAGTGCTGCAGTGCAACATCATGCGCGATGTGGTCGAATGCACGTTGCAAGAACGACGAGTAAATGGCGACAACTGGAACAACGCCCTGCGTAGCCAGGCCGGCGGCAAACGTTACGCCGTGGCCTTCAGCGATACCGACATCATAGACCTTTTCTGGGTATGTCTTCTGCACAATGTCCAGACCAGTTCCGTCGGGCATCGCGGCTGTGATGCCAACAACCTTCGGATTGGTTGCCATGATCTCAACCATGGCTTCACCGAAGATCTTCTGATACGTTGGTGGCGGCGGAACAGGCGGTGGGGTAGAGGCAATTGCCTTACCCGTGATCTTATCAACTTTACCAATTGCGTGCAGGAACTGCTTGTCGCGCTCGGCCGGACCGTAGCCCTTGCCCTTTTGTGTGATGCAGTGCAGCAGGATCGGACCCTTCATCTCGCGAATGCCTTGGAGCATGGTCACGAGTTGATTGACGTTATGTCCGTTGACGGGGCCGAAGTACTGGAAGCCAAGCGCCTCGAAGAGCATGCCCGGAGTGATCACAGCCTTCATACCACCTTCGATCCGGTGAGCAAGCGAGCGGATGCGATCGCCAAAGCTTGATCCCGTGCGCTCCGTCATTCCGATGATGCTTTCACGCAGACGGCGTCCAGCTGGGGATGCGAAGATCTCCGAGAAATAGTTCGACAGCGCCCATACATTCGGTGCGATCGACATGTTGTTGTCGTTGAGCACAACAAGGATGTCGCTCTTTAGCACACCGCAGTTGTTCATCGCCTCGTATGCAAGGCCCCCTGTCATGGCACCATCGCCGATGACAGCGACAACTTTGTAGTCTTCCTTCAGTTGATCGCGCGCAGCTGCCATACCAAGAGCAGCCGAGATCGATGTTGTTGCATGGCCTGCACCGAAGTCGTCGAACGTGCTCTCGGAGCGCTTGAGGAAGCCGGACAGACCACCTTTCTGACGAATCGTGTGGAGCTGATCGCGACGTCCCGTGAGAATCTTATGCGGATACGCTTGGTGACCAGTATCGATTACAATCTTGTCGTGCGGCGTATTGTAGACGTAATGCAATGCAACCGTCAATTCCACGGTGCCGAGTCCGGCACCAAAGTGGCCGCCAACACGCGTGATCGTGTCAACGAGATATTCGCGCACTTCATCGCTGACGCGACGAAGTTCCGTCTCAGGTAGCTTGCGCAAATCCTCAGGCGTGTCGATTGAAAGCAGATGTCGGTAGCTCACCGTGTATTCCTATTGAAGTGCAGATGAAGAGAGCTGTTATCGGCGCGGAGTCTTGACGATGACTTGCACGGTGCGGTTGAGTTGACGTCCAACCGGAACATCGTTCGGATATGGACTGCCAGCCTCACCAACGCCTTCTGCAACATACGTCGCATCCTTCGCACGAGAAGAGAGAAACGCACGAACAGCCTCTGCGCGTTCCATTGACAACTTGAAATTGTGTTCGTCGTTTCCGATGCGATCCGTGTAGCCGAGAATAGTCACTTCCGAATTCGATGTGATGTTCGGAAGAACCATCTGCTCGAGAATGCGACGATTCTCAGCCGTCATCGTGGCCTTGTCGAACTCAAACAATACGAGCGAGTACTTGTCGACCGTCTGGTCGGCAATCTTGCTTGTGCGCTTGCGCTCGCGCGTGAGATACTCGACGCCCAGCGAGCCTGTTGCTACAGCACTATCGCCTCGCGGACCACGAGCAATAAGTTCATAGTCGATTGGAAGTTCTTCGGCTGCAAGGGATCCCTTCTTGATCGACCATGGGATTGTCGTCGGACGTCCCGTGCCGCTGAGCGTGCCGATGGTACGTCCGCCCTGCATGAGTGTGAACGTCCACGTGTCGACAGAGTCGGTGTAGAGTACGCGCGTGTGGAACGTTGCTAGATCGGTTGACGGGATACGCTCATTCTCTGCTGTGATCACAACCGGCTCGAGCAGATTTGGCACGTCGGACGAGAGTTCGATGCGTCGATTCTCTGCAATTCCGTCAGCCAGGGTTGGCGATGATGGCTTGGCAGGCATCGACGACGTGGTTGTTGTGATGCGCGCTTTATCGATTCCGAATCCCGTGACCAGGTAGTTCTTCGCCCAGTTAGCGCGCAGCTCTGCAAGATCCTTTGTGCCGAGTTCCGTCTTGCTGCCATCAGTTGTGCCGTTGATGACGAGATTCGCGTGCGGCATCGCGCGCATGCGTGAACCGACGATGTTAAGCAGGTTGCGATTGGCTTCGACGGCATCGAATGGAAGCTTCGTTGCATCGAACATGCCCTTCTCGGCCATAAAGTCTGTGGCCTGCATGGATGCGTCTGGAACGCCCCCTTCAGCAGCAAACACATATGGGACCAGCGGCATCATCTCTGTGTACCGTACGTCCTCGAGGACGATCGATGAGATCACTCGTGAACGTGAATCACGTCCTGCAGCTGTGACGCTGTCGATGAATGCCTGCATTGCATCTGGGCCGATGTCTTCGATTGGCTCTGTTGCGCCAAAGAACACGTTGATGCCGATGCGAAGCTGAGAAAACGAAGTCGGCGAATACGCCGCAGCAGATGAGACGTTAGTGAGCGCAGCGCGGTATGTGATCTCCGGCTGTACATACCATGAGCGGTTGACACGAATCGTGTAGCCCATGCCCAGCATCAGAGCTGCACGAACTGACGATTCGGGGATATCGGCGTTTTCGGTGAACGTTGCAACGTCGCCTTCGGTAGGTGTTGCACGCTGTGTGATCGATGTGGCAAGGGGCAACCCAAGCTCAAGACCAATGAGAGGGTGGAATGACGCTTCGCCGAACAATCCATAGAACTCAACGGTCGGAGAAATCTCGAGCGTGGACATGAAGATGTTGAGGTCGTGACTGACATCAATCGGAGACCCTGTTTGCGTTACAGACGCTGCTCCGGAGAGAGATGTATACCCGAGGCGACCTGTCAGATGAACCATCGATCCCAATGGGATACCGCCCATGAGACCAATCCCGACGCCGAGGCCCGTTGATCCTTTCAGGAACCGTGTTGTGTCGTTCACAAAGGGTTGCAGTGCAGACGGCACGTTGGAGAAGGACCGCCATGTCTGCACCGACGGAGATACCTGGCTAAGACCAAAGCCGGCATATCCGCCGAACCGAGCGGGTGGGATCACCTGTGCGTGCAATGTGGTGAGTCCGAGCAGACCACCGGCGAGGAGCGAAAG
>CAYSMF010000035.1:0-4149 GCA_964432155.1 uncultured Melioribacter sp. | reverse complement strand
TTACCGACGATCGGGACGATCTCCGTCGTCGTCATTCAGCGCTTGCTCGAGTGTGCCATCCCAGAGGATGAAGCGAAGTGCAGCCTTGCGTCCGTCGCCACCGAGGAGTGGTAGGCCTCCCATATTCTTGCGTGGACGATCACTTTCGTCGTCGTGACGTGCATGCCATGCTTCAACGATCTTTCGCGAATCGGTGCGCCATGCTTCGAGTTGTGTCTCGTTCTTGTCGAAGAGGTCGCGTAGGAACGTGCGAGATGATTTTGCAATGGGTGCGACACGATCAATAATGGACTTCATCGTTGAGCGATAGTCATCGCGAATGTCCTCGGCAAGATCTCGACGCTCATCGCGCGGTGCAGTAAGCAGCTTGCCGAGACCGTCCTCAAGACGTTGACGTGCCTGCCGCGCTTCGGTGCGAAGCTGTTGAAGCGTGGCGCGATCAGATGCTGAGAGCTGCGCGTCGTACGCATCGTGCCACTGCTTGAGTGTTGGATACACAGATGACGTAAACCATGTGCGAAGCTCAGTCCGAAGTTCCGCGCGCGCCTTGCGAGCCTCCTTGCCACGTCCGCGCTCACGCTGTGCCGAGGCAGTGGTGGTGAGTGCTCCGAGTGCGAGCATCGAAATGATCAATACGCGAAGGATAGGTGCTGTTGTCATACGTTCCTCACAAGAGTTCGTGGTCATATGTGCGCATTCGACAGCAACCAGTGTCGATTGGTTTAATGCGCTATTCGGCTGCCACTGCACGCTGGCGTGCGAGGCGTGCTTGACGTCGGGGGCGGAGCGAGCCATCGCGGAGCTTCGCTTGCAAGATCATCATCACATCTGTCAGTGTGCGATACGGGTGATGGGGGATGCCCCGCTCGGTGCACGATGCAGCCAGAATTCCCTTTGCAAACACGACATCGCAAAACTCAACGGCGCATGCATCACTTCGTCCGTCGCCGACGTAGATCAGGACATCGTCCATAGCGCTGCGCACGAGCAGCGTGTTGCGTTTGCACGATGCGCAAAAGCACGAGCACGACTCCGTAGCGCCCGGGAATTCGGGCGTGTATCCGTCTGGTGTTGCTCGCAGGATGTTGCACGCCAGAGCGACGTCGTCACGCACACCTTCGCGCGTGAGGAGTGGTTCGATGTAGTGATCGAACCCGTCGCTGACAACAACGGTAGGAATGCTCTCGCGCCGAGCCCATGCGATCAGGTCGCGTGCTCCAGAGTCGAGCTCCTGCGACGCAAGAAATGCAACAATAGCTTCGTCGCTCATGTCGCGGAGCGATGCAGCTGAGCGACGGTAGTATTCGGCAACGGAGTAGTCGCCACGCAGAAGTTCTGCATGCAGACGTGTGAAGTCACCGAAGGTGCGAAAGAGTTCGTCGCCAACGTCATGCATGGCGATCGTTCCGTCGAAGTCGAGAAACAGGCGAATCACAGGATGATCACGCGTAGGTAAAGAACCCACGACCAGCCGCCTTGCCCGTCCAACCAGCACGCATCATTTGCTTGAGCAGTACGCATGGACGGTACCGCTCTTGCTCGTATTCGCGGCGCAGGCCATCGAGAATCAACGTTACCACACCGATGCCAATCTCGTCGGCCCATGCGAGAAGCCCCTTCGGGTAATTCACGCCAAGACGCATTGCGTTGTCGATGTCTTCGGGTGTTGCCAGCCCCTCCATCACCGAGAACGCTGCCTCGTTGATAAGCATCGCAAGCACACGGATCTGGACAAGCCCAACGCGATCTTCTACGTGTTCGACCGTATACCCGAGATGTGCAAGCAGGGCACGGGCATGGTCGACATGCGACGTTTCCGTGTTGAGTCCCGAGCACATATCGATGGTCGTCGCTGTGGACATAACACTCGGAACAAGCGTTACGCCAATGATGCGCTGTGCAACGTTTGCCACCATACCAAGCTCGGTAGCGGTATTGGTAAGCACCGATGCTATCACCGTTGCACGCGGATTTACCGAGCTCGCGATTTCAAGCGTGATCTTCCGATCGAAGTGCGCTGCAACGGAGAGCTCGACGATGTGTGAGTAGCTCCCGGATGTCGTGCGAATATCCGACAGGACACGGTCGGCGTACTTGCCGTAGGTCGACGTGTCGCTATGATCAGCATGCGGTGTTCGCTCGAGGAGTTCGAGCTCCACATCCAGATCGTCCAGATCGTCGAGCGTTGGCAGAATGTTGAACGGCACACTGTGTCGATCAAGAATATCGGCGAACTCCAGAACAAAGTCTGGGTCACCAGTGAGGAGTACGTTAAACGACTCCTTGTCGGGGAGATTATACACCGTCATAGGTTGCGAAAGTACGTAGCTTCGCGTCATGACGAATCTCGGAAAACGTGTTCTTGTTGGAGCGGTCGGTATTCCGCTGGCCGTGGGCCTGGTCTATGCAGGCAGTTGGTTCTTCATTCTCGGCATTGTGGCCATTGCCTTGCAGGCCCTGCGAGAGTTCTACCACCTTGCCGATAGCAAGCATGCCAGTCCAAATCAGGCAGTAGGAATTCTTGTAACCACGGCGATGCTCCTGGGAGTCGGCTACATGGTTGTGGGCGACGGGGCAAGGGGCCTCATGGCTTCGGCCTCGGTGATCGGACTCGTGATGATGGTCGGTACGATCCTGACGCTGACCATCGAGCTCTTCCGCGCCAAGGAGAATGCCGTCTTCAATACCTCGACGACGATGTTCGGTGTGACGTATATCGGCATTTCGATGGCATCGCTGATCGGACTCCGCTTTACAAAGCAACCGGAACTTCTCGGCACATGGGGCGCCGAAGGCTGCTCACTGGTCGTGACGCTCTTCGTTTCGGTGTGGATGGCAGATATTGCCGCCTATTTCGTTGGTCTCACCATGGGTCGACACAAGCTGTTCCCACGGGTAAGTCCGAAGAAATCGTGGGAGGGGGCCATCGGCGGCCTCGTAGGTTCAACGGCTGGATTTGGTGTGCTTGCGATGTATCTGATGCCATCGCTCGATCTCGCAACAGCGCTGATGTGTGGTGCTGTCGTTGGAATCGTTGGACCGCTCGGTGATCTCGCTGAATCGCTGCTGAAGCGCGATGCAACAGTGAAGGACTCTGGCGAACTCTTGCCGGGTCATGGCGGCGTATTCGATCGCTTTGATTCGATGTTGTTCGCTGCGCCCGTGGTGTTTCTGATTCTTCACGCCGATCACATCGCGCACCTCTTCACACGCTGATATGTTCATGCATGTACACATGGGTGGACATGACCATCATCACCATGGTCACGATCACCACCATCACGAGCACCGCGATATTCGCCCCCTGCGCATCGCAATCGCACTCACATCAACCGTGTTTGTCGCACAGGTTGTTGGTGGGTTCTATTCCGGAAGTCTTGCTCTGCTCTCAGATGCGGGCCACGTGCTCGTCGACCTCGCGTCGCTTCTGATTGCATTCTTTGGTTTGCGACTCGCAGCCAGGGCACGCGCGCAGCACGATGTACGCTACACCTTTGGATTGCGCCGTATCGAAATCCTTGCTGCACTGACGAACGGATTTCTGCTCATCGGCATTTGCATCTACATCGTGATCGAGGCGATACGACGTCTTGCAGGTGACGATATTCACGTGCATGCGGAGTCGATGCTCGCCATTGCGATTATCGGCTTCATTGCAAATGCAATCAGCGCGTTGTACCTGCATCGTTCCGAACACGTAACAACGCGTAGCGCCTACCTCCATGTGATGACGGATCTGCTGTCGAGCGGTGGTGTGATCATTGGCGCGGTTATCCTCTCGGTGACGCACTGGGAGTGGATCGATCCCGTGATCTCGATGGTAATTGCGGTACTGATCACGCGCGGTGCGATATCGGTGATTCGACAGTCAAGTGTGATCCTTATGGAATCCGCGCCCGATGATGTGCAGCCTGCTGATGTTACGGCCGCGCTGATGTCGATCGACGGCGTTACGAACGTGCACGACGTTCATATCTGGCAGTTGAGCGTTGGTAGTATCACCGCAACCGTGCACGTCGTATCGGAACGTGCAGGCGATGACGTCGTGCGCGACGTCCAGCACGTGCTTCGTGAGAAGTTCGGCATTGGTCATGCAACGGTGCAGGTCGAAAGTTCACTCATGCACGATGAAGGATGTGGAGCATGCGA
>CAYSMF010000034.1:0-4815 GCA_964432155.1 uncultured Melioribacter sp. | reverse complement strand
AGAGCAGCGGACTCATAATCCGTTGGTTGCTGGTTCAAATCCGGCCGGGCCCACACATCACACCATGACACCATCAACACATATCGCTTGTCCGAATTGCGGACACACAATCGATATCGAGGAGCTTCTTGCCCACGATATCGAGGAGCGGTTGAAGCATGAGCATGGTGAGCAGCTTGCGCGCGAGCGCGAGCGGATTGAGCAGGAAACTGCAACGCGCGTGCGATTAGAGGCAGAGGCCAGGATCAAAGCACTCGAAGCAGAGTCGGCCGAGCAGCGTCGCAAAGCGCAGGAGCTCACGAAGCTGCAAGTAGACCACCTCGCGCTGCAGCGCAAGATGCAGGAACAGTCTGAAGAGTTAGAGCTCAACATCCAGAAGCGTTTGCTCGCAGAGCAGCAGAGCATCGAGGAACGCGTTCGAAAAATGGAGAGCGAGCGGTTTGCACTCGAGCGTGAGCGTGAACGTGAGCGCTACGACATGGAACGTCGCGAATTGCAGAAGCAACTCGAAGACTCCAAGAAGGCAGCCGAAGAGTTTCGTCGCAAGTCGGAACAAAGTTCACAACAGCTCCAGGGCGAAGTCCAGGAGCTCGCGCTTGAAGAGTTTCTGCGCAGCCGATTCCCGCATGATGAGATTTCGGAAGTGGGTAAGGGGCAGCGTGGCGCCGACTGTGTGCAGACCGTGTATGATGCTGGACGCAGGTGCGGACAGATCATGTACGAGAGCAAGCGAACAAAGGCATGGGGCGGCGACTGGGTCGACAAGCTCAAGGCCGATATGCGCTCGCAAGGGGCCGACATCGGTGTCATCGTCACGGAAACAATGCCGAAGGAGCTTGAGCGCTTTGGTTCGATCAATGGCATTTGGGTATGCACGTTCGCCGAGGTACGTCCGCTGAGCGCTGTGCTGCGCGACATGTTGATCCGCGTATCAACTGCAGCTGCATCGCAAGAGAACAAGGGCGAAAAGATGGTCATGCTCTATGACTACCTGATGAGCAACGACTTCCGCATGACCGTCGAGAATGTGATGGAGGCCTTCCTGCAGATGCGTGCAGATCTCGATCGTGAGCGCACAGCGATGGAGCGCATGTGGAAGCAACGCGAGAAACAGCTTCAGCGCGTTACCACATCGATGTCGCACATGATGGGGTCAATCCAGGGCATCGCCGGCAAGGACTTACCGTCGGTACCATCATTTGAACTTCCTGCTGGCGACGACACACCATCAGACGACTAACAACGTCGTACCGCGTATGCTACGCTCCCTCGCTATTCTTGGTGCTGCACTGCTGATGGTTGGGTTCATCCAAACGGATGCACCGCCAAAGCGCACCGTGGGCAACACTGCGTTCACCTTTGGTGAGCGTCTCGACTACGATGTCCGCTACTCGTTCATCAAAGCAGGCACCGCATCATTCACCATCGCACCTGTACCGGTGCGCTCGAGCGGACGTCCGTGCTACGACATTCGATTCGAGGTTGCGTCGCTCAAGAGCCTCGACTACGTCTATCGTGTACGCGACAAATACCGCACGTTGGTCGACGTCGACGGGATCTTCCCGTGGAGGTTCGATCAGATGATACGCGAAGGTGGATACAAGCGCGACTTCTCAGCGGTGTTCAATCAGAACACACAGAAAGCATATACAACAGAAGGCACGTTCGACATCCCGCCCTTTGTGCACGATATTGTTTCGGCCTTCTACTTCGTGCGTGCGACCGATCTGTCAAAGAAAAAGACAGGTGACGTGATCACGATGCGCAACTTCTTCGACCGAGAGTCCCACGAGCTGCTTGCTCGCATTGTAGGGCGCGAACAAGTGGAAGTAGCCGCTGGCAAGTTCCGCACGATCGTCATTGAGCCTGTGATCAAGAGTGGCGGACTCTTTAAGTTCGAAGGTAAGCTCGTGCTCTGGCTCACTGACGACGATCGCAAGGTACCTGTCAAGGTGAGCACACGGATACCCATTGGCAGCATTGATGCCGAACTCACGGGCTACTCTGGTCTGCGCGGTCCGCTCTCTGCGAAACTCAACTAAGGACTCCTCATGCAACGACGCACACTGCTGCGCTCGGCGATCATTGCCGCGGCATGTTTCGCGGTTACACCCATTGGTGCGATCGCTACAGACGACATCGTAGCACGCTTCCAGCAGCGCTATCAAGGCCTGAAGTCGGTTCGGTGCACATTTAATGGCAGTGCCAATCAACGCGGTACGCTTGCAGCCATCCGCGGAGGCAAGTTCCGTCTTACGACCAGCGATCGCGTCATCGTCAGCGACGGCTCATCAGTCTACAACGCGACGCCTTCGACGAAGACGGTGATTGTCAATCGATTTAATCCCAAGGCTACCGACGTGAGCATTGAACGCGTGTTCTTCGACGTCCTCACGATCTATCGCGCCTCAGTTCAATCATCCAAGGATGGGTCTACAACGCTTCGTCTTATACCGCCAGTTTCCACAGCGGTAGTGTATGGAGTGCGAGAGTTACTCGTCGTTATCAGCACCTCGTCGCTCGCGATCACGTCGATTACGGCAACGACAGACGCTGGACAGTTTACGTTTGCAATCTCACAGCTCAAGATCAACACCGCGGTACCGGCCTCGACGTTTACCTACGCGGCCCCGCAGGGGTGGGAGGTTATCGACCTTCGGTAGGCGACCACGAGGAACTCAACGCATCGTACGCATGCACGTATAGAAACGACAACGGGCGGCTGGAGAAGATCTCCAGCCGCCCGTGTTGTATTCGACGATTGCGAAGCTTACTTCACAACAACCACTTGCTGTGATGCGACGAAGCCGCCAGCAGAGAGTGTGATGTTGTAAACACCTGCTGTGAGGTTCAGTGCTGTTGCATTGAACGAAGCACGGTGTGAACCAGCTTCCATCATACCGTTGACGAGAACACCAACTTCACGACCCATGAGGTCTGTGAGGACGATGCGGACGTTCTGAGCTGTTGGAACTGTGTATGCAAACGATGCTGCTTCGAACGTTGGGTTCGGAGTTGCGATCGAGAGAACAAAGCCTGCAGCAACAACGTCGCCAGTTACACCGTTTGTGATCGAAGCAACTGCCTTGCGCGATGTCTTCTCGCCGCAGCTGTTTGTCACAACGCAGTAGTACTCACCAGCGTCGCTCATCTTTGCCTTGTCAACTGAGTATGTAGCCGATGTAGCACCGACGATCTCAGTGTTGTTGTGGAACCACTGGTAGCTGATCACGTCAGAAGCTGTTGCTTCTACTGTGAATGTCAGCTTCTCGTTGTCGTTGATTGCAACGTCTGTTGGTTCCTTTGTGATGCTTACTTCTGTGTTCACCACAACATCAACTTGTACCGAGCGTGAGCTACCGCAAGCGTTTGTAGCAACAACTGAGTACGAGCCAGCATCTTCTGTTGAAGCAGTTGCCTTGTCGTATGTAGCCGATGTTGCTGTTGGGATTGCAGTTGTACCCTTGAACCACTGGTACGTTACGTTGTCGCCTGTTGCTTGTGTCGTGAGGGCAAGTGGCTTGCCAACGCAGACAGTGACATTCTCAGGCTGTGTCGCGATTTGCGGAGCAACACCAACAACAACGTTTACTGGTGTTGATGTGAACGAGAAGCCTGTGCCTTGGTACGATACAACGCATGTGTATGTGCCATTGAGTGCTGGTGTCGCGTTTGCGAACGTTGCAATCTTCGTTGTTGCGCCAGCAACCTTCTCACCATTACGCATCCACTGATACGATGTCGCACCACCAGGAAGTGTTGATGGGAATGCTGCACAGTCGAGCATCAGTGTACCACCCGAGCAAACTGCTGGAGTTGAGTTCGATGCGACGACGAGTGGGATGAACAGACGAGCTGTCTTCGACACAGTTGTACCGCAATAGCCAGTGACTTCGCAAACGTATGTGTCTGCTGTGTCAACTGCTGAAACATTGCGGATTGTGAGGATCGAAGAGTTCGAGCCTGTGATGTTTCCGTTGTCAACAACGTTTGTGTCGTTGTACGATACCGTTGTTGGGTTCCAGAAACGCTTCTTCCACTGGTATGATGGGAGGAAGTTATCTGGAGCACCAACTGCTTCAACTGCGACTTCGAGGTTTGCTGTGCCGCCAAGAGCAACTGCTTGCGATGTTGGCTGAACAGTTACGCTTGTTGGACGGACAACGATGATCGTTGCGCCTTCTGAAGTCGACTGGATGAAGTTTGTTCCGTCGTTTGCACGGACAACACATGTGTACACACCAGCTGCGCTGTAACCAACGTTGCTAAGTACAAGGATGTTGCCTGTTTGACCTGTCAGCTGCTTGCCGTCCTTGAACCACTGATACGTTGTTGTAGCACCAACTGTCACGTCTGCAATGCAGATAAGCGTGTCTGTGCCACCCATACATACGTATGAGCTCTGTGGGTTCGTGACCATGCGGATAGCTGGCTTGATTTCGTCAGCACCCATGTATGGCTTTGTACGTGTTTCGCCATCGATGTCACGTGGAACTGTTGGGAGCGTTGTCGATGTACCCCACAGTTGTGGCTGGATCGAGAGAAGACGAAGGTCTGTACCACCAACGAAGTTGACAGCAACCGACGATGAGTTCTGATCGCGACCAGAACCTGCGCGCCATGATGACAGCGGGTTCGAGCCTGCAACACGTGGAACAAGTGTACCGCCCCAGTTAACAAGGTTTGTACCTGTTACCATGTGGTTGTTGAAGTCACAAGTGCCGAGTGGGTTTGGCGTTGCGCCTGTGAACCACATTGCGAAGCCTGATGCAGTGCCTGTTCCAAAGTTGTGGAACACGTTGTTGATCAGGTTGA
>CAYSMF010000033.1:0-6683 GCA_964432155.1 uncultured Melioribacter sp. | reverse complement strand
AAGCCTGCGAGCGGCATCACACTCCGTCCGGACTTTCTCTGGGCGAGCATCTACAAAGAGTACTGTGTTGCAATCACGAACATCAACCAATTCGGATGGTGCGTAGCAGAACTCAGGAATGGGAAGGTACTTCGGGTTGATACGGTGCCAAGTCGGACACCATACGTAGTCGCAAATGGTCAAATGCCTTACAACTATTACGGCGAACGAGGAATCTTCATGTTCAAGATCTCTACAGGCAACTTCCGCGAGATCGTACGAACTACGGATCTCGGTGCATCGTGGATTCACACCACGAAGGTTGAGAGCGAAGAACTCGAGCCAACGTATCTCGGCGCACGCACGTCGGTGCGTGCACCCGACGGCACGTTGCTCATCCATACGACGCGCGATCATTGTGTGATACCCGACGATCGTGGATCAATCGAACGCACCTATGAGCTCACGGGCTTCTTCGGCCGTGTTTTTGACCCTGAGCAGCGGATGCTGAACGATCGTTTTGCCACACTCTATCGTGATGAAGATCGAGTGCTACTTCCTGGTCGGATGCTTACGACGTACGATTACAAGCTCGGCAAATCAACATCAACAGTTCTTCCGCGAAAGACCTCCTTCGTTCGACGTCTCTCGCAATCGATGATGGCTGCTGGTGCAGATTCTCTGTGGATGACCTTCGATAACGGTCGCGAATGGGTGTTTGTATCAGCTACACTCACGTCGCCTGTGTCACAACCGCGCGGACAGTTTTCTGATGCTACACGGACATCTTCAGGAGTGCTTCTGTCGGCCGTGCGCGGTGTCGATTTCAAAGATGCTGGAGAACGTCGCGGCATCCTGAGCTACGGCGGTATCGGACGTAGCATTGATAATGGCGACACGTGGCAATGGGTAACGAATCTGCCCGATAGCGTGCGATTCATCTCGCGCATCGAGCGCGTGAACGACTCTGTTGTTCTGGCGATTGGCGGACGTATGCTCGTCGATTCCGCATCCATTCGGGACGTAGGGACGTACAAGGTTGAGGTCGACGCGTCAGCCATTCTCATCAGCACGGATGATGGCGCTACGTGGAAGGTAGCAACACGGGATATCCGCACGGGCATGGCGCGCGGCGATCACGAGCCTGACATCTGTGTTGTTGGCAATGGCGTAGTGCTGGCCAGTTTACATTCGGGCTTCCCGTTTATCTCCACAACGTCGGGTCGTACGTGGTCGGTTCTCGACATCCCCGAACTCGGACTCGCAAGCGTGCATAGCTTCCGGCGTGAAGACAACGGCGACATCATGATCTGCACATCAAGTGGAGCAGGATATCTGCGTCTGCCGGGTGTAACGTCGGTTGATTCTGAACTCCACGATGCACGTGTCGACAACACTGCATGGGTTTCGAATAATCAGTTACACGTGCGTATCGATCAACCACAGACGCTCCTTCGCGTGGTGTCGGTAGATGGACGCACGATCGTTGAGCGCGTGTGTGATGTTGGTGTTGCGTCGATCGACATCTCGCCATTTGCACACGGCGTATATGGCATCACTACGACGTCGGCTTCTACAACTACACATCGGTCGATCACGTGGTAACAATCTGCACGCGCTCCCATGGAACACCCAACCTCTGAAGAACTCGCTCGCTTTCACCGGTACTTTGCCGTGGAAGCCAACAACGAAGCATGGCAACGAACGCTTGATGCTCCCGCAGAGCGTGATCTCACAGCCATGCTCAATGCGGCACATGCGGCAGCCTTCCATTGGGCTGAAGTCGGCAACGATCTCAATACGTTCCGTGCAACACTTCTTCTGGCGCACGTTCACGCGTTCTGCGGACATGGTGCGCTTGCATGGGTGTATGCGCAGCAATGCGACGCGTATCAGCAGCGCAATCAACTTGCTGGTTGGGAAGTGAGTTTCACGCAGATGATCATCGCTCAGGCAGCGCATGCAGATAGCCGCACGGATGTGCATCGCGTGTATTACGAACGAGCACAAGCGAGTATTGACGCTATTGTCGATCCGGCTGATCGAGAGATCGTCGAGCTAACCTGGAAGAACATTCCTGCTCCGCAGACTGCATGACAATGTATGTGTCATCGTGGACCCTGTTGCGGAAGGTGCTCGTTGCGAGTGGCCTTGTGGTTGCTGTGACGCACGCCGTTGGTATCGCTACGTGGATGCAGTCGACGAATGCAACGCTCACGCGATTTGATCTATCGACGATTCAGTCGGAACTGGACAACCCCACGGGTTACCTCATCTCGCTCCTTGGAATGCTTGCCGGCGTTACTCTCGTTGGATACATCGCACATGCAGTGCGTGCGCATGCGCCGCGTCCAGCAACACTCCTGCTGATTGCCGTAGCATTGTTTCTGCTTAACGCGATCGCCACGTACACGGTGCCGAGTGTATGGCGTATCCACGCCATTCTGGCGCGTGTTTCGTTTGTGATGCTTATCGCTTCGCAGATCGCGTTCTTTACGCGCTACATGATGCGCAGTGACTGGTACATCGCGTGGGGGACGTTTATTGCTGCGATTGTACTATTCGTGTTGCCGAAGTTCTTCCACATCGACATCATGATGCATGTCGCTGGCTTCGACGTCAACGTCATCCTTGGTCTCAGCGAAGTTGCATACCTGCTTCTGTTCTACGCTGGGATGTACCGGATGCTCAGCGTTGCTGAGCGGGAAACCAGCGAATAGCCGACGCAGGCGCATACCACGTCATGTCGCGATCGATCTCGATAGCTGGCTTTTGGGTGCTGCGCAGGATTACCGGTGTTGCATTGACGGTACCGTGGGCCAGCCACTCGTGTCCGATAAACTCTAGTGCTGTTGTACGAACAGCGAGTTCTCGCGACGAGCCATCGTTGTCCAGGCGAATGCGCTCCGGACGAATACCAAGAATCTGATTGTCCATTGGAATCAGGTTCATTGCTGGACTTCCCGTGAACGACGCAACAAAGGGCGTTGCTGGGTTGTCGTAGATCTCTGCTGGCGAACCAACCTGTTGCAAAATGCCCTCGTTAAGGATCGCCATGCGATCACTCATCGTCATCGCTTCAACCTGATCGTGCGTCACGTACACTGTGGTAACGCCGAGCTTGCGCTGCAACGCACGAATCTCTGTGCGCATGTGTGCACGAAGTTGCGCGTCGAGGTTCGAAAGCGGTTCGTCGAACAAGAACACGCGTGGCTTGCGAATGATCGCACGTCCTACAGCAACACGCTGACGTTGTCCGCCTGAGAGTTGCTTTGGTCGGCGGTCCAACAACGGTGTAAGGTTGAGAACTTCTGCTACCTCGTTCACACGTGTCGTGATTGTCTCGCGGGACTCCTTGCGAATCGCGAGTGGAAACGCAAGGTTATCGAACACGGTGAGATGCGGATACAGCGCGTAGTTCTGAAACACCATGCCAACATCACGCTGACGTGGTTCGACGGTATTCATCGGAACATTGTCGAACGACAACGTGCCAGACGTAATCGACTCGAGTCCGGCGATCATGCGAAGGAGCGTACTCTTACCGCAACCGGAAGGCCCAACCAGGACGAAGAACTCGCCCGGTTCAATCGTAAACGATACATCCTTCAGTGGCTGCACCGAGTCGTACGACTTCGTTACATGATCAAACGTGATACGTGTCATAGTGTCTTGTTAGAGTCCGCTCTCACGAAGTTGTTCAATCAGCGTCTGTTGCTCTGGTGTCAGCGTAGACGGCATAGCGATTGTGAGTTCAACATACAGGTCTCCGCGCGAATCACCGCCATAGATCGGCATTCCTTGCCCCTTAACACGAAGCACCTTGCCTGATGGAGTGCACGCAGGAACTGTGATAGCGAGCGTGCCGCGGGGTGTGACCACGTTGTGCGATCCGCCGAGGAGGAGCAGCGATGGAGGAACGGATTCCACGACGCGAAGATCGTTACCATCGCGTTGGTATCGGGGATCTGGAGTAACTGTTACCTCGAGCTCACCATCCGGGACGCGCAAGCGCTGTCCACTCGCGATACCAGGCTTAAACGTCACGTCAATTGTTTTTCCGTCGATCGTAAAGCGCTTTGCAGCGCCATTAAACGACTCCATGAACGTCAGCGTAATGCCGAACACGCGACGTGGTTGTGGTGCCTCGCGACGTTGTGTGCGCTGACGCGGAGCGCCACGTTGTGCGCCGAAGAGTTCCGAAAGAAGATCGCCGAACGACGTGCCTTGAAACATATCGCCCACATCATCCATCGAGAAGGCTTGTCCACCAGGTGGACGTCGACCCGACTGCGAGTACTGCGACAGCTGATCGTACTTCGCACGCTTTGTAGGGTCAGAGAGCACATCGTACGCTTCGGAAATCTTCTTGAAGCGTTCTTCGGCTCCAGGATTGTCGGGGTTCGCATCAGGATGATACTGTCGCGCCAAGCGGCGGAACGACTTCTTGATCTCATCATCGGATGCCGTGCGAGGAACCTCGAGTTCCTTGTAGTAATCAGTAAACGACATCTTAGATCACATCTCCTACAGAAAGTCCGAACCACTTGTTCAAATAGATCGCAAACAGTGTTGCGAACACCAACAATGTGAAGAGCACGATGCCAATGATCCGTCCTGCTCCACGCGACGTTTGCTTTAAGCTAGCGGCAACGACAGATTCCGTAATGCGCTCGGTAAAGCTGAACACTGGAACGAAGATCAACACGATCACGCCCATTCCAAGCAGTGTTGCTGTGACGGGACGAAACCGTTCCGTTTCACCCAAGAGGTAGTCCTCGAGGAGTCCGGTGCAGAGATACGACACCAACACGGTTACCGTAAAGATGATTGCACGCGTCACATTACGCATTACGGTAGCTCCCACATTGGCGCATCATACTCCATTCGTGTGCCGATCCATCGCACCAAGCCGCCATCGGGTAGGCGACCCCAGAGTTGCATTGACGGACCCTGCAATGGGGCGAATGCGCGCTCGAGGAGAGACTCTTGCGAGAGCACAGCTTGTGTCGATGGCGACAGTCCGGGCCAACCGATGAGCTGCGTTGACAATGCAGATGTGAACGGTCGGATAAATGGTTGAACATCCATATCCGGCGGAAGCGAGAGGGCTGATGTAATCGTGAATGCGGTCTGTGACTGCACTCGATCAAGCGACTCACCGCTCCGAGCTACCGCGCGCACTGGAACTTGTGCATGCGCAACCTCTGGTGCCACGCAGCATACAATGCTACAGCAAGTGACGATCAGCAAACGACGTAAACGCATCTCCACCAATGATGATGTGATCAAGGACGCGAATATCGACGATACGACCTGCATCGACAAGCTGTCGTGTGATTGCGCAATCTTCACGTGAAGGTTCAATGTTGCCAGAAGGATGATTATGGACCAGGATCACGGCCGCAGCGTTTTCGGCGATTGCAATGCGAAACACCTCGCGTGGGTGAATCATCACAGCATTCAGCGAGCCGCTGCTCACATCAACGATACGAATGATTTGGTTCGCACTGTTGAGTAACACCACGCGAAACTGTTCCGTGCGCAGGTGTCGCATGTGCGGTGTGAGAAGACGTGCAACGCTTGCAGGCGTTGTAATCGACGGACGCTCATCGAAGGGGGCCGCCTGGATGCGGTGAGCCAGTTCGAACGCAGCGCAGAGGGTTGACGCTTTGGCTGTTCCCATCCCTCGAATCGCCCGCAGCTCCGCAACGTCGCGTCCGGCCAGATCTGGCAGAGTAGGGAAGCGCTCGGTGAGTGCTTCCGCGATGGACGAGGCAGGCGCACCCGGTGTGCCCGACGCGATCAACAGCGTTAGCAGCTCGTGCGTGCTCAGTACGCCTGCGCCATAGCGCACGAGGCGTTCACGTGGTCGGTCGGCATGCATCCGAAACCCATGCGAGATAGGGGGCGTGCACAACCTCGGGCGTCAGGCAGACGATCTCTGGGGTCTCGTACGGATGGATTTCGGCCAGTGTCTGCACGACCACATCGCGCAAGGTCGATGTGGTTTTCAAGATCAGCTGGAGCTCGGCCGTGTGTTCAACGCCATTGTTCCATACGTAGGTCGACACCATGCCCGGAATCACCGACCCGCAGGCGATCAGACGTCGCTCCAGGAGGTAGCGTACCAGCGTATCGGCATCGTCGGCCGTTGCACATGTCGTGAGAACAAGAACCATCTTTTCCATCGTGTTGCCCAACATTTGTTGCATTTTTGCACCCCCGAACATCGTCCACACCATTGCAATCTGCATCATGATCGACCTCATTATCTACCACCTCCACATTGTTGGCGCGTTATACGCGTTCACCATGCGGTGGCAGCGTGATGGGATCAAGGGTGGTGCGCTGGCCGTGGCGACGTGCGGACTGGTCTTTACGATTCTCTGGGCTGTCACAGGACCAATTGCATATGCATTGATGCCTGCCTCGGCCAGCTCGCCGCTCTTTACAGCCGACACGCTGTCGCTCGTGCTGCTGCTGATCCCGGAGATCGTCTTCTTCCGCGCCTTTTTCCTCCGTACAACGGAGTCCGCGGAACGTGACCCTGAACAAAATCCCACCTAGGATTTGGTTCGTATACCTCTTTTGCCGTATGTTTGAAGTTCCCCCCGCGCACATCGCGACGATGAGCGCAAAACGGGTGGGTGTTCTTTGACAACAGGAAGCAAGCAGTAAAACGAAAAGGGTAGGACATATGT
>CAYSMF010000032.1:0-8050 GCA_964432155.1 uncultured Melioribacter sp. | reverse complement strand
TCTCGCCCCTACACCATCGACATCATCATGTACACAACAATGCATGCGCATCGGTAGGGGGCCCGGGGTATTTAGTTGATGAACTCCACATAATCAACCTCGAGAGAGAACGGACCCTCCTTCTTCTCGGTTGTGATGATGCCGAGTCTGACGATGCCCTTGAGTTGCGCAGGATCGAGCTTGCCGCCGGTAGGCTCGCCGATCTGATATTCTTTGAAGTCCTTGAAGTAGATCGTGGTCTCGGTCCACGTGTTTGCCTTCGCGCTCCCGAACTCGCCCTTGAAGTTCGGCTGCGTCCAGTTGCGACTGTTTTCGAGCGTGAATGCAAACTGCTGATTTGCGGACTTGAAACGGATTCGAACACCCTTGTATTCCGACAAATCAAAACGACCGAACTTGGTCTTCACCGACGCGAACCCACCGTAGTTCTCCAGAGAGATTGTGCCTGAGAACACCATTGAGCTATCCGTGTACACAAGGTTCGACGCCGTGATACCACCCATCACGTTATCCGATATCATGATCCAATCCTGAACTCCAGCGGCTGTGCGGCCGAAGTTGATCATGGAATCCGAACTCGACATAGGAATCGTGGCCATGGCCATCAGGAAAACGAGAGCAGTGATCATTTGCGAACCTTAGCGTTGTTGTATTTGAATGGGCTGCAACATCATCCACATCATCATGTATGGCTCCCTCGCTCGCGTGCGAGAGGGGGCCGGGGGGTGAGCCCCACCGTCTCCACGCTCACTGTTACAACCTTCTTGATCAGGCGGACGATGTACGTTGGATCGTCGTCGCGGTTGGGATCGTTGGTAATGCCGCTGCGTTTGTCGGTGCTGACTTGATACTGGTCGACAATCCAGTCGAGGGCTGAGCGGTTGCCGAGCACGCGCATTGCACATCTATGGCGAACCAAGAAAAAAGAACTAAATGCGATGATGGCTTCAGAACCACAAAGAGTGAGCTTGGTTCTACCAAAGCAATGCTTCATATGGTGACAAAAAACGTCGGGACAAGGATTCTATCCTCGCCCCGACATAGATAAAACGAATATGACAGACTACGGTTTGACTGAAAGAGGCGGGGTAGCTGATGTCATCAGTACTTGATCACTACCTCGGTAGTCACAACATATCCTCTCGTGCGAACAATCGTGTAAAGCCCAGGAGACTCAGAGGACAGATCAAATCTGAGCATTGAATCGGTGAATGAGGGTTGTACGACGTGAACTGTTCTTCCCTCGATCGAGAATATCTCAACTCTCGTGGTACCCTCAACAATCGGAACTGTCAGAATATCGATCACGGGGCTAGGCGAGCTTTGGGTCGTGGTCTTCTGACTATCTGCAGCCACTCCAGATACAAGTCCACACGGCACAGGCAGCGGAACAGCTGTGTACTGACGTGGTGCATCGTCGCGGTTGAGTTGACGATACGTGTTATCCCCCCACCCGTGGAGAGATCCGTCGCGCATAATTGCATACGACGAGAATGAACCTGAGCCAATCGCAACCACGTTGGCAAGTCCTATCGCTTCGACAGGTTCAACAGTGTTGTTGTAGTTTGGATTTCCGAGCTGACCAAAACCGTTATCGCCCCATGACCACACGGTACCGTTTTCAAGCAAGACCACGGTGTGGTATAGACCACCAGTGATGGCAATGACCTTGCCTGGCATAGCGATCTTCGTCGGCACCTTGACTCTCTTCGTGTTCGTTACACCCAACTGGTTCTTGTCGTTCTGTCCCCAGACCAACACGTCACCATCAACGGTGACGACTCGCATAGATCCGAATACGTTCATGAACCCACTAGACGTTCCTAAGGTAAAGGCAACACCTGGTGTATGAAACATCTTTCTTGGCTTGTCATAGTACAGATTGGTTGAGCTATCGATTTGGTTCTCTTGATTTGAACCCCAAGCCCATATCCATCCATCTTTACGAACGGCGTAAGCTGTTGCAATGTCACAAAAGACATCAAGAACACTGTCAAGTGGCACCAGAGTAACCCCGGAATCAAGTCGTGTTGTTGAGCCATTTCCATATTGCCCCTGCGAGTTAGCACCACTGACCAAAATGTTTCCGTTTTCCAAGTGATAGTAGGCATTCGCATCACTTGTCGTGGCATTTCGAACACCGTTCACGAACGGTAGTGACTGTGGCATTGCTTCCCTCCAATGCCAAGAAGGCATCCCGAACTGATTTCCGGTAATTACTCCCCAGGTGTAGACGCGACCATCAAAGTCAATAGCCATGACACCATTATGTCTACCGATCAGGCGCGCAGCTGGGGGGACCTTCGACCGAACAGCTTCCTGAGACGGAGTCATTGTCCCGTCACCAAGAAGACCGTCGTAATTCTCACCCCAAGAAAACACAGCCCCATCCACACACAGAATAGAGGCATGCCTACCAGACCCAACGATTTGTTGGGCATTAGCTACAAGCGCGCTCATCACAATGGTAGCGAGAACAACTAGCCTTGAGTAATGCAAACTAAGGTTGAACATAGACGCTCCTGACAATAGTCTTACCCGTTGCAGAGTCAGAGTTGTTTATGAGATCGACTCCAACGGGAAAATCGCTGATGATGTCCATCAGGCTCTTGGATCGACTCTCCGCGTTATTGGAACTTGCAACTACGGCACCATCGGGATTGAAAACTACCCAAATCCTGTCACCGTTGCCGAGATCACTGTCAAGAATACGAGAGCTCCGTTTTCACGATTGTTGAGCATACATCCGCAATCTCATCTGGGTGATATACGGTTCGACTCTCCGAATCCGAGCTGTCCATTTGGCCCTTCTACTGATTTGCAGATGAACAACTTGGGATTCCAAGATTCTTGGTGCAAAGTATGCTACCATCGGCACGTTTCAGTGTGATGGTGATCCCACCACTATTAGGCTGACACTGCCATGTAGTGACCAGCGTCTCGAAACTGGTTGAAACAGGGTGCTGCGGAAAACCAGACACCTGAACATACAACCCCTGGAATTCCCGACTGCAAACATCCACTTTGACGTAAACGCCGTACCAACAACACGGTGAATTCCATATTGGATGAGCCTTAATGCTTGCGGTGAAGTCGAGGCAATCAAAAGTCTCAATGCAGCTTGCTGTGGTAGAAGACGGGAGAGTCTTTGCAATGCATGGTACACCATTGACGGTATACGTTATCGTAGCGAGATTTGTTGTAAAATCGCCGAGAGCACAATCGACTGGACAAATCCGTCCGATCACAACTTCTTGCTCTGTGTACAAAACAGTCGGCGATCCAGATTTGGCAAACTCGATTCCTCTCGAGCTCCCGCCTTCTGTGACGACACCTGAAGTCCAACCGTTGCTACCAATAAAGTTGTACTGGACACCTCCTCTGATAAACGCCCTATTCAAACCAATCTTGCAATTGCCGGTATTCCGCACTACAACGTCATAACAACACGATCCATTAGGTGCAGTGACTGGTTCATAACGCAATTCCGCAGAAGAGCTCTTGCAGTCGCAAACACACTTGAAGGGGTCCAGTAGAACTTCGCAAATAACATCCCCCAAGGCATCTTTGAAAACGATCTTAATCTTTTCGTTTGCAGCAATACTTGGGACCGGAAGAGGACAGAATGTGTACAGGTATCCGCTAAAGTTAGTTGCGACTAAGGAATTGTAGGCAGCCGATGGTATTTCCGTAGAAGTTTCACCGACCGTTCTATACACTCGAATTGAAGCGATTTGTGCGCAACCTTCGAGAAGAGATGCATCAAGTTTAAGCCTAAAACAACAGGGATTAGATCCTGAATTGATTGATGATATAGATACTGATCTCCTGAATTCATCACAGCTCGAACACACACCCATGCACCCATGAACTTTCTTAAACCACGAACACACAAGTTGGTGTTCCGAACCGAACATCTCGTAGTCAAAAAAGGCCCCTGGTTCATTTGGGAATTCTTCGATACAGACAGTGCCTAATTCTCTGGGTATTCCGTCACTACCAACGGGTCCGATACTAGCATTTGAGTTCCAATCGAAAATTGTTTGTTGACTCCCACGCAATCTTACAGTAACTGATTCGATGGTGCAGGCTCCACATACTGATTGCCCAGCATCATCCCCATTAGTTAGGACCACTTTGTAGCAACATTCGTCTGTTCCCGGGCTGGGAGGAATCGGCTCAAACTCCAGCAGTCCACTGCACGTACAGCTCGCACTACCGGCACTTCTTAGGCGAACATCGTCAACATAGACATAAGCACGTGCTGTTGTAAGCCCTTCAAGCTGATAGTAGTCCATGCACAATTTGTCAGTAGTTGGAATGATTCCTCTCTCATTACCGAAGTACCCGATAGTTAAATACCTTTCACCTCCAGCGGCTGTAAATGTTCCTTGGATCTTCACCCAGCCACCGTTAGGAAGTCCTCCTGCCTTGGGTAGCAAGGGTGCTGGCAACGTGTATCCCTGTGGACCGTCCGTTACAGGTGCGCGTACTTTGGAGGTAAGGTCCCAGTCATTATCCGTAATCTCATCACAATCATCTTGGGGATGTACATGATACGGTTGCTGGGATACTCGTGCTTCAATCTGGATATTCCTTTCACTCACCTCACCTAAAGACGCCCAGTAACTAAGAGTATACTGACTACCGGCCACCAACGGGCAAAGCAACTCAACCTCTAAATACTCTCTCCACCAATCTGTTAATGGGTTACCATCAAAAGCCTCGTACGTACCGGTGGTCCCTGGTTTAACGCGGACACCATTCAGACGATAGTAGAGACCTGCATACTTTTGCCCCATACTTCCTGGACGCATAGGTTCAAATCCAAACCAGTTCTCCGGTATGTCGCGCAGAGAGCCTGGATCAGTACCAATAACGCAGTCTGGCAAATGTTTTGAGTATAGATCGGTTGAGCTACAAGTCACCGGTTGATACATCACTAGCGGGTCGTAAACGCGATCTCTTTCAATTGGCCAGTCCGGCAATGTTCCAGCTTCATTGGGGACCGTCCAACTGTGAAATTGCCTCCAATAGAGAGAGTACTTTATAAAGCGTGTATCGTAAGGTCCAAGCAGAATGTCTGGAATGGCAGTGTACTCAAAGCTTCCATTAGGAACGTAGTCTACCGTTCCAGTTTGGCTAGATAGTTCCATACTAGAAGCGATCATGACTAGACAACTGACTACCAAATAGATTAGCAGCATACTTTACCTTTTAGTTGAATGAATATCAGATACATGTGAAAGTGATCGTGTAGTCGTTGAATTCGCCACGTTATGCTCGCTACCCCTTCTTTCCCGAACTTATCAACGGATATTGCCATCGAACATTACAAACAGGAACGCATGGTTACATCTCGTTGAAGTAGTTCAAATCTTGCCTGCGAGCCCTCGATCGCCAACTAATCTCTTTCGACATCCGAGCCGAACGCCTAACCAGATTACTGCATTTGCCAGTAGTCTGTACAACAACGTAGCCCCCTAACTCAGCAACAGATCCGAAACCGTGAAATAGGTAACATTCTGGTACTGCGTGTTACCTTATGGTGGGGTTTGAAGGGGTTCCGTCTCAACCCCGGGATTGCCGGTTTGCACTTTCATCACTCTCACGTAACTCATTTCTGACTATCTCAGCAGTGATCAAGTCGCCATTGCGAGAAGCGTAAACGCAAACGAGCCCCATTCTCAATGAGAACGGGGCTCGCTGTATTGCAGCACTGTTAGCGCTGAATGAGGACAGGAAGGCAAACACGCCGCCTTCCTCCACCGCGTTGACGAACAGGCGAATGTTACATCATTGCGAGATGCGGTAATCCCGTAGGGGCGAGACCCTGTCTCGCCCGCCATTTTTGTGTTGGACCATTCCGTTCATGATGCGTTGGACCATTCCGTGATCGGATCATGTGTGCAACATGTGCCCGCGGGCGAGACAGGGTCTCGCCCCTACACCATCGACATCATCATGTACACAACAATGCATGCGCATCGGTTAACGCATATCGAACGTTCCCGTTGAACGTTATTCCCGTAGGGGCGAGACCCTGTCTCGCCCGCCATTATTTGTGTTGGACCATTCCATTCATGATGTGTTGGGCCATTCCGTGATCGGAACATGTGTGCAACATGTGCCCGCGGGCGAGACAGGGTCTCGCCCCTACATCATCCACATCATCATGTATGGCTCCCCCGCTCGCGTGCGAGAGGGGGCCGGGGGGTGAGCCCCACCGTCTCCACACTCACCGTCACCACCTTCTTGATCAAGCGGACGATGTACGTTGGATCGTCGTCGCGGTTGGGATCGTTAGTGATGCCACTGCGTTTGTCGGTGCTGACTTGATACTGGTCGACAATCCAGTCGAGAGCTGAGCGGTTGCCAAGCTTGTAGTCGTCGACGTTTGCGGGGATACCGCTAAGCGTGAGGAAGTCGTTGACGATGAGGCGCGTTGGATCTTTCTTGTCGCGCTTCATCTTGGTTACGCGGTAGCGGTCGCGCTCGGGCACTTGATCGACAGATGTTACAGCAAGTCCGTATGGATGGAGGTAGCCTTTGGGGAGCGACCATTCTTCGTGCAACGCATACTCTGGTTGGTCTTCGTAGTGCACATGCAATTCCATCAGACGTTTCCCGAGCTCCGCGACCTTCCAGAAGTTGTCGGCGAAGGGGATACGGGGCAACTCACGCTTGAGATTGGCAGCGTACTTCTCGCGATATGCTGGGTCGTGCAGGATGCCATACACGTAGTGGAACACATCAAGCTTTGTGATCGTGGAGTCGTGGTAGTGCGATGTGAACTGCTCTAAGCCCCAGTCGGTGATGTTGTCGCGGCGGTTGGTGCCGTCTTCGTCGTAGACGTAGAGGGGGAAGCACTGACTGTCGCCTGTGAGGTGCAAGTCTGGAATGACGTTTGTCGCAAGCGTGTGGAATGGCTTCGATTGACCAATCGCGCTCAAACACACCACCACGTTCTCCGTCTCAGGTAGAGGGAAGATGCGGGGGAATTTTAACGCCTGATCAACGAACACTGGACTGAAGTACATGCTCTGGCTAACAAACGGTCGATACATACTTCGTCGCAAGTGGCTTTTCGAGTGAACCGCAACTCTAGATCTTTGAACCTTGAGCTTCAGATCGCGTGACCATGATATCTTGGTGTCGTCATTATTGACAAAGGAATTCATGTCCTTTGATGAGCTGTAAAGTGGCCATCGTGCGACGTGGTCATTGTATAGCTCCGTGAAGGCCTCCATATTCCTCAATAACAGTCTTTCATCGAAGTTATACACCCATCTATCTCTATTAGTAAGAATACCTAGCGAGTATGTCTGAAATAACACATCACCGACACCACGCTTCGCTTCCTTACTCCCCAACGGCACCAGCTCATCCCAATCGTCGGCCATGCCTTCGGTGAGCCAGAGATTCTTTGCTGTTGGAACGAAGACGCGCGAGTCAAGTCCAAACCAATCCTGCGCACGCATCAGTTGCTCGAATTTCTCAACACGCTTTGCGCGAAATGGCACATCCCAATATTCGAGCGCATGATCGGTTTGCCTTGATGATCGCTCACACATCGTGATCGCAATGCCAACCATAGCTCCGAGGCCGAACACGGTGTGTTCTTCGCCAAGTGGAATGCCGTCACGCATCGAGTCTTTGCGAATGTTCCCCTTGAGATCAACTACACGCACTGTTGAGAAATCAGCAAAGAGGTGCTTCCGCATTCCATCAAATGCAATGCCATCGAGAAAACCGTTGTTGGTAACGTAACACACGATCCCCTCGCCCCTTGACAGGATGCGATCGGATGCCATGCGGAATGCTTTGACGTATGGGTCACTGAGGTCGGCACGATACGTGGCGGTAGAATCCTTCACGTAGGTTTCTTGTACCCGCTTGTCAATCGCAGGATACTTGCGGTTCTTGTTGTTGTCGTTCTCATTCACCTGACCCGCATTGTACGGTGGGTTGCCAATCACCACATAGATCGGCGCATCCTTCTGACGTTGCACGCGCTCGGTGTTGTCGTTGGTGAACATCCCCAGCTGAC
>CAYSMF010000031.1:0-10229 GCA_964432155.1 uncultured Melioribacter sp. | reverse complement strand
TGTAGTCGTTCGGATCGACGATGTTGTACTTCACCATGATCGAATCGAAGTTCACTTTGCTCTTCGAATAGAAGGTCATCGATACTTCGTTGACCGGCATGTAGAGGTGGTTCGGATTGTTCGTGAACACCGTTCCATCGGCTGGCATACCCTGAAACGAGAGATACTGCGTCGCCGTTGAGTCCATCGGCATTGATACGAATCGGAACGAGTCTCCGATCTTTAACATCGAGCTAATGAAGCCGTCAAACGTCGGCACAAAGCTGCGGAACTGCTCGTTACTTCCGGACATCACAACGAAGTCACACGTATCACGTCGAACAATTCCGTGAGCCATTTCCATGAAGGACTGAGGGATACCGTTCTTCATCAGATATCCGCCGAATTGCGGATCGAGGTAGATCCACTTATGATGTTCATTCGACCACGCAGACACGGCGACGTGAGCAGCTCCAATCCCCGCGTACTCGGAACCCTTCTTTCGCAGAAAGACCATGCGCGCCACATAACCATGTGCGCTCAGTGCATCGAAGAGCACGCGCGCATATCCCTCGCAATTGTAGCGCATACCACGCTTGACGTTTGCGAGCATGTCGATTGCAGAGACCGACATTGGCGGCACATATCTTCCATCGTGTTGCCACTGAACACTTGCCCAGCGTGTGAGTGCTTTCATTGCCTCGAACTCAGGCAAGCCAGCTACATCAACATCCTTGCGCACAATGTCGCGCAACATTTTGAAGTACTGCGCATTGATATCAGGCGGCAGCATCAGGGTCTTGAATCGCTCACCCAAGAGGTGGTTGCTCGACTCAAGAATTGTCAGCTTCTTCAGCGGTGGTATCGAATCTATTCCGGATGCATCCATTCGTGTGCTCACGAGGCACACGCAAAACACGAGCGCAGCAATTGCCTTCATTCCGATGTGTATCCCCTCTCGAGAAACCAAGAAACCGTCGAGCAGTAGCGTCATGCTTGCTACTACTTTTTTACAACTTACGACAGTTTCATGACACGATTGAGGTTCCGAGGCGGCGCAGCTGTGCGTGAAGTGCGATGTTATGTACGCGTACCATAGTCACCGGTGTATGCCATAGCAATGCGTGCACAAATGCCGTAGCGATATCGCGTTCGTCAGGTGTCTGCACACCGGTAATCTCACCAAGAAAGCGCTTGCGTGAAATCCCGAGTACCACGCCATCAGCAAGGCTTGTGAACGCAGCGAGATTGCGAAGGAGTGCAAGATTGTGTTCGAGCGTCTTGCCAAAACCAATGCCGGGATCTACAAGTACGTTGGTAATTCCTGCAGCACGAGCGGCTGCGACACGCTCGGTAAGGTGATGCACCACTTCTCCGACAACGTCCGCATACTGTGGGTTCTGTTGCATGGTTCGTGGTTCGCCCTGCATGTGCATGAGCACCATTGGTGCACCGTGCGAAGCTACAACGTCGAACATCCGCGGATCATGACGTCCTGCCGTGACGTCGTTTATCATGTGCGCACCTGCTTGCAGTGCTTGCTCAGCAACAATGGCCTTTGATGTATCGACAGAGATCTTCGCTTCCGGATCGGCATCGAGGATGTCGTGAATCACAGGTAGCACACGTGCACACTCAAGGTCGGCTGGCACTGGCGTGGCACCAGGGCGGGTGCTCTCACCACCGATATCAATCCAGTCGGCCCCTTGACGTCGAAGCTCGAGCGCGTGCTCAAGTGCTGCTTCACGCACATCGAAACGTCCACCATCGGAGAATGAATCTGGCGTTACGTTCAGCACGCCCATCAGGAGAGGTTGCTTCATTGCCCTACCAATCGTGCATCGTCAAGTGTTGCGATCAGATCATCAAGTGCAGCAGCAGATGCTGGCGTCACCGGCACCAGTGGCAGACGCAGCACGTTGGCTCCGTAGCCGAGCTTGTGCATGATATACTTCACTGGCAACGGGTTTGTCTCGATGAAGTTCGCGGCGAAGTACGGCAGCAACGCATCCTGCAGTTCGCGAGCCGTTGCGATGTCGTTCTGCATCGCAGCACGAATCAGTGCGCCGTAGGTGCGTGGCAGGTAGTTCGAGATCACGGCAATCACACCACGTCCACCTGCAGCAATGATCGGCAGTGCCAGTACATCATCGCCAGCCAGCAGTGAGAAGTGGTCAGGAGCATGCGCGATGATCTCGCTCATCTGCTCGAGGTTCGCACTCGCTTCCTTGGTTGCAATGATGTTCGGACATGCATCGGCAATTGCGAGCTGTGTTTGTGCAGACAGATTCTGTGCTGTTCGGCCAGGCACATTGTAGAGGATCTGCGGCACCGTAACGGCATCATGCACCGCACGATAGTGTGCGATGAGTCCAGCCTGAGTGGGCTTGTTATAGTAGGGCGATACGATGAGCAGCGCATGTACTCCGGCCTTCTGCGCAGCGACGGCATTCTCAATTGTCGAGCGTGTATCGTTGGTACCAACACCAGCAGTGATCACGATGCGACCGTCGCAATGCTCAACTGCTGTGCGCCAGAGCAACTCACGTTCGGCAAGCGTTAGCGTTGCTGCTTCGCCCGTTGAACCTGTGACGACAACGCCATCAACACCACCAGCAATCTGGAGATCGAGGATGCGACGCATCGTATCAAGGTCGACTTCCCCATTCGGATGGAATGGTGTAACGACCGCTGTGTGAAGTCCAGTAATCTGCATGGGTATTCTTAGCCTCGAATCGATTGGCGTTTGACAAGGTACTCGCGCAGTGCAGCATCAAAGGGCTGATCAGTTGTCATGCGCACGTAGTCGACATTTTGTGCATGACATCCATGCTTGATGCGGTTACAGAAGGCTTCGACGGCTGCTCGATAACTACGCTGGAGTTGCTGCGGATGTGTGGTGAGTTCCTGACCCGATTCCATGTCGCGAAAGACAGCAGCCGAGCCCACGTTGAAGTCGATCTCCCGAGGATCGAGCACATGCAACAAGAGCACTTCGTGCTGGTTATGACGAAAGTGTCGAAGCGCATGCAGGATGCTCTCCGGCTCGTCGAAACAGTCGCTGATGACAATCACGAGGCCGCGTCGACCAAGGCGTTCGGCAACATGATGAAGTGCTACCGACGTACCCGTGCCCTGCGATGGTGTTGCCTGCTCAAGTGCACGGATGAGCTCACGCACATACGATTGCTTCGAGCGTGGCGGAAGAAATGTCTGAATGTCGGTGTTGTACAGTGCGAGACCAGCTGCATCGCGCTGCTGCAGCACAAGGTACGAGAGCGCGGCCGCTAGGAACGTTGCGTACTGAAACTTGGTGATGTTGCCTTCGGACGCATAGTTCATCGACGCACTCATATCCACGCATACCGTTGCGCGGAGATTCGTCTCGTCTTCATACTGCTTGACGTAGTAGCGATCCGACCGACCGTAGATCTTCCAGTCGATGTGCTTGAGCTCGTCGCCATGGCGGTACTGACGATGCTCGGAGAATTCGGCACTGAAGCCGTGAAACGGTGATCGATGTAGACCCGTGATAAAGCCCTCGACGACCAAGCGCGCTCGGAGCTCCATGCTCCCGAGCTTTGCAACAGTCTCAGGCGATAAGTAGGTCGATGTAGGCTTCATAGTGACGTCCGTTGGCTACGGACGATCACCGCGACTCGTTCGTGCCGACACCAAAATACGTCGCATACATGAGAGCGTAGCGTACCAGACCGGCAGCGTTGTTCACACCGATCTTGGTCATGATCCTTGCGCGATGCGTCTCGACGGTACGGGGCGAGATATTCAAGCGCTTACCGATGTCGTGGCTTGTGAGCCCCTTTGCAACAAGCGAGATCACCTCTTCTTCGCGGCGAGTGAGCGGCACCTTTGGCTTCTTCCGCGCAGGCTGATCGGGACGCTGTTGAATCATCTCCCGAATGGCCGGACTGAACACGCGCTCACTCTTGGTGACGTCGTTAACGGCGGCAACGAGTTCAACCGAGGTCACATCCTTCGAGAGGTAGCCGTCAGCACCAGCATACAATGCTTGTTCGACAAGCATCTGATCTTCAGCAGCACTGAGCATGATTACATGCATCCCCGGCATCTCAGTCTTCAAACGCTGCGCTACGTCGATCCCCGAAAGGTTCGGCATACGAACGTCGAGCAGCATCACATCAGGCTGCTTGGAGCGTGCCATCTCGAGCGCTTCAAATCCATCGATGGCCTCGCCGACAACGGTAATGTCGGATGATGTGCCGAGGAGTCGGCGGATGCCGATACGGGATATCTCATGGTCGTCAGCAATGACGACGGTGGTTGACTGTTGCACGACGGACTTCTCCTTCGCTGTCTGCCACCCTCAGACGCGGTACATGCGCATGTGCGCGATTGACCCTGTTACAGCTGCGAAACTACGAAGGAATGGCCACGCCTGCCAACTCCGCAACACGTCGAATACCTTCACGCCACGGTATGTCTACGGCATCACTTGGCATGCGCCAATCGGCACGTGGCGAAAGACTCACGGAACCAATCTTGGGTCCGTCGGGCATGGCTGATCGCTTGAACTGCGATGCCACGAATCGACGATAAAACGTGTCGACCCAATGAATGATCTGTGCGTCGCGGTACGTATCACCGAAGGCAAGCAATGCAAGCACAGCTACTTGCTCTGCGGTGCAGCGACGACGAATAGCGTGGTACAGCACGAAGTCGTGGACCTCGTACGGACCAAGGACATCCTCTGTTTTTTGGTGCTGCACACCATCGGCCGTTGTCGGAAGTAGCTCGGGTGAAATCGGCGTGTCGAGTACATCAACAAGCACTGCACGGAGCTCTTCAAGGCGGTCGGCTTCGCTGCGAATGAGCTCGCGCACCAACGTCTTCGGCACACCTGCATTCGGATTGTACATCGACATGTGATCTGCGTTGAAGGTACTCCAACCGAGTGCGATCTCGGACAAATCACCCGTGCCGACCACGATGCCGTGTTCCATGTTGGCAATGTCCATCAGGATCGTTGTGCGCATGCGAGCTTGAGCGTTCTCGTACACAACGGTATGCGTATCTGGGTCGTGTCCGATATCGGCGAAGTGCTGCATCACACTCGGTGTGATGTCGATCTCGCGGAACTGTGCACCGAGGACATGTGCAAGCTGTTGCGCGTTGCTGCGTGTTCGCTGCGTTGTGCCAAATCCTGGAAGCGACACACAGTGCATCGTTGTCAACGGCAGTGCGAGGATCTCACATGCACGACGGCATACCAACGCAGCCAGCGTGCTGTCGAGTCCGCCAGAAAGCCCAAGTACAAGCGACTTCGCATGCGAGCGCTGTGCGCGCACTGCGAGCCCCATTGCCTGAAGCTCGAGAATCTCGGCACATCGCGCTTCGCGCTCTACTGCCGCGTGAGGGACAAATGGATGCGGATCGATGCGACGTTGCACATCGTCCTTTACAGACCTGCGCAAGGCAAGGTGCACCACGCGCATTGTGCCTTCGTGATGATCCATCGCCCACGAGGCAGCAGCCATGCGCTCACGTGCACATCGCTGGAGATCGACGTCGACCGTAACGGATGTGCCGTGCAATTGCAACCTTGGAGATTCGGCGATCACATCACCGCACTCAGCCACAACGCAGTGTCCGCTAAACACCGTATCAGTTGTCGACTCACCGGGTCCGCTCGACGCGTACACGTATGCAGTATAGGTGCGCGCCGACTGCATGCGAATCAAGTCACGTCGGTACGATGCCTTCCCTACCAGATCATTGCTTGCGGAGAGGTTCACAATGAGCGTTGCCCCTTCACGTGCGAGTGGACCTGATGGTGGTTCAACAGACCACAGGTCCTGACAAATCTCAACGCCAAAGGTCACCGTTGGATCTGCATCATCAACACAGAGGATATCGGCTCCAAACGGCACAACATCATCGCCGATCTGAACCATGTCGTCGTACACATCCGTGCCGCGCGTAAACCATCGCGTTTCGTAGAATTCTTGTGTTGCTGCAAGGTGCGTCTTCGGGATACATGCTTGTACGCGCCCACCATGCACAACTGCTGCCACGTTGTACAACCGACCACTCACTGAGAGTGGAAGACCGACAATGAGTACCAGATCATGTGCTGCTGTTTCGCGACAAATCGTCGCAAGTCCGTCGATCGCTGCCTGCAGAAGCGACGGTTGCATGAACAGATCGCCGCATGTATAACCCGTGATAGACAACTCGGGGAACACCACGATATCAGCTTTGCGGTGAATGGCATCGGTGGCATGTCGGAGAATCTCTGCGACATTGTTGCCAACATCGGCTGGACGCACGCGGGGAGCCGCAGCGGCAACGCGGAGGTAGCCAAGTTCGGCGATCAGAGCGGCATTCATGTCGTTGTATCCTCCACGCAAGTCATCAGTGCATGTCGCAGTGTAGCGCGACGTTCATCGTTTGGGAACACCACAGCGTCGGCGTTCTGGAGTCCATCCCGAACCTTCGCCAGCAGTGCCACCCCAGCCTCGGCGAGTTCGACGTACACGCGTCGACTATCATGTGGTCGCTGTTGGCGGACCAGCAGCTCTCGCTCGGTGAGGGCCCGGACGTTGATCGACACCGTCATGACATCGATCCCCGTGTACCGGGAGACATCCGCTTGGTGAGGTGCAGCGCCCCTTCGACAGAGACAGTCCACGGCCTCGAGGAGCTGCACATGCACAAGCGACACACCGTGTTCCTGCAGGACAGGTTCCACGGCCCGATGCCAGCGCGATGCCGTCATGGCAAGAAGCAGTCCGGTAGGCTCCATAGCCCACAAACCTATGGCTTTTTTAGCCCCACGTGTAAACCTTTTCGGAGATTTGTACGTTATAGGGACCTCTATGATCCGACTTATTACGCTCTGCACTGGCCTTCTGGTCGCAACTGCGCTGTATGCGCAAGATCCCATCACCCTCCGTGGCTCTGTATTCGACGCAGCAGACGACAGTCCGCTCGTTGGCGCAACGGTGCGCCTCGTCTCTGCCAAGGACTCTACCTCAGTGAAGGGGGCGTTCGCCGAGCGCAGCGGCGACTTCAAGATCAAGGACGTTGTGCCTGGTCCGTACCGCCTGACCATCACTTACGTTGGCTACAAGAAGCTCGAGCAAACGGTGTTCGCGCGCGAGTCGCGCACAAACCTTGGCACCTTCAAGCTCCAACGTGATACCGTCAAGAACCGCGAAGTCAACGTCGAGGGAATGGCCGTGCGTGTGGAGGTCAAAGGTGACACCACTGAGTACAATGCTGCTGCCTACAAGACGAATCCCAACGCGAGCGCAGAAGACCTCGTGAAGAAGATGCCGGGCATCACGGTAGAAAACGGCACCATCAAAGCACAAGGCGAGGAGCTTCGTCGTGTTACCGTTGACGGACGTGAGTTCTTCGGCGATGACGCATCGGCAACGCTCAAGAACCTTCCGGCCGACATGGTTGATCGCGTGCAAGTGTTCGACCGTGGGAGTGATCTATCGATGTTCAGCGGGTTCGACGACGGTAACACGCAGAAGACGATGAACATTACAACGAAGAAGGATCGTCGCAGCGGATCGTTCGGTCGTGCCTACGGTGGGTATGGTCTCGACAACCGCTACAATGCCGGTGTAACGCTAAACGACTTCCGCGACGCGCAGCGCATCTCGGTGCTTGGTCTCTCGAACAACGTCAACCAGCAGAACTTCTCGTTCCAGGACATTCTCGGTGCCACTGGTGGGGGCGGTATGATGGGACGAATGATGTCGCGCTTTGCGGGCTCTGCCGGAAGCATGGCGATGTCGCGCATGGGTGGCGGCGGCTTTGGTGGTGGCGGTGGCGGCAGCTTCTCGAACTTCTTCTCGGGTCAGCAAGGGGGCATCAGCACCACCAATGCACTCGGCCTGAATTACTCGGACGTCGTTGGACGCACGAACATTTCGTCTAGCTACTTCTTCAACTACGCCGACAATGCGCGTGAGACGCAGCTCGATCGGCAGTACATCACGCCATCGATTGCAAGTCAGCGCTATAACGAGCTCAACACCGCAAACTCCATCAGCCGCAATCACCGGGTTAACGCACGCATCGAATCGTTCATCGATTCAGCCAATGCGTTGATCATCACGCCGCGTGTTGTGTATCAAGCATCAAACGCCAACAGCATCGTCGACGGCATCACGTCGACCACGTTGGACACGCTGAACACCACCACGACGGACAATCGTAGCACCAACGGCGGATACACGGCATCGGTTGGCACAACGTACCGTCGCCTCTTTGAAACTCGAGGTCGCACATTTGCTGCCACGCTCAACGTCGACGGATCAAATCGTTGGAATGGCAACAACCTGCTTGCTACCAATGCCTTCTATACTGGCATCGACAGCACCTTCCGACTCGATCAACGAGCCGATGGTGGTTCGACAAGTCTTGGTTTGGGCGGACAGGTTGCATGGACAGAGCCTGTGGGCGAGAGCGACATGATTCAGTTCTCCTACGAGCCGAACGTCACACGCAACACATCACGTCGCGTCACGAACGACTTCGACACAACTGCGAAGACATACAGCACGCTTGATTCGTTGCTGAGCAATACCTTCGAGAACACCTATCAAACGCACCGTGCAGGAGCGCTCTACCGCTGGCGCATGGAGAACACCATTGTCACCTTCGGTGGCAACTACCAATACGCGCTGCTCACAGGCGATCAGCTCTTCCCGCGCACCGACAACATATCGCGCACCTTCCAGAACGTGCTGCCGACGTTGATGATTCAGCACAAGTTCTCGCAGCAGAGCAACATTCGGATGTTCTATCGCACAAGCACGAATGCACCATCGATCTCGCAGTTGCAGAACGTTGTCGACAACTCGAACCCTGTACAGTTGCGTGTGGGCAATCCCAACCTTGTGCAGGAGTATTCGCACTCGTTCAACGCACGCCTTGTGAACTCCAACTGGATGATGGGTCGGACGATGTTCGGCGTGCTCAACGTGAGCTACACATCCAACTATATCGGTTCGTCGAACATCATCACACGTCGCGACACGGTGATTGGCGATAATGTGGTTGTTGGACCGGGTACACAGATCACGACCAATGAGAATTTCGAAGGCATGTGGAATGCACGCGCATTCTTCACGCACGGCTTCCCTCTCCTGGGTACCAACTTCAACCTCAACGGTGCGCTCGTGTATTCGCGCACACCAGGTCGGATCAACTCCGACATCAACTACGCAAACTCAACGACAGGATCCGCTGGATTCTTCATTGGTTCATCCAACTCCGAAGATCTCGACGTATCGCTCTCGTACAACGGTATGTACACGTGGGTTGCCAACACGCTGCAGCGCAGTGCTGATGACAACTACTTCACGCACATCGCAACAGCCCGCGTGATCTGGAACTTCGGTCCACTCGCCTGCAGCACCGACGTCGCCAACTCTCTGTACCAAGGACTTGGCACCGACTTCAATCGCATGTTCACTGTATGGAACGCCGGCATCGGCTATCGCTTCCCTGAAGACACACGCGCATTCGAAGTACGTCTGTCGATCTACGACATCCTCAATCAGAACGACGCGATCAACCGTAGCATCAACGACATCTCCATCGAAGACACACGCACCAACGCGCTCCGTCAATACGTCCTCTTCACCATCAGCTACGATCTTAAAGCCTTCGGTGCAGGCGGACAACGGTAACGGGCGACCCAACGTGGTCGCCATAATCAAGGATCCCCAATGTTTACCATCATCGCCTACGCAGAAGTAATCTCCTACGTGTTGCTCCTCGCAGTCGCGGTACCATTGAAGTACCTCGGCGATGAGCCCCGTGGCGTCAAGATCCTCGGACCAATTCACGGCGCATTGGTCATCGCCTACTTCTTCATGGTGATCCACCGTGCCAACGCTGAGTCGTGGTCATGGAAGCGCACAGCATGGGCCCTCTTCGCCGCCTTCCTGCCGCTGGGCCCAATTGGCGTCACGAAAACCTCGTAACCTTCCACCACATCACCTTGATCACGCGCCAGATGCGGCGCACTTCGCTCTTTCCGATGAGGGCGATGCCGAGAAGGATACCGATCTCAGGAATACCTAGTGCCAGCGCTGCAGACAGCGTTGTCTGTATCCACGCAGACCAGTTAGTCGTCCACACCCACGGAATTGCCAGTGGCGCACATTGAAACAGCACCACTACTGCCACACCACTTGCATAGCGTACTCCACGTCTGCGTGGCTGGGAAGGGGCGCTCATGCGGG
>CAYSMF010000030.1:0-11714 GCA_964432155.1 uncultured Melioribacter sp. | reverse complement strand
GGTCAACTGCCACCCGAGCGCGACGCTGACGTCCAATCATCACAAACGACATCACTTCTGCACCAACGGGAACAGCTTTGATTGTCTGTCGCGACAGGATATCGGTTGTGATCGCGTAGCGCATCGACGACTCTCCTGCCGACGTTGGTGCATACGTCACGATGATGGTGTCGCGTGCACCGCGGAGAATCACCGGTAGACCATTATCCAATCGCTGGACAATCCTAAACGATGCAGTATCCGAGGCTGCACCGCCTGTAATCAACCGCTTCTGCTCGGAGAGAATGCGGGGATCGAGGTTTCCAACGTTCTCGACCACAATCATTGCGCGAACGGTATCAGTACTTGTGGCAACGGTACCAAAATCAACTGTGTCGCCATACCACCGCAGTCCGACACCCAACTGATCGGTGAGCACCTCACGGATTCGGAGGCGCTGCTCGACGCCTACACCAGAAACCTTGGTATCGAGGGTCACCGGACCGGATGTTGAGTCCAAACGGTACTGAATGGTGAATACAGCGCTATCGTATCCGAGATTTCTCGGCTGGTAATAGATATCCCAGAACGCAGCATCAAGTCCGCCAATGATGACACTCGGTTTGAGATCAACAGCGATCTCTGGATCACCCACTACAGTGGTCTTGATGTCGAGTGTTTGTCGCTCAATAGCAACACTTGTCGGCTGAAGATTCTGAACGCGAAACGTCTGCTGCAGTCGTCGGTTGAGATTCACATACACGGAATCGAACCGCAGAATAGGCGTGTCGGTGACGAGGTACTGGAGCGTGCGTCGTCCGCGCAGACGAAACAGACGCTCGGCGAACGGTCCGGTTGGCTGCGCAGAACGCGCCACGCGCAGGTGAAGCTGCGCCTCGATCGCACTGTCGCGCGAAATCGCCGGCTCTTCGCGTGCAAGGAAACGAAACTCGACAAGTGCTACCTGTCCGGGAGCAACAAGAACGGGAAACGGCGAGTCCACGACGAAGTTCTGATATCGCGTATCGGAACTCGGTACCCATGGGAGATTCAAGATCTCAACAAACGGCGCTGCACTCGAAAGTAGCACCGCAGTATCCGATCCAATGTTGCGGATCGCAATCGATCGACGCGTTTGATTTCCAACAAAGGTCACGCCAAAGTCCAGCGTTGTATCTGTTGCTGGGCTCGACGGAATAGTAATCTCTACTTGCGGCTGGGCGAATGCACCAAGACAGCCACAGACAAGAAGGATCAGCGTGGTGACGCGGATCTTCATCGCAAAAACGTAGGCCTTACCACCACGAAGCGAACGTGGAGAGGAATGGCGATGCGAACAGTCCAAGAATGATGCTCACGGCTGTTGTCACAACAAGTGTGATACCGGCCAGACCAGACGTCGCTGGTTCGCGTTCACCGCTTGGCTCTGTAAAGTACATCTTGACAATAAGGCCAAGGTAGAAGTAGGCGCTAATCACCGACGAGACCACGGCGACAATCGTAAGCCATGTAAAGCCTTCCTTCACAGCAGCCGTGAAGAGCAGGTACTTGCCGAAGAAGCCGGCGAACGGAGGAATACCGGCAAGCGAGAGCATGAAGACGGCCATCGAGAACGCAAGCATTGGCTCGCGCTTCGCCAACCCTGCGTAGTCGTCGATCTCGAGCAGCGACGAGTTGCCACGCTCAAGAATTCCAACAACCACAAATGCTCCGAGCTGCATAAACACGTACGACGTCACGTAAAAAGCGATTCCGCTATAGCCATCCGCAGAGTTCGACACGATACCGATCAGCAGGTATCCCGCGTGAGCAATCGAAGAATACGCAAGCATACGCTTGATATTCGACTGGACCACGGCCGTGATGTTGCCAACGAGCATCGTGATAGCTGAAACAACCGCAAGCATGAGCTGCAGCTGCGGCGTCAACGTCGATGTACCAGGCATGAGCGAAATGAACAGCGCGACAAATGCGCTGAATGCGGCTGCCTTACCGGCAGTGCTCATAAATGCAGTGACAACCGTCGGCGAGCCTTCGTAGACATCGGGTGCCCACTGGTGGAATGGGAACGCAGCAATCTTAAAGGACATTGCTACCGCCATCAGAACGGCGCCAATTGCGAACAGCGTCGGGAAGTTTGTCGCATTCTGTGCAACAACGTCACGGATCACATCATACTGGAGGGAACCTGTAGCACCGTACACCAACGACATGCCGTAGACGAGGAAGCCCGAGGCGAATGCACCGAGCAGGAAGTACTTCAGCGATGCTTCAACACTACGGATGTTCGTGCGGAGAAAACCTGCCATCACATAGAACGTGATCGACATAAGCTCGATACCAACAAACAGCACAAGCAAGTTGTTAGCATGCGCCATCAACATCATACCTGCCGTTGCCGACACAAGAAGCGTATAGAACTCGTCGAGCTCGGCACCCTCGCGCTGCAGGTATGGACGCGCAGCAAGCATCGTCAGGACACCAGCGGCACAGAACACCACATCAAAGTAGTTCGCCACACCACCAAGCGTGATCATGTCTTGGAAGGTCGTGCCCTTATGTCCAGACGTGATGAGCGCAAGTGCCGCTGTGAGCAGCAGTGTACCGAGGTAGTACCCGAAGACAAGCCGCGTGTTGTTACGCACAAATGCCTGAATCGTGATACCAATCGCACCCAGACCAAGCCAGATTGCGATGAGCGGAAGCGAGCCAAAGTAGTCGATGTGCATGTCGTTTTTCCTACCGAACGGCGCTTAGCGTTGTTGCTGTGGAAGAGGCAGTACCGAAGAAACCTTGCCAGTGAATGTACCGACGCGTTCAACGACGGCCTTCACGCTTGTTTCCGAAAAATGCATGAAGTGGCGAGGAGCCACGCCTATCCAGATGATGAACACGGCCAGTGGCACAAGTTGCCAGTATTCGCTTGCCGTGAGATCACGCAGGTGTTTGTTCTCTGGATTGTCGTTTGTACCGAACATCACGCGCTGGAACATCCACAGCAAGTACACAGCTGCGAAGATCACACCACTTGCGCTCACGATGGCATACATCGGATTGTTGAGCACGGGGCTTGTAAACGCGCCGAGAAGTGTGAGGAACTCACCAACAAAGCCATTCAGACCCGGGAGTCCAACAGAGGCAAACATGGCGAGGGCGAAAAGCACGGCAAAGCGCGGCATAACGCTCGTGATTCCACCGTAATCGGCGATTTCACGCGTGTGGCGGCGCTCATACAATGCACCGACACACAGGAACAACATGCCTGTTGACAGACCGTGGTTAACCATTTGAATCACGGCACCTTGAATGCCCTCAGTCGTCATCGAGAAAATCCCCAGCACAACGAAGCCAAGGTGGCTCACCGATGAATACGCGACGAGCTTCTTGATGTCCGTTTGCACCATGGCGACAAGAGCACCATATATGATGCCCACAACAGCCAGGACCGAGATCGGCGTAGCGAACTCAACCGATGCTGCTGGGAAGAGGTCGAGGTTGAAGCGGATCAAACCGTAGGTACCGAGCTTCAGCAACACACCGGCAAGGATCACGGATCCAGCCGTGGGTGCTTGCACGTGCGCGTCAGGCAACCATGTGTGGAGTGGGAACAACGGGACCTTGATCAAAAACGACAGGGCGAAGGCAAGGAAGAGCCACGTCTGCACCTGTGGAGCAATCATCGGCGAGTGTTCACGCAGGACAGCAAGGTTGGCTGTGAACCCGTTGCCTGTCATCGCGCCTACCTCGAGACCGAGCCAAATGATGGCAATCAGCATCAGGAGCGATCCGACGAGCGTGTACAGGAAGAACTTGATCGCGGCGTAAATACGGTCCTTGCCACCCCAGATACCGATGATGAAGTACATCGGGATGAGAATCAATTCCCAGAACACGTAAAACAAGAAAGTGTCTGTGGCCATGAAGACGCCCGTCATGCCGAACTGCAGCAGGAGCATGAGGACGTTGTACTCCTTAACGTTCTTGGTGACCGAGCCCCAAGAAGTAAGCAGCGCAATGGGCATAATGAGCGTGGTCAACAGCACCAGCAGCAGCGACGTGCCATCGATACCGAGACGAAGGCCTGCGTCGATCGATGTCAGCCACGGCATATCGACCGTGAACTGCATTGCAGCCGAACCTGCGTCGAACCCGGGAACCAGGAGCGTCGACCCAAGGAACGTCAACACAGAGAACACCATGGCTGTCGTCTTAATCGCCTTGGCTTGATCCTTGTGGATGAAGAGCAATGCCAACGACCCAGCAAGGGGTGCAAATAATGTAGCGAGCAACGCGGCTGTGCCCATAGGCGTCCAGTTCCGTTCTTCGATGTTGACGATGCGAATAAAAAGCCTCGCAATATAGCAAATTGGGCTCCCACGGATGGCCCAATCAGAGTCCAGCCCGCCAGATCACGCCGAGACGCACCGAGCCGGTTCCCCACGCCATTGGATCCCGGATGATAGGTGTAGCGATGTGCAGTGTGACGTATGGCGTGAGCAGCTGTGACGTATACCCAAAGAGACCCGTCATCATATTGAAGGCGCCCCCTACCTGAAACCCGATGCGTGTCTCGGTCGAGATCGCAGGACGGAATTCAATGTTGGTCTCGGGAAATCCGGGCTCGTTACCAACAGACATCGTGTCGGCTAACCGCTCATTCTGCCACACGCTAGCCTGGGCTGAGAGCGGGATATCGATTGTTGGACCGATCATGAGCATGAATCCACTGCTCCCTGGGTACCATGTCGCAATCGCTGAGGCAACTACTGAAAATGTTGTCACAGTAGATTGGAATGTTGCGTTGTAGGCATACGGCAGATCTGTAATGGGCGCGGTCGAGCTGCTTTGGAGACGGGAGTACTCTATCCCGAGGGCGAACATCGCGCCAACAGGAGATCGGTATGGTCGGTATTCAATTGTTGGGGCAAGCGTCATGCTCACGCCCCATCCCCCATCCGTACGCGCATGTGCCGAGGGTACCTCAGGCAATGGCGACGTAACGTAGGTGAGATCCAATGTTCCAAAGGCGCTGTGCAAGCCCCCTGCGAGAGTTCCACCAATCCACCACTCCTCGCGCATGACGAGTGCTTCACGTGGCGAGCGCAGATCCTCTGCGGCAGATCCGGGGATGAGCTGAGCATGTGCGTCGCGGACGGCGAACACAAGCCCTACGAATGCGATGATGGTCAATAGATGCTTCATCGCAGGATCTGTCCTTTCAAGACAACACGTGATTGCTCAACGCCGGCAGTTTCATCAACGGGGGTACCTACGAGTACGATGTTGACGAGTCCTTGCGCGGCGATGGAACTGGCATCGAAGGTAGCACGATATCGCTGTCCTCGTTCGTAGGTCACATCGCGGATGTCATTACCATCAGGATCACGCAGCGTTGCAATGCGACGTCCACCGAGATCATAGACTTCTCCGGTCAGCACGAGTCGATCATCAACATTGAACTGCACCGTCGTCGATGTTGGGAATGGATTCTCGAGCAGAACGGCATTCGAGATAATCGGCAAGCCGATGTTGATGAACACGGTGTCGATCGCAACTGTATCTCCCCCATACTCAGCTCGCCGCAGGCCCATCAATCGATATGCGTATTGCTCGCGACGGTACTCGACGACGTCGAGGTATCCATCACGCGTTTGTGGCACAAGGCATTGACACGACAGCAGTGAGGCATCTTGTGTGTAGGCGAATAAGGGGCGAGCAGCAAACACAAGTGTTGTTGGATCGCGACGATCGACGAGCGCACGCTCGAACCAGTATCCGTAGTAACAGTGTTCATCCGACACATCGAAGCCAAGGCGAACGCGGAGGTTCCCTGCATAAACACCGCGAAGCACGAACACGGCGTTACACGAATCGACAGGCGGCTCCGACGAACGGTACGAGACATACGATCCCATTGGTACGTTGTCATGGCGGACATACCACACGTGCGATCCGATGCTTGTTACCGTGATGCTATCGGTCGTGCGCTTGTATGAGAGTGCGAGCTGCCGTTGATCGCTCACAAACTCGAGTGTGTCGGGAATGATTGATCCGTCACGCGTTGCAAGGCGAAATCTCCCGATGCACAGTGAGTCGCCTATGTTGAGCACGCGCATACATTGATCCACCGAGTCAGGGCATGTGAGCATGACCGACGCGACACCATCGATGATGTCTGGCTGAAGGTGATACGTTGTACGTGGCCCAACCTGATAGGCTCCAAGTGGCGACACCTGCGATGTGCCTGGTTCGTAGGTAAACACATGGCGGTTCGAATCGAGTCCACCTCGCACACGTAGTTGCGGCACATCAATGCGAAGTGTCGACGTTGCGAGGAACTGCCACGAAGCCGATCGCTTCACCACCCAAAACTCTACAAGTGCCGACTCAGGTCGAGGGTCAAGCACTGTGCGCAGCTGCACAATAGCTAGCGTGTCGGACTTTGCATACAGCGGTGAACCGCTGCACCACCACATAACAAGTGCGATGATGAGCGCTGCAGAGCGAGCGACGATATTATCGCGGTACAGCACTATTGTCCCGTCCGCGATTATTCCACGACACATCCCAATCCAGCGTCGTTACGACACCATCGAGATTGATATCGAATATCGAGTAGCGATTCGTGAGCATTCGATTCGTCCAGATACCCAGCAGATCGTCATCGGTGATCACCTCCGCGCGATTTACAAGCGACAGCCCACCATCGACATTTCCAGCTGTCATTGCGAAGTACCGTCGGTCACCGTAGGCCGATACCAGTCGCTGCGACGCCGCACCGCCGAACACATCAACGCCACGCGTAAAGTCGATCGAAGACTGTGCATTTGAACGATCAATCAATACAGGATCTGCTGTGGCAATCGACAAGTGATTGCGATGTCGCACAACGAGATGGTAGAATCCTGGCTGGATGCTATCGATTGCTCGCTCGCGCAACGTTCGTGGATCAAGCAACAATCCGGATGAGCTCAGCAGCAGTGTTTCGATGTGCTCGGGAGTACCAGACGATGTAAGGTCACGACGGAACTCGAGCGTAATCCAATCCACAACCGAATCTGCAAGCACATTCGCCGTGTCCCCTAGCGGCGAGAGATCGCGTGTGTACGGATAGATGGCAGGGGGCGTCGAAGGCAACAGTCCGCGACGAACAAGATCTGTTGACATCGCAGGGAGTGCATTGTCACCGATGGAACGCAATGCTCCCTCGAGCAAGACGCGTCCTCGCAAGACCCATACGGGGCTCGCTGACATTCCAAACGCGTAGCTTCCACTGGCACGCACGAATTGCGTTGAGCTATATCGCCATAGCGGCTGCGGCTCTGTACTAGCCAGTGTCGGCGTCTGCGAGAAGCCATACTGTTGATACAATGAACCATCATACCGCAACAGCACGAGCTGTGATTCCTTGCCGAGGAGCTGCTGAGTCGTCTCAGAGTTCTTTGGCGCCTCGAACACCGGATTATACGCCGTTCGCCAGCCCCATCCCATGTTCATGTCGAACGTACTATCGGTGACGACGTTGCCTGTGCTATCGAAGAACGACAACTCAAGTGATCGATCAACTTTATAAAGGATGTCCGTGAGTGGCAGTGGTCGAGTAAGAGGCTTGTTACGGATTCGAAGCTGCTGAACAGCGCCTTGTTGTTGTGGTGATTGGAATTGCACCCACGCATAGGCGTGGTTCACAAGCATGCGTGGACCATTCAGCAGTTTGGTGCGATGCAGCGTGCCATCGACCTCTGCCCATGTATTGACGAAGGACGGATCCTGTGGCGCGGTCAAGTAGACGATATGCCGCAACGTATCGAACTCTTCCGTGTAGAGTGTTCCAGCCAATGCGAGATGTCCATTCACCCATGCATCACGCGAGAGGGTGACACCACTGAGGATATCCTGACGCACCGAGTCGAGCGTCGTGCGCAACAGCGGCACCTCTGGTCCGGCAATGAGTGCAGAATCACCATACCACCGTAGGTTCATCAATCCGCGTGCTCGCACATCGGCTTGCAGTGATGCCTCGGCTCTGCGCCAAAGCCATGCTGCAGCGTCAAGATTGATGTTGTCCGTAGCGCTGTTCTCGACACGTCCACGCTGAAGATCTAAGCGATGCGTCACACGTAGTGCACTCGAACCATACAAACGCACTGCGTCCGCGTTGGCGATCTCAAGCACCGGCGTGCTTCCATCACCCGTCGCTGGCTGACGAACCGCACCAGCAAGTCGAAGCGTCCCCTGCCAGCTGGATGGATTGATGCGTCCACGGTGATTCACGCTATCAAGTGCTTCAATAAACGTGGCGGGTGTGAGATCAATCGTTACAAGCGAGTCGGTCGTCAAGAACATCTGCGTCGTGCGCACAGGACGCAGTGCATCAATGAGCATCTTTCTCGATTGACCACTCAGCAACAGATGTTGATACGTGGTGTGTGCAACGATCTGACTGTCGCGCTGGTCGCGACGATATTCGACTTGCCCGCGAATACTTGGCTGTTCAATGCGAGCATTCCCGTAGATCGTGATCACGCCCTCGTTGGCAATCGTACCACGGCTTTGCAGGTGCTCAACAGGCTGCGTCCACGCTGCGCAACACGCGAGCATGAACACAACGGCGATGATGAACCAACGCATCATGGAAGCCCCACCACGAGTTGGCCACCATTAAACACTGTAGAGAGCGGCTCTACTGTTAGCAGTGGTGTGAAGAGCGTTGCACCTCGATACACCAGCAAGCCGACATCCAGATTTGCTGCGGAAACATCCTGTACTTGCAGCGACACTGTTTGTGTTCCACCACGTTGCACCGTGAGGTACGAGGCCGCCTCAGGCACAAGTGAGAAACTCGAGAAAGACCCTGTGCTTCCGATCAACAAACTTGTGTTCGCACGACGTCCGATCAGGATTGATCGGGCCATGCTATCGGCATGCGCCTCGTTAATGGCATACTTGTCGTTATCACGCACGAATCCGGCATGCACTGTAAATCCGTCGATGATCACGCGATCAATGGGCTCTGGTTCGCGTGCTTCATCCCACGTGAATGGGTTGCTCCACCGTCCGCTGGCAATCGCGCGCATCGTGTCGCGTGTAGCGCGCAGGAGGAGATCATTGCCGCTATCAAGACGCAGGTTGTCTGGTCCCGTATCAGCGATGCCCGACACTTGCACGAATCCAAACAACGAACCTACTCCAGCTGCGCGTCGGACATAGGTAGGGGGCGCAGTAGGCGCGAGTTTAAATGCTCGGGGAAGCGGCGGACCGTATGCATTGTAGAGCTTCATGAGTCGCTCCGATGCATTCGGTCCCCACGTCGTGGGAATATCACTCGCCTTGTAGGCAGCGCTCACCGTGGCAACCATCGTTCCTTGATACGACACCGTGATCTTGCGCTGAACGTCCGTGAGCGGGTTGTACGCATTTGGTGCTGTCAATGGACGTACGTCCATCGTCAGTACAGATGGCGCTCGCTCGAACTTCATCGATGTGTAGGCGTTGTTGTAGACGTACGTTACCGACGTGTCGAACCCTACCAGATCGCGACGAAGCGCGCCGATAAGTTCGGCATCGTTACGATAGGATGCCTGATCACGTTTCATTGATAGCGTGTACGGCACCATCACCACGTCGGAGTCGTTCACCGTTAGCGATCGCTCGAGCCAGATGTCTCCTCGTGCTGTCTTACGCGAGGCACTCGTCTTCATATTGCCGTATGCCGAGGCAGCTACCGTTGCCTGAAGCTGTTGCGGCTGTAAAGCATCGAACGCGATGAGCGACGAAGGATGGAACTGCATGTTCGTGAGCGGTGCGTAGGTGTTAATGAAATCACCTCGCACAATCACTTGTGCCTGTTCCCCTACGCCGAGCCTCGCCGTGGGTGAGGCTTGAATTCGCAACGTCGCCGGCTGTTCAAGGATCATACTGTCGCTGCGATCACTTACAGTGAGCAGACCATTCCGAACGTCGATGTCTGCACCGATACGCGACACGCCACTTCCGCTGACGAGCAGACCGGCAGAGTCGATACGGAGCACCGCCGATGTCTGAGCGCGCGTCCCCCAATACATCGATCCATTGACATCTACACTGCTAGCGGCATCATTGATGAAGACGCTATCCATGCGTACTTCATCGAGGTCTTGCACACGCTTCGTTGAGAACAGCAGTGTGAGGTTGTTGTAGCGATTCCCTACTGACGTCAGTCCATTTTCTTGTGTAATGCGTTGTGGCAATACACCGTCGTAAAAGAACGTACCTACGTAGCGTCGCGGACCAGAGTTATTCAGTTCGTAGATGTTGCCAACAAACACCGAATCAGGGATGCGCTTCACCGACGAGCTGTCAAGTGCAAGATCCGTATAATACCGTGCTTGTAGTCGCTGATCCACAGCCCCATTACGTGCATACCGCACGAGACCAGGCACACGCCATGCCCGCGTTACACCGAACGCCGTTGCACCGCGTGGATTTCCGGCAAGATCCGTGAACACGTTCGATGTGCCGAGAAACTCCAGCGTGCCATTGGTGAGCGTGGCATACGGCGCAGCATTGCGAAATGCACCCGTGTCGCTTAGGAATCGAATCACACCTGTGTTGCGAACCACACCATTGACATTGTTTTCCAGGTGCTGAGCATGGAGCGAAGAGATCGCTGCCAAAAGCACGAGAACACGCGTTATATGATGCAGCGGTGCGATCACGGACGTCCGATAATGATCTCGCCCTCGTTATTCAAGTCGCCGTCATTGCGTATCACGCCGTACACGTGCAGCGCGCCGGGGGCATACCGCCAGCAGATACCGAAACGATCAATGACAAGATTGCGCTCAATCACTACGTCGGATAGACGTTCCATATACAGGCCACCGAGCAAGATGCGCATTGATCCCGTACAGCGAAGCGTTGCTGTATCATAGAGCCGAATATCACCATCACTGCTGACGACATCACCGTCGATGAAGACCGATGCGCCCTCCTTGATGTGCACCATCGCACCAGAGTTCGTCACGAGCTGAGCACTGCAGATGGACGAACCAACAAGTGCGCACGACACTGCAGTCAACAATATGAAGGTGAAGCGACGCATCATCCGCCCTTTGCGGCAGCGCCCTGCCATTGTGTACCGTCCCAAACGAGGACAATCGCCTGACCAGCCTGCAGCGTTGCGTCTGTGGCAAGCACGTTGACGTTTGCACCCGTAAGCGTGATGTTCTTCAACGAGGCTGGGATGTTCTGCACAATCACAACCTGACCAGGTGTTACGCCATCTTCGAGAGCAACGTTCTGGTTATTAGCCGATGTGTTATTGATCCGCAGATATGCAGAGGTTGACGACGCCAGTGTAGCTCCAGCACCTGTCACCGTCTGATCCGTCGGAGGAAAGCTCACAACGTTCGATGGGGAGGTCGCAGAGACGTACCATCGAGAGTCAACACCTGAGTAAACGAACTGTGCAGAGGAGCGATAAGCGATGGCCACTTTGTCGTTATCCGGCGTAATAATGCGGTTTGCTGCAGTACTCGCTGTCGATTGTGGTTCGATGATGATCGGGTAACCAGAGGCATTGATCAAGTTGAACGTCTTACCTGCTACCCCGCCTTCAAATCCTGTGATTGTGCGTGTAGCTGTTTGTGTACCCACACGAACAAGTGCGAATCGGTTGTCATTGCCATCAAAGTCAACGTTGTTGTTCGTTGCAGCAAGCGTTCCCGTATAGCTATACTCGGTGTAGGCCAAGT
>CAYSMF010000029.1:0-11745 GCA_964432155.1 uncultured Melioribacter sp. | reverse complement strand
CCTACTGCGCGCGGAGCTCGCACGGCGCGATGCGTGATCTTCGTTGGCAAGGACACAACAGTTATCAATCTGCGAGGCGAAGGCATCGAGCCAACGCTTTCCATTCGTACACGCACAGTGGACATGGGTGTGCGTCTGATTGGAAGCACGTTTGATTCAACCGTCGTAGTGGTACGTAACGTAACAGATGCACCTGTACGCATCACATCAATGTGTCTTGTCGACAACCCGATCATGCCCTTCCGCGTGGTCGACCCAACGGAACAGCTCTGCGCACCGTCGCGAACACTTGCTGCATTCGATAGCGTTGCACTGCCCCTTCGATTTACACCGAACGCGATTGGTCGTACATCAACCTATTTGGAGATCACCACCGACGACGGACTCGAGCCCTACGTGATCAACGTGACGGGCACTGGGTTGGGTCCGACCGTTGCCGTGCGCAGCGATAGCGGATTCCCCGGCGATCGACGTCCACTTACACTTGTAATGCGCGGAGCAACTGGATTTGTTGGAGGCGGGGCACTTGGCTATGCTGGGCGAATCCGATTCGACCGATCGGTTATCGTTCCGGATGCTCGTAGTGTAGAGACCGATGGCATACTTGCCATCACGGGAACATGGACTGGCGCTGATAGTGTGATCGCACAGATACCTGCGACGATTACGCTTGGTCGAGCAGACTCAACGGCTGTTAGCCTGACGTCGTTTGTATGGCTCGATGCACTCGGCGATACGCTCGATCGCGACGTCTTGCTTGAACCTGGACTCTATCGTGTGCTCGGTGTGTGTAAGACTGACAGACCACGGTTGTTCGATCCGAATGCACAGGCTGTTGCGGTAATGCGCACGCAGTCTGGACTTGACATCGACGTGCAGAGTGCGATTGATGGCGATGTGCGCGTCGATCTCTTCACGCTTGACGGACAATGTGTGATGTCACAACGACAACGAGGTCAAGAGCAACGCACACGCGTCACGCTTGACCTCGATGATGTTGCACGTGGTGTGTATGTGCTTCGCGTTGCTACTCCAACGCGCACCACGGTACAGATTACTTGGTGGTAGGATAGCCCGCTGCATTCCAGGCGTTGATGCCGCCTGCCATGTTGATGACATTCTTGTAGCCCTTCTGCACCATCATGCTTGCAGCACGTGAGCTGCGTCCGCCAACTGCGCAGTACACAACGACGGTTGCGTTCTTGTCGATCGATGCGATCTTTTGCTCGAAGTCGCTCGACTGAATATCAGCATGCTTGGCATCCTTGAGATGTCCACCATTCCATTCGCCTGGTGTACGAACATCAAGCACTACGATCTTCGCATTCTTCTCGATCATTGCCTTCGCTTCTTCAACAGTCACCGACTTCGCTGTCTGACCGCACGCGCTTGTTGAAAGCGTGACGAATGCCAGTGCAGCGATTGTGACGAGATGCAGGATTGTGCGCATTACTTGGCTCCTTCCATATCAGCAACAGCGCGATTGACCGATGTCCACGGTCCGCCGTTGATTGCAGTATATCCCTTCGACGTTGCCAGGCTTGTTGCTGATCCACTGCGTCCACCAGATGCACAGCAGAATACGAACGACGCCGACTTCGGCTGCTTCGCAAGCCAGCCTTCGATTTCTGGCAGAGGAATGTTCTTTGAGCCCGCAACGTGTCCGCCGCGAAACTCCATTGGTGAACGAACGTCGATAATTGTCGCGCCGGCGCGCAGAGCTTCGCCGATGCCTTCAGATGAACCGCCACCCATGAGGTTGCGTAGGATGTTGAGCATAGGAGTGATTTCAATGCGTGTGAAACATGAGACGATAACCGTCACAAACCTAGTTCACACACTTGCTGCTCAACAGGACTTTTGTCACACAGTCGTGAATCAGAACGTCACCCTCAACGTTGCAAACACATTCCGTGGTTCAGCAGGAAGAATGCCCGGTCCGGGATAGCTGCCTGATCGACGTGTGAAGTAGCTCGCACCGAAAACGTTATTGCACGATACGTCGAGTGTGTATCGATCGTACGTGTAGCCAAGCGTTACATCTGCTACTGTGTAGGCAGGGATCTTCCCTGCTGTTGCGTTTGCACTCGAGAGTGTGTTCTTCGCATCGGTGAATTGCTCTGCTGTGTGCGATATGAGGAACGAACCACGGAAGCCCTTGTAGGTGCCTTGCAGGCCAGTGCGAATGATCGATGACGGTGCGTACTCAACGTACTTGCCGTCAATCGATGTGTCCGACGGTGTATCGTAGCGACTGTCAAGCATTGTGCCATTGAAGACGAGATGAACGTCTGGTGCTTCAGTTGATTCGGTGAGGAGACGCGTCAAGGAGAGGTCGACCAATGCCTCGACACCACGCGATGTAGCATCGGCAACGTTTGTTCGCACACGAACAGATGTTCCGTTGATGTTCTGTACAATCTCACCAGTGCGGCCATTATAGCGCAGAAGAAAACCCGTAACGTCCCACGAGAGTGTGGAACCTATGCGACCACGAACTCCTGCTTCCAGCGTGTAGCCAGATTCATCCTTGATGTTCGGATCGACGGCATAGTTCGGAATTGTGATGCGGAGATCACTAAACCAGATGGCACGGTAGTTCTGCGTTGCATTCAATGTAAACTGCACATTATCGAGATCGTATGTCGCACCAATACCACCAAGCACAACCGTGCGCGTGCGCTCTTCCGAGCTGTTGATAGTCGAGTCGCGCAGACGATAGTATCCATCGGATCCCGTCGTAATGCTCTCAACACGCACACCTGGCACGATCGACAGACGCGAGAATGGACGCAGCACGATTTCCGAGAACCACGCGATGTTTCGTGTCGGGAACGTAAAGTCAGATCCCTCTAGTCGACCCGATGAGGTGAATGCGTAATTGGCATCAGCATCTGCAGTACCGTTTCCTTGCTGACGTACCGTCGAGCCTGCATAGAGGCGGATGCCAGTCAGTGCAGACCACTTGAGATCACCCACTTCAAAGTCGTGTTGCAGTGTTGTCTCATTGCCAATGTTGCGATACTCGTCAATATTGACTGTGCGAACACCACCCGTATCAGGGATCGTAATGCTCGCAACCATTCCAACACTTCGACGGAAGCTGAGGTTACCGAAGAACTGTGAACGAAGCGATGTTGCTTCGTCAATCATCCAATCGGCTGTAATCGATGCCACGTTCCAATCGAGTCGCATCCAGTTGCGATCACGCAGTGCGATCGATGGATCACGTTCGAATTGTTCATCGGTGAGTCCACCTGGTTGCTTTCCCTCAAAGGTCATGTGCGTGTAATCGGCACGAAGACGTACGCTCTCGGAAAGTCGCGTGGAAACTGCTGCATATGCTGTGTACTGACTGAGCTGACTGTTTGCACGCCATCCATCAGAGTGACGCGCATTGACGAAGGCGACATAGTTGGTGTTATCAACAGTTCCGCCAACGCGCGCAAACAATCCCGCGAAACCATAACCACCGCCGGTGAGCGATACATCACCTGCAAGTGCACGATCACGCGCACCATCGGCCATCACGAAGTTGATCGTTCCACCAAACTGCGAACCGTACCGCAGTGCACCGGCTCCACGGACCACATCGATGCGCGATACTCCCTCAAGGGGCGGCGTATAGTACGCTTCAGGATAGCCGTATGGATCAGCCGAGATGTCGTAGCCGTTCTGACGCGTGACGAAGTGAATGTTGCGATTTGGATTGAGACCACGTCCGCCAATGCTCATGTTGACGCCGGTAACGTCGTTTTCGAACATGTTGAGTCCAGCAATACCGATCAGAGCCTGCCGCGGATTATTCACGGCTGTGTTGCCGATCACCGTCGCCATGCGCACAACTTCGGTCTTCTTTCCGACGTTGATCATCCCCACTTGCACATCGGGTGCATGCGTGATCATGAATCGCTCTTCGTCAGCAACATCCTTGACCTCAACCACAGGTAGGTTGAGCGTGTCTCGACGCGTCTTCGTGCTATCGAGCATCCACCGCTGGGCAACAGCATCTGTTGCACACAGTGCGAGAACACTTACAAGGGCCACACCAACACGGCGCGCAATCATTTCGGACTCCAGTAGTCAACTAACTACGACTTTATTGGTCCGAATTTAACGCTTATTTGGACTTAGTCCAAATATAATGCGGATTACAGTCCAGCGGCATCGCCCAGGCCGGCTCTCACGGGGAACCAGATGGTCTGCATGATTGCCGCATCCGCTGGGAGTATGTACTTGATTGTACCGTCCCGGTAGGAATCTCCATCGTTATTGGTCCGTAGCACGAAGGTGTTGGCAACAAAGGAGATAATCGAATTCAGGATGCCCCCTGACTCTTTCGTTTTGGCATCGAGCTTGTCAATTTTGAGTCCTGTATACCGTGGGCGAACCACACCCGTGCAGGTTCGACCCCTCACAACGAAGGCGAAGGTTGCCGAGGTAGCCCTACCACTGCGAATCTTGATATTCTCGGCAACCGGGAGGAAGCTATTCAGCTGCGTCGCATCCAACGCACCGAGGGATCCACTCCCGATCAGCTCGTAGGTCTTCGACATCAGCGGGATTGTGAATGTGGCTGACATTGGTGCGCCGTTCATGAATGCGCCCGAGGCAACGATGCGAAATGGTGTGCCAGTGTTCTCGGTACGATTCATGCAATGCGTTGCCAAGACGCGCAGGTTGTTCCAACGCAGCGTCGCTGGAGTAGATGCATGTGGCCACCGCTCACCATACACCAGCGATGCCTTGCGAATACGGATGGAATCGATTGCAACAACGAATGGAATTGCCTGCGCAATCTCGTTCAACATCTTGGGTCGGATGCGCGTTGGCTCGTTGCGCAACCGCTTGTTGCTCAGAATGTCGATCGACAACCGCTCAACATCAAGCATCTCCACATGTAGTGCTTCGCGACGCGACAATGCTGCAAAGTCGATCGCGCGCAACGTGATGGGTCCACCACTGATGCGGAATCGGTCGCCATTGTATCGCTGTGCAGCAAAAAATGCATCATCCCGCTTTGTTGGACCAAGGGCGATGGCATTGAGGGTAAGAATCTGTGTGCGATACGAAAAGTTTACACCGCGCGCTTCATACGTGTAGCCGTCCGGACGCATGTAGGTTACCGAATCAACCATCAATGAACTGTCACGATCATTCACCGCCATGCGCAGTCCGTACGTCTGCACATATCCACCATTAGCAAGCGTGCGCTTCCACGATGCAACCGTAATCGCAAGATCACCGAGTGGACGCTTCGGCGTTTCGTCCGAAGCATCTACATGGATCGGACCGAACCGTATCGTCATACCCGCGAGCTCGCCGGCGTACTCGTCCTGTCGATCCATTGATGCATTGGAAACGCGCAGATCTTCAACGACAACCTCATCGATGGTAAGGGGCTGCACATACGTCGGAATTGATGCAATGAAGAGATCACGCAACACTGAGTCGACGTTTGGAATATGTGGCAATCGCACGAGCGACGAATCGGGATGCGTTGCCATAGTGTCTGTACGTGTGGTATCCTGCTGCCATTCACGCACGGCCACACGTGGTGACGAGAAATGCATTGCGCCGAACGACATGCCCCCTGCATCAAGAATATCCCAGGGCGTGATCCCACTGATTGCTATGGTCGGGATGTCAACCGTGATGATGCTACCACTATCGAGCGTGCTATCACGATACACAACCGCGAGGTCGTCAATCTCGAGAGACCCTGTGACGTACGTATAGTCGATGTCGCCGATGTCGATAGAGAGTTTGCCTTGCGTTGCTTCGCTGGCTTCGACGCGTGCGCGACTACGGATGTATTCAACAATCGCAGCACGAATGTTCTCGTTAATGGTATTCGCGAAATACAGGTACACCGCGAAGCCGAGTGCCTGTATGCCAACGATCACAGCGATTGTAATAAGCGCTACGCGCTTCCATGACCATGTCATGTGATCACCTCCCACAGTATCCCTCACGAATATCGACACTGTCACGTTCCAGACCGCATACTCCTCGGTGTTGCAATACCACTATCGGAGGTTTTATGCTCCACGAGTCATTTGGATTGCACCTCATTCTCTTGCCAGCACTTGCATGTCGTATTCCAGCGCACATGCAATCGGCGCTGAGTACCACCACGACGACCGTATGCGCCGAGTTTTCGTGTCGTTGCGTCGCTGTACATGCTCGCGAGGACCATCTGCACGTGCTTGTGTCGGCGACTACAGAGCGCGACATGACGTCGTTTGTTCATGCCCTGTTGGATGCCTTGTCGCGAACCGTCATGGAATGCGGCGGACCCTTTCGACGGTTTTCATGGGATCCTGCGGTACATGTTACGTTGCTTCCGCCGTGGCATGTCGAGATCCTCGCGAGCTTCGTGCGAGATCAAGACCGCTACCACGAACATCGATCGCTGGAACAGGAGCTCGACGAAGTGTTCCGTCCGAACGCGCTCGAAGCCGAAGAGCCTGCACACATCAACTGATGTTAGCCAGCAATCTCTTTGACGTCGGTACTGGCGGCAATCTTCATTGCCTGCGCAAAGCGCTCGATCTCTGCCGTGGTGGTGTACACCGATGGAGCTACACGCAAGCCCTTGAAATCCTCGTGTCCGATGGAGACCGTAAAGATGCGATGCTTATCGAGGAGCCATGACGAAAGCTTGCCTGGATCGGTACCCTCAATGTGCACAAGACGAAGTCCGCACTGATTCGACTCGTCGTCGATGTTGGTGAGGAACTTGATGCGCGGAAGATCGCGCACCTGATCCTGCCATAGCGAGTGCAAGTAGCGCAGACGTGCTGCCTTTCGATCAATGCCTAGTGCACGATTGAAGGCAATTGCCTCACCCAAGGCGTTGTGCACGGCTGCAGGATGCGTACCGATCTCTTCGAACTTGCGAATGTTGGCATCCATCTCCTTTGGTGCAGCCATCAGTGGCCACACATCAGCAATGCGATCGCGTTGCGCGAAGAGCATGCCAGTGCCAATCGGACCAACGAACCACTTGTGGAGCGATGTGCCGAAGTAGTCACACTGCAGATCGTCCTGTGTAAATGGGAAGTGCGCAAATGAATGCGCGCCATCAACGATACTGATGATGCCGCGCTTGCGGGCGAGCTCGCATACTTCACGCACAGGGAGAATTTGTCCGGTGAGGAACACAACGTGTGAGATGTGAATCACCTTCGTGCGTGGTGTGATAGCAGCTTCGATAGCGTCGATGAAATCTCGCTTACGCATCAGCGGCGTTGGGAACTTGACCTTGACAATCACCACGCCATCGCGGCGTGACCGTTGGTCCCACGCCGTGAGCATGCGCGGGTAGTCGTGCGTGGTCGTGAGTACCTCATCACCACGCTGAAGATTCAGTCCGAGCTGCACATGCTGCAGCGCCTCGCTTGCATTGCGGGTAATCGCAACTTCTTCGGGCGACACAGCATACATGCCGGCCAGACCTTCGCGGATGGACTCTACTTGGGGTTCCTGATGTCGCCACATCTCGTAGGCAGGCATCGTGTTGGCTTGTTCGGTGTAGCGGCGGAACGCGTCCTGCACCGTGCGCGGTGATGGTGATACGCCACCGTTATTCAGGTTGACGATCGTACGATCGACAGCAAAGCCTTCTTGTACGGTGCGCCAGAAATCCTCATCTCGCGCGGCGTCGCCCGCGGAGATGCCCGGTAGTGCGGTTGGCAGCCAGTGCGTCACTGCATGAAGAGATTGGGTTCCGAACAGGGCGGTCGGTCCCGCAGCCGCAAGTGTCTGCAACAGTGTTCTGCGTGAAATCATCGTCAGCTCCTCCCCATCAGTGAACTCGACAACGCAATCGAACGTTGGATGACCGTGAACTACGGTATATTCGCAGCGAACTGTACGAAAGTAGCATGATGAAGCATACGATCTTCCACCCAATGCACACGGCCGCTGGTGCCAAAATGGTATCATTTGCAGGCTTTGAAATGCCAATCCAATACCCAACGGGGATCCTCGAGGAGCATCGGATTGTCCGCACAGGCGTCGGGGTGTTCGACGTATCGCACATGGGCGAATTCGACGTGCAAGGCACCGACGCTCTGGCGCTGATTCAGAAGCTCACGGTGAACGATGCATCGAAGCTCGCACCGGGCAAGGCGCAGTACTCAGCGTTGACACGTCCGAATGGCGGCATTGTGGACGATTTGCTCGTCTACATGCGTGGCGAGAACCACTACATGCTCGTCGTTAACGGTGCGAACATCGATAAGGACCTGGCATGGGTGCAGCAGCACGCAGCCGAGTTCGCCAACGTGACCGTCGTGGATGAGAGTGACAGCATTCATCTCCTCGCCGTACAGGGTCCGAAGAGCATCGAAACGCTACAGAAGCTTACCGATGCCAAGTTGGACGACGTCGCATACTACAGCTTTGTTGACGGCACACTCGCCGGCGTACCAATGATCCTGTCGCGCACGGGCTACACTGGTGAGATTGGCTTTGAGCTGTACTTCCGCGGCGACGCAGCTGTTGCCAACACCGTTGTCAATGCCCTGTTCGACGCAGGCAAGGAGCACGGCATTGCATGGATCGGTTTGGGCGCACGCGATACGCTGCGTCTCGAGAAGGGCTACTGTCTCTACGGCAACGACATTACCGACGACACCAATCCTATCGAAGCTGGACTTGGATGGATCACGAAGCTTGCCAAGGGTGAATTCAATGGCAGCGATGTGATCGCAAAGGTCAAGGCCGACGGTCCGACACGGAAGCTTGTAGGCTTTGTGATGCGCACCGAAAAGCTGATCCCACGTAATGGATATCCGATCGTCGCAAATGGCGCAACGGTTGGACATGTAACGAGTGGCAACACATCACCGGGACTTGGCGTTGGTATCGGACTTGGCTATGTGCCAACCGAGCTGAGCGCACCTGGCTCGATGATCGAGATCAGCGCACGCAACACAACATTCCCAGCAGAAGTCGTAAAGATCCCGTTCCTGTAAGCGCTACGGGTCGACGACTTCAATTGCAACGCGAGCGGTGCCGGAGCGGATCATATCCAGCTCCTTGGCAGCCCCTTTCGACAGATCAATTAGTCGAGTGTGCTTCCACGGTCCACGATCCGTTACGCGTACCACAACGGAACGTCCGTTCGCAAGATTCGTCACGCGTACCTGCGTGTTGTATGGCAGCCATCGATGCGCACATGTGAGATCGTGCATATCGTACTTCTCGCCGCTGGATGTCTTCTTGCCGTGAAAGGCTTCGGCGTAGTACGACGCAACACCTGTGTCGCGATCTGTTCGCATTACATCTGCCGTAACGCTATCCGAAAGTGTCTGCCCCTGCTTCACGTCTGTTCGTCGATGGCGATCAGCGAGTGTAGCAACAACGGCAGCATCGATTTGTTGAACTGGTTCAACATTAGGCGTCGATACGGTGTCGGGCACAGAGTCAGCTACTGCAGCTTGTGCTGCTTCGTATTCCTTCTCGATGCGCTTTGCATCAGCAAGCGCACGTTGCGCAACGCGACGTAGTGAGTCGCTGCGCATGCGCAAGAACATTGATTCGATGCGCAGAGAGTCGCTCCGACGCCATTGCACACCCCAGATCCGTTTGACGCTATCGGCCTGACGCTGCAAGGTGGCTGCTTGGGTGCGGAGTTCGTCGACGCGCGGATCTTGTGCGTGCGCACAACAGAGCATCGTAAACAGCAACGGCAGAGCGACGATAAGAAGACGCATCAGTTCGGCTTACAGATGTTGAGCAATCTGTCGACGACGGAGCACATCGACGAGGTCGCGTACGTCTTCGGCTTTGCCGCGATGACAGATCATGATGGACGTATCGGTCTCGATGACAATCACATTGTCGATATCGACCAGCGAAATCAACCGACCACTCGAACCACTCACCAAGCTGTTCGTGGTGTTGAGAGCAACAACATTGCCTTCGAGCACATTGTTGCGACCATCCTTCATCGACAGACGGTAGACTTCGTCCCACGAGCCGACGTCGCTCCAGCCGAATGCCCCCTGCACAACGCCAATTGTTGTGTCTTGCTCCAGCACACCAACATCGAACGAAATCGAGCGCATCTGTCGGTAGGTGTTATCGAGCATCTCTTCTTCGCTATCGGTACCGATGTGGCGTGCGAATACTTGCAGCAACGGTGCATGATCTGGTAAGTATGCATCCATCGCGCGACGGAGAGCACCGATCGTACCAACTACGATTCCGCTGTTCCATACGAAGTCGCCTGCATCAAGGAATCGTTGCGCTGTTGCGGAATCGGGCTTCTCGGCAAACACATGGACCGACTTTACGACATCGGCCAGCACAGGATTATCGGTGGGGATCGTCTCACCCACCTGGATGTACCCGTATCCTGTCTCTGGACGCGACGGCATCACGCCGATCGTGATCAGCCGCTCGGTTGCCACGGCAGCGGCCACCGCGTGATCGAGCGTTACATGAAACTCGCGGACATTCGAAATGATATGGTCTGATGGCACGACCACCACCACGGTATCATCGCCGTGCGTGTGGTGCAGCATTGTGGCAGCAAATCCAATCGCAGGGCCCGTATTCCGTCCGAACGGCTCGCGCAGGACGTTGGCTTCTGGAATCATTGGGAGCTGGTCCAGCACGTGGGGTGCCAGATCGCGTGTGGTCACGACGTGAATGTCAGCAACGTCGACAAACGGCAGCATGCGTGCCACCGTGTTCTGGATCAACGTTCCGTCGCCCAACGTATGGATGAACTGCTTTGGCTGGCGCTCTGTGGAGCGCGGCCACAGCCGCATTCCTAAGCCCCCTGCCAAGACAACCACAAGAACCTTCATATGGCGAAACTACGGAGCCCCGTATCTTCGCAGGCATTATTCTTTTGGAGAAACCCATGTTCCGTTCATGTATCGCAGCCCTTGCTTCGCTCTGCATCCTCACGCCAGCCGTTGCACAGGACGATCGTCTCGACGAGCTCTCATTTGATGAGGAGCAGCTCAAGGAAGAAGTCGTTCCGTATTTCGCCATTGGTGTAGGTCCGATCTTCAACTTTGCCCTTCCAAGCACCACAGATGTCAATGCTCGTGCTGCTGCACTTGGGTTGGGCGAGATGAAGACACCTTTGATCCAAGTTGGTGCTGAAATCTTTGCCGCCATCGGCGTGGTCCCGAATGTTCGCCTCGGCTTTTCGTGGGTCGCAGGAACGGCCACCGCCTCGAAGGATCTCTCGGTCAATGGTACAAGTGTAAAGCGCACGATGAACTACGGCATCACGTCGCGCGCCTTCCACCTCGATTACGCGATCGTGCCAATGAAGTCGCTCGCAATTCTTCCTGGAGTTGGATTGGGATGGGGCGAGCAAGCAATCGAGACCTATCAGTCGCAATCGAATCTGTCGTGGACCGACCTCACGAATGATGCAACGTTTGCACCGGCGCCAAATGCCTTCACGCGCGTTCAGCAGAACACACTGTATGTGCTGCCACGTGTCAATCTTGAGTATGCTGTGACGCCATTCTTAAACCTCCGCGCACAGGCTGCATACACACTGCAGATCTCTGGCTCAGATTGGGTTGCGAACAACAACGCTACAGTTTCAAACGTCCCGTCTGGCATTAGCGTGAGCGGACTCAGCTTCCAGGTTGGCGTCTTGGTTGGCTTGTTCAACTAAGCACATCCTCGGGGCTCGTAGCTCAATGGTTAGAGCAGCGGACTCATAATCCGTTGGTTGCTGGTTCAAATCCGGCCGGGCCCACA
>CAYSMF010000028.1:0-12869 GCA_964432155.1 uncultured Melioribacter sp. | reverse complement strand
GGTAGGCGTTACCGCACTACCTGCATCATCATTGTTTGCATGCCTGTTGCTGTGGCAACCTGCACGGTATAGGTGCCGACTGGCAGCTGCGATACATCGAGTGTGCGTGATGATGCTACCATCACCGTGCGACCCTGCATGTCGATGATCGTTGCGCGCGTGATCTCTGCATCTCCAGCGAGTGTGATCGATGTCGATGCTGGATTCGGTGCAAGGACGAGTGTCGATGCTGATGATGATTCGTCATCAACGCTTGTTGTTGTCGACATGAGCACAACCGAAGCTGCGATTGGCATTCCTGTTGGCGTGTGATCCATACACATCACGCTCACCATTGCGCCCGCAGTAACATCGCCCAGCGTGATCGATGTCTGTGATGACGTCATCATGCGTGTGTCGTCGGTGAGCATGTACGTCGTTACGCCCGAGCGTGTGTCGATGTCGATCGTTGTTGCTGTTGCACTAACCACCTTGCCCACTGCCTTCGACATGCGTGGTCCGTTTGGAAGAGCGTCGCATGCCTGATCGACGAAGACGCGCAGTGCGATACGTGCTTGCTCGTCAACGGTCATGCAAACTGTCTGACCAAGCTCGATCGCCGACCACTCGATTGGAAGCATCAGTGTGTCGTACACGGAAACGTAGACCGAGCGAACGAAGGTCTCGCTTCCAGCTGGCGTCTGGACGACGATCACAGAATCGCTAATGCCGACGACTGTTCCTTCGACGTTGCCGTAGGTTGGGCAGCCAATGCTGATCGTTGCCGACATAAGGTACTGCGGATCAGATGCTGTATTGTACACGCCAAACAACCGTGCGCCGATCATTGACGAGTCGATGGTAATCGTCTGCCCCGTGCAATCAGCAAATGTGGTTGTGCCATCGTACGTCAGCGTCACCGTTGCTTGCGGTCCGTCCGAGAACAGCGCAATCGATGTCGGCGTTACTGCTTCGATGGTGCCACCAATGTAGGCGATTGTGCACGGATCCAACACAGAAACCAGGTCTGCAAACGATACGCCCTGGCTTGTGCTGTAATACACGCCCACGGTATTGCCCGGTTGGACTGCTGTGATTGCTTGCGGCTCGTTCAGACAGTTCACGATCAATGTGCCAGGTGAAACGCCAAGTTCAAGATCGCGTTGTGAGCCGTCGGCCATGTAGCCGTTGACGACGATAAACGAGTCCGTTACCATCTTCACTGTGCCCTGCAGGTAGAACGCAAACGAACAATCGTCAACAACGTTGATCATCGTGTACGTGCGGGCTGTGTTCGTTTCAACGATCGTAGCGTTTACAGTTTGTCCCACCGCGAGATCGTCGCGCGTTGTCTCGCGCTTTGTGCATGATGTCACCGTTGTCTCGTTGGTGACTGTTGCAGCATAGAGCTGGCCATCATTACCAGCGACTGTTACTTCATTGCCGTTGATCGCCGAAATCGTACCAGCCACATGAATTGGACAATTGCGCTGAAGTTGCGCGTACTGCAGGAACTTGCCGCGGCGTGGGCTATCGATGATGGAGATTGAGAGTGGGTCGCCAGGCTGCAAGGCATCGATCGAGAGTAACTGGCCATCGCACGAATAGAGTGCAATTGATGAATCACCACGTCCGCCAGGAATGAACTCGTCAATCTTGAGAGCCAGTGTATCGGTTGTGCCTGTGACTGCCACCACGAAGAGCGATTCGACCGCTCGGAATTCAACAAACGTTACCTCAGCACCGTATGCTTGCGAACAGTCGTTGACCGTCTGGATAGATGTTGCCGTAAAGTTCGACGCTGTACCAGTTCCGTTAAGTGCAATCTCTGTGTTCGGTGTGAGGTCGGACAGCTGCAGCCCGTAGCCATCGCACGAAAAGATCGACGTAGCCGATGACGTCTGCACACTGATGGCAAGTCCGCTTGCACCAAGTTCGCTCTGCTGTGTTGACTGCACTTCGAGAACGGTACCATTGAGACCCGTCACTCGGGCCATTACACCGATCATCGGAGCACAACCCTCGAACTTGATCAGGTCGGCAAGGGGCGAACTCGACTGCGGGTTAAGCATCACCAAGGTGTATGTACCAGCAACGACGCTATCGAGGGTGCACCCCGAGATCTGCGTCTCGGCAACCACCGAGATCGCCATCTGTCCGGTCGACCCATCAGGCCGCGTAGCATTCACGACGACTTGGCTCGAGGATGAACTGATGAGCTTGCCCCAGACCAGAAGTTCTGTATTGGTTGTATCAAACTGAGCTGATGCGCCCAGCGTGGTGACGATTAGGGCCAGCACACTCAGTGCAAGGCGGGAAATCAGGTGCATATCGGTATTCGTGATAGTTGCGGTTAGCCTAATGGGAGCATAACGCGCGTTGAGGAGCAAAAGTTACAGCCGGAGGGTCACCTCACCACCACCATCGCATTGATCAGCGTGATCGACCAGGCGCTGTCGGTTGGGTCGCGCTTGAGGCTTAGGTCGGTGCACATCACCGACACGGTGCGCGTGCCACTGGTGAGGACGAGTGGGCGAAGCTCCTCGGAGTCGGGGAGGAGACATTTTGCGGCATCAAAGGTGACGGTGTCGCGGAGCACGGGGCTCCAGACACGCACAAGCGTTGAGCCCTTTGCAAGACGTACGACAGTGCCGGTGGTGTCGCGTACATCCACAACGACGGAATCGTTGTAATTGCCGATGCTGAAGGCCCCCTGCCATGTCGAATCGATTGTGACCGACTGCACAAAGCGCTTGCCTGTTGAACTGCGATACGCTGCACGTCCAACCGGTGCCCAGTCCTTGAGTTGATCTTGTTTGCCCCTTGCCGTTAGCGAGCGCTCAGCTACCGATGTAACGCTGATCGGACCAATCGTTGTGCTGCCGATGATGATGAGCGTCAGAACAGGTACAATGCGAATGTCGAAGCGACGCATCACAATGGTCGCGATCGAGGTGATGCACGCAATCGAGAGTATTGCAGCAGTGGTGAATCCATCGTAGGAAATGCCGTCCTGCTGCAAATGCACGCCCCATGCCCACACAGCAATGCCGAGCAATGGAAGTTGCGATATCAATCCCCACCGATGAAGGTGTCGCCATGGGAATGCCGATGTTTCACGCAATGGCCACGAGAACAGCATCGCTGCAATCGTGCAGCCGTTGAGCCAAAGCACGTAGTAGGCAACTTCTGGTGCCAACTCGCTGCCCAGCAACTTGATCGCGTATGCCCAGAGTATTGCGGTGAACACGGCAATCAATGGCACGAGCACCCATCGCACGAAGATCTCCATTGCCTTGTTGACGCGTGGTTCCGCGTCGAGGTCGGAGATATCGCGCATGCCACTGAAGAACAGCAATGACGTTACAAACAACAGCGCAGAGATGTTGATGTGCGCTTCGAGATTCGGCAGCACTTCCATCGAGAACAGCACGCGTAGCGCGATCACCGCAAGGGAGAGTCCGATCTGCAGCGCATTGGTGAACAGCAGCGCGATGATTGCGCGCACGAGCATGCGCATGTTCGCATTCCAGAAACGTTCGATGCTTCCGAAGGCAATCCAACTAGAAATCACGAGTGCATGCACGGCTACGACCATGTACGCATACGTGGCAACGCCCGGTGCAATCGTGAAATCAATCCACGACACAACCCACCCAATACCTGCCGTCCCAAGAGTCCAGAGTCCGATATCAACTGCACGCGAGATACGTCCTGCCGTGCGAATGATATGCAGCGCAAACGATAGATTCATCGCAATCACACTCGCGAGCGCGATGCGTTGATAGATCGTTGGTGCATCAGATCCAATCTCGGTGTGGATCGCCGTTGCAATCGTTGTGATTGCCGCGAGCGTGATCTCACGCGGGAACACCCGCACTGTCTGCGTCAGCGTCTGTAGCAGCGATTGCCAGAACGCGCGCGTAAGAATGGTAGCCATGGCTCACCTCCTTGAAACATCCCAGAGCGAACATAGGAAGTTTTAGGGGGCGTCCCTTCAAAACCTAAACCGTGGTGCGCGGGGCATGCCGGCGAAGTGGATCCAGCGGGCGACGCCGGGTGATCCAGCGACGGCGTTCGCAATAAGTGTGCTGCGCTGTGAGCGCGTGAGCTTGGGCATGGTCTTGAGCAGCTTGGGGAAGTCGCTCGAGGGTTTGGAGCAATGCTTGTAGAGCTCTGTTGCGTAGCGCATTGCGCGCTCGACGTTGTCGGATGCGATGGCGCTGATGAGTGCGCAGTACATCATCACTGGACGTAGCCCTGGGTCTGTTGGGTCCGATTGAAGCGTGTCGACCGTGCGGAACAAGACGTCGCGTAGCTCAGCATCGTAGCCGGTGACACCTTTTCGCACGAGGTAGAGCCACGCTGGTGTCGAGAGTACATCACGCTCAACAACATCAAGAGCGATCGGCAACGCACCAGCATTCTGCGTGCTGTGATTGTGCGCCATAATGAGTGCTTCCATCAGGGCAATGCTATCACGTCGCACCACTGCGAACCGGAGATCATGCGATATCGTGTCGGTGAGCGTCGCGGGTACCTTTCCTGGTTCACGCGCACTGATGCTGTGCGCAATCATGCGCGCAGCAAGGTAGAACGAGTCTTGCGGCACGATATACGATGCATATGCAGCACACCCATCGTAGTTGCCGATGCGGTAGTTGCTGGAGATGTTGATGTAGTAGTAGATGTGCGACGAATCAGGCTTGTCGTACAATGCATACTGCGTGAGGCGCACGCACCGGTCGTCGTCGCCCGCGCTGTATGCCTGCGCAATAGTGCGGTAGACGTCGTGATCTTGCGCTATGGCGCTGCTACTGCAGAGTGCCACTGCAGTGATGAATCCGATGAGATGTGCCAACATTGTTCCGAACCCCCTAGAAACGGAACTGCAAGTTACGCGGGATTGTTCGTTGCTTCATGCATAAGAAGCCTCATCTGCCGTCGAAGACCTGTGTATCCTGCGGACGTCCGTTCGTGTGGCGCAAGAAATGGGAACGTGTGTGGGACGAGGTGAAGTACTGCTCCGATCGCTGCCGAAAGGAGCGGAAGGCATGACACCATCCTCGCACCCTGCAGCACTCCATCTTGGACGCTACCTGCGTCTGGACGATAATCCACTGCTTGCACATGCGGCGGCAACACACGAAACACTCCTGCCAGTGTTCGCCCTCGACCCATCCGTGCCACGGGGTCCACAGCAAGAGGCGTTTCTGCTTGCATCACTTGCTGACCTGCAAGCACAACTGCGCGAGCGCGGTTCGGATCTGCTGCTCCTCCATGAAGCGCCACCCAATGCAGTGACAGACCGCTACCGCGAACCACAACGTATGATCGACGCAGATGCGCTGCCGTTCGATGTCGCTGCAATGCCACGCACCTACACGCCGTTTCGACAGCGCGTCGAGGCTGCAGGTGTTCGTACGTCGCAACCGATCGCAGCACCTGCATCGCTGCCACCACTTCCCGATGGCGTGGTGTGCCCGACCATTGAGGTGCCTGCTCTGGAGATGATTGCACAAGGGGGCGAGCGAGCCGCCCATGCACATTGGTTGCAATACCGCACGCGACGTCTGCCGGATTCCTACAAGCAGACACGCAATGGCTTGCTGGGTTGGGATTACTCAAGCAAACTTTCACCATGGCTTGCCTGGGGCTGCATCTCACCACGTCGCATCGCAACCGACCTCGCAGAGTACGAGGCGACCTATGGTGCGAATGATGGTACGTACTGGCTGTGGTTCGAACTGCTCTGGCGCGACTTCTTTGCTGCACGGGGCGAGCATCGCACACAGCAACACGCCATATACGACAACGAGGCATCGTGGCAGATGATGCAAGCGGCATCAACGGGCAATCGCTTTGTTGATGCAGGATTGCGCGAACTCAACGCAACGGGCTTTCTCGGGAATCGCATGCGACAAATCGTCGCGAGCTACTGCATGTACGAGCGCAATGTGTCGTGGCAGGTAGGTGAAGCATACTTCGCGATGATGCTCATCGATTACGACCCCGCATCGAACGTCGGTAACTGGAAGTATATCGCCGGCACAGGTGCTGATCCACGGGGCGGACGTCGCTTCTCGGCCGAGAAGCAGCGCGAGATGTATGATCCCGATGGAGCATACACTCGCACATGGAGCGCTCGATGAGTGCTTCGCACCGTCGTGTTCGATTGATCTTGGGCGATCAGTTGAATCCGTCGCATTCATGGTTCGCCACCGTTGATCCATCAATCACCTACGTGATGATGGAGGTGCGCAGTGAAACAGACTACGTGCTCCATCATGCACAGAAGGTACTCGCAATCTTCGCAGCGATGCGACGCTTCGCTGATCGCTTGCGTGCACAGGGTCATGCCGTGCGCTATATCCGCATTGGTGATGCCGACAACACGCATACACTCCGCGAGAACATCGCGATGGTGATGCAAGAATGTGGCGCAGCATCGTGGGAGCACATGCAACCCGACGAATGGCGCGTTGATCAACATCTTGGTCTAACGCCCCATACCCCGGAGCACTTCCTATCCGAGCGCGATGATGTAGCAGTGCTCTTTAAGGGCAAAAAGCGCTGGCTGATGGAAACATTCTACCGTCAGATGCGCGTGCGGTACAACGTACTAATGGATGCCGATCAGCAGCCGGTAGGGGGCTCGTGGAACTACGACGAAGAAAACCGACGTCCGTGGAAGGGCACGCCTGCAGAGCCCATCGATCCACGTCCGCACCATGATTGCTCTGCGCTGTGGCACGAGATCACAGCTGCTGGTGTTGCTACGATGGGTAACCCACATGCCGATGATCTGCGGTGGCCCCTTGACGCAGAAGAAGCACAATCGGTGCTGACGGCCTTTCTCGACAATGCATTGCCACACTTTGGTACGTATCAGGATGCGATCTCGCGCAAGGCGCGACGTCTGTTCCATGCGTTGATCTCGTTCTCCCTCAACGTGAAGATGCTCCATCCACTCGATGTGGTGCGTCAGGCAGAGCAACGGTATCACGACGGCACAGCGCCTATTGCTGCGGTAGAGGGGTTCATCCGACAGATTCTCGGGTGGCGCGAGTATGTACGTGGCATCTATTGGTCGCAGATGCCGGACTACGTTGAACGCAATGCGCTCGACAATCACCGCGATCTGCCGCAATGGTATTGGTCGGGCAACACGAAGATGCAGTGCGTAAAGGATGCTGTTGATGCGTCACTCGACACTGCATACGCACACCACATCCAGCGTCTGATGATCACGGGAAATATCGCGCTGTTGTTGGGTTGCTCGCCGCAGCGTGTGCACGAGTGGTACCTCGGCGTGTACATCGATGCGTTCGAATGGGTCGAAGTGCCGAACACCATTGGGATGAGTCAGCACGCCGATAACGGACTCATGGCAACCAAGCCGTATGTATCAAGTGCAGCGTATGTGCACCGCATGAGCGACGCATGTGGTACGTGTGCGTACAAGCACAAGGAACGACTGGGCGATGATGCGTGTCCGTTCAATGCACTGTACTGGAACTTCTACCTACGTCACGAAGACACGCTCCGCAAGAACCCACGCGTAGGTATGGCGTACCGTCACATCGATGGCATGTCTGCTGATGAACGCCTTGCCATCACTGAACGTGCTGCGTGGCTCATCGATCACGCCGACGAGCTTTAAGACGTCGGTTGCTCGCGCATGCGATAGGCAATCCATCCCACAAGACAGATCCCCGCTACAAGGGCGATGCCGTAATACGCTGCTTGTGTGTCGAAGGCGAAGATGTTGATCGACGTAAACACACACGAGCCGATGAAGATAGCAGCAGCGATGTGCGTGACGATGGAAAGACGTTGCTTACTGAGCCAGTACACAGTAGCGGCACCGAAGCCGAGTCCGATTGCATCGATAAAGATCGTGTAGTTGAGAATCGTCTCGAACGACTTCCCAACGTACACGCTCAGAATGCTCAATAGCGTAAACGACAGCAGCGCACCGTGCTGCATGCGCGGTGATGACGAAAGCGCACGTGGAAGCACGCCGTCGTCACTCATCGCCTTGATCACGCGCGGGTTGGAAAGCATTGCCACATTCACATACCCGAACACCGAGATGATGAGAACGGCCGAGAGGATGTCTGCACCACGGTCTCCGAAGAGCTTGCCAACAACCATCGCTGCAATCGACTGTGACTGCGCAAGTGTTTCAAAGCCAAGCACGTGTACGTAAGCAGCATTCGCGAGCAGATAGATGGCTGTGATGATCAGCACGCCCAGCACAATCGCAATCGGCATGCGACGCTCACTGTCCTTGATCTCGCCACCGAAGTTAATCGTGCTTTGATAGCCACCGTAGGTGAATGACACCGCGATGAGGGCCAGACCAAGTGACTCCCACACGCCCCCTGTATGCGCAACACCTGCAAGAGCAGTTGATGCGGGTGCTGCATCAACGAAGACCAATGCCGAGATGATCGCCACGAGCATTGCGACCTTGATGCCGATCAGGACGTTCTGTACAGCGGTGCTCGTGCGCAGACCCAACAGGTTGAGTCCGTACAGGACGGCAATCATCGCCGTTGCTGTTGTACTTGTTGGAATGCCTGGTAACCAGCTTGTGATGTATTCCGCGCCGATGATCGCCACGCCGGCAGCTGATGCAGCATTCGACACGAGGATGATCATGTTGATGGCGAAAGCAATCACGGGGTGATACGCCACAGCGAAGATGCGGTAGTACGCACCCGTCACCGGCATTGCACGTCCAGCCGCCGCAAACGTTAGCGCTCCTGCGATAGCGAACACGCCACCCAGGATCCATGCCACATAGAACAACGTCTCATCACCAGCACGCAGCGCAACCGTCGCGGGTGCACGAAAGATGCCCATGCCGATCACCAAGCTGATCACCAGCATGATCACATCGAACATGGTTAGTTTGTAGTCACGTTTCATGCGAGAATATACTGATGCGATGGATTGTCGCCCTTGTCCTTCTCTCCACATCGATCGCAGCGCAGCCGTGGCGCGGCTACGTTACACCGTGGCACCGCGCGGGTGCTCGCCCCTTCGAACAGCCGTCAGTGGTTGTCGATATCGATACACTCGGAGCAGATCCAACGGGAGCGACGCCCTCTGATGCGGCGTTTCAACGTGCGCTCACGATGCTTGCTGGTGGTGGAACACTGCGTCTAGGGGCTGGCTCCTATCTCCTGCGTTCGCAGATCGCACTTCCATCGCGCATCACACTGCAAGGACGTGGTGCGCTCACAACGCGCATCATTACTGATGTCCCGAACGATGCACACCCAATCATCATTCATGGCGGTGTAACGCGCATGGCGATGCCGATCACCGCGCCACTGCGTCGCGGTGATGCGTTCATTACCGGCACGAGCTTTCAACCAGAGCGAGGCGCGATGTTGCGCATCGTGCCTGATGATGCGGATCTGATGTATTCGGATTGGGGAAGGGGCTCGAGCGGACAGATCGTTGAAGTTGCGAATGTGCGTGGTGATACGATCTTCATCACACAGCCACTGCGTATGAGCGTCGATACCTCACGCAAGGCCTACCTCACGCGCATCAATCCTGTCGAGCAGGTTCGCATTCGATGTCTGAGCATTGAGCAGCGTGATTCATCAGCGCAGCAAGTGTCGAACATCCACATTGCCTATGCTCGTGATGTAGTGATTGATGGTGTGCTGAGTCGCAAGACCAACTTTGCGCATGTGACCATGGAGTATGCGATGCACTGCACCGTAACGCGGTGCGACTTCGCCGAGAGTTATGGGTATGGAGGGGGCGGACGCGGCTATGGCGTCGTGCTCCAGTTCGCAACGGGGGATTGTCGTATCGTTGACAATGTATTCTCGACGCTTCGGCATAGTATGCTACTGCAAGCGGGTGCGAACGGGAATGCTTTGTGCTACAACGCGTCGCAGAATCCACGTTGGACGGAGTTTCCAAATGATGCCGCAGGGGATGTTGTCTGGCACGGCAACTGGGTTTATGCGAATCTTGCAGAGGGCAACAGCGTTGCGCACATCGTCCTCGATAATTCCCACGGTGCCAATGGATGGCATAATGTGATCCTTCGCAATCACGCACGCGAGTACGGTCTGTTCATGGGCTCATCGCCATGGACTGATAGCACGTGCATCATGGGTAATGTTATCTCGAACACATCCATCATTAAGGGATTGTTCACGGTGGGTGGCAAGGGTCTCCTCAGCATTGGCAATCGTGTCAAGGGGCGCCTCACTCCCGCGAATGATACCACGACGGTGCCACGGACCTTTGCCTACACGTCACTGCCTGAGTACTTCCAGCGTGAGCCGATCCCGGCACGAGCACGACAAACGGAAGGGGGCACCACCTGCCCCTGCACGGATGATCTGCCGACATCGGTCACTACAGGTGCCGACCCATCCGGTCAGGCTGACTACGTACAGATCTACGATGTGCGCGGCAAGCTCCTCTGGCAAGGGGCTCCCGAGGACATCCCCCAGGATCTGGCCTCGCGGTATGCGAAGGTGCGCCGCATCGTGGCAGGACGTGAAATCCGGGTGCTTCTGCCCTGACGGGAACAGGGCACTTTCGTAGTTTGTTGCTTCGCCACGCAGTCATTTTACGGAGGGCTCGATGCAGTCTCGCATCCTCTTGCTCATTGCTTGTGTTGTCCTTGCAACACCACTTCTGGCAGCCGACTTGTTTCAACGTGTTGAAGCACCTGCTACCTCCAATATCGATCATCCAGCGACATTCTATCGTCTGAACGAAGCTGCGTTTGCGCAGTCGCGTATGATGCCGAACGGCGAGCTGATCGTTGTGCCACTCACGTTGCCAAACGGAACGCCCATTGAGCTCGAACTGCGACGCTTTACCGTGATTGATCAGCGCTCTGTGCTCACAGCGAAGACGCCGAACGGCGACATGCCGATTCCTGCACCCATGAGTGTGCTGTTGCGCGGACGTGTGCGTGGAGTTCCCTCATCGAATGTGGTTCTAGCAGTCTACCCACGTCAAGTACACGGACGCATTCACATCAACTACGGTCCGACGTCGTCGACGTATCTCATGAATGTGGTGAGCGACTCCGACCCAACGGCTGTGCTCTACGACATGCGATTTGTGAAGCGCGCCGAGCCATGGCATTGCGCTGTGCTCGACACTGCGAGCATGCGTGTTCCAGCCCCCTCCAAAGGTGAGCGTTCTCAGGCATCGTATCGCACGATCAATCTTGCACTCGAGGGCGATCAGCCGTTCTATCAGGACAACAACAGTAACGTGACGACAGCAACGAACTACGCCGAGGCGGTGATTGCTCACGTTAGCGATCTCTACGAGCGTGACGTAAGCGCTGTTGTCTACATCGGCACGTTTGTGTTGTGGACTACACCGGATCCGTTTCCTGGGACAACCACGGGCGATTTGCTTGTGCAGTTCCGCGACTACTACCGTGCAAACAAGGCCGGCGTGAATCGCACCGTTGCGATGCTGTTTACGGGGATCAACAACCTTGGTGGTGTTGCCTACGTGAATACGCTCTGCAACTACCAGTGGGGGTATTCCATCTGTGGAATCCAGAGTACGTTCGCGTATCCACGCACGACGTATGCGTGGGACACGGAGGTGACTGCACACGAGCTTGGTCATAATGTGGGCTCACTCCATACCCACAGCTGCACATGGGCGCCTGCGATTGACTCCTGTTGGTATGCTGAAGATGGCAATTGCTTTACGACGCGTGTTGCACGCGTTGGCACGATCATGAGTTACTGCCACCTCAATGGCAGTATCGATCTCGACTTCGGTCCGCGCGTCGAGCCGTTGATGTCGAACTACATCGCCGCAGCTGCATGTCTTGGAACAACAACAGACCTTGTGGTGACGGCGCTCGGTGATACATCAATCTGTGTCGGATCTTCCGTCCAGATTCGTGGCAGCTACTCCGGTGGCACGGGTCCGTACACGATATCATGGTCGCCGACGACGGGTATGAGTAACCCAACCTCGCTTACGCCAACGGTAACGCCAGCAGGCACCACGAGTTACATCCTCACCGTGCGCGATAACATTGGCGTTGAACGCAAGGATACCGTCGTTGTAACGGTCTTCCCACCGATTACGATTCAGATGCCGGCTTCGATTACGCGCTGCGCGGGACTGCCTGTAAGCGTACAGCCGCAGTTTACAGGTGGCGTTGCACCAATGCAGTATCGCTGGCGCGATGCGAGCGGACTCGATACAACAACCACGTCGTCTTCGCTGAGTTACGTTCCAGCAGCCACAGGTGTTCTGTCGGTTACGGTTACCGACGCACGAGGCTGTACACGACGCGACTCGATGCTGCTGACGATTAATCCGCGCCCAGACGTAACACTCGCGGCATCGCAGTCGCGCATGTGCGATGGCGATACCGTACGCCTTACACCATCGATCACGGGGAGCATGTCGCCCCATACGTTCTTCTGGTTTGCAAATGGACGTCGACTGTCGGAGTCGGGTGGATCACTCCTCGATCGCCCGGATGTTAACACAACATATATGGTGATCGTCACCAACCCACTCGGTTGTTCCGATACAGCCACCGTTGACGTGCGCGTGCGACAGGTTCGCGCGCAAGTGTCGCCAGCAGCGATTGCTCTTCCGAAGCTTGCGTTCTGTGAGACAACCTTTGCCATCAACCCGCTCATTGTCAACACGGGTGTTGATGAAGTTCGCATTACCAAGATTCTGGCTTCACGTCTGCGCATCGCCAATACCGGACTTCCCATTGTGATCCCACCGGGCCAGGCACGGAACGTGCCGTTGAATGTTACGCTCGACTCCTCCGTAACTGTCCTCGACACACTGCGCTTTATGGACGACACATGTCAGCGCACGTGGTCGATAGAAATCGTTGG
>CAYSMF010000027.1:0-13677 GCA_964432155.1 uncultured Melioribacter sp. | reverse complement strand
GTGTGAGTTGGTGGCTAAGTACACGCATGGGTACCGATCCCGAGAAGACCACGACACTGGCCTTTACCGCTGCATCGAACAACTTCGAGCTCGCAATCGCCGTAGCTATTGCCGTCTTTGGCCTCTCGTCGAGTCAGGCCTTTGCCGCCGTAATCGGCCCCCTCATCGAAGTTCCAGTGATGCTTCTGCTGGTCAACGTGGCCAACCGCTGGCGGCGCGGGTAGCGAACTCTCAGACGAACACACGATAGCACGTGTTGCGGACGGTCGTACCTTTGGCGTCGTACGACCAGCTCACCGTTCTCACTTTAAAGCACAATACATGCGCTATCTCCTGCCCCTTGTCGCCATCATCTTCGTTGCCTGCTCCAGCGAGAACCCTGTTACGCCCGACACGATTCGCATGCGCGAAGTTGAAGCAGCCGTGACAACATTCGTCGACAGCTTGCAGAAGAGCTTCCCGGATGACTCACTGGTGAGCAATCGCATCGCAGCATATCTCGAACGACACCCATCGTACTTCTACGGCTCGACAATCGCTGTGGTGAATGCCGACACATCGGTGCGACTGAGTCCGTACTGGTATCGCTCGGGCACATCGCTCGCCTTCGCAGACCTTGCCGTTGCCAGCTATCAGATTCGCACAAAGGGCTGGTTTACAGAACCGATCGCGAAGCGTGCAGCGGTATGGACTGAGCCATACTTCGATGCAGGGGGCGGCGAAATCTGGATGCGCACGTACTCCGTGCCTGTGATCATCGATGGCAAGATCATCGCCATCGCAACAACGGATCTTGCAGTCACGCCGTAACGGCCTACACCCTTACTCGATGATAATCGGAATGGCCGTGCTTGCATCCTTCGTGCGGATGCGTACGAGATACATGCCTGTACTCAGGTTCGATGTGCCAACGTGATACGTTGGGGTTTCGACCCATGCCTGCGGGACAACCACAGCACCACGGACATCGATCACATCGACGAGGAATGGTTCTGCTGTTGTGCGACGAAGAGTGATGTGTGATGATGCAGGCTGTGGTGTTACACTGATTGAGCGACGAAGCTCATCATCCATCACGGATGTTGTGTCATCTGGTTCGTCTGGTTCCACGCGGACCAATACTGGACGACGGTAGAGCGTTAAATCGGGGGCAAGCACGTTTGTAACCGTGCATGTATACACACCCGAATCGCTATGACGCACAGGGTTGATCACGAGGTCACGTCCACGAATGTCCGGAATCACAACGCCATCCTTGTACCACGTGTAGACGTTGGTGTCGATGTCGTCGGTTTCTACCGTGATCACATACGTCGTGCCCTTTTCTACCAGGGTGTCAATCGCAACGCCAAGTGAATCCTGAGGAGCATAGACGTATCGGGGATTCCCACGCTCGATTACCGGAACGATATCAGCGAAATCAAACCGATTCGAGTGCACCGAGAACAACCAATATGATCGCTGTGGCAGGTTGTTGAGTCCGCCGACGAGACGGTTCTCATGCAGTCCAATACGGTTAAGACTGTCGAGTCCGCGGAACGACTCCGGCACGGAACCTACAAATGCGTTGTTGCTTACATCAAGCAGCTCCAGCGAGTCGAGTGTTCCCAATGATGCCGGCAATTCACCAACCGCTTCAATGCCTGCAAGCTCAAGCCTCAGCAAACTGCGAAGCGAATCAAGCCAGGTAGGTAGTTCGCCACCAATCGGATTGCTCGAAAGACGCAGAACGCGCAATCCCCTGAGTGTCGAGATATCCTCCGGAAGAGGTCCGACAAGCTTATTCGACGAGAGGTCGATAAGACCAAGATTCTTACACTGCGCGATCTCAGCCGGAATTGTTCCAGAGAACTGATTCGACGAGAGATTAAGTGATTGGAGCGATCGGCATCCACCGATCGACGATGGGATAGGTCCGGTAAAGGAGTTCTTGGACAGCGACATCCCGCGCAGGTTGCGAAGATTGCCAATCGCCGGCGTGAGCGTGTCACTCATCTTGTTGTTCTCTAGGTCAATGATCTCAAGCGCAAAGCACCCGCCGATCGTACCTGGAATTGGCCCCGTGATCAGATTGTTGTTGAGACTTAAGACTTCGAGTGCCGAGAGCGATCCAATGCTCGGGGGGAGTGGACCCGAGAATCGGTTCTCGCTCAGTACGAGGATGCGCAGGTTCGTAATGCGACCAATGTCGAACGGGAGTGGACCCTGGAAATCATTCTCATTGAGATACAGCACCTCGAGTCGCGTGAGATCACTGAAGTTAAACGGAAGCTCACCGAAGAACTGGTTATCAGTCAGCAGAAGTTTGCGCAGACTAAAACACGATCCAAGAGCAATCGGCAACTCACACTTCATGTCATTGCCCATGAGGTTGAGCTCGACGAGATTCACAAGCTTGTTGATGGACACAGGGAATTCACCACGCACGCTGTTTCCCTGAAGATTCAGCACCTCGAGATAATTCAGCTGTCCAATTGAGAACGGGAGAGAGCCCGACACCTTGTTGAACCGAAGTCGCAATCCGATCACACGTCCCTCCTCCGAGGTCGTCACTCCATGCCACATCTCGAGCGGTGCTTCACTGACCCAGTTTGAGTCCTCAACCCACTCGGTGCCCTTCATTGCCGTGTAAAAATCTACAAGTGCCAACGAGTCTGCACGACGTGATTGAGCATGCAGTGAAAGGGTCATCGCAGCAATAACTGCGGTAAGGATGGTGATTCTCATAGCACAACATTACGGACCCCCTGCGTCCCGTGGAACTACGAGGTGGTATTTTTGTTCTCATGTGATTCTGTCCATTATCCACAGGAACTTCGACGTGAAAACACTCCTCGTCCTTCTCGCAACAGTCGTTGCAATCAGCGCCGCATCAGCACAGGAACTCAAGCTCCCATCGCTGAGTCCAACGCAAACATTGTCGCAAGACTTCTCAACCTCGAAGATCGAAATCACCTACAGCCGTCCATCTGCTCGCGGTCGCAAGGTATTCGGCGAACTCGTGCAGTTTGGTCAGCCATGGCGCACGGGGGCAAATGCCGCAACGAAGATCACATTCGGCGAAGACGTCGAGATCGCAGGCACAGCAATCAAGGCTGGTACGTATTCACTCGCATCGATCCCAGGCATGGGTGAGTGGGAGATCATCATCAACAAGAACACAGGCTCATGGCCTGGTAAGCTGTTCGACGCAAAGGACGACGTCCTCCGCACAAAGGTTCGCACCCAAGTTGCCCCATCGCTGACAGAGACGTTCACGATCTCGATTGAGAACATTACGTTCTCGACATGCACGATTGACATCCGCTGGGAAAACACACACGTGTCGATCCCAGTGAAGGCCAACAACGAAAAGCGTCTGAGCGACAACATCGAGCGCGCGATCAACAACCCAACGATCCCGTACTACCCAGCAGCTTCGTACTACTACGAGACAAATCAGAATCTCGATGCAGCACTGAAGTACGCAACAATCGCAGCCGAGAAGAACCCAACCGCATACTGGGTTCAAATGCTGCGTGCACGTATCGCAGCCAAGGCTGGCAACAAGGATGTTGCTCGCACAGCAGCGAATACCGTGATCTCGATGGTCAAGGGTACGCCGGCCGAAGCCGAGTATACCAAGTACGCAAACGACGTTCTGAACTCTGTCAAGTAAGTACATGAAGCATCGTTCGTGGTTCATTGCTGTAGCGCTCGTCGCTGCGACAGCAGCAAGCATGGCGCAACAGCTGCGTCCGCTCCCCTCCCCTGTTGTGTATGGCGAGCTCCTTCGTCTGCGCTCACTGACGTCGGTTCTCTACGTTGCCGCACATCCGGATGACGAGAATACACGTTTGCTGGCGTGGCTCGCACGTGGACGTCATATCCGCACAGGATACGTGTCGATCACGCGGGGCGACGGCGGACAAAACATCATCGGTGGTGAGCAAGGCGCACCACTTGGATTGATTCGAACACACGAACTTCTGAAAGCACGCGAACTCGATGGCGCAGAGCAGTTCTTTGCTCGCGCCATCGACTTCGGATTTTCGAAAAACCCAGACGAAACATTCCGTCAGTGGGACAAGGCAACACTCGTTGCCGACATGGTGCGCATCATCAACACGATGCGTCCCGACGTGGTCATCTGTCGCTTCCCGAAGGACTCAATGGCTGGCCACGGACAACACTCGGCATCAGCCATCATCGCTGAAGAAGCGATGCGCGTGTGCATGAGCGACCCATCCTCGTGGAAGCCCCGTCGTCTGCTTTTCAATGCCTTTCAATTCGGCAATCGCAGCACCATCAGCGAAGACATGTTCAAGCTGGAAGTGGGCAACTACGACCCATTGCTCGGCATGGGCTATGGCGAGCTCGCAGGCATCAGCCGCAGCTTGCACAAGAGTCAGGGGGCTGGCACACCGCAAGCACCCGGCGTACGACCAGAGTACTTCGCCACACTCGTCGGTGATACCCCAAGGCGGGGTCTGTTCGACGGCGTCGATACAACATGGACCCGAATAGGACGCGCCGACATTGGTCGTGCGGTTGATAGCATCATTGCGTCGTTCGACATGACGCACCCTGAGCGATCGCTCGACGCGCTGCTTCGCGTGCGTCGCATGATCGCATCCGTACGTGACACGTTTTGGCGCACGCAGAAACTCGCCGAGATCGACCGCATCATACTCTCCTGCGCCGGCATCACTGCCGATGCCACGGTTGGCGAACCAACGATCGTGTCGGGTGATTCCATCATCGTCACCACGCGCATCATTGCGCGCGCTGCTCGCCCCGTGCAATGCACTGAGATTCGCTTCCCTACGGGACGAATCCGCAGGAACGTCACGCTGCTTCACGACTCGTTGTGGTCGGAAACAGAAGTTCGCTTTCCCTACGAGGCGCCCGTCACTGAACCCTACTGGCTGTCGCGCGAGCCTTCCGGCGCACTCTTCTCCCTTACGAGCGAGCAACTGCTGGGTGAGCCGGTAACCCCTCCGTCACTGCGCGTCGGACTGTCGTTCACGTTTGGCAACGATACGATCTCGACATCTGTTCCGCTCAGTTTCAAGAAGCTCGATCCGCTCAAGGGCGACGTGATCGAAGAGCTTCGCGTTGTACCACCAGTCAGCGTTGAGCCAGTTACACGCGTCGTGCTGGCACCAAACGGCAGCGCATCTGTTACGCTTCGCGTGCGCGCATACCGTGCTGTTGCGGGTGCAAGCCTCGTGCTGCGCGATGGCACCACGGTGCTCAGCACATTACCGTCGGTTCGCATCCGTGCGAATACCGACACACTCATCACCGTCGCAGCACCTATCAGTCGCTCGACGGAACTAACGTGTGCACTGGTCATCAACAACGTGGTGTACGACCGCACGGTGATCACCATGCAATACGAGCACCTCCCGACACTCCAGTACACACAGCCCGCACGCGTGCGCATCGTGGCCGAACCAATTGCGATTACGGCCAAGCGCATCGCCTACGTCGCTGGCGCTGGTGAATACACGCCTGAATTCCTCCGGACACTCGGCTGTACAGTGGATGAGATCAGCGACGAACAGCTCCTCCGAACGGATGAGCTGATTGCCAACTACGATGCTGTGCTCGTTGGTATTCGTGCGATCAATGTCCGCAAGAGCATGAAGTTCATCATGCCATCGTTGATCTCCTACGTGGAGCGCGGTGGAACACTGGTGATGAGCTACATGACAACACAAGATATGTCGACATCGCTGCTGGGTCCGTACCCGATGAAGCTTGGCCGCTCACGCGTTACAGAAGAAGATGCCGTTGTGACGGTTCGTACCCCAGGGCATCCGCTGTTGTCGACGCCGAACGCAATCACAGCGCGCGACTTCGACGGTTGGGTGCAAGAGCGCGGACTTTACTTCCCCGAAGCTGATGCACGCTACGATGCACCATTGTCAATGCACGACACGAACGAGCCACCGCATAGTGGTTCACTCCTCTACGCACGCTATGGCAAGGGTCATTACGTGTACTGCGCTCTATCGCTGTTCCGACAGATCCCTGCCGGCGTACCTGGCGGTATGCGTCTGCTCGCCAACATGTTGAGCGTTGGAAAATGAGCACCCTCGACTGGGGTGTGTTCCTTGCGACGTTGCTCGGCATCGTCCTCTACGGTGTATGGCGTGGACGTGGCAGCGCAACGGCTGACGATTACCTGCGTGCCGGACAAGCCATGCCGTGGTACGCTGTGCTGCTTGGTGTAATGGCCACACAGGCGAGCGCGATCACGTTCCTCTCTGCGCCTGGACAAGCCTTTACCGACGGCATGCGCTTTGTGCAGTACTACTTCGGTCTGCCCCTGGCGATGATCGTCATCAGCGTACTGTTCATTCCGATGTTCCGCCGCCTGAACGTCTACACAGCGTATGAGTTTCTCGAAGAACGATTTGATCGTCGCACACGGTTAGCGACAAGCGTGCTGTTCTTGCTGTCGCGCGGACTAAGCACTGGGATCAGTATCTACGCTCCGAGCATCATCGTTGCAACGCTTCTCGACTGGAACATCTACGCAACGAATGTGGTCGTCGGTGGACTGCTGCTCGTGTACACGCTCTCGGGTGGTGCACGATCGGTAGCGCACACACAGACGTTGATGTTCGGCATTATTCTCACATCGATACTTGCTGCAGGCATCTACCTTGTGCAAGGGTTGCCGCTGGGCATGACGATGTCTGATGCACTACATCTGAGTGAACTCGCAGGTAAGATGAACGTGATCACCACCACCTTCGACCTGCACGACAAGTACAACATCTGGAGTGGCGTGATTGGCGGGTTCTTCCTCGCACTCTCCTACTTCGGCACGGATCAGAGTCAGGTCGGACGCTTCATTACGGGCAAGAACATTCGCGAGAGTCGCATCGGCTTGCTCGTCAATGGCATTGTGAAGATCCCGATGCAGTACGGCATTTTGTTGATTGGCGCCCTTCTTGTTGGCCTCTATAGCGTGGCACCGAGTCCGATCTTCTTCAACACTGCCGTTGCTGAACGTGCCACGCGCGCTGATAGCGCAACGGCGAATGCTCTTTATCGTAAATGGGATGCGGCAAACGTTGTGCTGCAGCAAACAGCACAGGACGCGCTGCAGAATACAGCGGGGGCAGACGTAGCCTATCGCGCTGCATACGACAGCACGACGCGACTGCGGGCACAGTATCGCACATTTGTGCGTTCGACCGGCATCCTCGAGTCAAACGACACGAACTACATCTTCTTGTACTACGTTCGAACGATGCTTCCAGCGGGTCTCATCGGACTCATCTTTGCCGTGGTCATCATGGCGTCGTGGGGCAGCATCTCGGCAGGGTTCCACTCACTCGCAACGGCGAGTGTTGTCGACCTGCGAGGCATCACCAACACCTCCAGCGACATTCGCGCAGCCCGATGGCACACGCTGATGTGGGCCGTGTTTGGCATCATCATGAGCATGCTTGCCACACAGATGGGCTCGTTGATCGAAGCTGTGAACATCCTCGGTAGTCTGTTCTACGGTCCGATCCTCGGTATCTTTCTTGTGGCATTCCTCATCAAGCGCGCAAACGGACCCGTGACATTTTGGAGTGCCGTCACCGCGGAAGCCGTCGTTATCGCATGCTGGGCACTCAACGTTGTGAGCTTCCTATGGCTCAACGTTATCGGCACCCTCGTTGTGGTCGTTCTCGCGCTTCTGCTCTCGTCGCTTACTGCTTCACGATCATCGCAGTCGCAGAACCAGCACCCGTGATGTGCAGCACGTATGCGCCCGCGGCCAACTCTTGGACGTTGATGCGCATCTGCAGAGCATCGATCTGACCAGTGCGAACCACTGTGCCAAGGCTTGACGTAATGGTATACGTCGCACCAAGCATCGTGTCTGGTACGCCGAGCACCACATCTTCACGCACAGGGTTTGGCGCGATGGAGAGATGTTGTGCGTCATCCTCAACACTTGTCTCGCCTACGCGCAGCGTAGCAATGCGTGTCTCCTCGCGACACTCACCGGTCTTGATTAGACAGCGATACTGCGTGTTATCATCATCAAGTCGTGCGCTGACGATTACAAGCTCTGCAGTTGTTGTACCACGGTAGCGACGTCCATCTTGCAGGTCTACGAATGCGCCCCCTGCAGCGATCTGCCACTGATACGTTGCAGCGCGGTCGGACATTGCAACACTAAAGCGAGCTTCGTTACGGAGCGCTGCGCGCTGATCTGCTGGCTGACGCTTGATCTCGCCACAGACATAGAGCGATGCTGTCGATGAAGCGAACACACAGACGTTACTCGTGATGCGGCAACGGAACTGTGCACCGTTGAGCTCCGTCGTCGGCGTCCGTACTTCGAGCGTATCGTTATTGGTACCCGAGAATACGTCGTTATCCGAGATCGAACGGAAACCCGATCCAGTATTCATCTGCCATTGATATGTCGCTGTCGCATCGGTCGTGCCGGTGACAAATCGTGCAACCGTATCGACATTCACAATCTGCGTACGCGGTGCGATTGGACGCTCACCGCAGACATACAGTTCAGCAACCTCTGTTGTATCGGCACAGAGACTCGAAATCACAACGCAACGATAGCGCGACTCGTGATCAGCGCGAACGACTGGCGAGATTGTCAGTGTTGCTGTGCGAGCCCCCTTATAGCGCACGTCTGCCGGAAGATTTACAAAGCCAAGCTCTGTACCAATCTGCCATTGGAACAACGCGCGTGGATCCGACGATGCGGTTGTGAAGGTAATGTCCTTCGCCTCTGCACCGTACACTGATTCGGGCTGCGCTGCAATGCGGCCGCACACAGCGAGTCGCACAACGGCAATCGTATCAACACACGAGCCAGAGCGGACAATACAGCGATACAGTACACCCTCGTCACTGACAGTGACACTGTCGTGCGTGAGTGTTGACGTTGTTCCACCACGGAATGGGCGGACCGTTGCCGGGAACCAGAAGCCTTCGCCAAACGACACTTCCCATTGGTAGGTCGCTGATGTATCTGTGCTTCCAACAGTCAACTGCACAGTGTCGCCCGTGCGTGCTGTGATGTCTCCTGGCTGCGTAATGATCTCACCGCAAACGTTCAGAAGTACGCTGCGCGATGTATCAACGCACGTGCCTGACGTGACAATGCAGCGGTACGCTGTTGCGTTGCTCTCCATTGTCACCGATGTAAGTGTAAGCGTCGACGATGTTGCATCGGCGTGCTCGAGGTTTGCGAACACCGAATCGCGACGAATCTGCCACTGGTATCCCGCACGATTGTCTGAGCTCTCGCATGTAAATGCGGCAGACTCTCCGATGCGTACTTGACGCGCATCTGGTTGACGGCTAATTGAGCCGCAGACATTCAGCGTTACGACACGCGTAGAGTCGATACATGTGCCGCGCGAAATCACGCAACGGTACTGAGCACCATCGTTGTCCATGGTGAGTGACGCAACACGCAACGTCTCTGTGTCGACGCCCGTGAACTGTCCGCCATTCGCAAGCGCTACTGCGCCTTGCGGTGTCATCCGCTGCCACTGGTACACAACGTCTGGTACCGATGAAGCACACACAAAGCTCGCTGTAGCACCAATCGTCGTGCGCACGTTCGATGGCTGCTTTGTCACCGCAACGGCACATCCTGTTACGAGGTTGGTGATTTCCGCAGGGGTGAGGGCGCGACCCCACATGCCAATCTCATCGATCACACCATTGACATGGTTCCAGTACCCTGTCGACGAAGCAAGTTCGCCGATCGAAATGCCCGAGGCACTTGTCGTGTTCAGGGCAAGCGTCGTAGCAGTGACGGCACGTAGAACGCCATTGATGTAGAGTCGGAGTGTAGCGCCGTCGTAGGTGAACGCAACATGATTCCAACCATTGACGAGCAATCGATTGTTGTCGATCGCAGTCACACGCGTGTTCGCTGCATCCGAGAGTGTTACCGTGACGCTCGTGAAATTGTAATCAATCGACCATGCAGCACCAGACTGTGGCTGATCATCGTTTTGCATGCGTGCCATCAACGTGCTTGTTTGAGCAGGGTTGCCCTGCCAGAACAGCGTGCGCGGCTTTACCCACACGGCAACGGTCAGGTTCGACGTGTTGAGCAACGCATCATACGGGATGGCAATCTCGTGATGACGAGCGCCAAGCGTAATGCCTGTCACACCGAAGTCATAGGCCGAATCGGGTGTACCAGTACGACCAACAGTGCGTGTCGCACCGAAGACCTCGCCATCAAGCTCGTTACCACTGCTGTCAGCAGCGTTAACATCGAGCGGCCACCATCCAATCAAGCCCTGTGGCGACACATACGATGGAAGTGTTTGAGCTGTTGCGCCAACAACGCACAGCAGGCTTGCAATGACTACAAGGATCGTCTTCATGATGGTTCCCCCCATCGGTACAGATATGTGGTGAGCTATTATTCGCAAATTAACACATGCCCTTCCCAATGCCTATTTTCCGGCAATGAAGCTCCATGTGATTTGTTGCGTAGTCGCGCTGCTTCTCCTCACAAGCTGCGCGTCGGTATACGTTGGCCCACGTATGGGATTCGACGTGCCGATTACACAGTCGAGTAGCTCGAGCACCGGCGTACTCGGTGGAGCTTGGGCAGGAATGTTCGTGAGTGATCGACTCTCGATCGAGATTGCGCCAGGCCTAGGTTCGCAGGAGCTCACCCGTAGTGAATCTGGCGCGTACATCAACAACGGCATCGATGTCTATCAGACGAGTTACCAGTCGTCATCGATCTCGTATGCAGAGCTGCCCCTCCAGATTCGCTACGGCTTTTCACCACGCAATGCAGCTATCATTCCATATGCATCGGTTGGTGCTATGTATCAGATTCTTCGCTCACGACGATTCCAAGTAAATGGATCGTCGATCATCGCAGATGTGGAGTGGCCGTTTTATGAGGAGAATCAGTCAGTGCAAGCAAATGGTCGTCGGAGCTTTGCGATATCGGCAGCAGGGGGCGTTGAGTATGCGTTATCCAAGACATGGCATGTGCGTGGCGAAGCATCTCTGATCACTCGTCTATCAACATTCAACACGGGAGCTGGCACTGTGCTCATCGGCTACGATGCATTCGACAACCAGATGTACGACAACTTCTCTCTCTCCTATCCGAAAACGTCACTTGCGCTGCATGTTGGCATCGTTGGGTACTTCTAGCACGGCATGCGCGGCATCCTTATCACCACCATCCTTGCCCTGCTCGCGCATCTGGCTATTGCCGGTACGCCCCCTGAGCATCGCCGAATAGGCACCGAGGCATTCGATCAAGCCGTCCGCAAGAGTCCAGAGCTCCGGCGTCAGCTTGCCTACTACAACATCGATACGGTTATCCTGCGCATTGCGCAGCCGAATGGCGACGATCTGATTCTTACCTATGGCGATCTCTGCGCCGTGCCGTCGATTCGCGGTCGCGTGATGCTCGAAACGCTCCGTGAGCTGCAGAACGGCATCCTCGCATCCTCATCGAATCGTATCGTGGTGTCCGACACACTGCTGCAGCAACTCCGTGCGCTGCGCTCGTATCGCGGAGATGATCATCCGCTGGAGACGATGGATCATCGCGTGCGCCCAACAACGTCGTATGCAAAACAGCTGCATGTGATCGACCTAACGTTGATGCGCGAAATGTTACCTGTGCGGATTGATGCTGATGATCGTCTGGCGTTTTCGCATCGCATTGATACGGCCGATTGGACGCTGCCGGCAATGATCCCGGGCTATCTCACTGCGCCAGCCGTGTTCGCACTGCTCGATGCACGCGCACATGGACTGCGTCTTTACAGCGAGTTGTTTGCCGATCGAGATGTTGCTGCGCGGTACGTGCGGTTGTTCCTCGTTACTGCTGCGTTTGCCGATCATTACTTCCAGGACATGTTCGCAAGTGACCATCACATTCGCGACTGTCGTGAAGCACACGAGAGCGCGCTCTTGCTTGGCATCGAGGACACATCGCTCGAGCAAGAAGGTTGCCGTGAGTACTATCGCATCAAGGGGATTCGCTTCTGGTTCGAGCGCTATGGTGACAATGCAATTCTCTTTGGCGACGGACATTTCACTGATGACCAGGTAGCCAAGGTGCTGCGTGGCGCCACAGCGCTGCAGCGCGAGATCAGCTCCGAGCGCACGTACGACGATCATGTTGCCGACATGCATCGCGTTGCTCGACGTCGTCCGGATAGCGCAATGCTCTACGCGGATGCCTTTCGTGATGCGCCGATCACACTGAACAACGATCTCTACGAGCAAGCACGATTCTTACGCCGCTCAATCTGGGGTCCGTACGGACAACTCTCGCTTGCAGCACTCACGCAAGGACGTTCCATCGGTGGTCTCTTCGAAGCATCCGTCGGAACCGTTCTTCCGCTGCGGTTCTCACCCGTGCCACGCGCACGCGAGGCCGGATACGAATCATCACTTGCTCTCGTGCCAACGCTGAGTGCAGCATTTGGCCTTTCGCGCGATCGCTGGTTTGCTCTCGTGAAAGGGGGCCTGGGAGTACAAATTGTTGACGGACTTCGCGTTGGTGTTGCGAGCGGACCCTACATTCGGCACGAGTCGTTTACGGGTAGCGGCGTGCAGTTCCCCGTCTTTGTCGACGTGACAATGCTGTCGAAGCCGCTATCATTTCTTGTCGGACTCGAGTTCAACCTGAGTGTTGCTGTTACGCAGAACTCACCCTACGATCTTCGCCTCGGAGCAGGGTTTAGTTTCTACTGACAATCACCGTGGCGACATGCACAACGTCGTCCTCGCGCATGAGCACAACAGCATACATGCCCGGAGCAACACCCTCGATCGACGTCCGTGATCCCTGCTGCAGCTGGACGGTTGCTACACGCTCACCACGCAGGTCGTACACCATTGCACGTAGAAACCGTGATGGGTCGACGATGATGCGACCAGCTGTCGTGAACACCTGCGGGATCGCCGCGAGTGCTTGCTCATCATCAACACCGACCGTTGTGCTCTTCGCACGCAAAGGGATACGTGTGACGTCGGTACAATTGTCCAGACGGAACTCGATGGCTCCCAGATGCTCGCCCTCCGGACGTTCGCGGGTGTTAAAGCGTGCGGTAAATGTTGTGGCTTGCTTTACCGGCAGCCGCATTCCCTTGCGCATCGTGGTCGTGAACGGACCCGTGACGGAGAGATCCATCACATAGGCCTCCGTAAGAGCCTCCGACTCGGGAGTAACATCGTAGTCGATGGCATGATCCGACGGACCATTGTATTGCACTTCGCCGAAATCGATGTCCTTCACCGTTGTTACGCGCAACCCGTCTGCGCCATACACAACGGGATAGGCAAACGTACGCTCGCAGCCGAGCGAGCGCACCACCACCTTCAGCGTGTCGTCAGTGAATCCCTGTGGGAATGCACCGATCACAGATACTGGCACTACGCGTGTTGCCTGTGCACCGATCGTCATTGATGCCGACGGAATAGCAACAGTAAAGCCTCGAGTTGTTGTTGCCGTGCGAATCTGCGCAGCAACTGCTGTGGAGTTTGTGATCGAGATCGCACTGGCAAGCGTATCTGCGGAATTTCCGCACATCAACGCAGTTGCAAACTCTGGTCCAGGCGCTGTTGGCGTCTTGACGATGTCTCCGCGTGTGCCAACGATTTCTATCGACCACGTGCGCTGACATGTGTCGTCCATAAAGCGCAGTG
>CAYSMF010000026.1:0-15592 GCA_964432155.1 uncultured Melioribacter sp. | reverse complement strand
TAAAACAACTCCGGCGCTACAGCTTCTTCGATCATTTCGCACCAGATGTGGCCAATCAGGATGTGCGACTCCTGAATGCGGGCCGTGACGGTGGATGGCACGACGACCGAATGGTGACACAACGCACGGAGTGTTCCGCCGCTGCCGCCGAGCAGACCAATGGTGGTTACGCCCTGCGTGGTGGCTTGTTCGACCGCACGGACAATGTTGGATGACGTTCCGCTGGTGCTGATGGCTACCAGGACATCCCCGGGTTGACCGAAGGCTTCGACCTGACGTGCGAAGACGTTGTCGAATCCGTAGTCGTTGCCGCCTGCCGTGAGCACGCTGGTGTCGACCGTGAGTGCAAGCGCTGCTATGGCCCGACGTTCGACGCCGCTGCGCAAGCGGACAACAAGTTCGGCTGCGAGATGCTGACTATCAGCAGCACTGCCGCCATTGCCACAGAAGAAGATGCGCTTGTTCGCAGCAGCACACGCCGCAAGTACTGCACCACACGCAGCGATGTCCGCCGCACAGGTTTCTGCAAGACGTTGCTTTGTTGCAATCGATTCGCCGATGATGTCAGCGATGCGCTGTTCGTTGAATGCTTCTGGCATGCAGCAAATTACGCGTCACAACGGCTCCGACAACGATGATGCCCCCAACAATTGCTGTCTGCGAGGGTACTTCGCCATGCCCAAGGCCAACCCAGATAGGGTTCAACAGGGGCTCAATCACGGTAATGAGCACGGCTTCGAGCGCCGTGACGTAGCGCATGGCCCATGCATACAGGATGTAGGAGATGCCGAGTTGCACCACACCGAGCAAGACAAGGTTGACCATGACCGATGGCTCTGGGGCGAAGGGCGTGATGAAGGGGATGCAGACGAGCGCAGTGAGGATGTTGCCGAAGAGGATACTCTCCATCGTCGATTCGCCTCGCTGCGCACGCATGAAGAGCGCTACACCGGCAAACGCAACGCCACTGGCGATGGCAACAGCGTCGCCAACGATCGTGCCGCCCTCAAGCGAGTCGAGGAAGAACACGCCCATGCCAAGCACCACAGCACACACGGAGATGATGTCGATCCGCGAGATGCGCTCGCGCGCAACGAGCCAACTGAGCAGACTTACCCACACAGGTGCGGTGTACTGGAGGAAGATGGCATTCGCAGCCGTCGTGAGTTTGGTGGCAGAGACGAAGAGGATGACGGTGAGTGCGTAGGAGACGATGCTGCCGATCTGCGCGCGCGACCATGTGGGCGCAACACGACGGTTCCATGCAAAGATGACGAGCGCAGCAATGGCACTACGTGCGCCGGCAATCGTGAGTGCATCGAGCGGTATGCTCTTGATGAAGAACCCACCGGTGCTCCAAAGGATTGCACACAACGTAAGCGCGAGGAGTGCTCGGGTGTGCAGCGTTGCAGATTGCTCCTGACTCATCGGAGGAATTGTGCGCTACGCGATGATGCGACGATCATATCCATGCGCGCATTGCCCTGCGACATACTCACTGTTTGTCGGCTGCTCGTGGAGAGCGCTTCGGCAGGGTAGCGATTGTCGAGCGGTACCGTGAGCGAGATGTCAGCAACGAAAGTCGACTTCGATGGCATCTCGCCAAAGCGCAACGTGAACGTCGGTGCTTCGGCCCGCGCCGTGATGGTTGCTGTTGGCAGAGATCCTGATGAATCGATCGATGCAAAGGTGACCGTGCCGGTGAGTTTCTTCATTGCGCCGGAGAGTATCGGACCAAGCACCTTGCGGAAGGCGGGGATGTTCATCTTCCACGTCGCGCCTAGCGCAACGGCCTTCGCAGGGTCCATCAACTTGCTGGTTTCCGTGCCCCCTTCACTTTTGACAACTTCACTGAGCAGGGCTTGGACGTCGTCGCTGACGGGTGCATTGTTGACCGTGAACACGCTGCCAGAATCAGAGAACCAGCATCGCACCTTGGTGCCTGTTGGAAGCACATCAATGGTGTCTGTAAGCGTGAGCTTGCGGAAGTCGCGGATGACGAGATTCTTTTCCTTCTCCTGTCCGTTGACCGTGACGCTGACCACGTTGCACTGCGCCGAAAGAACGACTTCGCGGTAGTCGACAGAGTCGCCGCGCTGGACGTCCTCGATGTAGACCTTGGTCTCGTTGCGCGTTACTGCGCGCGCGTTGAGGAGGTACTGATCATACTCCTTGATCTTGCGACCAAGCTTGAGATCGTATGGCTTGAGGAGCTGTGCCGATGCGCCAACGCATCCGATGAGGAGTGCGATGACGAGGAGAAACTTAGAACAACGTTGATTCTGCATATCTGCGAATGTAGGCCTTAACGTCGAACTTCTTTGCGCATCCGTTGGCATTCATGTAGCGAATCTTGCCGTAGACGGGACGTTCAAACCAGGCGCGATCGTGCACGCCCCCTATGCTCCATGCTACGCCAACGTATCCGTTCGGATCACGTCCGTCAAGCGCATACGTGTCGTTGAGCGCAATGCCGATGGCAAGCGATTCTTCTGGTGATGCACTCCATTCGAGGATCTTCTTCGCCCAGTACATGCGCATGTAGCCATGCAGTTTGCCGGTAGACAATAGCTCGCGCTGCGCGGCATTCCAGAGCTCATCGTGTGTTGCGGCCTGCTGCCATTGCTCGAAGGTATACACGTACTGACGTGGATCGTTGCGATGCTCGTTGAGCGTTGCCTGTGCCCATGCGGCAAAGCCTTCGAATGAATCGTAGTTCGGATTGTAGAACGTGAAATTGTCGGAGAGCTCACGACGCACGATAAGCTCTTCGAGATAGGACTCCACCGGACAGTCTTCGGTGCCGGTGCGTGCAAGACGATTCACCTCGAGCGCTGCACGCTGCGGCGCAAGCTGTCCGAAGTGGAAGTATGGCGACAAGTTCGACTGACCCGGCTTTGTGGGATCGTTACGATCCTGGTAGCGTTCAATGTGTGATGTAAACGCATCAAGCAGTGCACGCCCGTGCTGCTCGCCCGGCGTAAGCCATGCGACAGGTGCAATGGATGTGTCGACGCGCAGCGTTGATCGAACGTGATTCCAATCCGTCGGCTGCGGCATGGCAGCAGGTGGGAATGGGTGACGCTCAACTGCTGGAAATTCCTCGAGGAACGTTGGCAACAGTCGCTTGATCTTCGGACGAATCGTGTACGCTGCAAACTCGAGCTTGGGTGAGCAATGCCATGCGGGGATCACGTTGTGCGCATCCACTTGATGCACAGCAACCGACGTCGCAGCACACACCGCATCAACCCATTGCGTCTTGATGCGAAGGGGCTCGAAGTCTGTGACGAGGAGCGACGGCGTATGCGTTGCACAGTACGCGGGAATCTGCTCGCGCGGATCGCCGAGCAACATCGTGAAGGCGATGTTGTGCGATGTGCAATCGCGCTCGAATTCTTCGAGTCCGCGCAGCATGAAGTCGTACTGACGTAGCGTTGCACCGAGAAACTCTGGAACCAGGCAGAACACAACGTGCAACGGAACACGTCGTGCGATGGCGATCTCTTGTGCGTAGAGCAGCGCCCAATTGTCGCGGAGGCGTCGATCGCGATTAACCCAGTAGACCACCGGACCCGAACCTTGGGGTTCTGGGCGTTCAGGGGTGAGAATGCGGACGCGCTCCGGACGAATGCTCATGATTTGATCTCAATTCCACCAAGGACCACGGTTGCGTCGATGATGAGTGTTGGGCCGATGACGTTCTCATCGCGATACTTCCGCGTTTCGTCGTCGATACCACCCAGAATAGGTGTGCCCTTAACGGTGACGTTCCAATGTGGCGGCACACGAATCTCGATGCCACCCATCACGCATGTTGCTTCGAGAACGGCGAGGTTGCCGTCGATCTCCGCACTGCGGAGGTCGATCTCGAGTCCACCCATGATCGATGAAATCGAACCACCCTTGAACTGCTTGCTGATGACGCGCGTGCTCGAGCCACCCATCAGTGCTGATGATTCAAGGTAGTCGTTCTCGTACGGGAGTCCTTCGCCGCGCTCGTTCGTAGGTGACGCTGATGATGAGCGTGCGCGACGCATTGTACCGCGCAGCAGGGAGAGTCCACTCAGGATGAATACGATCGGCCAGAACGCACTCCAAAATCCATCGATGATGTCGAGCGAGCTGAGCTGCAGAAGCACGCCAACCGCGAAGAGGATCGTGTTGCCGAGGAACGAACCATTGCGCGTTGCAACGCGGGCCAGAGCCCAGATCGCAAGGATCGACGGCCACCACGTGTGGAGGATGCCCCATACGTCGAGGTCGATCACACGCGCGGTGTCGAGCAGGAGTCCGATACCGAGGACAATGAAGATCAGTCCAAACACGATTGGTCCTGCGGAGTTCCGCTTCGGACCCATGTTGAACTGGTACGTAAACGATGTGGGATTTTGAGGATCCATCGCGTCCTCCAACAACGGTAGTTAGACAAGCGTTCCGCACTCGGCACAGTCGGGACATTCCGATGGCGAGGCGGCATGTGTACGCTCGAATGCAGCAATTGTTGCGACCACTTCGCGGAGCTGCTCTTCGTTGAGCTCCGGGAAGATGGGGAGCGACAGTACCGTAGCCGCAAGACAGTTCGACACGGGGTAGTCGGCATCGTTAAAGCCGTGCTGTGCGAAGCACTCCTGACGGTGGAACGGCACAGGGTAGTACACCTCCGAACCAATGCCAGCCGCTTGGAGGTGCGCACGCAGTGCATCACGATGTGCCGAGCGAATGGTGTATTGGTTGAAGATGTGCACGTCGGGTGCAGTACCAGGATGCATCACTGCTGGGAGCAGGATGCGATTGTGTTCGTCGAATTGTGTGTGACCGGGAGCTTGGCTGAGTCCGGCCTCGATGAAGAGACGTGTGTAGATGTCGGCGTTGCGACGGCGCGCGGCGTGCCACGATGCAAGGTGGGGGAGCTTTACTCGAAGTACCGCGCCTTGAATTGCATCGAGACGGAAGTTGCCACCCATGATCTTGTGGTAGTAGCGTGGCTCCATGCCGTGATTGCGGATCTGACGCAGACGCACGTTCAGCTCGTCGCTGTTCGTCGTGACAAGTCCACCGTCGCCAAATGCGCCCAAGTTCTTCGTTGGGTAGAACGAAAAACATCCAATGTGTCCGATTGATCCAACGCGACGTCCATCAGCGGTTTGTGTACCGATTGCTTGTGCGGCGTCCTCGATCACAGGGATGTTGTGCTCTGCCGCAATCGCCATGATGGCATCGATGTCGGCGGCCTGACCAAACAAGTGTACCGGGATGATGGCCTTTGTGCGTGGCGTGATCGCCTTACGCACTGCTTCAGGGTCGATGTTGTAGCTGACGTGATCAACGTCTACCAGCACCGGCGTAGCACCAACGCGCGCAACGCAGCCAGCCGTCGCGAAGAACGAAAACGTTGGGATGATCACTTCGTCGCCCGGACCGATGTTATAGGCCATCATGGCCATCAGCAGAGCATCGGTACCGCTCGATACGCCGATGGCGTGCTTGACGCCGAGATATGCCTCGAGCTCGCGCTCCAATGCGTCTACTTCGGGTCCCAGAATGCTCACTTGCGACTCTGCGACGCGAATCAGTGCGGCGTCGATTTCGTGCTTGAGCGTGTGATACTGTAATTTGAGGTCAAGAAGCGGGACGGGCATTGAGTACTCGAGAATCATGCAACAGAATTCAACAAAAGTAGCGAGAACATCCCGACGCACGATGCTTGTGAGCATTGGTGCGTTGCTGGCATCGTGGACAGGTGCGGTAGCACTTCGACGATTTCTTGCGCCTACAGCCGACGCATCGAGTCATGCCCACGATCTTGGACCACTCGATGGCATCGTTGCCGACGGAGCACGTAAGGAAATCACGATCGCTGGAACGCGCGTGCTGATTGCTCGTCGAGGCAACGACGTGCGCGTGCTCGACCTTACATGTACCCACGCTCGGTGTCCACTCGAGGTGCACCTGCCATCGAATCGCATCCGCTGTGCGTGTCATGGAGGAGCATTCGATCTCGAGGGCAACGTGCTTAATGCGCCCCCAGTGCGCCCCCTTCCAACACATGAAGCGCGTGTTGTTGATGGTAACCTCTATGTGCGCATCCATCAGGAGCACACCTAATGCAGCAGACCACATGGATCGACACTGCACGTCGGATGTGTCTTGGCGTGCTCGCAATGATTGTTGGCATCGAGCTGGTCACGGGGCTCCTACTGGGCTTGCTCTATGAACCGTCGCGACTGCCTGCAGCAACACCCGACGGACGTCCAACGACGATGCTGATGGGCGAGCGCGTGGAGCGTGTTGGACCCTTTAGCGACACTGTCGGAACGCCGTCAACGCCAAGCCTTGTGCCGGCGCGCTCTGGTGAGCTTGTGCCAAGTGCTGCCGCAGCTAGTGTGCAGGTGCACATCGCTAATGCGTCGGGTGGTGCAATTGCACGCGCTATGCATCACACGCTCGCGGGATGGCTGGTGGTGCTGGCCTGCATCGTTGTTGTGTTGTCGGCCGTTGCGCGCGAGTACCAGCACGCTGCATCGACCTGGGTGATGTCGATCGGGATGCTTGTTGTCGCGCTCGCCGCGGCATGGACTGGGCGCATCTTGCCTGATGATATCTATGCCGAAGTGAGTCTGCGGATTGTCGGACACGAGCTGTTGGAAGCGCCACTCGGCGATGCGCTCGTGGCTGTGCTGGGCATCGTGCCTGGCGAGCCCATGCTCGCACGGACGTACTTCGTGCACATTCTGCTTGGCGTGGCGTCGGTGTGGCTGGCCTATGCGCTCTGGCGGGAGCGTCAGCATGTGCCGCTTGTGGTGGGCGCTGGTCTTGCGCTGGCAATCATGGCGGCGATGATGCCGATCCACGCATTTGGTCCGCGAGATGCTGTTACGGGGCTTGCAGGCACCGTCCACGTGGACCCGTGGTGGGTGATTCGCCCCCTTCATGAGCTTGTAGCACTCCTGGGCGCCGAACTCGCAGGGTATCTGATGCTCGGCGGAACGCTGGTACTGGTCCTGCTCCCGGTCTGGCGGCGCCCCTAGGGATTGCATCCGTGGGCACGGGAATGCTCCCTATCTTTGCGGTCTTGATTCACTTCAATCCAACAAAGGACAGACGTATATGTTGATCGGCGTACCAAAGGAGATCAAGCCGAGTGAGAAGCGTGTTGCTCTCACGCCTGGTGGAGTTGAAACCCTCCGTCAGCACGGCCACGATGTGATCGTTGAGACCAACTGTGGTGTTGGTTGTGGATTCACGAATGATGACTACATCGCAGCTGGTGCGAAGATCATCGATACAGCTGCTGAGGTGTATGCTCAGGCCGACATGATCATGAAGGTCAAGGAGCCAATCGCACCTGAGTACAATCTCATCCGCAAGGGTCAGACACTGTTCACGTACTTCCATTTTGCTGCATCACGCGAACTCACCGAAGCAATGGTGAAGAGCGGCGCAACGTGTATCGCGTACGAAACAGTGCAGAAGTCAGACGGATCGCTCCCGCTCCTGATTCCGATGTCGGAAGTTGCAGGCCGTATGGCTCCGCAAGAAGGCGCGAAGTACCTCGAGCACCCAATGGGTGGACGTGGTGTGTTGCTCGGCGGTGTACCTGGTACAAAGCCAGCGAACGTGATCGTCCTCGGTGGCGGTGTTGTCGGTACAAACGCAGCGAAGATCGCAGCGGGCTTTGGTGCTCGCGTGACCATCTTCGACAACAACCTGTACCGTCTGCGCTACCTCGATGATGTGATGCCGAAGAACGTGATCACACAGATGTCAACAAAGTCGAACATCCGTGAAGCAGTCAAGGATGCCGATCTCGTGATCGGTGGTGTGTTGATCGTTGGTGCAAAGGCACCACACCTGATCACACGCGACATGCTCAAGACGATGAAGGAAGGTTCTGTGATTGTCGACGTGTCGGTTGACCAAGGCGGTTGCGTAGAGACATGTAAGCCAACAACACACGCAGACCCAACGTACGTGGTCGACGGAGTTGTGCACTACGGTGTTGCTAACATGCCTGGCGCTGTGCCGTACACATCGGCTATCGCACTCACGAACGCAACGCTTCCATACGCAGTGCAGCTTGCCAACCACGGTTGGAAGAACGCATGCAAGGCGAATAAGGAACTCGAGTACGGTCTGAACGTCGTCGAAGGCAAGATCGTGTACGAAGCAGTTGCAGAAGCATTCGGTATGGACTACGCTCCGGTATCGGCAGTTCTGTAAGCTCGTACTTCACGAACGATGCATAGATTTGAGGGCCCCTGATAGGGGCCCTCGTTCGTTTATGGAGATTGCTATGTCTACCATCCTCCGTTCTGTTGTTGTAGTTGTGTTGCTCTGTGCCGCATCGTATGGCGCACATGCCCAAGTCGAACGTCAGATTACCTTCGACGAAGCTGGCAAAATCCTCGTCGTGACAAAGTCGATGAATGACGAGTACAGGTGGTTTGAGCCCATCGAGACCTTCCTCGAAGCGCGTCTGTTCAAGATGAACGACTCATCGTTTGTGCTCGAGATCATGCGTCGTGCCGATCAAGGCAACGAACGTGAGCGACGTCAGCTCTCGATGATCGACATGGCAGCGCTCCGCGCACGTATCCAGATGTCGGCAGGTTCGCCGATGGAGACGGGCGGACTTGACCAAAGCGGACGAAGTGCACTCTTGTGGGGCAGTACGTTGTGGTCGCTGTTCTACTACGGCACGGCCATCACGGCTGTGTTCAGTCCTGATGGAGAATTCTCGGCAAGTCCGACCTACCTCATTGCTGGTGGTTTGGGCTACTTCGTTCCGGCTATTCTCACACAGGATGCCAACGTCACGGCTGGTGCTGCATCGCTTGCCGTTGGTGGTATGTTTCAAGGGGCGCTGCATGGTTGGGCGCTTGGCGGATTGATCTCTGGATCGAACCTCTCCGCACGCACGGGCTTTGCACTTTCGGTATTGGGCGGTGTGTCTGAGACGATCGCAGGATATGTGGTCGGAACCAATACGGGAATTTCAGAGGGAGCGGCCGGCGTGATCAACACCACGGAGTTTTATGGAGCTGCTGGTGGAGCGCTTGCTGCCTTGACGATCATGGGCAACCTCACTGATGGTGATGCATCGATTCGCGTACTCTCTGGACTCGGCTTGCTTGGTGCTGCTGGTGGTGTGCTTGTTGGTAACGAGATTATCAAGTCGCAGCACATCACAACATCTGATGCCACGATCTATGCCGTTACTGGCGCGCTCGGACTTGGCCTGCCATACGCTATCCTCTCAGCCGTGAATCCAACAGATGTTTCAAGTCGCGTGATCACGGGTCTTGGATTGGTCGGTGCGGCAGGGGGCTTGTATCTCGGCACACGATTGATCGACGGACTCGACTATCGCGAGAATGATGGAACAACCGTGCTGCTCAGCACGCTTGCAGGGGGCCTTGTCGGAATCGGTATTTCTCAAATCGTGAAGACGCCGGAAGCGATCTGGCCGATAGTTTGGGGTTCATCGGTTGGTGGTTTCTTTATTGGACGTGCCCTGGCCCGACCAGATATCGAGTCGAAGTCGATGGGGAAGCTTGACGTGCAATTCAACCCACTTGGTCTGGTCCTCGGTGCACGATCAAACGTGCCACTGCCAATCGGTTCTGTGACCTATCGCTTCTGAGTGAGCAGCAGGGCCGACGTCAGCACGACCGTTCCTGCGGCAATGAGTACATGCTCGAGCGTGAGCCCCAGCACGTAGAGTGCTCCAAGAAACTGCACCACGATGATGGTGTATAGTAAGCGTGCGATCGCAAGGCGTGGCCACTTCGAGATGACGAATGCGCCAAGGGGCGCAAATACGAGCACGACGGGTGCGGCGGCAAGCCATGCTGTGAGTTCGATTTGTCCGAAGTCGTAGTACACCGATGTATGCAGTAGCGTGCCAGCGACGGTGAGGATGCTCATCAACAGCACCGACGTTGGTGTGGCAATCTTTTCATCCACGCCGTACCACAAGCGCAGCATGCAGAACGTGAGAAGGTCGATCCCGTTGCCAAACAACGACGTCACGAATCCACCGAGTACACCGACCATCACCAAGTTCACAATGTCGCGTCGCTGCAAGACATCCGGCAACCGTTGGACGATGACCGTTGATGTGCGACGATTTGCTTGCCACAACGCAATGCCGAAGGCCAGCCAGATCGAGACGAAGAGTAGCTTCGCAAGTGGCGGATTGACGTGTGGTACAAGCGAATACGTTCCAGCAAGCAAGCCAACAATGCCACCAATTGCAGGGTAGAACACGGCGCGTAGCTCAACAGGTATGCGACGTCCGATAATGAGCATGCTCGCCGACACCATACCGAAGCTCTGGATGGCAAACGAAAAGTTACGCGCTGCATCAGGTGGAATCTTCAGCAGCAGCGTAAACACAGGGAACGCAACTGCACCGCCCCCTTCAGCGCTGGCGCCTGCGATGAATGAACCAAACATCATCGTGAGTGCGGCCGGCCATGCATCGAGCGGCGACACCGATGATGTGAGGAGGAGTACGAGCCACAGCGTTATCGCGCACGCAGCAAAGATGAAGTAGAGCCTCATCGCGTGTTAGACTCCGTCGCCATGCACGAGTTGCTTCAAGAATCCAATGATCACATGTTGATTGTCGATGATCGTTGACTGATTCGTGATGATCGTCTGCTGATTCCCAACGATGTTCGACAGTTGATCCGAGAGTGCAGCTTGTGAGTCGCCTACAAAGCGCTGCGTTTCAGAGAGCATTTCTTGCGACTGTGCAATGCGATCTTCGTTTGCAGCGATTGTGCGCAGCGCCGACTCAAGATGTGTGAGAAGTTCACGTTCTTCGCGATCCATTGTCAGCTCCAAGACGTTTTCGAATGCGTGCAATATCGACCTTCGAGAGCATACTCCGCAGGTCATCGTGTGCAAATGGCTGACGTCGATGTTGCGTCTGTATTTCCCGCAATATGCGACCACAGTGTTGTTTTGAGTAGTCGATATCAAACAATCGCTTGATTGCACGTTGCACAAGACCACGATCCCATAGCTGTGCGTCGACGCCATGCTCGCGAGGGGGCGAGGTGAGTAGCAATTCCAGCATTCGCCGGTGTCGATCGGTCATGCGTCGTGGCGCACCTGTGCGTGCACGAGCAGCCAGAGCGTCGACGCCGTTGCGATCGGCAGCAGCAAACCACTGGTACACAGCGGGCAGACTCACGCCCAGCGAATCTGCAATTCGCCGAGTACTCCAGCCTCGTTCACGTAGCTGTACTGCACGCAGACGCCGCCGTTCCTGGATCCGTCGGGTGAGGGAGATGCGATGGGCCATGTCGGAATATAAGGAACATATGTTCCTATAATTTTTTGCGGTATGGTTGCCCGGATATGTTTGCTGCGTCACCATTCACAACGTACTGTCTGAGGGATAACCACATGTCGCGAGTTCGATTCGGTTTGAAGATTGGCGCTCTTGTTGCAGCCATCACTGTCCTGTCAGTGCAATCGTGGGGCCAAGGTTGCGTAGTCGTGCGTGGCGGTGCCATGTGCGGGACAAACTCGGGTACGACGATTAACCTGCAGCAAGGGGAGTTCAACCTCGTTCTTGGTGCACGGAACTTCACGTCGTTCCGACACTTCCGTGGCGATCATGAGGAAGCATTTCGCGTAGCACAGGGAACAGAGGTTATCAACAAGTCGAGCTTCGTCGATCTGTCGATCAACTATGGCATCACGGATCGTTTGTTCGCAACAGTGATCTTGCCATTCGTGTACAACGATCGTTCGTCGTTGTATGAGCATGGTGGTAATCCGCGCTTTGACTCATCTGGGAACCTCATTGGTACGTGGAAAGGCGACCGTCGCCATACGTATTCTTCAGGACTGGCCGACATTCGTTTCAGCGTGGGGTATTGGTTGTTCGATCCGATGACGAGCGAGTACAATTATTCAGTGTCGCTTGGCATGAAGACGCGTACGGGCTCCTACGACTACACGGGAACGTTCTACAATCAGGGGCCGAACAGGGATCAGACACGTGAAGGTGTCGTTGACCAGTCGATCCAGCCAGGTGATGGTGGTATTGGTGCTACGATCGATGTTCAGGGTATTCAGCCCCTTTCAGATAAGATCACGCTGGTCACAAGTCTCTTCTATCTCGCAAACGTGACGAACACCAACGGCGTCCTCCTTCGAACATCGAACGCCTCGATGCGTTCAGACACAGCACAGTTCTCAGCACCCGACCAGTTTGGCGTGCGCATCGGTGCGTTCTACACACTCATGGATCACTTCAGCGTCTATGCTGGTGGTCGTGCAGAAGGTATTCCGTCTACCGACCTCATTGGTGGCAGCGAAGGCTTCCGTCGTCCGGGATATGCCGTGTCGGTCGAACCAGGCCTGAGTTACTTCAACAGTGACTTCTCTGTTGTCCTGAGTGTGCCAATTGCCGTGTATCGCAACCGCACGCAGAGCTACATCGACAAAATCCGCACTGAACAGCGAGGTGTCGAGACGATTGGTGATGCCGCATTTGCAGACTACCTCATCAGTCTGGGTGTTTCGTATCGCTTTGGTGGTTCTGGAGCAAAGCACGCAGAGATGTAATCCCTGCATAGCGTAGTTTTGTGGCTCATTCAACGGAGACACTATGACGCTCGCAGAGATTCGCTCGGCAAATGCAACCACGCTCGCAGAGGCCATGAAGGCCAATGCTGATCGCACATTCTACGCTCACTGGCCTGAAGCTCCGAGCGGCAAGATCTACGGCGAGACGGCTAACGATGAGGGGCTTGCGCGCTTCCAGCAGCAGCTCAATCATCGATTCGAACGTCTGCCTGCTGAGAGTGCATGGGTAGGTGACGAGGCGTCTCCGTATGGCTTCCCACTCGGCATTACGTATCCGAAGATCTCGACTGACGAGCTAATTGCTCGCGGTTCTTCTGCGCAAACAGCGTGGCAATCGCTTACGCCAGAAGATCGTGCCTCAATCCTTGTGGAAGCGCTTGAGCGCGGCGCGAAGGACTTCTTTGAGATTGGCTACGCAACGCAGCATACCACCGGACAAGGCTTCGTCATGGCCTTCCAAGCATCGGGTCCGCACGCCTTTGATCGTGCACTCGAGGCTACTGCTATGGGGCTTGCAGCTCAATCACACTTCGCGATGAATGTGATGTGGACGAAGCCGATGGGGAAGATCAGCGTCTCGATCGACAAAAGCTTCCGCGTTGTGCCAAAGGGATTGAACCTCGTGATCGGCTGCTCAACGTTTCCGATCTGGAATACCACACCGGGCATGTTCGCCGGACTCGTCACGGGCAATGCCGTGATCGTGAAGCCGCACCCAGGTGCGATCTATCCGATTGCGTTGGTGGTTGCACGCGTACGCGAAGTGCTCACAGAGCTTGGTCTCGACCCGAACGTAGTGCAGCTCGCCGTTGATACGGTCGACGCGCCGATGACGCTCGATCTTGTGCGTCATCCGGCAGTGCGTGTGATCGACTATACAGGTGGACCGCACTTCGGTGCTGTTGTTGAGCGCGAGGCAGCGCAACACGGTAAGATTGTCTTCACCGAAAAGGCTGGCGTGAACTGCGTGGTGCTTGATTCCACCGACGATCTTGATCGTGCGATGGACAACCTCGCATTCTCACTCACGCTGTACTCTGGTCAGATGTGCACAGCGCCGCAGAACATCTTTATCGCACGCGACGGCATGAAGGTTGGCGATACTGTCGTGAGCGTTGATGCGGTTGTTGAGAAGCTTCGCGAAAAGATCGACGCCCTCGTGTTCAACGAAAAGGCAGGTCCGACAACACTCGGTGCAGTGCAGAATCCTGCAACAGCGGCACGTGTTGCAGAAGCTCAGGGCCTCGGCCTTGGCGTTGTGCGCGAGAGTGCAATTGTCGCGCAACCAGGATTTGAAGCAGCTCGCTCGATGTCGCCAATCGTTCTTCGCACGGATACATCGAAGGCAGACATCTACACCAAGGAATGGTTCGGTCCGATCTCGTTTGTCATCGCCACCGAATCGTTCGATCAGTCACTGCGCGAAGTCACCGATAGCATCCGCGCGCACGGGGCACTTAGTGCTCTTGTGTACTGCACCGATGCTGCGCGTGCACAACAGGCGGAGGACGCCATCGTGAACGCTGGCGCACCAGTGTCGTTCAACTTCAACAGCTTTGTTTGGGTAAACCAGTCGGCCGCATTCAGCGACTTCCACGGGGCAGGTTGTAATCCAGCGGGCAACGCAACATTCGCCGATTGGTCATTCGTGACAAACCGGTACAACGTTGTTGGCGTACGTAAGCAAGCCTAAGCACGACGAGTGTTGGAAGGGGGCTTCTCAGCGCAACGCTGATTCGAGATCCTCAAGCAGATCATTGACGTCCTCGATTCCGCAGGAGAGGCGCACCAATCCCTCGGTTACGCCGAGTCGGTCGCGTTGCTCCTTCGGGATCGAGCCGTGCGTCATGCTCACTGGATGACACACAAGTGATTCAACGCCGCCCAGAGATTCGGCCAGCGTGAACAGTTTCAGGCGCTTCGTTACTTCTACGGCCTTTTCACGCGATCCAAGTTCGATCGAAATCATACCACCGAAGCCTGACATTTGGCGTGCGGCAATGTCGTGCTGTGGGTGCGAGGCAAGCCCTGGGTAATGCGTATGCACGATCGATGGGTGCTGTTCGCAGAACGCTGCAATCTTCATCGCGTTGGCAGCATGTTGTTCCATGCGCACGGCGAGCGTTTTTGCAGAGCGCAGGAGCAGCCAGCACTCAAACGGACCCGGCACTGCGCCTACGGCGTTTTGGAGGAACTTGAGTTGCTCGGCGATCGCTTCATCGTTTGTTGCTACAATGCCACTTACCAAATCGCTGTGTCCGCCGAGGTACTTCGTTGCCGAGTGCACAACGATGTGTGCTCCAAGCTCGAGAGGACGTTGGAAGTAGGGAGATGCGAAGGTGTTGTCGACGACCATCATGCAGTTCTTCGCGCGGGCAATCTCGGCCACCGCGCGCAGATCGGTGATCGTCATCATCGGATTCGTTGGTGTCTCGGTGTAGATCATCTTTGTGTTCGGCTGTAGGGCAGCTTCCACGTTTGCGACGTTGCGCATGTCGACATACGAGAACGTGATACCAAATCGGCGCAGCACCTTGTCTGTAAGACGGAACGTGCCGCCGTACATGTCTTCGGCCATGATCACGTGATCACCGGCGCTGAGCAGACGCATCAGCGTGTCAACAGCGGCTGAACCACTGCCGAATGCATAGGCGTGCGTGCCGCTCTCCATTGCTGCGAGGTTTTCTTCCCATGCAAAGCGCGTGGGGTTGTGCGTGCGCGCGTACTCGAAGCCCTTGTGCTTGCCGATCTCTTCCTGTGCGTAGGTCGAGGTTTGATACAGTGGAACCGTTACGGCACCGGTGAGCTCATCCGGCTCTTGTCCGATATGAATGGCCTTCGTTGCGAACTTCATACGTGCACCCTTGTCAAATAAGTTTCGAGCCGCTTGTGGGCGGCTCGGGAGAGAGGTTTCAATTGTAATGACCGCGCGTCATCGGCTGAGGTAGAACTTTTCCGCCTTGCGGAAGTCGGCACCTTG
>CAYSMF010000025.1:0-17880 GCA_964432155.1 uncultured Melioribacter sp. | reverse complement strand
ACATATGTCCTACCCTTTTCGTTTTACTGCTTGCTTCCTGTTGTCAAAGAACACCAAAACCCGCCTCGTCGGCGGCCCGTTCGGCGTTGGCCGCGCGAAGGGGACACAAACATAGGGGGTTTCTTTGATATCACCAAATGGTCTAGTGAAAAAAGTTTCAGGGGTGCGGTGAAAAGTTGATTCTACAGCATCTGGAGGCTGTTTTTTCTGTGAGCGATTGGGGGATGTTGCTCGCCCCCTTCCTCGTTGCTGTGACGTTTGCGAACCGAAACGCCTGATTTGAGCGATGTCTTGAGCGATGTCGATCGCCACTTCCGCGCCATCGAGAGACAGCTATATCGGACCTCCCTGACGTGCGAATCTGAATTTCCACGCCGGAAGACTACCGACGAGCGCACGAAAGCCGTATTTTTGCCACTTGCTGACAATTCTGTCAATTAGCGTCCGCACCGTATGGCCAAACCACTCAGCATCCTGTTTGTTACGAGCGAGATCTATCCGTTCATTAAGACATCGGAACTGGCTGACCTGTGCTATGCACACTCACTCGGTGTCCGTGAGATCGGCCACGACATTCGTGCGATGATGCCGAAGTACGGTTTCATCTCGGAACGCAAGAATCGTATCCACGAAATCAATCGTCTGCGCGACATCCCAATTCCAATCGGAACGGATGCTCACCCGGCTACGGTGAAGTCGAGCTCGATTAACAATCCGCGCGTCAAGGTTCAATCGTACATCACGACCAACTCGAACTACCTTGATGTGAACAAGGGCGTTGAAGCCGACATCAACACAGGTACTCCGTTCGCCAACAACGATGAGCGCTTCATCTTCTACAACCGCACGGTGTTGGAAACATGTTTGCTGCTGGGCTGGTTCCCCGACATCATTCATTGTGTTGGTTGGCAGACAGCGTTGATTCCTGCGTACATCCGCACACGCTACCCACAAGAGTTTCGCAAGACGAAGATTGTGATGACCATCACCGACTTCGAACAGCAAGGTGTGTTCCCACTGAAGTCACTGCAGAAGACCGGTCTCACCGAAGAAGCTCTCGAAAAGGCACGCTATAAGAACAAGATGAATTTCCTTCGCGCTGGCATGGCGTATGCCGACCGCGTGTCGACATTCTCGCCGACGTATGCGAAGGAACTCACAGCAATGAAGGAGTTCAAGGATAACTGGGCTCCCCTACTGAACAAGAAACCACTCGTTGGCATTACACACGGTATCGATCTTCTGCACTGGAATCCAAAGACGGATGCAAACGTGCGCGCGAAGTTCGATGCCAAGGATATGTCGAATAAGCACTCGGCACGCGAGGCTCTGCAGAAGCAGAGCGGCCTTGCCGTCAATGGCGACGCAATGGTAGCGGCCTTCGTGGGCCCACTTACCGAAGAACGCGGAGCAGATGCACTGATCGCAGCAGCACCAGAGCTCGTGAAGCTCGGCATACAGGTGATCATTGCAACAGATATGACGTCGCCGCTCAAGAAAAACGCGGAAGCACTTGCGAAGAAGTTCCCACAGCAAGTGTGCGTGAAGGTTGGTATCGATGAAGAGTACCTCCATCAGTTGATGGCAGGTGCAACAGTTCTCGTGAAGCCATCACGCCACGAGGTGTATGGACAGTTCCAACGCATCGCGCTGATCTACGGTACGATCCCGGTCGTGCGCATCGTTGGTGGCATCACCGAGGGACTGACCGAAGTAGACGAGAAGAAGAATACCGGCAATGCATTCCTGATGAAGAAGGGCGATAGCGCAGACATCGTCAAGACGTTGAAGCACGCGCTTTCGCTGCATGCGTCACACGAAGCGTGGAATGCAATCGTCGCCAGAGCCATGACGTCGCCTGTTGGCTGGACCGCTTCAGCCCAGTCATACGACGAGTTCTATCGTACTCTGGTAAAGGAATCGAAGTAATCGTGCGCACAGTTTTGCGTGGTCGCCACGCACTTTCCTTGTTGACGGCTGTCGTCTGCATCGTCCTTACGGGCTGCAACGATCTGCCTACCATTGTCGGTACTGATACAGTGCCCGGCACCGATACACTCTACGCGTCGTCGTCGTTGGAGCGTCCGTTCCTCGTATCGGACTCTTCGATCACGCGCCGCACACCATTTGTCAATGGTGCGTTCTTCTTGTTCGGCAATACCGCCACAGACCAAGCTCGGGTATTCGTTGAGTTCATCAACTACCCAGACCTCGGTGATGGATCAACCTACGATCTGGTGAGCGCCGACTTGATGATGATCCCGCAAGACTATCGCTATGGCGACACCACCGACAAGTCGCTGTCACTCACGGCGTACGAGTTGAAGAAGTCGTGGTCGGCGAATGTCACATGGGATTCGATCTGGAGTGAATCGGGTACGACTGACTTCTATGCGACAACTGATCGTCCAATCGCACAGTTTTCGACCACGATCACGACGGGCGCCGACACAGCGGTGTACGTCCCGCTCGACACTGCACGCATCAAACAGTGGCTTGTCAAGGGGCGCGACTCCGCGCTCGTGAAAGAGATTTACGGCATGGTGCTGTTGTCAAACGCTACATCGTCAATCCGCCAATACCGCAATCTCGAGGGTGTGCGCCAACGGATGCAGATGCGTGTTGTTCGAAAGATGCGGGATACGACTTCGAAGCGCGACACAACATTCATTGAATGTGCCGTTGCCAATTTTATTTCGACCGCCGCACCGGGTCCGGGCGAGGTCGTTGTGCAAGGCGGACATATCCGACAAGCACGACTTACCTGCTCGCTGGATTCGATTCCAGCAAATGCCATCATTCTCGGTGGTACCCTGCGCGTGACTGTCAACATGGAGCGCTCACGCATCGGCTCATTCGGTCGCGATGAGATTCTCAATCTCAATTACGTCCCAGCCACTGGTCCAGTGATCAATCTCGCCTCACGTGGAAATGCGAACGGCGAGTTCGTATTCGAGAATCTTGGTCCATTCCTGCAACTCCTTCGCAAGAATGGTGGACGTGGAGACTTGTTCATTCAGCCAACGGGTGTCTACGAATCATGGCGAATGAATCGCCTTCAGCTTTACACGCTTGCAGATGATTTGTTCAAGCGCCCGCGGTTGACAGTTGCATACACGATACCGGGTGTGTTTACAAAATGAACACTACCCTGATCGCAGCATGCATGCTCGTCTGTACATCCGTTGTCGCTCTTGCGCAGGGCGGATCGAACTATTCAGCCATTGGCCTCGGCGACATGCGACGTTCCGTTGGTGCACTGTATGATGGCATGGCCGGCACAGCGATCGCTATGCCAAGCGACCACGGCATCAATATTGTGAACCCGGCGCTTCTTGGGATGTCGCCATTCACACGCTTGCAGGCAGGCTACCGTTTCAATCAGCACGTGGTTTCGCAAGGCGATCTCTCGACACGACAGAACAATGGCGAAATCGATGGTCTCATGGTGCTGTTCGCTGTCGACACGCTTCGTGGCTTCGGTGTTTCATTCGGCGTTATTCCCTACTCGTCGGTGAACTACCTCACTGAACGCCCCCTCTCAACTCCTGTTGATGGTACGCCCCTTACCGGACGCGCTCTTCAGCAAGGCACAGGTGGCACCTCGGCAATCCAAATCGGCGCATCGGGTCGCGTTGGCAACCTCTATGCCGGCATCTCAATGCAAGCACTCTTTGGTGTGATCTCGTTGTCGGAGTTTCTCTACGTCGATGCGATCAACGAGCGCGTACAATCGTCAACATCATATGATGTACGCGGTATGCTATTGCGTGCTGGACTGTTTTACAGGACCTCGACAGTTTCGCTGGGTGGCTTCATCTCGGGTGGTCCGCGCGGTTCGATGAATACCGTCTATCGTGCAGCCGGCTTGCTCGGCAGCAGCGTCTACATCGATTCAACCCTCTCGGTTTCCGGCGTTACCGACTTCCCAGTTTCGGTTGGTCTCGGTGCATCGACGTCACTCGGACGTTCGACAGTTGGCGCAGATCTCGAATGGTCGGATCATTCTGGCGTCGACGTGAATCCACGAGCCGATGCTGCGTATGATCGTTCGCTCCGCGTATCGCTTGGCTATAGCTTGCAAGCAGCACACTACGCACCAACGTTCTGGGATAAGTGGGGCTTCCGTGCAGGTGCATCGTACCAACGCATGTACTACACCTTCAGGGGCTCAGAAATTCACGAGTACGCAGTTGCTGCCGGTTTCGACTTCCCACTTGGACAAAGCGCAACCGTTGATGCCGCTGTGCAAGGCGGATACCGCGGTCCAGTTACCGGCACCTTGTCCGAACTCTTCGCGCGACTCACCGTGACGGTGTCGATTGGCGAACAGTGGTTCAGACCGTTCGCGCGCGATTAATAATTGCCGTTGTTGATCGACCTTCAACGAGTGGGATGGTGCAGACCGTTCCACCATGTGCTTCAACGTCGTCGGCACCAACGATGGTGTCACGCGTGTAATCGCCGCCCTTCACGAGAACATCGGGCATGAGCGAACGAATCACCTCGAGCGGTGTATCGTCATCAAACAGCACCACATGATCAACCGCACGAAGTGCTGAGAGCACACAGGCACGATCATCTTCAACATTGATGGGACGCTCTGGTCCTTTGAGACGTCGCACCGAAGCGTCTGTATTGAGTCCGACCACAAGCACATCGCCGAGCGCGCGTGCTTCTGCCAAATACGTTACATGACCAGCGTGGAGGATGTCGAACACGCCGTTGGTAAACACAATGCGCTTTCCTGCTGCGCGCAATGACGCGCCAAGATCACGAAGACGATCATGATCGGCATGCAGGATCACAGATCACTCACGGCATCAATGAGCATCTCTGGAGTGATCGCAACGATGCCCGGCTCGGCAACGACGCAACCAGCAGCAACATTCGCGAGCGCTGCAGCCTCGCGCACCGTTGCGCCGGCCGACATCATTGCCGCGAGTGTGGCAACAACCGTGTCGCCAGCACCGGATACATCGGCTACATTCTTTGCACGCGTTGGAACTGTGCTGACATTTCCACCGCGCTCGATAAGCATCATCCCCTCGGCACCAAGCGTGAGCAGCACCGCCTTACAGCGAAGTCGCTGTAGCAACTGCTCACCGGCAACACGAGCATCATCAAGCGTCGCAATCTTCATCTGCAGCGCATCAGCTGCTTCCTTCCGATTCGGCTTGAAGACCGTACACTCTGTGAAGTCGAAGAAATGTCGATACTTCGGATCAACGAACACGGGGATACCGCGTTCGTGTGCAACGGAGATCATCGATGTGATCAGCCGTGGCGAAAGGAATCCCTTGTCGTAGTCTTCAAGAACGATTGCGGAGAGCGACGGACGCGACCGCAAGAAGGCAGCAAGATTGGCTACCACGTCTGGTGAGACGTGCTCACGCGTCTCGCGATCGAGTCGCACGATATGCTGATTGTTCCCGATAACACGCGTTTTCACCGTCGTCGGGCGACCAGGAATCGTGACGAGTCCGTCGCGCAACAACCCGAGATCATCACAGATCTCTCCGATCATACGTCCCGAGAAGTCGTCACCGATCGCACCACAGAGCAGCGGTGTAACACCCAACGAACGGAGGTTGCTGGCAACATTTGCCGCACCACCGAGGTGGAAGCTCTCGTTGTCGATATCAACAACAGGCACAGGCGCTTCCGGCGACACGCGATGCACGCTGCCCCAAAAGTACCTGTCGAGCATAACATCGCCTACAACAGCAATCTCTGTTGCATGGCACGCAGCGAGCAGTTCTTGTGTTCGTTCGCGGGTGGTCTCTATCATCGACGAAGATCCTTACGCCTGTGTGTCGGTAGTTGGTGCCGGACGCTCAGCCATTTGTCGGTCCATCAAGTAGATCGACGGACCGTCGGATCCAACGAGACGCAGACGTTCGATGATCTCCATGACCTGTGCTTCTTCTTCAACCTGCTCATTGATGAACCACTGAAGCACAATCTGCGATGGCAGATCCTTTTCCTTCAGCGCGAGCTCATACAGGTCGTTGATACTCTTGGTGATCATCTGCTCGTGCTTGCGCACGTTTTCGAACACGTTTACTGCGCTTGTGTACTTCTTCGACGGTGCAGCGACTGGCTTGAGTACAACTGCCTCACCACGGTTGTGCAGGAAGTCGTACAACTTCATTGCGTGCAGGGTTTCTTCCTCCCACTGCACCCGCATCCATTGAGCGAATCCAGGGAGATTGTTTTCGGTAAACCATGCGGCCATTCCAAGGTAGGTGTAGGCACTTTGAAATTCGGCCTGAATCTGCGCATGGAAGGCTTCGACGAGCTTTGGCTTCATTGGCATACTAAAATCCTCGCTGGTATTGGTGATTCAATCTGATACACGAAAAGCGTACAACAAAATTACCTATTTCGGCGGTAGTTTCGGGCGATTCACCAACCCACGAATTGTCATCACTACGTAGTATTCCCATGAAACGCCAGACCACACTTACCCGCCTTTCGATCGCTAATGCCGAATTCTACGCCTTTCACGGCGTGCGCGACGAGGAACGCAGTCTGGGTGGCCGCTACCAGGTTGACGTCGACGTATGGTACGACACCGTGAAGGCCGTTGTTAGCGACGATGTCAGCGACACCGTGAACTACGAGGAAGTGCTCTTCATCGTGAATGAGCATATGAACGGCGAGTCATGCGAACTGATCGAGACACTCGCCTACGATATGGCCTCGTCGATCATCGACCGCTTCGCAGCTATCCGCCAGGCAACGGTTCGCGTACGGAAGGTGAGCGTGCCGATCCAGCAGATCATGGATTTCGTTGAGACGGAAATCACTGTAAGCCACGAGGCCTGATCGTGCACCGACGCGTCCTCATTGGTCTCGGGTCAAACATCGGCGACTCCGTCGCGATGGTTCAACGTGCCATGCTCGAGCTTGAGCGCTCGTTTCTCCAACGTCCACAACGCTCGCGGCTGTGGAGCACCGAGCCCGTGGGATTTCTCGATCAACCGCGGTTTGTGAATGCGGCCATCATCGGGTCGAGTGATCTGTCTGCACGGGAGATTCATGATCGTTGCAAGGCGATCGAAGCCGACCTTGGACGTACCAAGCGCGAGCGCTGGCGCGAACGCGAGATCGATATCGATGTAATCGTCATTGAAGGTGAAGTGTTCGACGAAGATGGGATTCATATCCCCCACGAGCGCATGGCCGAGAGACGCTTCGTTCTCGTACCAAGCTTCGAGATTGCATCAACACTGGTCTGCCCTCGTAGCGGCTCAACGATCGAGCAGCTCCTTGCTGCGTGTACCGATACGTCAACTGTCGACGTTGTGGTGTAGAGCACGTGCGCATCCCGCAACATATCATCGATCAAGTTCGATCACAGTCCGACATTGTCGATGTGATCGGTGAGCACGTGCAGCTCAAGCGGTCAACAAAGAACTACCTCGGACTGTGTCCGTTCCACAAGGAAAAGACTCCGTCGTTCAACGTCAACCCCGAGCGCGGCATCTACAAGTGCTTCGGCTGCGGGAAGGCGGGCAACGTGATCACCTTCGTCGAAGAGCACCTACACATGGGCTTCGTCGATGCGATCAAACATCTTGCGCAACGTGCAGGAATCGACATCCCAGAAGAAGAACGCGACGATCCAACGGGCGAATTGGCTCGACGTGATGCAGCACTCCGCGCACTGCGCGAAGCAAGCGTGTTGTATCAAGAGACGCTTGCTTCATCGGATGGTGCCACAGCACGCGCGTACTTCGAGCGACGCGGCTTCGGTGCCGACATCATCGCGTCATTCGCACTTGGCGCATCCCCCGCTGCATGGGACACCACCATGAACACGCTCCTGACAAGGGGCTTTACAATCGAACATTTGGTCGATGCTGGACTGGTAATCACACGCGAGGATGGGAAGACGTATGATCGCTTCCGCGGTCGCGCAATGTTCACCATCACCGACGAATCAGGTCGCGTCGTTGGTTTCAGTGCACGCACAATCGTCGACGATCCAGGATCACCGAAGTACATCAACTCACCACAGAGTTTGGTGTTCGACAAGAGTCGCGTACTCTACGGTCTGGCACAGGCAAAACGGTCGATCAGCGAACACCGCACAGCGGTTCTCGTCGAGGGCCAAGCGGATGTGATCACGCTGCATCAAGCTGGGTTCACCAACACCGTTGCGAGTTCCGGCACGGCGCTCACGCCCGACCAGCTGCGACGGCTGCAACGCTATGCCGATACCATCGTGTTGGTGTTCGACAGCGACGAGGCAGGACAGAAAGCGATCACACGAGGGATCGAACTTGGTCTGGCCGCTGGCTTTGATGTGAAATGCGTCGTGCTCCCACCGGGGACCGATCCGGATTCGCTTGTGCGCGAACAAGGCGCTGAAGCGCTCCGTTCGATGCTTGCAACAGCACCATCATGGCTCGTGCACCAGACGGAACGCTTCAAGCGTCAAGGTCTGCTCAACGATCCGGTGCAACAAGCGAAGGCCGTTCGTACCATGCTTGAGTGGATCGGTTCTGTTCCCGACACACTCCGCCACCAGTTTCTCATCCGCGATCTGTCGGAGATGTTCCGACTCGACGAGGCATATCTCGCTACCGAACTACGCATGGTGGTGCAACGGCGTCCGTCGCAATCACCAACACAGTCGGCACCGCAGCGCACGGGCGGTGCGTCATCTGCGAGCGACGCACCAATCATCGAAGCTCCACCGCGTCTTGTCGCCGTCTTACTGCCCCCTGAGCGAGAATTGCTTCGCGTTGCACTGACGCTCGACGATGGACTCGCGATGTTGCTCAACACGTATCATGTGTCGGATGAGACATTCTGGAGTGACGGAGGACGTCGCATCTTCCGACGCATGATGATTGCCGAGGAAGAACACGGCGAGCTCACGCAGCCACTGCTCAATGACGAAGAACTCTCAACAGATGAGCGTCGCGAAATTGCCGACATTCTCTTTGCGTCGTCGTCACCGAGCGAGTCGTGGGGCCGCTTCAATATCGAAATGCCCGAGTACGATATGAAGAAGCCGATTCGCGACGCTCTGCTCAACATCGAAATTCATCGCCTGCATCAGCGTATCGACGAGCTCACACAGCGTATTGAGACGACGATCGATATCGATGAACGGAAACGCTATATCTTCCAGATCACGTCGATGATCTCGCGTCGCGAGAATCTGCGACGTCGATTTGACGATCCCCCATCCGACCTCTCATGGCTCAACGACGATTCAGCATCAGCACGCTCCTGATTGCCGTGTTTGCGGCGGTTAGTCTCTGGACGTACGTGTCGTTGACGCGAACGTATGAGGACGATCTCGAGATTCCGCTGTTCGTGATCTCGCCGCCGAATCAGGCTATGCTTTCGACTGTTCCACCGTCGGTACGCATCCGTGTGCGTGCGACAGGTCTGCAGATTCTCAATGCGCGGTACTTCACGAAGTCGGTTGCCTGTACGCTTGATCTCGGAGCGATGTATCCCGATCAGTCAACAACCTACGTTGTCGAGAGCGCCGACCTTCTCCGTGGAGTCACCACCACATTGCCATTGCGCACGATTGCCGTCGAGCCAGAGCAGCTCACACTCACGACGGGAGATCTCGCGATCAAGCGCGTGCCTCTCCGCATCAAGTACGCACTCGCATGTCGACCGGGCTTTGTCCAAACTGCCGAACCAACATCGGATGTGATTGATGTCGAAGTCCGTGGTTCTCGCGACGTCGTCGAACGTCTCACGGAATGGAGTACCGAACGCATTCTGCTCGACGACGTGTATGCATCACGCACGGTCGACGTAGCACTCTCCGATTCACTTCAGTCACTCATTAGCGTGCAGCCTGCACGTGTGAGCGTGCGATTCTCGGTGCAGCAGGCTGCCGATCGTACGATCTCCGATGTGCCTGTGGCATTCGGTATGGCGCTCGACACGCTGCTTACGATCTCGCCTGGTCGGATATCGGTCACGATCCGTGGTGGTGTGGAAGATATTGCCACGATCACAGCACGTGACATTCGTGCAGAGATTCTTGAGCTCAATCCGTCGGGCATTGTAAGACCACGCGTAACAACGCCCCCTTCCGTGCGCGTCATCGCAACGTCGCCAGCATTCGTGCGTGTGCACGCACCGGTGAATCGGTCGCGTTAAGACTTCGCGCAGAACAACAGCGATGAGTCGCCATAGCTAAGAAAGCGATAGTCGTTCTCGAGCGCTTCGTTGTAAATGTTCCGCCACTCGTCCTTACCCACGACTCCCGCAATCAACAGCAACAGCGTATTGCCTGGCTGGTGGAAGTTGGTAATCAATGCATCCACGCAGTTAAGGCGCGCACCGGGTGCAATCATGAGTTGTGTTTCGCCCCATAGACTTGTCACACCATGATGGTCCATCTTGGCGAGAAGCGCACGGAACACATCCGCCCGCGAGATGTCGCGCAGCGTAGGGTCGAAGGCCTCCCACTGCCCAACGTTCATCGATTGATCGACCGACTTGTCGCGTACGATGCGTGCGCCGACGGCATAGAGAGATTCCAGTGTGCGTATCGATGTTGTACCGACGGCTGTGATCCATGGTGCATCGGATTCAGCGTTACGCAGCAGTTCTTCGACGGTACTCCTGCTCACGCCATAGCGCTCCTGATGCATCACGTGTTGCCGTGCATCGGCAACCTCGACTGGACGGAAGGTGCCCATGCCGACGTGTAGCGTAACAGATGCACGCTCGATGTCACGGGCATCGCATGCAGCGAAGACACGATCAGTGAAGTGCAGTCCAGCCGTTGGGGCTGCTACCGAGCCAGATTCAGCAGCGTAGACAGTTTGGTAGCGCTCGCGGTCTGAAGCATCAGCTTCACGGTGCAGGTATGGCGGCAGCGGCAAGCGTCCAATCTCGTCGAGCAGGTCGCCGAGTAGCTGGTCGTCGCTCCACGTGAGCGCAACCGACCCCTCAGCGCCGTCACGCCGAACAACAGTTGCCTGCAGACCCGACGTTGGCTCGGTGAGCACCATGCCCTCGTGGACATTCTTGCCCCCTATCAAACAGCGCCATTGTGACGGCTCGCGCGAGGCAAGCACCACGGCAGGATCTCTCGAGGGGAGCTCTGGGTCCGTCAGCAGCACTTCGACGACCCCGCCCGTTGGCTTCAGCATGGCAATACGGGCGCAGATCACACGTGTATGGTTCACCACCAGCAGTGAGCCCTGAGGCAGAATGTCGGCGACATCGCGAAACACGCGATGCTCGATCATGCCTGGTCCGCGCCAGACCATCAGCTTGCTGGCATCACGCTCCTCCAGTGGATGGATCGCAATCCGGTCAGCCGGCAAGTCATACATGAACTGATCGAGGGGAAACTCGGTCTCTGGAGCGTGGCTCACCATGAAATCAACAGTAGTTTTGTGAAACTGCAACCTTCGGATGACGGGCGCGTACTGTGCCCATCGTTTGAAATCACCGAGAGGAAATCCATGCAAGATAACCCTACACCAAGTTCGAATCCGATCCCACCACCGCCTGGCGCAGGCATGCAACCGCCGCGTCGACGCTCGCGTGGATGGATCATCGCAGGCGTCATCATCGGCATCGTTGTTGTTGCTATTGGTGTGTTTGGTCTGATGATCGGCATGTTCCTTTCAAGCTTTGAAACGGAGCAGAAGGTTGACGTGACCGATAAGACCGTGCTTGTGCTCGATCTGTCGAAGGGCGTCCCTGAGTACGAGCCACCAGTTGCGTTCTCGTTTGGATCGGAAGAATCTGGTCCGTCGCTGCGCGACATCGTTACATCGATCGAGCGCGCAAAGACCGATGAGAACATCCACGGCATCTATATCCGCTCGGGCATTGCTGTTGCCGGCATGGCAAAGCTCTCGGAAGTGCGTGATGCACTCATCGACTTCAAGAAATCCGGGAAGTTCATATACGCCTATATGGAAATGGGCACGAAGGGTGGATACTACCTCGCAACGGTTGCCGACTCGATCATCATGCCACAGGAAGGCATGATGGAGTTCAACGCCTTTGGTACATCAGCCCCCTTCATGAAGGGCATGTTTGAAAAGCTCGGTGTATCGTTCCATGTTGAACAGTTCGAAGAGTACAAGTCGGCAGCAGAAACAATGAACCGCGATCGTTGGTCGGAACCAGCCAAGGAAGCCATTCGCGCCCTGCTGCAACAACGTTCTGACGTGTTTGTTGATGCCGTATCGAAGAGCCGCAAGCTTGCATCCGAGGAAGTGATTGCACTGATGAACCGCGGACTCTACATTCCGGATTCGTTGCTTGCACACGGATTGATCGATGCCATGATGCGTGAGGCCGAACTGAAGGAGCGCATCCATCGCCGACTCAATCCAGACGATACAACAGCGCACCCGTCGCTTAAGACAATTTCCTTGGCCAAGTATGTGCATTCGTTCGATCTCAATGGCAAGGACGAGCGCGCAGAGAAGAGCATCGCCATCGTCTATGCATCAGGCGCTATCAGCCCCGGCAAGAACGCAAACCCACTCGACGCAAGCGGCATTTATGCGCGTACACTGATCCGCGATCTGCGAGCAGCGCGCGACAACGATAATGTGGAAGCGATCATCCTTCGCATCGATAGTCCAGGGGGCTCTGCGTTCGCATCCGACGAAATCTGGGCAGAGATTCGCGAAGTCCGTAAGACCAAGCCAGTGTACGCGTCGATGAGTGATGTTGCTGCTTCGGGCGGCTACTATATCGCCATGGCGTGTGATACGATCATTGCGCATCCATCGACCATCACAGGTTCGATCGGCGTCATCATGTCGATCCCGAACTTCACAGGCTCCGTTGCCAAGGTTGGCATCACGATCGACACGGTATCACTGGGACCATCAGCATCGTTTATGAATGCTGGTCTGCCGCTGACTGACGGCGACAAGAAGACGCTTCGCGCGTTCGGACAAGGGATCTACACACGCTTTGTGCAGAAGGTTGCAGAGTCGCGCAAGATGGACACCGCAGCTGCACGGAAGCTGGCGCGCGGTCGCGTATGGACAGGAACAGCTGCCAAGGAGGCAGGTCTTGTTGATTTGCTTGGCGGACTCGACGTTGCTATCGCTACGGCTAAGAAGCGGATCGGCGTCGGCGCAAACGACGACGTGAACATCGTGCTCTATCCGAAGCAGATCGACAACCTCTCGGCGCTGCTCAAGATGTTTGGCATCGAAAAGGACGACGAAGACGATGCAGAGGCACGCACGGCCTTGCGTTCAGCCCTCCTGTCGAAGATCACCGGTACCGTTCCGGCTGCCGAGCAGATCTACCGTTCCCTGCCGGCTGGCACGCGGAGCCAGGTAAAGCACTCCCTTCAGCTCACAGAGCTCGGGCTCACCGAGCGCGCGCTGATGATGCTGCCCATGACAGTGCCGATGGACTAATAAGCGGCACAGACCAACGAAACCTTTCACAAGAGAGCGCACAACGGCAGCAGGCCGTTCTGCGCTCTCTGTGTAATTTTGCGGCATGCAACTCGAAACCTTCCCGAATCCACGTCCAGGACGTCGATTCACGATCACCCACGTCAACCCTGAATTCACATCGGTATGTCCAAAGACGGGTCTGCCCGACTTCGGCACCATCACCGTTGAGTACATCCCCAATGATGTCTGCATTGAGCTCAAGGCGTTGAAGTACTACTACCTTGATTTTCGCAACCGTGGAATTTTCTACGAAGCTGTGACGAATCAAATCCTTGATGATCTCGTTGCCTGCTGCGATCCGATCTACATGAAGGTAACCGCAGACTGGAAGGCTCGGGGCGGCATCAACAGTGTGATCGTCGTCGAACACACCAAGGCATAACAATGCGCACCACGATCTCGAAGCAGTTCCGATGGGAGATGGGGCATCGCCTCCCCTTCCACGAGGGACTGTGCAAGAACATCCATGGTCATTCGTATGAAGCACACGTCATCCTCAGCGGTGAACCGGATGCGAACGGCATGGTCATGGATTACTACGACATGAAGCTCTTGATTCAAGACAAGCTCGATGAGCTCGATCATAGCTTCTTGTGTAACGCCAGCGATACGGTTGTGCGGGAGTTCCTCGAGCGCAATGCCATGAAGATGGTGCTCGTTGATTTCCCTACCACGGCAGAGAACATCGCACGCATGCTCGCAACGCATATTGTGGCGAAGCTGCCGGCTGGGCATCGCGTCGACGCTGTGCGTCTGCGCGTGTTTGAAACAGAAAAGACATTTGCCGAAGTGGAGATTACCCTATGAGCGTCCGTGTTCGTTTTGCCCCATCGCCAACGGGTTTCCTCCATATTGGGAGCTTGCGCACGGCACTGTACAACTACCTCTTTGCAAAACATCATGGCGGCACGTGCATCCTTCGCATTGAAGACACGGATCGCACACGTTTTGTTGAAGGCGCTATCGAAGAGCAGATCTCATCGCTTGCATGGGCAGGCGTGGTCTTCGACGAGGGTCCGCATGTAGGGGGCAATCACGGTCCGTACACCCAGAGCGAACGCTTCGATCTCTACCGCACCTACGGTATGCAGCTTGTCGAGAACGGCACAGCGTACTATGCCTTTGACACGTCGGAAGAGCTCGACGCGATGCGTCAACGTCAGCAAGCTGCGGGCATCGCGCCGAAGTACGACCGATCGAGCATGCGCAATCAATACACGCTCGGCGAACAGGAAACCGCACGTCTTCTTGCCGAAGGTGCTGCGCATGTGATCCGTCTCAAGGTGCCGCTCACAGCCGATGTGCGTTTTCACGACGAGATTCGTGGCGACGTCGTCGTGAATGGACGTGAGATTGACGACCAGATTCTTCTCAAGAGTGATGGCTTCCCGACGTATCACCTTGCCAACGTTGTCGACGATCACCTGATGGAGATCACGCACGTGATCCGTGCAGAAGAATGGCTTCCATCAACACCGAAGCACGTCTTGCTGTATGAAGCATTCGGGTGGACGCCACCAACGTTTGCGCACGTGCCGTTGCTCCTTAATCCTGATCGTTCAAAGATGAGTAAGCGTCACGGCGACGTGATGGTACGCGACTTTGCAGCAAAGGGATACTTCCCGGATGCACTCGTCAACTTCGTCGCACTCTGCGGTTGGCACCCAGGCGGCGACAACGAGAAGTTCTCGATGCAGGAGCTCATCAACGCGTTCTCACTCGAGCGCGTGAACAAGGCTGGTGCTGTGTTCGACTACAAGAAGCTCGAGTGGATGAATGGCGAGTATTTGAAGTCGCGCGATCCGCACGAGCTCGCAACGGAGCTTCTGCCAACACTCACAGCGTCTGGCTATACCCGCATTGATCCATCACACGTTGCCGACGTCATTGCACTGTTGCGCGAACGTGTAACCTTCCTCAAGGATATCGCAGAGTTTGGCGACTACCTATTTGGTGACGTACTCTGTGAACTCTCCGACGAAACGCGTGCATCACTGTCGAGCAATCAAGGCGTCATCGATGCACTGCGAGCCTTTCATGCAGGCTTCTCAGCAGCGACGATCTCCGATGAAGCAACGTTCAAAGCACACGCGCAGGCGTCTGCAGAGAGCGCGGGCATCAAGATGGGCGCAATGATGAAGCCCCTTCGCCTCGTGCTCACCCATCGTGAGGTGGGTGCTGATCTCTTCCGCACACTACAGCTGATTGGAGCAGACAGATGTTCGCATCGACTCGCATCGTTCCTGTCATAACCGCACTCGTCCTGATCACCGTTGGATGCGGCACCCCACGTCCAACAGCTCCCCACCCGTGTGTGGCACAGAACCAATCGGAGCTGATGATCCGATGGGGCACGCAGGACGATTCAACGAACATCCTCGAGCAGTTTTCGATGAATACCAAGGGCGAGATCTTCCGCTATTACGGCCCCATTTCGGGTCGTGGAGATGGAGAATATCTGCACTTCGTGGATGCAAGCACCTACTGCTCTACGGCAAAGAACACCATGAACGCCTTCTTGAAGGTGCAGGCATTGAATACACCCGCACGCAAGCAGCGATTCATCGACTATCGCAACACCCGCACTGACGTATATTTACGGGCCGTTTGGAACCCTGATCTTCAAACGTTCCAGAGTCGCGATATGCGCGAACTGTACGACGAGCTCATGAAGCTGGCGACGCAAGATTGACCTGATATGAAAATCCTCATCGTTGACGACAACCGCGACTTCTCCGCTACCATCGCTGATGTGGTGCGTGGCGAAGGCATGCATGCCGAGGTTCGGAACAGTCCCGAACATGCTCTTGCCTTCCTCGAGGATCATCATCGCGATGTAGGACTCATGCTGCTTGATATCGAGTTTGGCAGTGAGTCGTCAATGACAGGCATCGACGTACTTGGTCGATCCATCCGCGAGTATCCATCCATTCCCGTGATCATGATCTCGGGCAAGGGCACAATCGAGACCGCCGTTAAGGCAACAAAGCTTGGCGCGTTGAACTTTATCGACAAGTCGTCGCTCACCAACGACCGTCTGGTCGGTGTTCTCCATAGCGCGATGGAGCGTGTCAAGACCGACTCCTCCAACGATGAACTCCGACGCGTGATGGAAGCGCAGGGTCTGATCGGCAAGAGCGCAGCCATGATGGATGTGGCCGACAAGATCATGCGATACGGTCGCACCGACCTCAATGTGCTCATCACAGGCGAGACCGGCACCGGCAAGAAGCTCGTAGCGCACGCACTTCACAACGTGAGCCGTCGAGCAAAGCACCCATTCATTACGGTCGACATCCCGAACATTCCACGCGACCTTTTTCAGAGCGAATTGTTTGGTCACATGAAGGGGGCCTTCTCCGGCGCAATGGAAACGCGCAAGGGATTGTTCCATCAGGCGAACAAGGGGTCGCTCTTCATGGACGAAATCGGCGACATGCCGCTTGATCTCCAAGCGAATCTCCTGCTTCCGATGGAGCAGAAAGCTGTACGACGTGTTGGTTCGGTGGAAACGGATGACGTTGATATCCGCTTTATCAGCGCAACGGACCGGGACTTGATTGCATCAATGGCAGAGGGCCGCTTCCGCGAGCAGCTCTATCATCGTTTGCGTGAATGCGAGATCTACATCCCCGCCTTGCGCGAGCGTATCGAGGATGTGCCAATTATTGTTGAGCACTACATCGCCAAGCACAACAAGGAAATGGGCGATCGCAAGACGGTATCCGCAGCAGCGATCGAGTATCTGCAGCAATATGCGTGGCCAGGCAATGTGCGTGAGCTTTCAAGCGTGCTGCGCGTGGCGCTGCAAACAATGTCGTCTGATGAACTCGAGGTTGCCGACGTACATCGTAACCTCCACCGCTCTGCATCACAGTCGAGCTCGCGTATCGTGGTGGCACAACCGGCATACCCGGCGCAACAACCTGCTCCGGAAAAGACCTCAGCCGCCGACATTGATCTTGGCGAAGACCGTTCGTTGAAGGACGACCTTGCGATGGTCGACAAGATGAAGATCGAAAAGACCCTCGAGCGCACGAAGGGCAACGTGTCGAAGGCAGCGGCGATCTTGGATGTGAGTCGTGAGACGCTCCACAATAAGATTCGCAAGTACGAGATTGATGTAGCGAGCTTCCGCGCGAAGTAACGCTTACTCGTACGAGAGAAGCATACGGGTCACTGGACCCGGCACGCCACGACCATTCACAGCACGAGCGCGAAGCTCCGTCCTGCCTGTTGCGAACGTAATCTGGAACAACGATCCCTTGACCTTCTGCCAAGGAGCTCCGTTGATGGAGTATTCGTAGTATGAAAACCACGGCATGTTGTTGTCGAGCTTGACTTCGAATTTCGGACCAAGTGCGAACAATGGCATGTACCTGATGTAGTCGTTCGGATCGACGATGTTGTACTTCACCATGATCGAATCGAAGTTCAC
>CAYSMF010000024.1:0-18189 GCA_964432155.1 uncultured Melioribacter sp. | reverse complement strand
ATGCTCTTCCGTGTGCTGGGTCCGCTCATCCCCCGCGCATGGCGTGGGGTAACCGGCACCGCCGTTGCTCACACCATGATCGACGCCATGCACCATCCCCAGTCAGGTGTTCGTGTGATCACGAATGCCGAAATGGTTGCCGCATAGCCGCGCAGGGCCCATGCCGTTGAACGTTAATCCCGTAGGGGCGACCCTATGTGGTCGCCCCAATGTGGTGGTCGCCGCGTGAAACAGTGAAACAGACGGTGGTCGCCGCGATACGAAATACGATGTGTGATCCCTCGCTTCGCTCGGGATGACGCGTCGCACCACGTTTTTTAATGTGTTAGCGATGGGCGCGCCGCAGGCGCGCCCATCGCTCTTATACCCAAAACTCAAACCGCGCTGCGTCATCCCGAGGAGCGAAGCTCCGAGGGACCCCATCCATTACACATCTCCGAGGGACACCCCCCCCCCATAAACGACAAACGATCGCCGAAGCGATCGTTGTTGTAAGGTACTATGTTGCGGACCCGTAGGGATTCGAACCCCAAACCTTCTGATCCGTAGTCAGATGCTCTATCCAGTTGAGCTACGGGTCCGTTGCGCGAAACGCGAGCTTACTTGGCTTCGAGCTTGCGAACGGCCTTTGACAGGCGGCTCTTCTTGTTCGAAGCGTTGTTCTTCTTGATAATTCCGCGGGAAGCAACACGGTCGATGATGCTGAACGCCTTCTTGAGCGCGTCCTGTGCGACATCGAGTGTAGTAGCTGTGCGAACGGCCTTAATAGCCTCGCGCAGCTGCTTACGATTTCCGCGGTTGTAAATCTTGCGCTTCCGCGATTGACGAATGCGCTTGATTGCTGACTTGTGATGTGCCATGTCGGTGTCGACGTTGTAAACAAGAGGGCCACAAACATAGGCAATGTTCGGGATCCAACCAACTATTACCAGAAAAAACGCAGGGGGAAGGCCATATGGCTAGATTTGCAGCATGACAAGCCTGTTTGACCAACTTGCCGCGCTGCAAACCGAGGGGATCAATCCCCGGACGGTGGAGATCGATCGTGCGTCGGCCCGCGAGATCGTGGGCATGCTGCACGCCGAGGACCGCTTGGTGGCCGATGCGGTGGGCGAGGTGCTCGACGATGTGGCGGCCGCCGTTGAGCTGGTGCACGCAGCATTTCTGGCGGGCGGACGTCTGATCTACATGGGTGCGGGTACGTCGGGTCGGCTAGGCGTTGTCGATGCATCCGAAATGCCCCCTACCTACGGGACGCATCCCGATATGGTGCAAGGACTTATCGCTGGTGGACAGGGTGCGATGTTCCATGCCGTGGAAGGTGCCGAGGACCGTCCGGATCTGGCCGAGCGTGATCTGCAGGCGTTGCACCTGGCCCCTAACGACGTGGTTTGCGGCCTGACGGCATCGGGCCGGACACCGTACGTGGTGGGCGCACTGGCCTATGCGCGATCCCTGGGATGCCCGACGATCCTCGTGAGTACGAATGCAAAGCCCCTTGTCCTCCCCCTATGCCCCCATGCCGACGTCTATATATGTCCGGTTGTGGGCCAAGAGCCAATCACTGGATCTACCCGGATGAAATCGGGCACGGCGCAGAAAATGGTTCTCAATATGATTTCGACGGCCTCCATGGTGCGGATAGGGAAGACCTATGGCAACGTGATGGTCGACCTTCAGCTGACCAATGCAAAGTTGGTCGAACGCGCTCGCAAGATCGTGATGACCCTCGGCGGCGTCTCGTACGACGACGCATCACGTCTGCTGGATGCTGCCGACGGACATGTGAAGACGGCACTGGTGATGGCTGCACACAACTGCTCACGAGAAATCGCCGCAGAACGTCTTGCAGCTGCGAATGGATTTGTACGCTTAGCAATGGAGACTACGACGTGACGCATGCAGAATTGATCGAACGTGCCCTCGAGCACGGTATTGACCACGCGGCATTTGCAGCTCGCGCAGAACAACGCGCTGCATCGACTGATGGGAGCGACCCGTATGTGGAGTATCGAAGACTGAATGTCGCGCGCATGCAACGTCAGGCAAAGACGTACACGCCGTCCGAAGAGATGCGCGCAGTAATGCACGGTATCACATCGCCGCAAACATGGGTTTGTATTACCGAGGACTGGTGTGGTGATTCGTCGCAGACGGAAGGCATTGTGGCTGCGATTGCAGCATGTAACCCGCTCGTGACATACCGCGTGCTTGATCGCGACACACATCCCGATGCCATGGACATGTATCTCACGAATGGATCGCGGTCCATTCCGATCGTTGTCTGCTTCGACGAACACGGCACGCAGCAATGGGTGTGGGGTCCACGTCCAGATGCAGCATTGCCCATCGTTGAACAGTGGAAGACAGAACACGCTGTTAACAGCGACTGGTATCCGAAGCTGCACGCATGGTATGCGCAGCACGCACATCATGAAGTCGAACGCGACATCATTGCGCGCATGTCTGCGCACCAAGGAGCGTAACAGTGGAGATTGTCCAACTCGCTATTGATTTCATCCTCCATATCGATCAGCACTTGATCGATATCACGGCCGCATATGGCATGTGGACCTATGCCGTGCTCGCATTGATTGTGTTTGCGGAAACGGGGCTGGTGGTAACGCCATTCTTGCCCGGCGACTCGCTGCTGTTCGCTGCCGGTGCCATTTGCGCATTGGGCACAATGAACGTCTGGGTGATGATGGCAATCCTCATCGTTGCCGCTATTCTGGGTGATGGTGTCAATTACGCCATCGGCAACCGACTCGGACCCAAGATCTTCTCGAGTACCACATCAAAGCTGCTCAATCGGGAGCATCTCAACCGCACACACGCGTTTTACGAGCGTCACGGCGGCAAGACGATCATCCTGGCGCGCTTCATGCCAATCATTCGTACGTTTGCTCCCTTCGTTGCCGGTATCGGCGCGATGCGATACCGGCAGTTTGCGGTGTATAATGTGGTCGGCGCAATCGTCTGGGTGGCATCGTTCTCGTTGCTTGGATACCACTTCGGGAATCTTGACCTTGTGCGCAAAAACTTCACACTTGTCATCGGTGCAATCATCGTGCTGAGTGTAATTCCGGCGGTGTGGGAATTTCTGCGCTCGCGGAAATCGTTATAAGACTTTGATCGCTGCTTGGATGGCGAAATTGGCAGACGCACGAGACTTAAAATCTCGTGTCCCGTAAGGGGCGTGCGGGTTCAAGCCCCGCTCCAAGCACAACATTATGTACGAGGGTGTGGCATGACGCGTGGAACATCAACGCTTCTCCGACTTACGCTATGTGCGTGTGCGCTTGTCGTAGCGTCGCTTCCATCACATGCTCAGCAGCTATTCACGCGCATCCTTCCTGAGCAGAGCAATGTGAACTTTCGTCACATCTTCGAGAAAATCAACATCTCGAAGGACTCGCTTACACGCATCAACTCCATGGTGCCTGGCTGTGGTGTTGGTATCGGCGACATCACCGGCGATGGTAAGCCCGACATCATCGTGTCGAGCTTTAGCGGCACAGGTTTTTATCGCAACGAAGGCAACTTCGTCTTCACCGACATTACGTCGAAGATTGGCTACCCGGAAGACTCACTGCAGTTCACAACAGGCGTGAACCTGGTCGACATCGATGCCGATGGCGACCTCGATGTGTTCCTCGCGCGCTGGCAAAACACCTGTCGCTTTCTGATTAATAACGGCGATGGAACATTCGTTGAACGCGCGCAGCAGTACGGACTCGATTTGAAAGACGAGACGGTGCACAGCGTGTTCTTTGATTACGATCGTGACGGTTTGCTCGATTGTTACCTGGTAACATACTCGAATCACTATGCGATGTCGCAAGTCAACCGTCGTCGTGATAGCATCGTTGGCGCGGAAGCAGAGCGCAAACAACGTGAGCGCTTGTCGATTCCAACCTTTAAGGCCGAGACAGGGAACGAGCGTAACGATAAGATGCAGAACCTGCGTGATATCAGCGCCACAGAGATGCGACACAATGGTGTGTCTGACAAGCTCTATCGCAATCTTGGCAACGGCACGTTCCGCGATGTGTCGTACAGTTCGTGGATTGATGATGACGGCATGGGGCTCAGCGCTACGGTTGCCGATATCAATCTTGATGGATGGCCCGACATCTATGTCGCGAACGACTTCAACTCGACGGACCTTGTGTATCTCAACAACGGTGATGGAACGTTTGCTGAGAGCATGATGCGCATGACACGTCGCGCGTCGGTGTTTAGCATGGGCAGTGATATCGCCGATCTCAATGGTGATGGTCTACCCGACATTGTCACGACTGACATGTTGCCCGAAAACCACTTCCGTCGCATTCTCAATGCGAGCAACAGTGGCGACATGTCGATCTTCAATCCAACGTATGATTCAAATCAAGTGTCGCGTAACATGGTGCAGCTCAATCGTGGCTACAACCAGTTCTCCGACATCGGATACATGACGAACATGGCCGCAACCGACTGGAGTTGGGCGTGCTTGATTCAAGACTTCGACATCGATGGTGTACCTGAAGTGTTTATCGGCAATGGCTACACTGCCGACATCTCGAATCAGGACTACGTGTATAACATCAACAACCAGCAGCGACTCAACCCACCATCAATCGATTACCTGCGCGAACCGAACTACATGTTCAAGCAGCGCACACCACTCGATTACTACAACGTAGGCTACGAATGGGGTGTTTCTGATACGAGCACAACCTTTGGTGCTGCATGGGGCGACCTCGATGGCGATGGTGATCTTGAACTGATCGTGCCGAATATGGATTCGGTGGTCTTCATTTATAAGAACAACGCACTCGAGCAGAAGCGTGGTGGAGTGATCTGTTTCAACTTCGTTGGTGCAGGTGGCAATCGCGGTGGACTCGGAGCGAAGGTACGTGTGGTCGCAGGTGGCAAGGCGATCTATCGCGAGCATTGGCTCGTGCGTGGATATCAATCATGCATGGACACGAAGATGTCCATCGGTGTTGGTAATGCTTCGATCATCGACAGTGTGATTGTTCAGTGGCCTGATGGACCATCACAGATTCTCACGAATCTTCCGGTGAACTCGACGCACACGCTCACGTATGCAGATGCATCACCAACAACATCACCACTCTTCCGCGGACCAGAGCCAGAGAAAGCGTTGTTTACCGATGCGACAACGACATCGGGGATCACGTTCTGGCACGAAGAGAATTACTTCGACGATTTCAAGCGCTATCGACTGATGCCGACACGCATCTCGTGGGGTGGTCCGGCAGTTGCCGTTGGTGACGTAAACAACGACGGTCTCGACGACGTGATCTTCGGCGCACGCAAAGGCAAGAACCCTGTGACCTATGTGCAGAAGACACCAGGCACGTTTGCTCTTGCGAATGTTGGTCTCGATGGTGTCGACACCACATACGAATCGCAAGCGATGTTGCTCATCGATGTTGATGGCGACAAGGATCGCGATCTCGTCATTGCAGGGGGCGGCCCAGAGTTCAGCGATGATGCAGTTGAGCGCGGACTCCGAGTGTATCTGAATAACGGCAAGGGTCAACTCACTCGCATGCAGCAAGGCATTCCTGCGATCAGTACGAATGCAACAACGCTCAACGCATGTGACTACGATAACGATGGCGATATTGATCTCTTCATTGGCGGTGGCGTTGAGACGGATAAATATCCAATGCCTGCAACGAGTTATCTACTCGAAAACAACGGCAAAGGTGTTTTCACCGATGTTACGATGCAGCGCATACCAACGGTGCGCAACATGGGCATCATTCGTACAGCGTTGTGGTCGGATGTCGACAATGACGGACGCTTCGATCTGATGCTTGCGGGTGAATGGATGCCCCTTACCGTGATGCACAATGATGGTGCGTCATTCTCCAACTGGACAGCGAAGTCGGGATTGAATGAGACAACTGGTTGGTGGTATAGCATTATGGGCGCCGACGTTGACAATGATGGCGACATGGATTACATCGCCGGTAACATCGGTCTCAACACGCGCTATCGTCCAACGGCAGAACATCCGATCGAAATGTTTGCTGCCGACTTCGACGACAACGGTAGTGTCGATCCGCTCATCACGTGGTGGTACAACGGACGTCGACACATCATTCGTGATCGTGGCAAAGTGTTTTCGCAAATGCCTACGCTCAATCGGCGTTTCAACGACTTCATTGATTTCGCGATTTCTCCTGTCGAAGTAATCATTGGCGATACTGCGCTGATGAACACTGCGTACTACAAAGCAGCGCGCATGATGGAGTCGGTAGTACTCATCAACAACGGCAGTGGATCGTTCACGGTGCGACCACTTCCGGCAGAGGCGCAGATTGCGCCTGTGTTGGGTATCGAGGCCATGGACCTCAACAACGATGCCCATGTTGATCTTGTGCTTACAGGCAACATGTACGGCGCGGAAGACGATGTAGTTCGCTACGACGCAGGCAAGGGGCTTGTCCTGTTGAACCAGGCCGGAACAGGCTTTTCGCCCCTTACCATCCCCGAATCTGGGTTTGTGGTGCAGTTTGACGCCAGGGGGCTTGTGTCCGTCCGCAACCCGAAATCGACCGAAAAGCCCGTTGTTCTCATCGCTGGAGTCAACCAGCGGAATGCCATGACATACCTTCCGACGCAGCCTGTCGGGAAGATCTATACCGTTGATCCATCTAGGGTTACGTCTGGAGTGTTTGCTGTGGCAGGGGGCCAACGAAAGGTCGAGGTCTACTGTGGATCTGCCTACCGCGGACAGTCGAGCTGTCACTTTTTTGTGCCTCCCGGGTCTACCAGCGTCACAACCTACTACGGCGGAAAAAAGCAGGGTGTGTCTACACCCCCGGTGAAGTAGGTCTGTGTTCAAACGCTGATCTTTTGAACGATTTTTCTCTTGTCGAATGCACGACGATATTCTATTTTCCTACCCTATCTCGGCTTGACGCGGGGGAGAAGTGTGTGATTTCTCAATCGTGACGCCGGCGAACACCAACTAAGCATGACAAAAACTGCACGAATTACGTTCATTTTTAAGGTGGTTGACCTATGAAGAGAATCTACTCGTTTCTCGTAGGTGTGGCTGTAATCATTGCGTCGTTTGGCGTCTCGACAGAGGCACAAGCGCAGTACTGTAGGCCACAACTGATGCCTGGCTTCTGGGGCCAGGGTATTACGTTCTTCCGTTTTGGCACGTTCTCACGGAACTCGCCAGGTACGGACTACGCGAACCAAACGGGATATGAGTATTTCACCGGAGCAACATTGCTTGCTGCGCGGAATACTCCTATCACCACGCAGATCACGACCAACGCCTTCGGAACGAAGGGATACTCGATCTGGATCGACCTTGACCAGGACGGTATCTTCACAACGGCAGAGCGTGTGCTTTGTGTTGTGGACTACTCGTTCAGCCCGACAACATTCACGACAACGGTGACAATCCCATGTACGGCTCGTACTGGCGTCACACGTATGCGCGTCTTCTTCATGACGAACCAAGGCGCCTGTCCTGCAGACCCATGCGTATTCCCTGGCTTTGTTCAGGGCGAGTGCGAAGACTACAACGTCGAAATCATGGGTGACTTTGTGTCGTCGTTCCCGAACGACGCACCAGATGCTTCATCGATCCTGCCACGCGGCAATCTGTACGACGGTTCAGCGGCAAATCGTCCACTGCCAAGCATGACACTTCGTGCTGGCCGTGCGAGCCAAGCCTTCACGCTGAAGTACCGCATCTTCGGTCCACTCCCACTCACAGATACGGTATACCGTGCTGACTGGACTGCTACAGCACCAGCGACAGGCACATTCCCGATGAACATCGTTTCGTCTCCATCAACAGCATCTGGTTCGGCAGCTGGTCCGGGTGCAAGCCTCGTAACAGCAAACATGATCGGTGGTGAGTACACGCTCCTTGTTGAGTCGGTAGGCGGTGCATCTGCATGTGCCAACGTGTGGGCTCGCGGTTTCACGATTGCTGTGAACAAGGATATCTCGACACGTCTCATCCGTTCGCCTCAGGATAACTCGCAGCCACGTCGCTTCAAGTATCCAAACACGACGCCAATTCCGGTCGAAGCCGTGTTTCAGAACACTGGTCTCGACACTGTGAAGAGCTTCAACGGTCGCGTCACGATCACTGGTCCAAATGGTGGTACGGTATTCACTGACCTCGTCACTGTAAACGACGTTCTGCCACCAGGTGCTCGTCTGACGCAGGCCTTTGAAAACTTCACACCATTCGGCGGCGGCCACCCAGTAGGCATCTACAATGTGGTGTTCTGTGCCGACCTTGTGAATCCGTTCCCAGACGAAAACACATTCAACGACTGCTTGCCACGTCCAGCTCAAGCAGCATTCAACTTCGAAGTTGGTTACAACGAAGAGCCAGCTGTAAGCTCGGTTACAGTACCGGGTGCAACGCAGGTCCTTTTCGCAAACCGCTCATTCCGTCCTGAAGGTATCTTCGAGAACAACGGTATCCAAGATCTCTCGAACGTTCCTGTCCGCCTTATCATCACGCGTCTGCGTGACAATGCGCAGGTGTACAACCAAACAGGTATCGTTCCAGACATTGCGGCTGGTCAGTTCAACAAGGCAATCTTCACGTTCCCAGCGTTTACGCCAACAGAAGGCGGCGATTATCGCTTCTGCTTCCGTTCGGAGTATCCTGGTGACCCAGTGCTGACGAACAACGAAATCTGTGTTGTGAAGACAATCGAAGCGAACCTCGCTGGCGTCTACACAATCGGCACAACACGCCCTGGTCCTCGCAACTATCTCACAATCGCTGACGCTCTCAACGACCTTTATCTAAAGGGTGTTTCAGGCGCAGTGACATTTGAGTTCACAGACGCATCGTACACGGTGACAGCAGTTGGTGTGAACACACCAGCGATCGATCTTTCATCGCGCATCATCGGTGTCAGCGACAAGAACACGATCACGTTCAAGCCAACACTTGATCGCTCGATCAACAAGGGCTCAGTAACGATCAACATGATCTCTGAGTCGGGTATCGGTGTGCTGTTCGGTCAGAACATCAGCCCATCAAACCTGAACGCGATCCAGCGTCAGACGTACTTCTCGAATGCGCAGAACGCAAACTCGGGTGGTTACATCACATTCGACGGTGGTGCTCAGAAGTCGCTCCGCTTTGCAATCCGCAAGACGGCTGTGCCAAACTTCCCATCGCCATTCTCGTCGGTGTTCTACCTGTCATCGGGTTCGTCGAACATCAACATCCGCAACTGTATCATCAACAATGTCGACGGTGCAACACCATCGTATGCGACATCGCTGCCACAGGTACAGTTCAACTCTGGTTCGAACCAATTCCGCTTCGAAGGCAACACACGCAACAACAGCATCAGCTACACAGCTGGTATCACACAGCGCGACACAATCAATCCTGACAACCTTGGTAACCTCGATACGCTGATCAACACGAACAACAAGTTCGTGAACAACGAAATCAGTGGCTTTGGTTATGGTATCGTTTCGATTGGTATCGGTTCGCTTATCAAGGCTGGTGTGAACGACTTCCGTGCCTTCTATAACGTAGGTACAGAGATCGACAACAACCTCATCTTCAACGTCCGTCGTGCCGGTATCTTCGTTGCATACGAAGACGGTGTGCGCATCACACGCAACCGCATTTACAATGTGGGTGCGTCAACAGGCGGTGCTGAAAATGACGTAGCCGGTATTATCGCCGGTGGCGAGCAGCGTTACAACAACATGAACCTGTTTATTTCGCAAAACGAAATCAGCGGTGTTCGTGGTAACACATGGTCACGTGGTATCGTTGTTGAGCAATGCCGCAACGACTATCAGTCAATCAACGGTGCTGATAAGGGCTTTGGTCCACGCACACAGGCAAGCACTGTGAGCTTCCCGAACAAGGCAGAGCGTACATACGTTACAAGCAACGCTATCTGGGGCTTGTCACGTAACGCAGCAGCAGCTAACATGGCTGGTGTCCACCTCTGGACACGTCGCGCAACATCGACAGATCCAGTCACAGCACTCGTAACACCATCGATCCCAACGTACTTCACGGTTGGTGACTCGGTTGTTAACAACACAATCGTAATTGGCACAGACAATACAGTTGGCACAGGCGCAATCGTTGGTATCGGCACGCAGAACGGTAACGGTACTGTCGTGATGAACAACGCGATTGCCCTGACGATGCCTGCTGGTTCAGCTGGTATCACACAGTCTGCGATCATGTACGAAGGCACAATCTTCCGTAACGGTCGCGTTAACACATGGTACCTCCCAGCAACAGCACCTGCTGCTCTGGTGTCGAACCGTAACGCATTCTTCGTTCCGACATCGGGTATCGGTCGCGTTATCGAGATCTCGCACACAAGCGAACTCGTATCGGCTGGTTCACAGACAGAATTCGCGACGATCGATCAGTGGCGCAACTGGACACGTCAGGACATCAACTCGGTTGTTGGCAACTTCGTTGCCGAGCACGAGTTCCAAGGTGTTGCACCAAATCAGCGCCTCCGCGTGAAGGTCACACCACAGCCACCAATCGGTTCGATCCTCAACAACCGTGGCGAGCGTCTCGCTGGCACGCGAGTTGACATCGATGGTAACAACCGCGGTGCAGCTGGCCTTGGTTACGACATCGGTGCAGACGAATTCGACGGTCGCCTCTTCGTAAGCGATCTCGAAGTTGTCGACATCCTGTCGCCTGCAGCATATCGTGATGCAACGGGCACAACGAGCGATGCTGAGTACATCATGACAACAGCTCCAGTTGATGTTACAGGTCGTATCCGTAACAACGGTGCACTTGCGACAACGAACTCACAAGTTCGCGTCCGCATCTTCATGGAAACAGCAGCATCGAACAACACAGAAGCTGCTGCTCCAACATTCAACTCGTTCGCTGTTGTTGACCGCACAGTTGCTACAGCACTGAGCTCTGGTCAATCACGCGACATCGTGTTTAACATTCCATCATGGTCGCCACAGCCATACATCGGCACACCAGGTTACAATGTTCCAACGCGCTTTGCCGCAATGGAAGCGAATGTTACACCACGCTATCGCATTGAAATCACAACACCTTCGGACGAATTCAACCCGAACAACACGTTCTCGAAGATTGTCCGCTTCTACCTGCGCAAGTCGACAAAGCGCATGCTCGTATCGCTGCGTCAATCTGACGTAAACATTCTTAACGGCACACCAACCCAGAACCAGATCGTTGGCCGTCTGAATGGCGACAGTCTCCTCAAGGCTCTTGGTGATCTCGGTTATCGCAACGAGCCAGGTGCAGATCGTTACGACTTCGACGTGTTCGAGCGTAACGCATGGGCAACACGTTCGGTTGACTACACGATGTACCACACAATGTTCTGGGCACACGATCAAAGCGCTCTTACGCGCAGCGAGCGTGACGACCTCCGCAACTTCGTTGCGTCGGGCGCACCGGGTGCGAAGAAGAACCTTGCGATCTCTGGTCAGAGCATCCCGTCGCAGCACTCAGGTGCTACGGTCGTCAGCGACATCAACTTCGTTCAGCGTGTACTCCGCTCGCTTGTTCAAGCACCGGGCACACCGTTCTCGCCGAACTACAATGGCCGTCGCATTGACGGTGGAGCACTTGCTCGCGGCACATCGGAAACGATCGCGCGCACAGGCTTCAGCAACGACGCCGAGCCAGTACCAGCACTCGTTCGCATCTTCGCTGACCCAACAACGGCTGGTATCGCAAGCCCTGCGTATACGTACACGCGTGCTGATCGCACAACAACTGACTCAATCATGGGTACAGCTACGGCAGCGATCACAATCAACACTGTATACCTCGGCGTTGATTGGCGTCACTTTGCAAAGCCGGCAGCTCGCACAGGTGTTGAGCGTGTTGTCCGCGGTATCTTCGACTTCTTCGAAACGAACGGTGGCGGACTGGTTCCAGTCCAACTCGTAACATTCGATGCGAAGGCTCGTGGCACAAATGTCGACGTCTTCTGGGCTACAGCTTCTGAGAAGAACACAGATCACTTTGTTGTTGATCGTGCAGATCTCACATCTGCGAAGGCAGGCGATATCGCATCTGCAACAGAGTTCACACCGGTTCGTACGGTACCAGCTGCTGGTTCGTCATCGATCCGCCGTGAGTACTCGATCACAGATGAGAAGCTCGCTCCTGGTATGTACACATACCGCCTCACAGCAGTTGACAAGGATGGCACGCGTTCAGGTTCACACGAAGTCAACGTTACAATCGATGCTGAAGGCAACGGTGTAATGCTGGCAGACGTAACTCCAAACCCAGTTCGTACAGAATCGAAGGTTGCATTCACACTCGCAGCCAGCGCAGATGTACAACTCGTCCTCGTGAACCTCGCTGGTCAAGAAGTTCAAGTGGTTGCAAGCGGCAACTTTGCAGCTGGCACACACGAAGCTTCAATCGATGCAACACAGCTTGCTTCGGGCGCGTACACACTCGTCCTCCGCAGCAATGGTGTGATGGCAACAAAGGCGATCACGGTTACGAAGTAATCGCTCGCTGATTCCATCGAATCTCCTGCAACCGCTCCTGCGCTTCTCGCGCAGGAGCGGTTTGCTTTTGTACGTAGGTTTGCATCGCGTGACGGAACGTTATCCCATACTACTTGCACTTGTCTCGGGTGCGCTTCTCGGACTTGCATTCCCGCAGGTCGTGGGCTCCTGGGCAGGCGTCCTTAGCATCGTTGCGTTAGTACCGCTCCTACATCTTCTCGCTGAGCGAGCCACGAGCGCGTCGCGATGGCGCATCGTCGGATGGCTCTATGCTACGTTCTTCGTGTATCACGGAATCACGAATTGGTGGGTGTGCTCATGGCAGGAGCGAACCGACCCCTATCTCTTTGCAAGTGGCATTGCGCTCTGGCTCGGACATCCATTCTTCTTGATGCTGCCGTACGTCGCACTAGCTTCGATACGCCGCCATCTCGGAGTAACGTGGATGCTCGTAGCAGCACCTGCTGCTATTGCAGGATTCGAGTGGCTGCACGGACAGACCGATGCGTCGTACCCGTGGCTCACAATTGGATATACACTCGTCGACACGCCCATGGCGCAGGTTGCCGATGTGATCGGGGTGTACGGCTTGACATTCCTCATCGCCGGGGTTAACGCAGCCACGACCTGGCTGTATCGGTATCGCGCTGAACGCTCGATTCGCAGACAAGCTGCGATTGCGATCAGCATGTTCGTCCTTGTCTGGCTCTTCGTCGGCATCGCTCGGACGCACCACGTGCAACCTTCACCTGGACAGGTGCAAGCGCTCCTGATTCAACCAAACGAAGATCCATGGGATAAATGGTCGGATCCCGAGTTGCAGCTCCAAACGCATCTCCGTCTTACGGATTCAGCGCGAACAGCCATTCGATCTCAGGGGGCGTCGAATACTCCGGACGTGGTAATCTGGAGTGAGACAGCCATCCCGTTTCTTATTCGCGACGCACGAAACATACAGCAGTGGTCGGCCTTGCGTACATGGGTCGATACGTCGCGGGTACCGTTGCTTACGGGGCTGGCCGATGTGCACATCTACCCCGTCGGCACCGCTCCGCCGTCGGCGAGGCAGTCTGCCGTCGACCCATCGGTGCGCTACGACGCGTTCAATGCGGCAATGATGCTCAATCCAGCAACGGCGTCCGTTGCGCTCCATTATAAGTCGATGCTCACCCCCTTCGCAGAGCGTTTGCCCTTTGCTGACCAGCTCACATTCGCCATGAGCTGGATCGAATGGGGCGTGGGGATATCTGCATGGGGCAAGGGGCAGACCCGTCTTCCACTGCCGGTACTTCGCGGGATTGATACGATCGCGCGTGTTGGAACGATTATCTGCATTGAATCAATCTATCCTGAAGTTGCTCGCGACATGGTCAATCATGGCGCTGATGTGTTATGCGTGATCACCAACGACGCCTGGTACAACGGCACATGGGGTCCGCCGCAGCACTTCGACATCGCACGTATGCGCGCCATCGAGCAGCGTCGAGCCGTTCTGCGGTGTGCGCAGTCGGGTGTGACAGGTGCTATCCTCCCTGACGGATCCGACGCTGTTGCGCCGCTGCCTGTGATGCAGCGTGCGGCGTTGCTCGCGAGCGTGCCGACACAGACCTACCGCACGGTGTATGCGCAGATTGGTGATCCGTTGCCGATTCTTGGATTGGTTTTCACGATCTTCGTGTTCGTCGTCGCACGAATTCCTGCATGTGTACGTGTACTGACGTCTGGTTCATTTCGTTTATCAACGACTGAGAAGTCACACCTATGATTCGTTTCACTGCGTGGATCGCTGCAGCATCTGCCGCATTCATGATCTGTTCCACACCGTCGGTGGCGCAACTCAAGCCCCTTGAGTTTGTCGAGTATGACCTACCGAACGGACTCCATGTGATCCTTCACGAGGATCATTCTGCTCCTGTTGTTGCCACAGTTGTGCACTACAAGGTTGGATCACGCGATGAGGATCCACGTCGCACTGGCTTTGCGCACTTCTTCGAACACCTGATGTTCGAGTCGACAGAGAAGATTGAGCGTGCATCGATCGATAAGCTCATCAGTGGAGCGGGTGGACAGCTGAACGCGTTCACAAGCAACGATCAAACGGTGTATCACTTCGTTGTGCCATCGAATCAAGTGCGCCTTGCGCTGTGGATCGAAGCACAACGCATGCGCAAGCTTCAGGTGAACAGCATCGGTGTTGAAACGCAGCGCGGTGTTGTGAAGGAAGAGCGCAAGAATCGTTACGACAATGCGCCGTATGGCGGTTGGATCGAGAAGTCGCAGGCATTTCTCTTCAAGGGCACACCGTATGAGTGGGCACCCATTGGCTCGGCACAGCACATCGACAGTGCAACGATTGAAGAGTTCAAGGCATTCTACGATGAGTTCTATCAGCCAAACAATGCTGTGCTCGTCGTTAGTGGAGACTTCGATCCAGCAGTGATCCGCGAAACCATCGACGCGTATTTCGGTGGCTATGCAAAGGCACCAGAGCCACGTCGTCCGGTTGTGACTGGTCTGAAGGAGCTCTCAAGTGAAGTGCGCGAGACGATCAACGATCAGAAGGCGCAACTTCCAGCAGTATTCGTTACCTATCGTGGATTGACGCAGCTTGATCCAGATGTGTATGCAGCGGATCTGCTTACTACGATTCTCTCGAACGGTGAATCATCACGCATGTACAAGGCACTCGTCGATAGCGCACAGTCTGCTGTGCAGGCGAGCGTGTCGCTCTTCCCACGTGAATACGTCGGTGCTGTATTCTGCATCGGCATTGTTGCACCGGGCAAAACACCGGAAGAAGTTGAGAAGGGTATGTATGCCGAACTCGAGCGTGTTATGCGCGACGGTGTAACAGACGAAGAGCTCACAAAGGCAAAGAACATCACCGAAGCACAGAGTGTTGGTGGTCGCATGGGTGTGTACGACAAAGCGCTTGCGTTGTCGAACGCCTATCGCTTCGACAAGTCCACTGGCGCTATCAACGAAGAAATGAACAAGTACCTCAAGGTCACCAAGGCCGACATTCAGCGCGTTGCAAAGCGCATCTTTGGTTCGACCCAACGTGTTGTGCTCACCTACATTCCAACGAAGGGTTGAGCCATGAATTCTATGAATAACATCTCTCGCCGTATGACGAAGCTGATTGCCCTGGTTGCTTGCGGAATGATGGTCCTCTCTGGTACTGTCGTTGCGCAGCAATCAACAAAGAAGAAGCCAGCAACGAAGTCGAAGACGACAAAGACGACTCCTGCAAAGAAAACTCCAGCAGGTGCTCAGGATGCAGCCGCGCCTGTGCAAGTCGACAAGCCGAATCTCGACACTAAGCCGGGTCCGTTGCAGGCGACAACATTCGCCTTCCCGCCGTACATCGAATTCACGATGCCGAACGGACTTCACGTATATGTGATTGAGAACCATGAGCAACCAACACTCACCGTTGGTATCTCGATTCGTGGTGGAGATGCATACGACCCAGCAGGGAAAGAGGGCACTGCGGCCATCATGGGCGACATGCTCGGTAAGGGCACAAAGAACCGTACGGCACAAGACATGGCCGAAGCACTCGACGGCGTTGGTGCCAGCATCTCGGTGTCGACTGCCGGTGAGTCGATGGGCGTTTCGGCATCAATGCTGAAGAAGCACATGAACGTTGTGTTCCCGATCCTGCGCGATCAGTTGCAAGAGCCAACGTTTGACGAGCAAGAACTTGCAAAGCTCAAAAAGCAGTATGTCGCCAGCATTGCGAGCCGCCGCTCACGTCCGAACGAGATTGCACAAGCGCTCTCGCGCAAGGTGATCTACGGCATGGACAATCCACTTGCACGCCGCACGCTTGAGAAGACGATCAACGCGGTGACGCGTGAGGACGTTGTCAAGTTCCACGATTCATACATCCGACCAAATCTCGCGTCGATTGCCTTCGTTGGTGACATCACGGAGAAGGAAGCTCGTGATATCCTGAACAAGTACTTCAACACATGGAAGAAGGGCACAGCGCCTGCTGTTGAGATTCCTCCAATGCGAACAGAGCCAGCTGGTGTGTACTTCGTGCCGCGCAAGGGTTCGGTACAAAGCACCGTGATTGTCTCTGCCGCTGGACCAGCTGTTCGTGAATCAGATTATGATGCAACGGACGTGTTGACGAGCTATATCGGTGGGGGATTCGGCAGTGTGTTGTTCAATACGCTTCGCGAAACGTATTCGTACACGTACTCACCGTTCAGCGTGCTCACACGTGGACGTCGGTACAACCGCATTGCATTCGGAGCAGAAGTTCGCACGTCGGTTACCGACTCTGCAGTAACAGTCATGATGCGTGAACTTGCCAAGCTCGTGAACGAAGGTCCAGAGGAAGAAGCACTCACGCGTCGTATCGCAACGGAAGTTGGTCAGTATCAATTGGCGTTCGAGCAAGCAAGCACTGTTGGCGCTGTGCTGCAGAATGCATGGCTTAACGATGTGCCGATCGATGATGTGACGAGCTACACAGAGCGTCTCTCGCGCATCAACGCTGGAGATGTACAGCAAGCTGCATCGAAGTACCTCAGCATGTTCAATCTTCGTCTCATCGTCGTGGGTAGCCCCGACGTGAAGAGCAAGCTTGAGCAATTCGGTCCGATCAAGGAGTTCACGCTCGATCTCGAGCCGATGAAGGACGCTGCGTATGAGGACCTTGGCATGACGGCGCAGCAACTCATCGACAAGCACGTGGAGGCATTGGGCGGACGTGCCGCTGTGGATGCAGTCAAGAACATGACAATCAAGGCCGACGTCAGCATGACAATTCAGGGCAACGATCTCTCGGGAACGTACGAGCGTGTTGTTGCCGCTCCGAACAAGGAATTCATGTCGGTGAATCTTGGAGTGATGACGCAGCAGCAATGGGTTGATGGCACCAAGGCTTGGATGGCACTCAACGGTGGACCTGCTGGTGAGCAAGAGCCAGAGGATGCGAAGAAGGCGCTGCTCGAAGCACGCATCTTCCCGTTCGTGTCGGCACTTGCGGATGGCTACAAGTTGGTGGTCAAGGGCAAGAAGGACAATGCGATTGTCGTTGAAGCGACGAGTCCGCTTGGCCGTAGCGAGCGCTACATGCTCGATGCCAACACCATGCTCGTGAGCAAGATTGAAAAGGACGATCAAACGCCGCAGGGCATGATGACGACGATTGAGAAGTATGAAGCCTACGAGACCATCGGCGGCGTGAAGCTTCCAACGCAGATTACCCAGTCGAACTCAATCTTCTCGATGACCTTGCGCGCCAAGGTCACGGTGAACGACGCTGTGGCAGATACCACATTCGCACCTGCGAAGTAAGGATCGGCACAGTGCGAGTCTTCACCGTAGTGCGAACGATGTGGAATGCCCTTCGCTCGCCTGAACAGATCAAGGATGCTACAACCGAGGTGGCCATGGCGATGTTCGCCGTGGCCGTCCTCGTTTTGAGCGCTGCCTCCACCGTTGCTGCACTCATTGAAGAGGGCAACCCTGCCTTGGTGGCGCAGAGCAAGGCTCTGACCTATTCCGGCGGGGCCGCACCGGCGGGGGAGCCTGGGGTAGATCTCTCCCTACCACAGCGACAGATAACGGGCGTGCTTGGTGGTGCTCTCCTTGTAACAATTGTGTCATCAATCGCCCTTGCAGGGGTCTTCTGGGTAC
>CAYSMF010000023.1:0-19696 GCA_964432155.1 uncultured Melioribacter sp. | reverse complement strand
ATGCGTACCGCTCATCCCATGGATTGCTCATGTGCGAATCTACATCGCACGCAATCGAACGCGTGTGACCAAGGTCACGTCACCGATGCGATTGCATTCCAAAGATCAAGGCGCCATTGCAACGCATGATGTGCTACCACACGAGCCTCTTCAAGGCGCTCGGGATCGTCGCCACAGAGGAGTTCCACCATGCGGATTGCAAGCGGGCCGTGGTGATCACCATCCACGTCGATATGGCGCTGCAGGTAATACCGGAGATCCTCGACATCGACCTGCTGACCGCCCTGAGCGACGTGATCAAGCATGCCTAGGAACATCGTTGGGATCACATCTTCACGTCCGTACGTAAACACACTGGCAATCTCGTGCGGCTTACCACGCTCGATGACGCTCATTGTTCCCTGCACAAAGGCCACACACGCAGGCGGCGCACCAGAGGCAGGTAGCGCCTCGCGCCACGGCGTCCCACGTTGCAGATCGGCAATGAAGCGGTCGATGGCAGTTGTGGATGCTCCAAGCCCCTTCATTGCTGCTCGGTACATTTCGAAGTGACTCATCCGTGTGCCGTTACGGTCAACATCGCTCTCCTCGCCGACTACGATCTCGTTGATGAGAAACCGTGTTTCTGGATCACCCGTGGGAATCCACGGCAGCTCGACGCAGGTAAGGTGACGTTGGAGGGCTTTGAGCAGCGACATAAAGTCCCACACCGCCCACACATGATGCTCCATGAACGTTGCCAAGGCCGTGGCCGTGGTCAGACGCGTATACATGGGGTGATGTTCAAGCTGCTCACGAAGAGCTGCGGTCGATTCAAGGATGCTGTGGTTTGCCATGTCGCCTCAACAATCCCGTCGTTTGCGGAGTTCACGAAACGTGCAATATTGCGCCATGAAGTACTACGCCCTCTCCCTGTTCGCAGCAATGTTGCTGGCTGCATGTACATCGTCCACTGACACCACGCCTGTGGATCCAAATCCCGACAACGGCGTCACCGGTGCAGACACAACGAATGTGATGCAACGCGACGATACCGTATCGATCGACATCTGGAAGGGCAACAGTACATATCAGCGTTCATACACCGTGTACATGCTGAGGCCATCGAAGACGCTTCATGATGTCACGATGACAAGTGTCAAGGGGCTTACATCCGGCAGCGTGACGGTTTCTGCGATGAAGAATGAAGAGACGCTGTGGCAACATACGTTCACAACAGACTCAACAACCTGGAACGTTACAGGTCAGATCCAAGGTGCAATTGGCACCATCAGGGTCCAGTCGACAGCAGCTACGGGCCGCATCGAAGGACGTTTTATCGGGCGGTAATGCTCGCCCCTTAATCGTCAGATTTTTTCAGGGGGCGAACCTCGCTCCACGATGCAACGTCGTGAGTTCCGTCGAGCTTCCGCCATACGACGGTCGCATAGGTACGTTCCTCGCCGTTATGCCGCACAACCATCGTCATCCGATAGTTCAAGCCAGCAACGACCTGACGTTCTGCTTTGTCAATGCGGACGAGTTCTGCCTTCCCATCGGGGAATGCTGCACGCACTGCTGCATCAGCTGCAGCGCGCACATCGTCATCTGTTGGCGCAGCATTGTATGAGCCTACTGGTTTGTAGTTCGGTTGTTCGGGTGCAGAAGACTTACAACCAACGACGATTAATAGTGCGGCCGTAACGAGAACGAGCGTGAGTGGTTTCATACGCATTCATGGAGTGGTGAATGTCAGCAAACCTACTGCGAAAATTCTCCTATCTTACATCTGTTCGCAAGGAGACTATCATGCGTCCGTTCGCCCTTGGGATCAGCGTGTTGCTGTTCCTCATCTGCACAGGTGCAGGCAATGCTCAAGTTGACACCCTCGGGCGGATGGTCTTAGATGAAGGCCTCCGCTATCGTATCACGACGATACGTCCTCGGATCGCCCCGGGAGAAACTCCGTTCGCATCCACGCAGCGATGCATTCTTACATCGGCATCTGGCTCGCGAGTGATGTTCAACGGAACGTCGGTGATTGTTCCAGCAGGTGGAAGCGTCGAAATCTCGATCAGCTCAACAGAGCCTGTTGAGTTACGGGGCACGCAGCCGTTTGGTGTGCTGACGATGCAAGACGGGTTCGGACATGGAGAGGCAGCTCGACATCTTCCGAGCTATGCATGGGGCACATCGTATCGTCCGTTCCTCTGGTGGCAGGACGAGTATGGTCTCGCAAGTGAAGTGCCAACCGTCACCACCTCTGCGATTTCCATTGTTGCTGATGTTGACAACACTCGAGTGACGCTGTCACTTCCCGCGGGCAAACGCGATACGACCCTCAATGCAGGTGAGCAGTGGTATGTACAGTTCGAGCAAGAGGTTGGACGCTCGCGGAATGATTCAACAGACTACACCGGATCGTGTGTCGTAGAGAGTACTCATCCAGTTGCGGTCGTAAGCGGACATGAGAAGGCAGCAGTGCTGCGTCATCCAAACAGCATGCCGAAGTCTGGCAACTACGAGCGCGCGGCGACACGGGGTCGTGGCAATCTGCACGATGCCATGCTCCCGACGAAATATGCTGGCCAGAGCTTTTTCACGAGTCCAATCTTGTATACGCCAACACGTCTGCGCGGACGAGATCTATCGCTGATTGATGTTGAGGATGATCGTGGGGATGTGATTCGCTTTATCGCGCTTGAAGACAATACATGGATACGTGGGAAATCTTCACCTTCAACACCGGTTGAGGATGTTACGCTGAATGCTGGTGAATCGTGGTATGCAAAGCGAACAGAGCTGACAACTTCTTGGTACGCATCAGCTCCTGTACTCTGCGCACAGTATGGCAAGTCCTATGCCTACATCACATGGCAGTCGACGCAACCGCTGGACGATCCGTCAACCGATGTAGGCATGCCACAACTGCAGATTGTTCCATCTTGGTCGCAGTGGGTCAATCGCGCAATCGTTGTCGCTCCATCAGAGACGGCGAACTTCCTGTCGCTCATTACCTATGAACGCGATGTTGCTAGTATTCAGATCAATGGTCGTCCCATCACATCAGTCCTACGCAAGCATACGCTTGAGAACAGTCTAACAACGTCATTTGATGGACCTCTTCTTCCCGGTGAGCATCGGATTACTTCTACAGACCCGAACGCACGCTTTGTTGCTTGGTCATATGGATCTGTCGACGGACTTAGTACTGGCAAGGTGTATGGAGCCGTTGCGGGTATCAATCTGTTGTTGGATTGTAACTGGGCCGAGCCAATGCTCAGCATTGATCAGCAGATCGACAGTGTTACGATAACCTACGGCGTTTCTTCGGATACGTCGTGTCTTACAACAGCGATGACCTACTTTGAGCAGTGTGATGGATGTGTGATCGAGGAACGTTCGCAGGGATTTATCGTGCGACGCTCACAACCCAATGTCCGCGTGACGGGTATTGTCCGCACAGTGGCCTCAAATGGCATCTATCGTCGTGGCGCGTTTTCGCTCGACGGAACGGTGGACGTAGCAGATGCAAGCGCAGATCTACTCATTGCACCAAATCCGGCGACGGATTATGTACTTATCAAGGGTGCTGGCATTACGGCGCTCACCGGCACGTATCGTGTGTGGTCGCACATCGGAACATGTGTCCGTGAAGTGCAGGCTACCGATGCATCGATGCTTCGCATCGAACTTTCGGATCTTGCACCAGGCGTGTATCGCGTTGAGGGACATACGGTGCACTGCGTGTTCGTCAAGCAATAGACAGTTGTGTTTTCAAGGGGGATGAATGTCGAGCGACGTATACCGTATCGTCATACGCCGGATAATGCCGGTACTGTTTCTCAGCTACGTCGTGTCGTTTCTTGACCGCGTGAACATTGGCTTTGCAAAGCTTCAGATGTCGGCAGAGTTGGGATACTCCGACATTGTCTACGGCTTTGGCGCGGGCATCTTCTTCATTGGATACTTTCTCTTCGAGGTGCCGAGCAATCTGATGCTCGAGCGGTTTGGCGCACGGGTATGGATCGCACGCATCATGGTCACGTGGGGCATCATCTCGGGTGCCTTCGCCTTCGTGGATGTGATCCCATGGGGTCCTCTTCCCGAGATGTTCGGCTTGCCCCATCATGAATTCAGTCTCTATGCCCTTCGCTTTCTTCTTGGTCTAGCCGAAGCAGGCTTCTTTCCTGGCATCATTCTATATCTCACCTACTGGTTCCCACGTGAGATGCATGCGCGCACTGTTGCCACCTTCATGACTGCGATTGCGGTGTCGAGCATCATCGGTGCTCCGCTCTCCGGAGCACTCCTCGAAGGACTCCACGGAACACAGGGATGGCATGGCTGGCGGTGGCTGTTTCTGATCGAAGCAATTCCATCGGTCGTGATGGGTATTGTCGTGTGGTTCTTGCTCCCGAACGGACCCAAGGATGCGAAGTGGTTATCTGATACACAGCGGAAGGATGTTGAGGACGCTGTGAAACGCTCACATGCAGAATCGCACCATGTTAGCACGCACAGCATTCGTGCTGCGTTCACGAATCCTCGGCTGTGGTTCATCAGTTTCACGAATCTATCTGGCATCATCGTGCTGTATGCAGTGAGCTTCTGGATGCCAACGATCGTGCACGAGATGGGCGTCGATCGGGGCGACTACTTCACAACCGGGTTGCTCACGATGATTCCGTGGGTGTTCGGAGGTATCAGTATGGTGCTTGTAGCGCGACACTCGGATCGATCTGGCGAGCGACGCTGGCATCTTGCTGCATGCTTCGCAGCGTCGGTAATCGGTTTGCTGCTGCTAGCACAGATGCGTGGCAATCCTGTCGGCTCGATCATCGCTCTCACGATCATCACCTGCGGTTCGATCTCCTACGCTGGTCCACTATGGTCACTTCCGCCCATCTTTTTGCGAGGCTCTGCTGCCGCTGCAGGCATTGCGCTGATTAACTCGGTCACAAATCTTGGTGGGCACATCGGACCCGACATGCTCGGACGGATGCGTTCTAGTTCATGGGGCGAGGAGGGCGCGTTTTATGCTCTAGCCGCAATCGCAACCCTAGGGATTGGCTTCATCATGCTTGCCACACGTGGATTGGTGACAGCGCTTACTACATCGGCACGCGAATGAGCACGATCACCTATCGCAGAGGGTTTTGGAATACCATATTCACCGGATGGGTTGACAGCGACGAATTCTGGATGCTGTTCTTCGCCGGATGGATATGGCATTCGATCTATCAGCTCACGGGGTTCAACGATGTCATCGGTCTAGTTGCTCCAGTCAACGAGAGTGTGTGGGAGCACCTTAAGCTTGGATACGGGGCTACACTCGTGTTGATGGTTCGCGATGCTTGGAGGGAATATCGTCGGCATGAGCGAACAAGTATTCTCGGACGTTCGCTCGGCATCATCGCAATGAACATCTTCATCGTGACGGGCTACTACACCTACACATTGATCCTTCAGCAACTCGTCGACATTGGCAGTATGATGGTAGTCGTGGACATCATGTTGTATGGCGTTGCATCATGGATCGCTGTGCTTCTTCATGACACTGTAATGAGACGTATGCCAACAGCACTGCATGAACGCATTGGCATTGTGCTCTTGATCATCATCGCATTTGTGTTCGCGTACTTCACCGTCAATGTTCCTGATCTTGCAATCTTTGGTTCGGAAATATGATTGACTTCGTACATTTGTAACGAACAACAACGACGTTCACTCTCGGCAGCATTGAGAGGAAAACATAAACGGCCCGACATGCATTGCATATCGGGCCGTTTGTTGTTTACGACATGTGCGTTCTTACTGCACATCCCACCATACGCGATCGAAGATCGTGAGGTCTGCTGGCATGTTTGCGCCATTGTACAGACGTTCTGAGAGTGGGTATGGGAAGCGACGTGGCACATTGCTTCCAGAGACTGGTGTCAGCGCTGGTACGCCAGAGCGACGCCAGTCGGTGAACGATTCTGGTTGTGTGTACATCGCGATGTACTTCTGCGTCATGATGTTTGCAAGCGTGAGGTTCGCAGCACCTGGATCAACACTTGGTTGTGCCAGGTATGCTGTTACATCTGCTGCAGCAACGCCAGAGCGCTCAAGCGAAGCCTTTACAGCTGCGATGTATGCAGCATGTGCGCCAGGACCATCGCCAATGCGCGACTTTGCTTCTGCTTCGATGAACTTCATCTCTGTGTAGGTCAGCATTGGAACAGCTGATGAGATTCCGCTGTACAGATCGCCCATGCCCGACTCTGTTGTGAGCGCGCCAGTTGAATCCGGCACACCGAACAACGGACGACGTGGGTCGTTCGTAGCGTTCATCAGTTCAGCAAGCTTTGGACCAACAGCAATGTCGCCACGCTGTGTGTTGAACTGATACCAAGGATTGCCCTCAGTTTCAGCCGCACCGAATGCAAACTGCATGTCGTCGCCATTGCTTGCCATTGCCTTGCTCACTGCATCAATCGCAACAGCACCAGCTGCAGCGTCACGCTTTACGCGGTGGATAGCGATGCGAGCCTTGAGGCCCCATGCTGCCTTCGTCCACTTCGAAAGGTTACCGCCGTAGATGAAGTCATCGCTGCCTGGCTTCAGCACACTGGCTGTACCCGTGAGGTTGCCAAGCGCCTTGTCGAGCAATGCATTCATCGCTGTGTAGATGGCTTCTTGCGTGTCGTACTTTGGCTGTGTTGCTGCAGCGCCACGAAGAGCGTCAGAGTTTGGAGCATCGCCCCAGAGGTCTGTCACCATCAGCATCGTGTATGCATACATTACCTGGAACACGCCAAGGTAGCTGTTAGCACCATCGGCCTCTGCACGGTCCATCAGAATCTTAAGATCGCTGAGCGGACCAGAGTAGACACCTTCCCAAGCGTTGTTGACGTCGGTGCCGGTGAATTGGTAGTTGTAGATACCCAAGTGCTGACGATCAAGACCGATGTTATGCTGCGTGAGAACGCTTGCATACCGTCCGAAATCGCCCCCTTGCACATATGCTACGGAAGCCTGAGCTACTGGCAGAACAAGATTGTAGTCTGCTGTCGCTGGTTGGTTAGGGTCTACATTGAGCTCTGGATCGATCCAGTTACACGCCGTAAACACAGCGAGAAACGCGGAGCAAAGCCCAATGGAAATGAGTTTTCTCATGGTTATGTGTCCTGAAATGTTTCTTCGGTACGGGTGATTAGAAGTTGAGGTTGAACGAGAAGACATAGCTCTTTGTACCAGGCATATTGAAGTAGTCAAGACCTTGACCACTCGATGCGCCGAGGAGCGATGTTTCTGGATCAACACCCTTGTATGGTGTGCTCAGCCAGAGGTTGCGACCTGTGAATGCAATCGTCAAGCCGCTGAATGGCGTTGAAGCCATGATCTCTGTTGGAATCGTGTACGAGAGTGTGAGCTCACGCAGACGGATCCAGCTGGCATCCTCAATGAAGTCTTCTGTGTTGCTACCGAAGAAGCCGTTACCGTTACCAAGCGACAACCAAGACTCGCCGTATGCAGCTTCGATGTCGTTCACTGCACCATTTGAAGCCTTGACACCTGTGAAGACCTTTGTGCCTTCGCGGTTCTCTGTTTCCTTGTGTGTACCAAAGAAGTAGAGCGCGCCACGTGTACCGTTCCACATCACACCACCTTGACGGATGTCAAGCTGGATACCGAGGCTCAGGCCCTTCCATGTGAATGTGTTGCGGATACCGAGGAGGAAGTCTGGGTTGAAGTTTCCGAATGACTTCTCTTCTGGGTCGAGGATTGGATAACCGTAGTTGTCAGAGTTCGGATCGTCGTCGATCAGAACATCGCCGTTTGCGTTGCGTGCCCAGCCGAAGCCGTAGATCGAACCGTATGGCTGACCTTCAACTGCACGAACCGATGAACCAACGAAGCCACCGAGGAAGATGTTATCGACACCAGGTGCGAGCTTCTCAACCTTGTTCACGTTTCGTGTGAAGTTGAAGAGCATGTTCCAGCTGAAGTCAGCTGTTTGAATTGGTGTGATACCGAGTACAGCTTCGATACCCGAGTTGCTCATCGAACCAGCGTTCTTCAGCTGTGAGCTATAGCCGCTCGAAGAAGCGATTGGCACGGCGAAGATCTGATTGTCTGACAGCTGGTAGTAGTAGTTGAAGTCGAGCGTGATGCGACCATCAAGGAACGCAGCATCGAAGCCGAGTTCGTATGATGTTGTCGACTCAGGCTTAAGATCTGGATTCGCAAGCAGATCGTTGCGGCTCAGACCGATAACGCTCGAGAATGGGAACGTGATACCGTTTGTCCAACCGTCAGCGAACCCACCACGTGAGTAGCCCGTGATTGTACCACCGAATGGTGCGTCCTTACCGACTGTAGCAACATTCGCGCGAACCTTGAGGTAGCTAAGAGCGTCGCTCTTCATGCTTGGGACGAGTTCCGTAAGCACGGCAGCGGCAGACACCGATGGGTAGAAGAACGAGTTGTTCGCTTCAGGAAGCGTTGTTGACCATTCGTTACGACCCGTGATGTTCAAGAAGAGCGCATTGCGGTAGTCGAGACGGATATCACCGTAGTATGCCATTGTACGCTTGCCGGTGTTGTTCGACGAAGCGATCGTTGTTGCATACAGTGGGGGTGGTGGCTGACCCAGCGCGCCAGCACCATCACGCTGCACGTAGTTGAACGCGAAGTTGTTTGAGTACAAGTTCTGTCCAGCAAGTGCTTGGAGATGAATGTCGTCTGTCAGGTCGACGTTGTACGTCAGGATGAGATCCGATGTGATGTCGGTAAGGTTGCTCTCGTCCGTGAAGTTGCGACCAGATGGGAAGGCACGCGCGTTCTTGGCAAAGAACTGCTCGCGACGGTCGTTGTAGTAGTCCATACCGAGGCGGTACATCAGGTCGAGACCCTTCGTGATACCCCAGTCGAGTTGGATGTTACCAAACACGCGATTCACATTATCCGTGAACGGATTCTCGTTCACTGTGAAGAACGGATTGTCATAGCCAAGACCCGCGCGATAGGTGCGCTGTGTACCATCAGCAAACATGTATGCGTTTGGTGTATTCACAGCATCCTTACCATAGCCATTCGCATTGTCGAATGTTGGCGGAGTACGAACAAGTGCGAGCATGACACCCGAAATATTCGAGCCCTGCTGGATACGTGTACCACCAGAGTTTGCGTAGTTAATGTTTGCCGATGCCGTGAGGTTCGGCGCGATAACTGCACTGCTGCTGAGCTTCAGGTTGCGACGTGCCCATGTTGAGTTTGGCACAACACCGTCAGACACCAAGTTCGAGAACGACAGCAAGAAGTTTGCTGTTGCGCTACCACCAGAGAGCGTTACCGACTGGTTCTGTGTAAGGCCAGTGCGGAAGAACGAATCATAGTTGTTGATCGGCGTTACAGGCGTTTGAGCTGCTGGATTCGACTTGCCAACAATAGCACCGCGACGATCCCACTTGTAATTCGCGTTGCCGTCGTAGTAGAGTGTATCGATGCGTGCACCCCACGAGCGCGAAGCACCCGAGCTGAATGCATAACGTCCGCCAGCACCCTGTGAGTACTTGTCTTGTAGCTCAGGAAGCTTATTGACTTGATCGAATGCCCATGAACCAGAGACATTCACATTGATCTTGCCACCTTCTGTGGCTTTACCCTTCTTCGTCGTGATGATGATAGCACCACCAGCTGCACGAATACCGTAGAGCGCCGTAGCGGCTGGTCCCTTCAGGACGTTCATGCTCTCGATATTGTTCGGGTCGATATCCATTGCACGGTTTGAGTAGGCAACCGAGGCAACAGTGTTATCCGAGGAGACTTGCGAGTTGTCAATCGGAATACCGTCGACAACGAACAATGGCTGGTTGTTACCCGTCAGCGAGGACGAACCGCGAATGCGGATGTACGACGATGCACCAGGAACACCCGTCGAGCTGTTCACCTGAACACCAGCTACGCGCGAGGCGAGGGAGTTCACGATGTTGGTCTCGCGTGAGTTAATGATCTCGTCACTCTTGACTTCCTGGGTTGCGTATCCCAGCGACTTCTTCGAGCGGTCGAGGCCGATAGCGGTAACAACCACTTCCGACTCTGTGCTCTTGTCGTTTTGCATCGTGACGTTGATGACGTCATCCGTCCCAACGGCAACTTCCTTCAACAGCTTTCCGATCGATCGGAATACAAGGGTAGCACCGTTGCTAGCCTTGATGGTATACGACCCATCCTTCTTTGAGTAGGCACCGCCTTTTGTGCCCTTAACCTGGATGGTAGCCCCGGCGATTGCAGAACCGTCACTGTCTGTGACCGTTCCCTTAATTGTTCTGTCCTGTGCGACGGTCACCACAACCGCTGAGCAAAGAACCAGAACCAGAGAGAAAAAGTGTTTCATACTCCTGCACTGAAGAGTGGATGAAAAAAGTGGACTTTTCTTCTGAATGTATGTGAGCGCTGGTGAGCGCGGTCCGACGTTATGATTCCCCGATTGACTGGTACACTGTTGATGTACGATGTATGCACTGCTTGGTGGTCCCAGCACCCGCATGCACCCGTCAAAATAACCAAAGCACAATGCCATCAAAACAAAAAAACGCCCCCTGACCAACAGCACCAAGAATGGCGTATGTTTGGGCGGCATTTACCGCGGTTTGCGGTCAATAGCGGTTTCTACAGGGGGTAGACGATGATGTGGATCCGACACATCACGCTGCTGGGTTGCGTGGTTCTTGGGATTCTGGGGCCAGCACAGCTAGCGTCAGCTCAGGCTCGCAGTGTCCGCCTGAACTTCACAACAGCGGTTCACGGGAAGCCTTGCGCGCTGGGCACTGCACAGTATGCAAGCCGCCTCGGACAGCAGTTTACCCTGTCTGCCGTGAAGTACTACCTCGGTCATATCACGCTTGAACGAATCGACAAGGCCCGATACATCCTGGCAGATCACGTGCTTATCGATGCCGAGGACAGTGCATCGGGCAATGTCACCCTGCACGATGTGCCCAATGGAACCTACACCGGGCTCACCTTCATGGTCGGAGTCGACAGCATCCACAACACGGGGGGTCCGCTCGAGGGGGCTCTCGACCCACTCAATGGGATGTACTGGACCTGGGCTACGGGCTTCATCTTCGTGAAGGTCGAAGGCACGAGTCCAAGCTCGAAACAGCCGAAGAACATGATTGAATACCATCTCGGTGGATTCGCCCACCCCCATCAGAATACGCGCTGGGTTACCCTTCGCTTTGCACGACCGCTCGTAGTTGGACCACGCGACGTATCCGTTGGAGTAACGTTTGATGTTGGACTGTGGCTTGATGCATGTCGCATCAACTTCGCTTCAACGCCGATAGTTACCGATGTGCGCGCCGCCGCACCGATGATGAACATGATTCCGAGTGCCTTCCGTGCGAATCGGTAGTTGGGTGATCATCTTCGCGGCTGTGATTGCTGTCGTGCTGGTCGCACGATCGACATCGCATACCGTTGATGCTTCTGCTGCACAGTCATCCGACACTCTGCGCGAGTTCGGACGCTACCTCTTTTACGATCCTACACTCTCGGTGGATAGCTCGACGAGCTGTGGTACATGTCACCAGCAGTTTGCAGCATTCGCTCATATCGATCATGCCGTGAGTCACGGCGTGATGGGGCGCATCGGCACACGGAATGTTCCAGCACTCCAGAACCTCCAGCAACAGACGTCGTTCATGTGGGATGGAGCGTTTGCAAACCTTGCAATGCAGTCAGTGAATCCCCTCACGGGACATGCCGAGATGGGATCAACGCTCCCCGACGTGCTGGCACGTGTTGCTGCACATCCCCGCTATCAGCAGTTTGCAGCGCATCTCTACGCCGACAAGCAAATCACGATTCCACGCATCCTCGAAGCACTCGCTGCATTTACAGGATCGATTGTGAGTCGCAGCTCTCGATACGATGCCATGCGTGACGGGAAGGTTGTCTTCAACGACAACGAGCAGCGCGGACTCGACCTGTTTCGTGCACGCTGTGCGAGTTGTCATGCTGAACCGTACTTCATGAATAATGACTTCGCGAGTAATGGTCTGCCCCTTGATACCATCATGCCCGACGAAGGACGGTACCGTGTGACACAGCGCGACGAGGATCGTTATCGATTCCGCGTACCCTCTCTGCGCAATGTCGCCATCACATTCCCCTATATGCACGACGGACGGTATCGTCGACTGCGAGACGTGCTCGAGTTCTACGCCACACCTGCATTGCATGCTTCGTATGCAGACGCTCGCATTCGTACGATTGGATCGTTGAATGATGCACAGCGCAAAGACATCATCGCATTCCTGCTGACACTTACGGATACACTTCTACCACGAGATCCCCGCTATCGCGACCCGCATCTTCCATAGCATCATATCCATTGCTGCATTGCTGTGCGCTGTTAGCACCGCCCATGCTCAGGATCGTCCAGTTCCATCGCATCTGCGTGTACGTGGCCTTGTTTCGTCATGCGCACCACTGCGCATCGTTGATGCTCCGAGTTCTGCATACATCCGAGCTGTCACAGACTCCACGTTGCCTGATTCGACAACTGATGTGGTGCTCTACTGCATGCAAGTGCGTGCTGCATTGGATAGTGCGATCGTTCCCGTCGTTGATGTCCCTGGACTTGTCGGCACACGAATTCCCGTAACGGTGCTCAATCGCACCGACTCAGTTGTGATTCTACAACCGAAGACGCGCACCGCAATTGATCCTACAGCAGTGTATCAACTCGTTCTTCCTCTACGGGGCGACACGATCACGGTTGATTCAACACTCACGTGTGAACCATGGAATGGTCAACGAGGTGGTGTGATCGAATTGCACGCAACATCCGTGATCATCTTCGATAGTGGTCGTGTCGATGCATCCGCTCGCGGACACCGAGGTGGACGTCGCTCGGCCGATGGTGGATCGTGCTCGCTAACGCAAGCCTGTGATCCCGCTGGTAGCGGTCGCACGGCAGAGAAGGGCGAGTCGATTGTTCTTCGTGATCCTCAATGTGTGTCTGGTCACATTCCATGGGCATCTGGCGGCGGAGGTGGTGATGCGCACAATGCTGGTGGAGGTGGAGGGGGCAACGGGGGCGCAGGCGGACGTGGTGGTGATCAGTGGAGTTGTGGATTGCCCCTTGGCATGCACGGCATGGCTGGATGTGCGATTCGTGATTCAACGTTTGATCGATTCGTCTTCGGTGGCGGCGGAGGTGGAGGACATCAGAATAATGGTGTGGGAACCGACGGCGTAGCTGGCGGCGGCATTGTGTACTTGCAGGCACCAACCATTGGCGGCGATACTGTACGAATCATCGTAGACGGAGAGAGCAACCTCCGAGTAGCTGCAAATGACGGAGGGGGCGGGGGCGGGGGCGGGGGAACACTCGTACTTGACGCATGTGCAATCACTGCGCCGTTGCAGGCATCGCTTCGTGGTGGACGTGGTGGTAACTGCGGAGGTGGACATGGTCCGGGTGGCGGAGGGGGCGGGGGGCGCGTCCTGATCGAACCATCGTTCCTTCAACGCGTCGATAGCACACTGCGCTTCGATGTTGAGGGAGGAGCAACTGGACTCAATGGCGGACCCACTGCAACGTTCAATGCAAAGCCTGGAGAATCCGGCATCGTTGTGCCTTTGTGCGGACGTGTTATCACGCACAACGTGTTGAGTAAGAGCGAACTTGCAATTGGAGACACCGATACCCTGAGAATTGCTGCACGTGATGCATCGTCGCGATGTCCCGTCTCTATTACGCATACCTTCGTGTTTATCGGACACAGCCTATTGCCGCTGGTGGATTCCGTGATGTTCGATTCAACGATTACGGTTCTACTCGATCGGCGTGCTTCCGACACCACAGTAGTCACTGTTACAATCCCGTCGACTTCATCGATATCAATACCAGTACTTGGCCTGCTGCATCAGGACACCACAACAGTCGTTCAGCACCAGGCACGTGTTACGTTTCCCGACAGCATACCATCCTGTGTGTGGCCCGTCGATGAGCGGATTGTTGTTACACGTGCATGCGGACTACCATTACGCATTGTACGCCGATGGACGCCTCTTCAGATTGGCGTCACGTCGCTTCGTACAAGCGTTGATGTTGTTATTGATGCAGCATCATCCACACCTGTCGATCTCTCCGTGATGGATCTGCAAGGTCGTGTAGTCACAACACAACGATGCACATCGTTTGAGCGGATTGCCGACCATGCATGGCGTGGACGTGTTAGCCTTTCCACTGATGAACTTGGTCGTGGAGTATACGCTCTCTGCGCATCTTCGCAACAAGGGAGTATTACAACCACATTCTGCATTACGCAGTGAGACATATGTCGTCGAGACTTCGATACCTGAGCACGTTTGTTTGCAGCATGATCTGTCTGTCTATATCTGCGACAGCACACGATGATAGTACCACGCGATGGGTTGAGTTTGGTGCTAGCCTCGGTGTATATGGAGCGCGATACTCAAACATTGCGACACAACTTGGCGATCACGATCTTGTTAATTCGGCGCCACGCGATGGCATTCACGTGAACATCATTTCGGGCTCTGTGCGTGGTCGCTACGACGCCGTGTATGGAGCAGTCACACTGCAACTGGGTGACTATCCGCGTGCCTCGTGGACGACCAACACATATTGGTTACAAGAAGCCTACGTTGGCGTACATCTCAACGAGATCATGCGACTCGAAGCCGGATCATTCTCGTCACATATTGGCGTAGAATCGATGATCCCGAGTGAAAATCATAGTGGAATTATCTCACTTGCAGGGTTCTTCGATCCGAACTTCTTCGGAGGAGTGAAGTATCTGTGGGATATCACACCCGAGGTTGAACTACAGGCTGATCTCGTAACATCATTCAACGGGTACGAGATCGAGAACAATGTGCCTGCGTTCACAACTGGTGTTACGTGGCAGCGCGATAGTTCACACATGATCGCAGCACATGTATTTGTCAGTCGTGAGACCATCGAGCAGCTTGATCACACGCAGGTATACATCAATCTTTCATCCACGATGGAGCATCCCGGTGTACATCTACTCGGCGAGCTCAACTATGCCGTTGAACTTCCCGATGCTCATGGAGATGCACACGGCATGGTATCTGGCTTCATTGCCGGATACGTTGATCTGATGACAGCATTGACCGTCGGCATACGTGGCGAGTTCGTCATCGATCCCGATGGCATTCTCACTGATGACAGGTTTGCAGCCCCCTTACCCTTTCAGACATTCTCTGGTGCGGGAGCAACTGCGACGGTGTCGTACAAACCATATCCTTGGTTGATGGTCCGTGGTGATGTTCGTCTGTTGACGGCTCTCGATAGTCGTTCCTTCATCGAGATCAATCCAGACAAGCAACAGCGGTCAGAGGCAGTTGTCAGCATTGATGTTACCTTGTAGAACACTCCCCTCATCTACGTGCCATGAAACACATATCGACGCTCTTCGGTGTACTGCTCACAATCAGTGTACTTGTCGGTTGCAGTAGCGACGTCGCCCCAGTCATCGAGCCAACACCGGCTGAGAAGTATGCCGCTGCTATCATCGATGCAATGGTTGCCGATGATAATGAACGCTCGACGAATCTGATTGCATTGCGAGAAGACAATCCAGCGACAGTGTGGAAGACATTTGGCACGGAACGTCGCGTGTTGGTAACAACCTGGACCAGTTGGGACACAAGCTATACAGGGGGCGAGGCAGCAGCAGTGAAGTACGATATGTGGGTTACTGCAGCACCCGAGCTACGCACGTGGTGGAAGACGCGCTACGACGGACGCACAGATACGACAGTGCGGTTGGAGCAGCTCTTGGGGCTATCGCCAGGACGAAGGAAGACCGCCTTCCTCTCGATCTGGGTACGACCTCAGGACGTGTTCCGTCCAGCAGGCGATCCAGAGATTGATGATGCATCGGCTGGACCCGAGCTCGCAGCAACAGTTGATTCTACCTATCGCGCGTGGTTCAATGCAAGCATCATCTACTCGTACTATCCCAAGACAGCACCTTGGACGCGCCTCGGCTACACGTACGACTGGAATGGACAGTATGGCGAGCAGGGTCTCAGTGAGTTTATCGTGCGCAAAGGCGCCCCGATGATCGTAGAATCGGTCCTCTCGACATCGAACTACCTTCGCTAAGGATTCATAGCGTATTTATTGCGCAGTCGCAAGTATGTTGTGCGTACGTGGCAGAACGCACTTCGATATTCTTCATGGGTGGTGGTGTGGCAGCACACCTCTATGCCCTTGTGGCTGCCTCACGTTGGGGAGCATCGAACATCGACATCACGATGGTAGATCCATCCGATCAAGCTCCCGATCGCAATCTCTGTGTATGGGGCGAGCCCCTTCCCATGCTTGATGATGCTGTCCTCGCAGAGTGGCGAACATTACGGTTCGGCTATAGCGGCGCAACGTTGACGCGCGAGCTCTCCACTGTGAGTTATCGACATTACAGCGCGCAGTCGATCCGTCGTGTTGTTGATCGCACACTTGATATCCGTCGCATCGTCGCTCGTGCCGACGCACCTGAACCAACGAGTGACGTATCACTCGACAGTCGTCAACACACAGCGTTCCACCGTCCTGCATCGATTTCACTCGTTCAACACTTTCACGGATGGAGAATACGTACAGCAACGAGTGTGTTCGAACCACATGTGATGACGATGATGGACTTTCGTACAGACCAACAGCATGGTGTCTGTTTTGTCTACGTGCTTCCCTACGCAGATAACGAAGCGTTGGTTGAGTGCACGGTGTTCTCTGCGCACGAATGGGACATTGCAGACTACGAGCGGCGTCTCGTGACCTACATCGCCGACATTCTCAACTGTACCTCGTACGATGTTCTATCGACCGAGACAGGTGCTATCCCAATGTGTGATGCGATCCCTGTGCGTGAGCGCGGTCATCGATGGCTTGCTATCGGCTCTGCTGCTGGTCTTACAAAGCCGACTACGGGATATACTGTTGCACGCTGCATTCGTGATGCCGAACAGATGATTGATGGCGTTCGTGCGACTGGTGTATGGTCAGTGCCCTCACGTGCGCATCGACGCTTCGACTTCTACGATCGCTTGCTCCTGCGCATTATCCGTGATGAGCCGCAGCATGTGTCGCACATCTTATGGACCCTCTTCGAGCGCAATCCTGTCGAAGTGATTCTTCGCTTTCTTGACGAACAAACCACTCTTCGTGAAGAAGTACGTCTCTTCTGGAGTCTGCCATGGAATCCGTTTCTCCGCGCAATCTTCCGGCGCTAGTGCAGTTTGCATCAGCGCTTATTCTCGTTCTGCTGCAGAATCTCCTCACAGGAGAGCAGAGCATGATCGTAGCGGGTGTATGTATTGCATTACTCGGAATACCACACGGCGCCCTTGATCTTCATATGATTACGGGGCGAGCACAGCGCACAATCGAGCTGGGCATCTATCTCGCGTCTATCGCGCTCGTAATCGCGGGGTGGATGATCGCACCGCCATTCATGCTTGGGTTCTTTCTTCTCAACTCAGCGTGGCACTTTGGCGACTGCGACCTTCATATGACGTCGCGATGGAAGGCACCCCTTGCTATGGTATACGGAGTCGCAATGCTGGTTGTGCTCATTGATCCAGCAGATCCGTCTGTGAGCTGGATTATCGCGCAGCTCATGTCGGTACCTATTGAGACAGTACAGCAGATGCATAGTCTACCACTTCGTATTGTAGCTGGTGGAATAGTTCTTTTTATGCCGTTTGCACAAGCACGAGCCAATTGGAAGGACAGCATCGTGCGCAGCGTATGTGCACTGTGTGTTGCTGCTCTCACATCGTCGTTGATAGCCTTCGCGTTCTACTTCACGATGATCCATGCCCTAACGAGCATGAATGCGCTACGCTACCACATGCAAACGGATACACCATGGACATGGCCGCAGCTTCTTAAAGCAGCCGCACCGCTCACACTTGTGTCATTTGTCGGCATTGGCATTAGCGCTGTGATGATCCCCAGCATGTCACTGATCTCATTGCTCTTCATCGCACTCAGTGCGCTTACGCTGCCTCACAGCAGACTGTTCCACAGAGTATATGTGGGGCGAGTGTAGGTCGCTACTTGACGTACTGCTGAACAACGTAGATGCACGTATCGTCGATATAGGTAACACCCGCAGCAGCACATTTATCAGCGCCATGCATACTGGTGATGCCAAGCTGGAGCCAGATACAGTTCACATCGCCACGAGTAGCGCGACGTGCCAGAGCTTCATCGATAATTGCATCGGTATCGGCTGATGGTCGAAACACGTTGAGGATATCGATGGTGAACGGCACATCTGCGATTGACGCTACCACCGGAATAGAACCTACTGCGGGTACTGCGGATGGATTAACACCGACCACGTCGTATCCCCATTGTGGCAGTAACTGCGGAATATCGTGAGCCGATTTCCCAGGGTTCTTTGAAAGTCCGACCACCGCAATCGTGCGCGAGGACTTCAGGACAGTGATGGCGCGTTGTAGCTCGTTATCCATGCAGCAATATCGCCAATTGCACGACGAGGAATCTCGCTGATCGATCCATAGGTGAAGAAGCCATGGATTGTGCCATCGTAGCAGGTGTACGTTGTATCGACACCACATGCAGTAAGCCGAAGGTGATAGTCGTGCGCTTCATCACGAAGGAGGTCATTCTCTGCAGTGATGATCAACGTTCGAGGCAATCCCGACACATCATGTGCATGGATAGGTGCAACGAACGGATCTGTATGCAACGCGCTGTCCTGAGCATACTGCTGCCAATACCACTCCATTGCTGATCGCTCGAGTCCGTACCCCGTTGCATACGCATACGATGATGCTGTTGTGAGTGACGGATCGAGACACGGATAGATGAGAACCTGTGCTTGCAGCGGTAACACGTCACGCGCACGGAGTGCAACTGCAGCAGCCAGATTACCACCGGAGCTATCACCAGCAACAGTGATGCGATGAGGATCAAGGAACAACTCCGCTGCATGCGTGCGACACCACAGCAATGCATCCCAACAATCATCGAGCGGCGTAGGGAATGGATGTTCTGGGGCTTTCCGATAGTTCACGCTTACCACGGTCATTCCCGTGTCGAGAACAAGCTGTGCGAGCGACGCATCGTAGATATCGATCGTATTGTGCACCCATCCGCCACCGTGAAAGAACATCACCCACGGGGATGGATCATGAGATGCAGATGTGGGCCGCAATACGTGTGCATCAAGCAACGCTCCATCACGCGTAGGTATAGAACAATGCGTAATCACAACGTCCGATGGAATAGGTCCTGCTAATGCAGCACGTGCTGGTGTTTGTGCGCGGAGTTCGTCTGCCGAAGCAACACCTACGATCGGCAGCCGCGCCAGCTTGCGTTGTTCGAGGAGGGCTAAAAATTCAGGAGCGAGCATCAGTGAAGATATGCCGACATTTCCGATGTTACGGTGCGTACCATGTTGATCCATCGCACACAAGCATATGCAATTCATCAACCGTTCCGACGCTGCACGACAGCTCATACCGCTGCTCGAGCAGTATGCCAACGATGATGTGGCATTGTTAGCCATCCCCCGGGGAGCCGTTCCAATGGGAAGGATCATCGCCGACCATTTCCGCTGGCCCCTTTCCATAGTGCTGGTAAAAAAGGTCGGCCACCCATCGAACCCTGAGTATGCCATAGGTGCGG
>CAYSMF010000022.1:0-20381 GCA_964432155.1 uncultured Melioribacter sp. | reverse complement strand
TCTTTCTTTCAAAGCCCTTGTCCTCACGGATAAGGGCTTTGCTGTTTTATGGATGTACCCCAAACGAAAAAGGCCCCTTTGCAGGGGCCTTGTGGTGTGGTCGCTATAGGATTTGAACCTATGACCTCTCGCGTGTGAAGCGAACGCTCTGAACCAGCTGAGCTAAGCGACCAAGTGGGGCGCAATGTTAGCGTAATTCTGCGACTTCTCCAAGGTGCACGACGTAGTTTTGTGGCCCCTCTATGATTGTGTCGATGCTCACCAGTTCACTGCTCATGCTCATGCCTTCTGCGCATGCAGATTCGCTGCGCCGTGATACGGTGAAGTTGAAGACCGTAACAGTGGTTGGCGATACGTGGCTCGACAACCGCGCTGATGTGTCAGTGCCAACAACATCACTTGATCGTCAGACACTTGCACGACTTGCACCCGTGGCAATCACCGATGCATTGCCGATGATCCCTGGTGCGTTCACGCGTGACTATGGTGGCGTGGGTGGACTGAAGACGTTCTCGATGCGAGGGGGCTCGTCATCTCAATCATTGGTCGTCGTTGATGGAGCGCGTCTTTCCTCTGCACAAACCGGAACAGTAGATCTGTCACTGATACCTGCTCGCTTGATCGAATCACTGCGTGTGATACGCGGCGGCGCAAGTGCACTCTATGGAGCGAATGCTATCAATGGTGTGCTCGACCTTACGCTTGCGTCTGAAACGAAGCACACAACACGAGCATATGCCCTTGCTGGTTCGTTTAACGAGTGGCGTGTTGGCGTAGGCGCAACGGCGTGGTGCGATGCGTGTGGTGATGCGTCGCTGAGTATTGATGTTGAACGTCTGGGCACGGCAGGATCATTCCCGTTCACACTGAATGAGTTCGGTACGACGTATGCAATCAATCGCACGAACAGCGATGCACGATCAACATCCGGTGTGATGCGTGCACGTCTGCACGATGCGTCACTTACCGTGCTTGCACGTACGTCGGAGCGCGGCGTACCAGGAAGCGTGGTGCAGGGGAGTGTGACAAATGCACGTGCTCGGTTTGCTGATGATGATGTGGTGGCAATACTCACCGTGCCGGTGCCTGCGATCGACATGCTGCCGCTCGTTGTGACGTCGACAGTTCGATGGTTAGATCAACACTATACCGATCCCGAGGCAACACTGCTGGGTCCTGCCGGTATCGATGCCCGCACAACACAGCACGATCTCACGCTTGGTGTTGCTACAAAGCCCCTTACCCTTGGTCGTGCAACGTCGACAACACGCGTTGAAGTTGGCTACGCTGATCTGACAGGTGATGAGGTGCTGGACCGACCGGGTGCTGTGGTTACGCGTCGAAGCGTGGCCGTGGCTAGCGACTGGACGATGAGCGATGTCGGTGTTGATGATCTCGATGTGCGTGCAGCACTCCGCGTGGACGCATTCTCTGATGTGGGTGCGGCTGTGTCGCCCCTTCTTGCCGTTGATTATCCTCTCGGTGGTTCGATTCGTGCGTCATGGAGCTACAACTTCCGTCCACCCACCTTCGCTGAACTCTACGTGCTCAACTATGGCACACGATCGCTGGTGCCAGAACGCTCGCACACGGTGAACCTCGGCTACGCCGTCCCACTTACGTCGTGGTTGTCATGTGATGTTGATGCTTACTGGATGTCGACTTCAAACCTGATCGTGAGTGTGCCGGTGAGCCCCTTGCTCACAACAGCACAGAACGTTGGACGAGCAATCACGTATGGAGCAGAGGTGATGCTGCGCGGGAGTTGGTTCGAGGATCGTCTGCGTGCGCAATGGGCATACACACGTCAATCCGTGCTGGATGCAACGGGGCGTGCAGGAATTGATGGCACGATGATCCCCTACGCTGTGCCTGAGCTGTCGTCGATCTTCGTGCAATGGACCGATGCGATGACGCCGTCGGGTGCAATGTGGAATGCCGGTGCAACATGGTCGTACACAAGCTATCGCTACGCACAGGCTGGTGGCACCTATGCATCACTCCTGCAACCGTTTGCGGTAACGTCGATCTTTGGCGGTGTTGATGTGCGCGGTGGTCGTACCGTTGTGCATGTGCGTGCGCAATGTGATAACCTGTTCGATGCTCAGTATGCGGTGATACGGGGCTTCCCAATGCCGGGACGGAGCTTCCGCGTGACAACGTCAGTGGAGGTCGATCCATGAACCGCGAACAACTTCATCCCGATGTACAGCGATTGCACGATGAAGCGTGTGCAATGCAACGCGAGACGTACGTGGACCCGCACACAGGCTACACTGTGCTCACGAAGTATGCACACGAGCAGCGCGGCACATGCTGCGGCAATGCCTGCAGACACTGTCCGTACGATTGGAAAAATGTGCGAGGTCTGTTCGCATTTCTGCTCGTGATACTCAGCTCGCTGACGCTCTATGCGCAACCACAACGATGCGACACGGTCGTGTCGCTTCAGCCGGGTGCGGGACAGCGTGTTGGACAAGGACCGGTGTTCTTCCCGATGAATGTTCTGACTGGACCCGAGCCACGAGCATCACGGACGACGCCGATTGCGGAACCCCGCGAGGTATGTTCGCTTGGACTCGACGGAAGCATCATCCTTGGGTTGCGACGTGCCGTGATTGTTGATTTGCCAGGACCAGACTTCACGGTGTTTGAAAATGCCTTCATGTTCGGTACACGCACCTTCGCAGAGCCTGCTCGTGTCGAGGTAAGTCGCGATGGCATTGCGTGGTATGCATTCCCATTCGACTCAGTGACGCTGCGTGGCTGTGCTGGTGTTACGCCAACAACCGGACGTGATGCGTTTGATCCGTCAGTAAGTGGAGGTGATGCGTTCGATCTTGCAACGATCGGCATCGATAGCGTGCGATGGATTCGCATTACCGATGTCACTCGCATTATTCTCAACAACCGAAGTCATCCGTTTTACGACCCCACATTGAGCGGATTCGATCTTGATGCGATCATCGCTGTGCATACGGTACCGATGGCATTCGATCAGCGGATTGAATACAACGAGCTCCTGCATGACATGACGGTTGACGTCGTGGATCAAGCAACACTCTCGATCTATGACATGCGTGGTGCTGTGATCTATCAGGACGTGCTTGCACCAGGTGTACACCGTGTCGATCTCCGTGTGGTGCCGCGAGGGGCCGTGCTTGCGGTGATCGATGACGGACGTCATCGTCGCTCACTCAAGGTGAAGCGATGAAGCACATATGTCTTTGCATATGCATCGCACTTGGCGCACTCTACGGCTGCGTACCCGTACCTGTCGAACCCGATCCGATTACCACGCCACTCGAGCAACCAGGCTTCTTTGTTGTGAACGAAGGCTTGTGGCGACAAGACAATGCAACGCTGTCGTACGTGCGTGAAGGCGGACTCGCGGAAGTGAATCTCGTGGCATCACGGAATCCACAGTTGCGGTTGGGCGATACGGGATCGGACATCCTAGTGCGTGGCGATAGTGTGTATGTGATCGCAAGCACGTCGCGTTCGATCGAAGTCTATCATCGTCGCACCGGACTCTGGCAAACACGCATTCGGTTTGATGCAGCACGCGAGCCATATCGCTTCGCACGTGTCAACGACACGGTTGCCGTTGTAACGATGCTGAATGCTGATGCTCTTGCCGAAATCAATCTTCACACATGCACCATCCGCGTGCCCGCTGCACCGGTGGGTCCGGCACCCGAGGGTGTGTGCGTGCTCAATCGTGTGATCTACGTTGCCAATAGCGGACTCGGCGATCTACGTCGAAATGAAGAGGGGGCAAGCACAGTACACCTGCTTGACGTAGCAGATCTTCAACGGATCGACACGATCGAAGGACTTCCGAATGTGATGCTCTGCGTAGCTGATGCTCCACGCAATCGTGTGTGGATCCTGTATCGACACTACGTGTCGCAGCCGGATTCACTCGGAGGTGTTGTGCTGTGGGATCCCGTGCAGAAGCGTATTGTGCATCATGTGCGGTTCGCGATGCCACGCGGACTCGTTGTTGACCCGCGAGATGGCCGTGTGTATGTCCTCCATCGTGATGGACTCGACGGGTACCTGCTTGAGCAAGGAACACGCGAGCGACTCGCCTCGCATACGTCGACCATGGGGAATGACATTTGGTATTCGCTCGGCTGGTGGAATACGCAATCATCGTTGCTGATTGGCAACGCACGCAGCTACGTGACGGATGGGGAAGTGATCGTGCTCGATCGAAGCGGTGCCGAGCGGTTCCGTGCACCGGTCGGACTCAACCCCGCGGCGTTTGCTGAGTAAGAGCGTGATGCGGAGTTACCGCACGTTGTATCCTTCGCCCTGCAGAAGCTTCTTCATGCGCTCAGCATGATCGCCTTGCATCTCGATCGTTTGATCAACTAACTGTCCGCCCGCCCCAAGCGTTTTCTTGCAAAGCGTGAGCAGACGGTTGAGTTCCATCGGATGCGAGAAGAATCCCCATGCGATTGTCACTGGCTTACCGCGACGCTTTTCAACGCGCACGCGCAGGTTCAGCACCTGTCCGTCGTGACCCCGACGTTTCTCAGGCTTTGTGTCTTGTGTCGTAGGCTCGGGCGTGCCGAGTAGCGAAGCGAGATCTTGTAGTCCTGGCATGGATGCAACCTACGGAAACCGCACAACTTGCTCGGTATGCCAATGGTCCCGACCTTTGTTCTATGCGAATGTGGTTCACCCTTGCGGCCGTCTTTCTCGTGACAGCAGCGTACTCGATTGCAGTGATGCTGCACATGGTGCTCTGGCGCAACGAAGAGGTCTTTTACGAATACGCCCGGTCGTGGTCACGTCTGCTCCTTCGCATGTGCGGCATCCGTGTTACGCTCATTGGTCGTGATGAGCTTGATCCAACGGCACGGTATATCTACGTCGCGAATCATGCCAGTCTGTTCGACATTCCTGTAATCCTTGCATCGGTGCCCGACAACGTGCGCATCATGTACAAGCGCGAGCTTGAACGCATCCCTGTGTTTGGTTGGGCACTGAAGATCTCGCCGTTTATCGCCATCGAGCGTGAGCGTGCACGCGAAGCTGCCGACGTACTTCAAAAGGTGGTGGCAACCATGGCTGCTGGAAGCTCGGTGTTGGTCTTCCCCGAAGGCACGCGGAGTGTCGATGGGAACGTCGGTACCTTCCGGCGCGGAGCATTCTCGCTGGCTGTTCGGAGTGAACGACAGATCGTACCACTTGCACTCAAGGGTACTGCTGCCATTCTGCCCAAGAAGACGCGAAAGATCAATGGTGGAGATGTCTCGGTCCGGATCTTACCTCCCGTAACCGTGCCTACTGCTCCAACCCGCAACGATGAGCTTCGTCTGCTCACAGATGTGCGGCAGATCATCGCCAGTGCCGTAGATTCGCAGTCATGAACGTCAACGACATCCATCGCATCGCCGAGCTCGCACGACTTCGGTTTACAGATGAACAAGCAGCGGCATTTGCTGCCGACTTCGAAGGTATTGTGTCGTACATCGGCGCAATCTCCGCGGTCGATATGACCGGTGTCGAACCAATGGTGGCGGTGAACGACCACGTTAACGCATTCCGCGAGGATGTTGCTGGCGAGTGTCTGACCACCGAAGAAGCACTGCGCAACGCGCCGAAGAAGAACGAAGCGTTCATCAAGGTGCCGAAGGTTCTGGGATGATCATCGGCATCATCCCGGCTCGATACGCATCCACACGGTTGCCGGGTAAGCCCCTTATCGACCTCGAAGGACAATCGATGATTGAGCGCGTTTGGCGCGCGGCATCATCGGTTCAGGCGTTTGATCGCGTGATCATTGCTACCGACAGCGAACATATCGTTGCCGAAGCGCAGCGATGCAAGGCCGACGTTGTACTCACGTCGCCCGATGAACCAAGTGGCACGGATCGATGCTACGCAGCTGTGCGTTCGCTGGGCATCACACCAGACATTGTCGTGAACATTCAGGGCGACGAGCCATTGCTGCAGCCAACAGTGCTGTTGCAGTGTATCGATGCACTGCAGCAGGCGACAGCAGACGTTGCCACACCGGTCGTGCGTATCGCAAGTGACGACGTGTTGCGCGATCCCAACGTGGTCAAGGCTGTGCGCGCACATGATGGACGTGCCTTGTACTTCTCGCGATCCCCGATTCCGTATCTCCGCGATGCAGCCGGATCGTGGAGTGATACCGTCGACTACTGGCAACACGTTGGCTTGTATGCCTATCGCATGCATGCACTCACGCGGCACGTGATGCTTGCCCCTTCACCATTGGAGCGAGCAGAATCACTGGAGCAGCTTCGTTTGCTTGAAGATGGCGCGACCTTTATGTGCGTCGAGACGGAGCATCGCTCGATTGCGGTTGATACGCCTGAGGATGCAGAGCGAGTTCGCGCACTGCTGCGAGCGCAGCATCAACACTGATCGACGTCATGTCGTCATTGGGTGTGCTCTCGAGAACAATCGCGCGTGTGGTGTACGGACCCCATCGACGCTGACTGATTGCGGGTGATGCAGGATACAATCCCAGCACGCGGAGTCCGCACGCAGCTGCCAGATGCAACACGCCCGTTGAGTTGGCAACGGCCAGATCTGCCGTAGCAAGCACATCCAGCAAATACGACAAGTCGTGATTGCCGCAATGGTCAATCGCAGTAGGGCAGGCTGTGATCACACGATCACACAGCGCGCGCTCAGCGAGAAGTCCGGTCACGTGAATCTCTGCACCCAGTTCATTGTGACATCGAGCAGCGAGCTCGGCAAAGCGGTCGACAGGCCAGTCGTGGGCCGATCCACCAGAGCCTGGGTGAATGACAATGCGAAGGGGCGAGTGCACGTGCTCGTGATCAGCGTTCGGACGTGGGTTCGCCAGTTCGACACGTGGCTGAGATCCACCACACGCATGCATGATCATGCGCACGTTGTACTCTGCCTCGTGATGCTCGGCCGTCGATCGATGCTCGCCGATGCGTGTTGTGAACATCCACGAATACCACCGATAACCTGTTCCAATCCGCATCGGAATCCGTGCCCGCATCGCCGCCCACGCTTCATCAAGGGTTGGACGGGGAAAGAAGATCGCATCGATATCGCGTGCTCGTAGGTCGCGGTGAAGCGGCATTGCAAGCGTATCGACCATCACGACGTCGTCCACGACACGGGAGGCTTCCACAAGGGGTGCTGCATACGAACGCGTATAGAGCGTGATCCGCACGCTGGGGAAGCGCTGGCGCAAGGCAACGCACATTGGGAGCGTAAGCACCATATCGCCCAGACGATCAGTGCGGAAGATGGCGATATGCGAGGGGGCTTGCTGCATATAGAAGCGGGCCCTGCACATGTCGTGCAGGACCCGCAGATTACACAATTCTGGTCTTAGAGGAAGAGTTCCAGACCGATCGATGGTGTGAGGATGCCGAAGCCGATGTCCTGACCGGATGGGCTGATCGGAATCTCAAGAACACTGACTTGACCGTAGACACCAAACTTCTCAGAAATCCAGTACTGCGCGCCACCACCCAGGGTAATACCTGTTGTTGACGTGCCAGCTACTGACTTTGAGCTGATGGCGAACTGGCCAATGGCGTACGGACGGACTTGTGAGCCGCCCAGGAAGTACTTCGCGTATGGCGCGAAGGTGATGTCGGTTCCGTCAGAAATACGGAATCCGAACTGCGTACCTACATGGATGTCGTGGTTGATGGCGTACTGGACTTGTACACCAGCCGTTGCAGGACCCCCTCTGTTGACACCAAAGCCAAGACCGCTCTTCGGTCCGTTGGCGAACAGAGTCGCTGCGCTGCAGACCATCATCGCTGCTGCTGCGACGAACAATCCCTTCTTCATACTGCTTCCCCTTCACAATGAATGAATACATGTGGTCGTCCAAATATAGTGCTGTAATTTCGCCGTTGGAACACCCTATGCCATATACCATCACAGTCGAACACTACACGCCTGCCCACCGAGCCGAGTGGGATGCCTTTGTTGAGCGCTCCAACAATGGAACCATGTTCCATTTGCAGCGCTTCATGGACTACCATCCAGACGGGAAATGGAATTGGCATCATCTGATGTTTCGCGACGGAACGAAACTCGTTGGTGTACTCCCGGGCGGACTCAAGCCGAACGGTGAGTTTTGGTCACCTACGGGTGCCTCCTATGGATCGATCTGCACGGCTGACTGTTCGTTTGAATTGTCGCTCGCAATCGTCGACGCATTCATCGCCTACTGCAAACAGGCAGGCATTCGTGATGCGTTTCTGATTCCAGCTCCAATTGTGTACACGAGGAACTACAGTCAGCATCACGAGTACGCGATGCTCTACCGCAAGGCCACCTTCGAGCTGCATTACATTTCGCACGCAATTGATCTCAAGCATGGCGACGACTTTCTGAAGCATTTCGATGCAACGGCTCGCAAGAGCATTCATCGCATCCTTCGTGAGGGCGAGATCACGATTCGCGAGAGCGACGATTACGCTACGTTTCACAAGATCCTGCTTGAGAACAAGGCTCGTCATGGCGTGCTACCAACGCACACGCTCGACGATTTGCTGAAGCTCAGAGAGCTCATGCCCGACAAGCTTCGTCTGAACATGGTCTACCTTGGTGACGAACCGATTGCGGGATCGCTGCTCTTTCTGGCAAATCCCAAGGTGGTGCTCTGCTTCTACAACATGCTTCGCTACGAGTACGAGCACCTTCGTCCGATCTACCTCGTGATGTACGAGACATGTCGATGGGCAGTGGAGCAGGGGTATGAATGGGTTGATATTGGTGTGTCGCAGGACACAAAGGATCCCGATCCGATGACGCCGTCAATCGGATTGATCAACTTCAAAGAGCGCTTCGACGCTCGCGGTATTCTCCGGAGCACGTACCATCTCTCGATCGCTCCATAGCGTGGATGTTCTCCTCTGCGCCCTTGCAGACATTCGCTACGATGCCCGTACGCGAAATCTTGCTCGTGCGTTGGTCGCAGACGGTCTCACCGTAGGCATCATCTCCGCTGGTAACGCGTCGGATGTTCCTGAGTGCACACTGTATTCATGGTCTGATCCTGGTGGACGTGCACTACGCCGCTGGTGGTCGTTCTCGCGTCACTGCGCGCAAACTGATGTGCGTGCGCGATGCGTGATCGCGATGGATCTCTTTGCACTTGCTGCCGCCTCGCGCATTGCTCGGCACAGCGGTGCTCAGCTGATCTACGACATGCGTGAGTTCTACTTCGCGCTGGGTCCGCTCGAGGGCAAAGGTATCCGACAGCGCATCCTCACTGCACATGAGCGCCGCCACATACGCCACGTCAACGACATCCTCGTATCGGGTCCGCTCGATGCAGAGGTTGTGCGGTCAACGTTTGCACTCACGTACGATCCATTCGTGTTGCTCAACACGCCACCATACCGCGATGTCGTGCCGTCACCGCTGCGTGAGCGCTGCGGTGTGTCGGTCGATACCTGTCTTGCACTGTACCAAGGTGTGGTGCATCACGGACGGGGGATTGCACCATTCATGCGTGCCATGCCCTCGATGCTGGATGTCCATCTGGCAATCATCGGTGATGGCCCAGCCCGTTCGGAGCTCGTACAGCTTGCAGCGTCGCTCGGGATATCGGATCGCGTCACGTGGCTTGGTGCTATCACCTACGACGACCTCCATGCCTACACATGCGGGGCAGACGTAGGACTCTGCATCATTGAACCTGTTTCGATGAGCTACGAGTATGCGCTCCCCAACAAGCTGTTCGAATACATGATGGCACGTGTGCCTACGATCGTTACGGACCTTCCTGCGCTTCGTGCGCACCTAGCCGCATATCCTGTGGGCGTATCGATTGCACGCGAGATCATGCACGACGATATCGTCAGCGCGATAGCTCACGTGCGCGACCATCAAGCGCATGAAGCGATGCGCAATGCCTGCGAAGCAATCCATGAACTCGCCTACGAACAGCAGCAGCGAGCGGCTGTTGCACGTGTACGAAAGCACCTTTCGTGATCTACCTCCTGCTTCTTCTGCAGCAGTTCATAGCTTCGACCACACACCTCGTGGCCAAGGACATTACTGCTGAACTCGAACCGGTGACGGTTGTGCTGTTTCGCGGCATCTTCACGTGCATTGCGTTTGGCATCTGGATGATCATTCGCAGAGCATCACTACGGAAGGTCGATCGAGCAGACATCGGCATGATCGCTCTGTTGGGGTTGGTGAATATGCCGATCAATCAGTTGCTCTTCATTTGGGGCGTTGATTACACAACGGCACCGAACGCATCGCTAGCTTATGCACTGACGCCCGTCTTTGTCGTCATACTCCTCGCGCTCTGGAAGCGCACCTCGCCAGGATGGCGCAAAATGTTGGGTGTCGCACTCGCTGTCCTCGGTGCTGCAATTGTTCTCGTCGATCGCGGTGCAGCAGTGTCGCCCGAGCAAACGCTCGGCAACGTGATGGTGCTGGCGGCGAGTATCTCGTGGGCAGCATACACCGTGATCGGACGGTCACTCATCGTGAAGTACGGTCCGGTGCAAACCACAGCGCTGAGTTTCTTTGCCGGACTCATCCTGTTTGTGCCCGTGTGGGCTGTTGTACCAGTGCATGATCCGATGACCGTGCTTGTGTCGCCGGGATGGCTCGAGCATTGGTCGCAGCTCTTCTACCTTGGCGTTATCACGTCCGGTGTAGGCTACGGACTCTGGTACTACGCGCTGAGTCGCATGGAGCCGAGCAGAGTTGCCGTGTTCAATAACCTTCAGCCGGTATTGACATCTGTGCTGTCATTCTTCATCTTCGGCACGGTACCCACGGTGATGTTTGTGGTTGGTGGCGTCATTGCCATTGCAGGCGTTATCGTCACACAGCGAGACTGACATTCGTCAGTAGGTTGATTCAGTGCAACTCGTAGATTCGTCGTGTACGTTTGCATCATTCTCACGAGGACACGACGATGATACTCGACCGTCACCACACACTTGCAATGTGTGTCGACATTCAAGAACGTCTTCTCCCGCACATCCACGGTCATGAAGAACTTGTTCGTCGGTCAGCAACACTCATCAAGGGATTACGCATTCTCGATGTACCCATCCTGGTAACGGAGCAGTATACCAAGGGGCTTGGAGTAACCGTACCGGAGATTGCAGCTGCACTCGGCACGTATAATCCAATTGAGAAGATGTCCTTTAGCTGCTGTGGTAATCCCGACGTCGAGGCAGCCGTGCTTGGCAGTCAGCGACACCAGATCATTGTGTTCGGCATTGAAGCGCACGTGTGTGTACAGCAGACAGTGCTCGATTTGCTCGCACAAGGACAAAAAGTTGTTGTGCTTGACGACTGCGTATCGTCCCGCTCGGCAAACGATGCGCGTGTCGCTTTGCAGCGTATGCGCGATGCTGGGGCCACAATCTCGACGATGGAATCTGTGCTCTTTGAACTTCTGCGCGTCTCTGGTACGCAAGAGTTCAAGTCGATTTCTGCACTCGTTAAGTAATCTGAACTCACGGAGCCAAACCGAATGGCAACACGATCCAAACTACCCAAGAAGTCTTCCGATCACATCGCGTCCGTGCTCCACGAGGAGCGACGGTTTGCGCCGTCCAAGGAGTTTGCATCGAAGGCGCACATCGGTTCGCCACGCGAACTGCGCGCGCTGCAAGAGTATGCCGAGGGCGATGTGGTAGCCTACTGGGAGGAGCAAGCACGCGAACTGGCGTGGTTCGCTCCGTGGAAGAAGCCCTTGGTGTGGAAGTATCCCCATGCGCAGTGGTTTGTTGGTGGAACCACCAACGTGGCCGTCAACTGTCTTGATCGACACCTCGGAACGTGGCGTCGCACCAAGGCTGCATTGATTTGGGAGGGAGAGCCAGGCGATACACGAACGCTTACCTATCAGCAGCTGTATGCAGAGGTATGTCGTGCTGCCAACGTGCTCGAGCAACTTGGTGTGCGCAAGGGTGATGTGGTTGCGATCTACATGGGTATGGTACCCGAGACAGTGATTGCGATGCTGGCCTGTGCGCGTATTGGTGCAACGCACAACGTAATCTTCGGCGGATTCAGTAGTGATGCGCTGCGTGAACGCATTAATGATTCGGGCGCTAGTGTGTTGATCACGCAAGATGCTGCTTGGAGACGTGGCGATGCTGTGCACTTGAAGGCTGCCGCTGATGTTGCGCTGAAGAAGACGCCAAGCATTCGCCACGTGCTTGTTGTGCAACGCACGGCAGAGAAGTGCAAGATGAAGTCAGGACGTGATCACTGGTGGCATGAACGACTTGATGCAGTGTCGGCGCGACACGAGCCCCCTGCGTTACCGAGTGAGCATCCACTGTTTATCCTCTACACATCGGGAAGCACTGGCAAGCCGAAGGGAATTCTCCATACGACGGGTGGATACCTCACGCAGGTTGCATCGACCACGAAGATGGTTTTCGACATGCGTGACGACGACGTGTACTTCTGTACGGCTGATGTGGGCTGGATCACTGGTCACAGCTACGTTGTGTACGGTCCGCTCGCGAACGGTGCAACGATTCTGATGTATGAAGGGGCTCCAAATTGGCCCGAGCCTGATCGCTTCTGGGATCTCATTGAACGTCATCACGTATCAATCTTCTACACAGCGCCGACGGCAATCCGATCCTTCATGAAGTGGGGGGAAGCGTGGCCGCGCAAGCACGACCTTTCGTCGCTGCGATTGTTGGGAACAGTTGGTGAGCCTATCAACCCCGAGGCGTGGGTGTGGTATCACGACGTGATTGGTGGTGGACGGTGTCCGATTGTGGACACGTGGTGGCAGACCGAGACTGGCGCGATCATGGTATCGCCGGTGCCGGGAGCGACCGTTGCCAAGCCCGGGACCGCTACCAAGCCCCTTCCCGGTATCATAGTCGATGTTGTGCATCCAGACGGAACATCCTGTAAGCCGAACGAGGGCGGACTCTTGGTGGTGAAGCATCCATGGCCGTCGATGGTGCGAACCATTTACGGAAACGACGATCGCTACCGCGAAGCATACTGGAGCATGTTCCCGAAATCGCGCAGTATGCCTGGATGGTATTTCACGGGAGATGGGGCGCGCCGAGATCGCGACGGCTACATCTGGATCATTGGTCGTGTCGACGACGTTGTGAACGTCTCCGGACACCGACTTGGCACTGCCGAGATCGAGAGCGCGCTCGTTGCGCACCGGCTTGTGGCCGAGGCGGCCGTGGTGGCGCGTCCAGACGAGATCAAGGGCAGTGCGCTGGTAGCATTTGTGAGTCTCAACAGCAATGCCAAGGTCAAGAATCTCACAGCGCTCAAGGAGGAACTCCGTGCACATGTCGGCAAGGAGATCGGACACATTGCCAAGCCTGATGATATCCGGTTTACCGACGCGCTGCCGAAGACGCGGAGCGGAAAGATCATGCGTCGACTGCTGCGCGAGCTGGTTTCGGGATCGGCTGTTCGAGGGGATATGACAACGCTCGAGGACTTTAGCGTGCTCGAAAAGCTGCGGAGTGCCGACGAGGACTAGCGGAAGGCTTCGGGTGGCTATGTTTGTATGCTGATACTGACAGGGTGTTCGTAGTTTCGCACCCTTACCGGACGTCAGCTGCGTGCATGCCCGGGTTTGCGTGCAGCGTTCACCAACGAACTTCCTCGTATGGAAATCACACTTTCGACGATCCTCGAACCAGCCTGCATCGAACTCAACCTCGAGGTCAAGGACAAGAACGAAGCGCTGCATCGCATGGTAGAAATCCTTGCGCGCAACGGACACGTCCCAGATAAAGCTGCCATCACTACTGTCATCCTTGATCGTGAGCGGCTGATGTCGACCGGTATTGGCAATGGTGTAGCGCTTCCGCACGGGAAGACAAATGCTGTTGACCGTTCGATGGCTGCGCTTGCAACACTCAGTACGCCGATCGACTTCGATGCGCTCGACGACAAGCCTGTGTCGATCATTCTGTTGCTCGTGGGCACCGAGGCAAATGTTGGACTCCACTTGCGTCTGTTGAGTCGCATTTCGCGTATGGTTGGATCTGACCAATTCCGTTCTGCACTGCTTGCTGCGCACAGCGTAGAAGACGTGCGTGCACTGTTTGCATCGCATGAGGTGGAGAAGCCGTGAGTTTGCAAGCTGTCCGTGGCACCAAGGATATTCTCCCTCCGGAGATCGAACAATGGCATGCCGTTGAAGAGATCTTCCGTGATGTAGCGCGTGAGTTCGCATACGAAGAGATTCGTACGCCGGTGTTCGAATCGACAGAGCTCTTCAAGCGCGGTGTCGGTGAAGAAACAGACATCGTTGGTAAGGAGATGTACACCTTCGAGGATCGGGGAGGGGATTCCCTTACGCTCCGTCCGGAGATGACCGCTCCTGTGGTGCGCGCACTGATCGAACATAGCTTGTTGCGGCATCATCCCGTGATGCGCCTATGGTATGCCGGACCGCAGTTCCGCTATGATCGTCCGCAAAAGGGTCGTTATCGCCAGTTCCACCAGTTCGGTGCTGAGTGTGTTGGCTCGCCGAATCCCGAGAGTGATGCCGAGATCATTCTCGTAGCATACGAAACACTCCGTCGCTGCGGTTGCAGCGCGTTCAAACTCGAAATCAATACGCTGGGCACAAGCGCTGTCCGCCAGCAATACCGCGAGACACTCGTCGCATACCTGCGCGAGCATCACGCATCGCTCTCTGCCGATTCGCAACGTCGCATGGAGACCAATCCGCTGCGCGTGCTTGACTCGAAGGATGAGCGCGACAAAGAGATTGTCGCCAACGCACCGTCGATCCTCGACGTGCTCGACGAGGACAGTCGAACACACTTCCATGCTGTGCTTGCGTTGCTTGATGTGGCCAATGTGCCGTACACCATCAACGCAACACTTGTACGCGGACTCGACTACTACAACCACACGGTGTTTGAGTTCACGACAACGGAACTTGGAACGCAGAACGCCATTGGTGGTGGTGGACGGTATGATCCGTTGTTCGCAATGCTCGGTGGTGGTGATGTGCCGGCCGTAGGATTCTCGATCGGCATCGAGCGCATGCTTCTCTTGCGCGAACACGAGCATGGTGATGCGCCTGCGCGTGAGCGCGATGGCGTCTATCTCTGTGCAATCGGAGCTGACGCTGTATTGCCAGCCCATGCACTTGCATTGCGTCTGCGTCGTCAAGGCTTGCGTGTTGTTACCGACGTCATGCGTCGTTCAATGAAGGCGCAGATGAAGGAAGCGAACCGCCACAACGTCAAGTACGCTGTGATGCTCGGTGAAACTGAGCTAGCCGACGGCACGGTCGTTGTGAAGGATCTTCACACGACGGAGCAACAGACAATTCCCCAGACAGCACTCGAAACACTCCTCCTCGCATCATGAACACTGATCGCATCGAACCATCTATCGATCACGAGTTCACGCTGAACATCTCCTCGGTGATCGATCGAGAGTCTGGTGCGCCAATGCTGCAGTTCATGTTTCGCACGGTGCGGGAGTTCTCAACCTTTGGCTACGCCATTGCGGTGAAGGATGCATCCAAGCCATCGCCAACGGAGTATACCTTCGAACTTGGCGGACTCAGCTTGCCGTCGCATACGAATCATGCCTTCGGTGGAGCGCAGACCATTGTGATGCGCGCATTGCCTGCTGATGGCGCATATCCACTCGTCATTCGTCGACGCTCGCGGACGTACACCGCCACCATCACGATTGATGGTGGTGTACCGATGGCGATCAAGCACGACGATACTGCTCCGTTCATTCGCGTCGAGGTCGACCGCGTATGACACGTGGGCGTGGATCACGGCGTCCCGATCGCATTCGCATCTGGCGTGCGAGCGTCACCAAGTGGCAAGCGAAGGCTGCACTGACATTTCTTGGCTTGGCAATCATGGCCGCAGTTGTCTTCGGCACGCGGTCGATTGTTGATGAGCTTGCTGCCAACGAAACGCGTACCGTTACGCTCTACGCAAAGCTGCTCGACCGCTCGTACAAGCAAGCGAGCGACGACGATCTGCTCTTCTACGTTGATCTCACGTATAACTCGATTCACTTCCCGGTGATTATCACCGACAAGTCCGGACTGCCCGTCTATCCGTACAAGCAGTTCATGATCAACGTCGACATGGACACCACGATGTCGGTCGAGGCGCAGAAAGCATGGCTGATTGGCTACATCGCGCAAATGGAGCGCGACTATCCGCCCCTTGTGATGAAGGATGATCAAGGTCGAGTTGTCTCCCGCATGTACTACACGAACTCCGCGTTGGTGCAGAAACTCAAGTACATGCCCTTTGTCGAAATCCTGGCTGTCACCGCCTTCATCCTCGTTGGGTATGTGGCATTCTCGACGATCCGTCGCAATGAAGAATCGAACATCTGGGTAGGTATGGCAAAGGAGGCAGCGCACCAACTTGGCACGCCGCTCTCGAGCATGCTCGCATGGCTCGACATTCTGCGCATGGATCGTGGGAACCCCGATCGCGTCGAGCAAACCGCGCGCGAGATGGAGCAGGACGTTGAGCGACTCAACGTGATTGCCAACCGCTTTGCAAAGATTGGCTCGCAGCCCAAGTTGGAACCTGTTGTGCTCGCCTCTGTAATTGAACGCGTATGCGCGTACTTCGAGACGCGTCTACCCAATCTTGGACGTCGCGTAACGATTTCGCGTGAGCTCGACCCAACGATGCGTGCCAATGTGAGTATCGAGCTCTTCGAGTGGGTGATCGAGAACCTCATCAAGAATGCTGTGGAGGCCATCGAGCGTAATGATGGTCGCATCACCATATCCATGCGTCCACGTCCAAAGGGTGGCGTGATCGTGCAGGTTACCGATAACGGCAAAGGCATGACACGACAGATCGCGGCGCGGATCTTTCAACCAGGGTATACGACAAAAAAACGTGGCTGGGGTCTTGGACTTTCGCTGTCGCGTCGCATTATTGAAGATTACCACGGTGGTCGCATCTACGTTAAAGAGTCGCAACTCGGCGTCGGCACCACCTTTTGGATTGAACTTCCCAACGTATGAGCACCCGTCCCGAACCATCCAACATCGACTGGCTGATTCTCCTTCCGATTGCCGGACTGTTGATGTTCAGCGTGGCCTTTGTGTATAGCGCCAGTGCTTCCTTTGCCGACGTCAAGTACGGCTCGAGCGAAGAACTCGTCTGGAACCACGCTGCGAAGGTGCTCATTGGCCTCGTGCTGATGATCGTGTTCGCCAAGGTCGACTATCGATCATTGCAGAACATCTCTGGAACCTCCGTGCTCATCGCAATCGGCTTTCTTCTCATGGTGCTTGTGATGGGCACCGAGATTAAAGGGGCGAGCAGGTGGGTACGCCTTGGTCCATTCAACTTCCAACCCTCGGAGCTTGCCAAGTTTTCTGTCGTGCTCCATACGGCGCACCTCTTGAGTGTGCCGCGTGCAACGTTGCGACACTGGAAGACGGGGATCCTGCCCGTGCTTGGGTGGATGCTGCCTGTGGTGGTGCTCATCGCACTGCAGCCGAACCTCTCAACAGCGAGCGTCATCTTCCTCATCGTCATGGTCATGATGTTCTTGGCCGACGTTAATGGTAAGCACCTTGCGGCAGTTATTGGCACCGGTGCAGTGATCGCTGGCATCTATGCCGTCAGCGCTGAGTATCGTCTGCGTCGACTCATGGTGTTTTTTGGCATGGGTGAAGACGAACCTGTGCGCTACCAGCTCGATCAGGCATTGATTGCCTTCGGCAATGGTGGGATTACGGGTGTCGGGCCTGGACAGAGTCGACAGCGCGACTGGTTCTTGCCTGAATCGTATGGTGACTTCATCTTCAGCATCGTCGGTGAAGAATACGGCTTCATCGGCGTCAGTCTCCTGATCATTGCCTTTGTGCTCATCATGTGGCGCGGCTACACTGTTGCCAAAAAAGCACCCGATGCGTTTGGTCGGTTGTTAGCCGCGGGCATTACCACGACGCTTGCCGTGTATGCCTTTGTAAATGCCGGGGTGACGTGTGGTGTTTTGCCTACTACTGGTCTACCCATGCCATTCATCTCCTACGGCGGTTCGAGCGTGTTTTTCAGCGCCATTGCAGTGGGTGTGCTCTTGAACATCTCCTCGCAGGCCGGTGTGTATCGGCGTCGATCTCGGACAGTGCCGCAACAATAGCGCCAGAGGTGCAGGCTTTTTTTGTACTTTCGGCATGTATGCAGACATCCATCAAGAAGCTGTATCACTCGATTACCGAAGCCGCAACGCTCATCGGTGAGGAACAGCATGTCTTGCGCTACTGGGAGCGAGAATTCCCACAGTTGCGACCACAAAAAAACAGGGCAGGGAACCGCGTGTACACGCAGCGTGACCTCGCCGTGTTGATGGTCATCAAGCAGCTGTTGCGGGAGAAGCGATACACCGTTGCTGGTGCACGCGAGTATCTCAAGAACGCAGGGCTTCCTGAGGATGTCGTTCCACTGCCACAGATAGCAGTTGAGGAGGCCCCGGTACACGACAGTGGTGTAACGGCCGTCGTTCAACCTTCCAGTGTGGACCCAGTCGACCATGACAGGGCAATGGACATACTTCGGGAATTGCGATCACTTGCCGATGACCTTCGGTCGAAGGCAACGGTGGCGTAATCATCAACGGGGATACTCTTTCAACTAACAGTGTAGAGGATACGATGCAAATGCTACGATCGGGAGTGAGCATGCTCGTTGTTCTGGCCGCATGCGCAGTCAGCACATGGGCACAACAACGCTCCTACACCGCGTCGACCATCGGCAAGCATGCCGATGAAGTGCTTGGTGTATTTGTCAACGACGCCAACACCATGGTGGCTACGTGTAGTCTTGATGAGACCATCAAGCTTTGGTCGCTTCCAGACGGTAAGGAGCTCCGTACGCTGACAGGACACACGGCACAGGTGAACAACGTCTCGTTCTCGGGCGACGACAAGCAGCTGGCCAGTGCGAGTAGCGACCGCACCATTCGCGTGTGGGACGTGCAAACAGGCAAGGTGCTTCAGACGATGCGTGGTCATACTGCCGAAGTCATCGGTGTGTACTACAGTCCAGTTGAAGGCAGTCAGCTGATTGCCAGCACATCGTTCGATAAGACAGTGAAGATTTGGGATGCAAACCTGGGTGTCGAGGCCAAGACGCTTCGCGGCCACACGATGCAGACCAACAACGTTGCCTACTCCTACGATGGCAAGTTCATTGCATCGTGCTCGGACGACCGCACAGTGATGATCTGGAGCACAGATCTGACAAAGAAGGAACCAATCATGACGCTCACTGGACACACTGCTCCAGTATTGACAGCGTTGTATTCATTCGATTCGAAGTATCTGGCTACGGCCGACGAGCGTGGTGTCGTCAAGATCTGGTCGATGCCTTCGGGCGAGCTTGTTCGCTCAATCAATGCGCACATGGATCTTGTGCAAGACGTAGCATTTGCTGAGGACAACAAGACCTTGGTAACTGGTAGTCTCGACAAGACCGTCAAGATGTGGGACCTCACAACGGGCCAGAACATCATGACGCAGAACGTTGGCACAGAAGTATGGTCGCTCGACGTCACAAGCAACGCTGGCCTCATCATCCTTGGATGCGCCGACGGATCCGTCCGCCTCCTTAAGGAGACGGGTTCGGAAGCTGGACGTTCTAATCGGGGAGGACGCTAATATGAACGCACGAACAATGAAGACACTTCTCTCGCTTGCGTGCGCAGCACTCGTGCTTGCAATGCCGATGCGCGTCCACGCACAAGGGGCAATCGGCACGGTTGTCACGCTTACAGGCTACTTCGTCAATGCATCAAGCCTGACGCCAGTTGAAGCCAACTACGCCGTGTACGACAGCCAGGGCAAGAAGGTTGGCCAGTCGTTCCGCAGCAGCGCAACGGACGGGTATCTGCAGACGGGTCTTAAGGCCGGACAGACCTACACGATTCGTGTTGAAGATCCACGCTACTTCCGTCAAGAGTTCGCCATCGACATCCCAGCTACAAGCAAGTACCTTGAGCTGTCGAAGGACTTCGTGGTACGCCCAATGGAAGCAGGCCGCAAGATCAAGGTCACACCAGTTCCGTTCGACGTCAAGAAGTCAACCCTCAAGGCCGGCGCAGAGGATGATCTTGCCGATCTCGTACGCGTTCTGACGATGAACCCAGGTGCGAACATCGAGATCGTGTGCTACCCAGACACCGAGGGTGCCGCCGATGCAGCGCAGAAGATCAGCCAAGCTCGTGCAGAAGCGCTCAAGGCGCACTTTGCATCGAAGGGTGTCTCTGCTGCTCGTATCAGCATCAAGGCTGTATCGACAGTCGACCCACTCGACCCGCCACCGATTCGCCCAACAGCGAAGGGCAAGCGCTACGTCGGTCCGGTCTACCTGGTGATCACAAAGGTCTAA
>CAYSMF010000021.1:0-21705 GCA_964432155.1 uncultured Melioribacter sp. | reverse complement strand
ACATCGCCGTTGGCCAGCACCATACGTGTCGAGACAAGGCCGTCGCACGACAAGCCCTTGTTGCGCATGTTAAATCCGATGCCGCCACCCAAGATCAAACCAGCTGCACCGACTGCCTTGCAGCGTCCGTGTGTGATTGATGTGCCGGCAGCGCGTCCGGCCACATAAACTTCCTTGTTGTGCGCGCCCCCTTGCAGCGTCGCGCGTTGCGTCGCAGCATCATAGGTAATGCCTGACATCTGCGACAGATCGATGATGAGTCCTGTCGTGCGCGAATATCCAGCGTAGGAATGTCCGCCGGAACGCGGTACGATCTTGACCTTGTTGGCTCGTGCCCACTTGACGCACGCAACCACGTCTGCCTCGCTCTCGCACAATGCGATTGCCTCCGGCACTTCCGACAGGTAGGCCAGCGCATACTGCGTATTGAGACGCGCGAAATCGATGTCGTCGCGCATCACGAGTGCGCCCTCGAGCGCGTTGGCAAGCTCAACCCAATTTCCGGTTGGCCCAATGGGCGTATCGGATGTGCAGCTTTGAAGAATTGATGCGAACGTTGGCGCAACGGCAAGTCCGGCAGCTGCGCGTGCGCTCGTCGAGAGGAAGTGGCGGCGGGAAGTAATCATGCGCGAAAAATACGAACGGTGTTTCCCTCATGCACCGAGTCACGATATACCGAGGTACATACTCGTAGTAGGATGCGTAAAACTTAACGATGTTGTAGCTTAGTCACCTATGTTAGCTAACCATCAACATCGGAGCGCTGCCATGACAATGAACGTACACGAAGCCAAAACTCGTCTATCGCAGCTGTTGATTGCTGTAGAGCGTGGCGAAGAGGTGATAATTGCCAGGAGTGGAATGCCGGTTGCGAAACTCGTGCCGTTTTCCCTGCAAGCATCGCACCGTGTTCTTGGCTGTGCCGAAGGTAGCGTCACATACATCTCGGATGACTTTGATGAGCCACTGAGTGATTTTGCTGACTATATGCCTGACGTTAGGTAACGAGGCATTGTGAACGGACTTCTCCTTGATACACATGCGTGGCTGTGGGCGATGTCGTCACCAGATAAACTCCCGAAGCATGCTCGGAGTCGTATCACTTCGTATGATGGACCTGTGTACCTCTCTACCGTCTCTGTTATGGAAATGGCGATAAAGGCATCGCTTGGTAAACTTGTGCTTTCAGATGGCGATATCGCACGGTTTGTCACCCGCGTCAATGCTGAGGCCGACATTCGATTGCTTGATGTATCACTGCCCCAGATCGCTGCGCTGCAGAGACTGCCGTGGCATCATCGCGACCCATTCGATCGCATGCTCATCGCGCAAGCTACCGTGATGAACCTGTCTATCGTGACACGTGATCCATCGTTCACCTTGTACGACGTCGACATCGTGTGGGATCGTGCCAAGCGCAGATGAACTCGTGAAGTTGAGAAGCAGAATCATCACATCCACGTGCGTGGATTTACGTGATTGTAAGAAAATGGCTTAACTGTAATGGCAAGTGCTGTCACGCGTGACTATGTTGGCTCCGTACTAAGGGTATATTTGGTGTGTTGGTATGTTGGTATGTGGGCCATTGGAGGGGACAATGATAGGGAAGGTTGTTAGTGGTGTGCTCTGTGCGCTCTGTCTGTGCACGGTGGGTGGTGCACAGACGGCGTACGAGTCTATGCGAGATGCGATAACGCGTATCGAGATCGACTCTGCCGATGGGAGGCTGGTCGACGGACTCATGTTTGAGGATGGGCTCATTACCCTGTCACTTGACAGCGGTATGGTGTATCCGTTACGAAAAGTAGGCGGACGTACCATCGGTCTAGTGTTTCGCGGACGTGGTAGTGTGACGTACTCGCCCAACATTATGACAGAGGTTGTAAACCTGCGACGCTTCTATCCGCAGGAGCGCTTCGTCGAAGATGCGACATCAATGGTTATCGCGTTTGCGGACGATCGGCTCTTGTCGATGCTTGATGAGCAGAAGAAACTCCCGCTGGTGTTGCCAGGTGCGAGCGAGCTTGTCAGGAAGTGGCGCTCCTTGGTTGTCGACGAAGAGCGTGGCGAAGTTGAAGAATCATTGGCGCGCGCGTTGCTCAATAATGAGGCCGTGCCACTGCTCTATGCGCGTGCGTGGCGCGACGACGAGATGGCTTGCATTGTGCAGCACGATCCGTACGCCCTCGAGCCGTACTCACTTCGATTCCTCGTCAGGAACCTCGGTGCGTTAACGATGTCGCTCATTAGCCAGTGCCCGGATCCCTCCGGAATGCCGCAGCTTGCCAGTGATGGAACAGAACCGATGTGTGTTGTGTCGACACAAAAGCATGTAGTCACGTGTGAGATTCGCCGCTCGCTCGACATCATCGTGCGCGATGAAGTGCAGATGACTGTGAGATCCGATAGTGTGAAATGGATGAGTTTCATGTTGACGTCGGCATTGAACGTTGACTCAGTCGTTTATGGAGTAACGCGATTGAAGCATGTGCGTGCGAAGGAAGGTTATACCTTTTGGGTAGAGTTGCCGCGGACGTATCGACGTGGTGAACCACTCGCACTCACGATGTATTTCCATGGCGACATCATTGATCGCGTCGAGGACTACACTGTGGTGCAAACGTCAATCGACTGGTTGCCGTCGCATAGTTACTCGCATAAAGCCCTGTATGACGTCACGTACACGTATCCTTCATCGATGAAGGTGTTCTCTGTAGGCAACTCTACAGAGCCGAGCGAAGCAGGTGACAGAACTCTATCGAGCAGATGGACGACGACGATTCCGAATTCGAATCACTCGTTTCACATCGGGCTGTTTCGTTCTCGCCCCCTGCCATCCATGGATCGTGTGCCGAAGGCGACTGTTCACTACATGACCAGCGATCAGCTCGATGCAGTAGCAATGGACGTCCAGCAATCGCTACAGTTCTTCACGAACCTGTTTGGCCCGATCGATGTGCCGCAGCTCCATGCGACGGAGTTGCCGGGTAATCATGGCGAGGCATTCCCTGGGCTTCTGCATCTGTCTTCGTATGCATTCTTCCGATCAAGCAACGCTCGAACCGACGACTTTTTTGGCGAGCAATTCACATCCCACGAGGTTGCACACCAATGGTGGGGGATCTCGGTAAAGCCAAAGACCTATCGCGATCGATACATCTCGGAGGGTTTTGCTGAGTACTCGTGCTTGTTGTATTCACAGCTTGCAGCTCGCGAGGGGGCAAAGTTCTTCCGTCTGCTCGATGCATACCGCGCGACGATATTCGATTATGGCCGTCGAGTAGTCGGTGAAAACCTAGCGCCACCACCGATTGATCTCGGACACCGTGTGAGTTATGGACAAGGACAGTTCCGTGATGCGTACAGCACGTTTGTGTATAAGAAGGGGGCATGGGTTGTTCACATGTTGCGCAACATGATGCTTGATCTACGCACGATGAAGGAAGATGTGTTCATGACTGTGATGCGTGAGTTTTATAAGCGACACAAGGGTGGGCACGCGTCAACTGAGGACTTGCGCACAACTATACAAGACGTGACAGGCGCCGATCTCGGATGGTTCTTCGACCAGTGGGTCTATGGCAATCAACTGCCGACATATCGCGTAGCATGGAAGAAGGCTGAGCTGCCAAAGCAGGAGTGGCGCGTTGTGTTGCAGGTGACGCAAGAGGGCGTATCTGACGACTTCGCGATGCTCGTGCCTGTGAAGATTGTTGGTGACGACGGACAAGTGGTGCGCGTCCGCGTAACCGTGCGTGGTCCGTTCACACAGATCGAGCTACCGCATACCAACTTCGAACCCGACGAAGTGATCTTTAATGACTTGTCATCTGTCCTGTGCGACGTCAAAACAACGTCGTTCAAGGTCGAGGAGAAGAAGTAGGGGCGGAACTAGCGTCTGTCTCTGTGGATGTATGGCGGAATGCGATGGTATTTAGATATTTGTCGTTCACTCGAGGGAGTGCTCCCCCCTCGCCATTCCGAACAATCCAGGTACACTTCATGCCTCGTTGGTTCTGCACGCGCCAAGTTGGGCGCTTCTTCTCGCGTGGCATCGTGGCCTTGGTGGCGATGTCGGTCTGTGCTTCCGCGCAAGACTCGGAACACTCTGATCCTCTAACTCTTGATGATCCAAAGGAGTGGCACGAAGCCTACGTGCCGCCAACCCTCGGCGTTATTGCGCATGGATCACTTCCATTGTTTGGCAAGCCGCCTGAAGGGCAAGCCTACCAGGGTTCGCTACGTGCGGGCCTCGCTGTGTATTACGACGCATGGCAGCTTGGCGTAGAGATGCGCCAAGAAGCAACATATGTGCGGTTTATGCCGCGGACGATTGGACGCGATGGATATATCGCAGCGGTGGTTGAGGTAGGCTTTGCGTCGATAACGGGCGAGCGCACAAGCTATTACTACGCGCCTCTACGCGAGACGATTTCCGAGACACGATACGGTATGGGTATTGCCGTACGCACAGGTCGGTCGGAAAGTACTGGCGTGCGTTTCTTGTTCGATGCCACCTATGGTCTAGCGACGTACACGTCGGACGTTGACGTTCCCATCAACAACTCGGTGTACTACAACCTGCAGGCTGGCGTGTTGCTACGTGTTCCGATCGGACCAATCGCTCTGAATGCCGGACCGTACCTTGAACTCGGAACGGGCATGCGCACTGTCACGGAAGGTTCACAAACGTATGTGGACTTGAATGAAGGCTACTTCCGCGGTGGACTGAATGTCGAGATCGCACTCAATCTGAATCGTCCATCGTATCTGACAGGTGCACAATGAAGAACACCATCGTTACAAAGCTCTCGCTTGTGGCACTGATGATCCTCAGTGTGTCGTCGTTGACAGGTTGTTATGGTCTTGCTGTTGGCCAGTTAGGTATGCATTACCAAACAGAGAAGGTTAGCGGACTTGACAACATGAAGTTCAAGAAGATCGGCGTCTATGCGCTGTCGGATGGTAAGGCAAAGTCGATCAAGGATGCTTCCGTGGGAAGTTTCGGTCCAGGTATGTGGCCATTTATGATCGTTCCATTCCCATACTCATCAGCACTGTTGACACGGCCGAATACCACGGATTACTATGGCTTTACACCGAGCCATTTCCCCGACAAGGTAGAGATCCCATTCAAGCTTCGCACGGACTCGTCGAACTCTGGTACAAGCTTCGAACTTGCACTCGCAATGCAAAAGCAACTTGAAGAGCGCGGTTACACAGCCGAAGCCGCAACAGATGCGCCCCACAAGGGCGTCGTTGCAAGCGATGCAGTTATGTCGCACGCCAAGAAGGCGGGCTATGATGCTGCTGTTGTGATTATCTACACGGTGTTCAACCGTTGGCAGAAACTGAGCGGCGTTGAAACCACGACGGCGTTCAATACACGCCTGACAACGATCAACGTGAACTACACGGAAGGGTATCTGATCCTTCCGAGCGTTGCACTTATTGAAGTATCGAGCGGACGCATCCTGTGGAGCTCGGCGTATTACGGTCTCGTCTCACATGCGCATTCCCCAAACCTCTCAAACCAAGCGCTGAGTATCGCTGTTAACGACGTGCTCGTAGAGCATGGCCGCAGCACCTACGTCGATGCAGCAAAGGTTGCTGTTGAACGCGTCTTCAACCCGAAGCATTGGCAGGGTTCGTATAAGCCATTCCCAGCACCAAAGCAGCAGAAGGCCGGTGAGAAGTTTGATTTCTAATCGGTCACAAATGTCAGCGTGGGCGTTGCCAATTGGTGCAGCGCTCACGCTGTTCGTTTGTTCAACAAGCGTGTTGGCGCAAAGCATTGATGCGTCAACGCTGAGCAATGCATTCGTCACTGCTGCGGAGTCAAGCAAGCGCTCAGTTGTTAGTATCAATGTTGGTGTTAACAAGGCGCTACGCAAGCGTATTAAGCACTTCGCGGAGCACGCGCGCGAGCGCGGAGAAGACTTCGACCTGGATGATCTGCCGTCAGGATCGGTGGGTTCGGGTGTGATTGTGAGTACAGATGGATACATCCTTACGAATCACCATGTGATTGACGAGGTGGATGAAGACTCGATTCTCGTCACACTTCACGACGGTCGTCGGATGTATGCTGACGTTATCGGTTCTGACCCTTCATCTGATCTCGCGCTATTGCGCATCTACGCGCGCAATCTCGATGCAGCACGCATCGCGCCCATTGGATCGGTGCGCCTTGGTGAGCTCGTGATTGCGATTGGAAGTCCGCTCGGACTCAAGTTTACCGTGACATCAGGAGTGATCTCTGCACTCAATCGTGACGATTTGCCCTATGATGGCTACTCGGTTCGGCGCTTCATGCAGACAGATGCAGCGATCAATCCGGGGAACTCAGGGGGCGGCTTGTTCCGTCTGCAGGGCGATCTCGTTGGCATCAACACAGCGATTATGTCGCGCACGGGATACAACGTTGGCTACGGCTTGGCACTCACGCCTGATCTGGTAACGGCGGTCTACAACGATCTGCGCGAAGACGGACGTATCGCACGCCCGAGCATCGGCGTCGTGGCTCGCTCGGCGAGTTATGATTCGTCGCTGATCGCTGACCGAGCAAAGGTCGAAGAAACCGTAATCGTCGAACGCGTCAAAGCTGGTGGTGCCGCAGATCGTGCCGGTGTGAAGGTGGGCGACATCATTCGAACGCTTAATGGCGTACTCGTTCGAACCAAGGACAACATCATGCAGTACATGGCGATGTTCCGTCCGGGACAGCGCATCTCTGTCGGTCTTGGTCGCAATGGCGATTCACTCTCAGTTGATGTGCAACTGGACACTATGGAGTTGCCATTCGAGCAGCGTGATCGTGTGTCTACCCGCAAGCCCCAGTTCGGTGCCGAGATCGTCGCAACAGGCTCGACGTGTACACTCAAGAATGTTAAGCGCTATGGTCCGTGCTACCAGGCTGGACTTCAAGAAGGCGACGTCATGGTATCGGTTAACGGACGGCCTGTGACGTCGCGCGACGATCTCATGCGTGCTATTGAGCCCCTTATCCCTGGCGCAATTGCTGCAGTTGTCGCCGAGCGTCGTGGTACGCGCATCACGAGCGAACTCGTCGTGGGCGCGACGCACAAAAAGTAAGGGGCTCCCCTTACCCGGTCACAAACGAGCGCATGCTCACACTGCCAAGATCAATCGACTCGTTGAAGAACGTGAGTTGTTCGTTCGATTGCACGAGCGCGAGCGCATAGAGCATCGGTAGGTAGTGCTCTGCCGTCGGGATGGATAGCTGAGCTGCTGTTCCGAGTGCGCGGTAGTTGGCAAGCGATGCGAGATCGCGCTTCTCGATGAGACGCTTTGATATCGCATCAAACTCGTTCGCCCAATCGTGCGTGCCACCCTTCCACATGATGCGGCCAAGGTTGTGCACGATGTTGCCGCTACCGATAATCACCACGCCGCGCGTGCGGAGATAGGCGAGCTCGCGCGCGAGATCAATGTGTTGTTGCGGACTCTTTCCTACATCCAAACTGAGTTGGAGAACGGGGATGTTGGCCTTTGGGAACATGCGACGCAGCACACTCCATGCGCCGTGGTCCAGACCCCATTCGTGGTCGGTGACGATTGCGTTGTGTGTGGCCTGTGCGATGGAGGACGCGAGTGCCGGATCGCCTGGTGCTGGATACTGTACGCGGAAGAGCTCGTCCGGAAACCCTCCGAAATCATGAATCGTCTTCGGTCGCTCCATCGCAGTGATCTGCGAGCCCCGTGTCTCCCAATGCGCACTAATACACAGGATAGCGCGAGGTGTGAGCCCCTTACCGATAGCTTCCCATTTCGTTGCAAACGGCGTGTTCTCGATTGCATTCATCGGGTTGCCGTGTCCTGCAAAGATCACGGGCATGCGTTCCGTCGGCGTGTCGCCCAATGCGTTGACAAACGCACGGGCATCAGTAACGGAGGCGAGTGTCATGGCGGTGCCAAGTGTATGGATGAGTTGGCGACGATTCATCGGTTGATTCTCCCCGTGGTATCACGCACGAGCCTGTGCTGCTATTGTATGCCGTGATCCACGAAAGCCGTAATACGCGATGTAAATGTAGCATGCCGTCGGCAAGAGATACGACCACACAAGTGTTCCCGTAGCATCGGCGATCGCTCCCTGGATAGCAGGGATGATCGCTCCACCGAGGATCGCAGCAATGAGCCAGCTGGATCCCTTGTTGGTCATCACGCCAAGATCCTTAATCGCCAGCGTGAAGATTGTCGAGAACATGATAGAGTTGAGCAAGCCGCACGCCAACAGTGCGTAGACGGCGGTCATCCCATGGAGTGTCGTCGACGAGGCCGTGAGGACAACATTCACGATGGCCATGACGCCCAACAATGTGCCGGGCGAAACTCGGGTAAGGATGTACGACCCGACAAACCGTCCGACCATTGCACCGCCCCAATACATCGCGACATATCGCGCTGCTGATGCTTCGGCGATGCCTGCGCGCTCGTACAGGTAATTCACCATGAACGAGCCAATGGCGACCTCTGCCCCGACGTATGCGAATACTCCGATGACACCCTTCAAGAGGTGCGGTTGACGCAGGGGAGCAAGGAACGATACACTGCGCTCGTCATCACCCTCGACGCTCTCGATTGTAGGGAGCTTGAGCAATGCTACGACAACGGCCAACACTGCAAGGATCCCCATTAATACCAGATAGGGCAATTGAACAGCCTCGGATTGCGACGTCCGATAGGCGGTGCGAGCCTCTTCCGAGAGACCTGCAACCTCAGATGACGTAAGCATATGTGCGCCGAGAATGAGCGATGCACCAATAAATGGGGCGAGCGTCGTTCCAACGGAGTTAAATGCCTGAAAGAGGGACAATCGCGCTGAGCTGCGCTCTTGCGGGCCCAGCACTGCTACGTATGGGTTGAGAGCAGTTTGTAAGAGAGCAAACCCAGAGGCCAGCGTAAACAGTCCGCCCAGGAACATTGGATAGGATTGCTGGACCGATGCCGGGTAGAATGCGAGTGCGCCAAGGGCTGCAACGGCCAGAGCCGTGACGATCGACCGCTGGTAACCAAGGCGTGAAATCAGCCACGATGATGGGAATGCCATCACGAAGTACGCAGTAAAGAACGAGAACTGAATCAACGCTGCTTGGGTGTAGTTCAGATCAAACAAGCTCTTCATGTGCGGCACAAGGATGTCGTTCAAGCAGGTGATGAACCCGAACATGAAAAACAGGATCCCCATGGCGACGAGTGGTCCGGATTGGCGGGACATAGAAGCCTCTAACGTGAGAGTAGGCGCGGGGCGACAAGTCCATCCGCGCGGGACCGATATTACGTAGAATTCGACCTATGAAAGCGGCTCCCGGATACGCTATCGCCGTCGCGGATTCATGTGGAAAACTCAGAAGTGTAACCAAATCCGTATACGGGGTTTAGTAGGGGTCTGACTCGTTGCACGATTGGCAAATTCTCCATTATCACTCGTATTTACATGTTCCTTCGCAGACTCGTTGTTCTGGCGTTAGCCTTCATACTCATGTTCGCAGTCACCAATGCAACGGAGACCCGTATTCCTCTCCGCGGTGCTGGGTTCGTCGCAAACGTCGGACAGTGGCCGGCGCATGTTCTCTATGGTGTTCGCCAGCCAGGGGGCATGGTATGGATCACCGTTTCTGGTGTCACGATGCAAGAGGCATCGGTCACAGAGATGGACGTCCATGGAACCGTCTCCGAGCAAACGGTGCTCGTCAATGGACGTCCGGCACAGCTGCGACCAACTCCAGGTGCACCAACGGCCACGGTTACGTACTTCACGCCACTATTTCCGCAGGGCAAGACCGCTCCCGCGTATGACCGCGTTGCGTGCACGAATGTTGCTCCTGGCGTATCGATGCTCTTTACACTGACCGCTGATGGTCGCGTTGAGCGCACGATTTCGTCGGTGTCGACGGAAGCCCTTGCCGCGCTCACAATTTCGACGGGTCGCGCCGACGATGCCCGTGCGATCCAGGCAACACCCCCAACGTCGTTTGTCTACGGCGCGTATATCGGGGGGTCCGAGTTCGATGTTGTTGCAGGCGTCGAAACGCTCAACAACGGGGATGTGATCGTGGCCGGTTCAACATTAGGTCTGAACTACCCTGAAGCATCTGGTACCTATCGCAAGACGAAGTACGGCTTGCTCGATGCATTCGTGATGCGTTGCGATGCGCAGCTTACCCGTGTCTACTCGTACACCTACTACGGTGGCGCTGGCGACGATCGCGTGCGCGCGATGTCGAAAGCTGACGCCAATGGTATCGTGATTGTTGGAGAAACACGCTCGAATGACCTTCCGACATCGACCTCTGCAACAGGTAAGACGTATCGAGGGTCTCTCGATGCATTTGTAGCGTCGTTCGATTCGACACTTACGAAGCTTCGCACGGGATTCTACCATGGCGGAAACAACGACGACATTCCTCGTGGCGTCGACGTTGATCAATACGGCACAATCGTAATCTGCGGGAGCACAACATCGACGACGGGCATGACAGTGACGGCCCCAGCGACATCGACACTCACATGGACATATCGTGAGGGCAATCGCACACGCACAGCAACGGTGAACCTCACAAGCGGACGTACGCTCGCTGGACAGACCGATGGATTCGTTGCGACCTTCAACGCAGCTGGCACAATCCAGCAGTCACGCTACTACGGCAAGCCAGGAATGGAGTATTTCAACTCAGTTGGATTCGATGGACTTGGACGAATCATTCTGACTGGCATGACGAACGCGACAGACTTCGAGGCTGTTCCAACATACGCTACAACATGGGATGGACGTTTGCCGTACGATCGCACGTACAATGGCGGCGCGTCGGATGCCTTCATTATTCGCTTCAATGCATCGATGGCGTTTTCACAAACAGATGACGACAGCTTCGCAACCCTTCTCGGCGGTAATAAGGACGATGAGGGTGTCTTCGTTAAGGTGGACGACAAGGGTAAGATTCACATCATCGGTGCAACAACGTCGACCAACATGCCAACTGAGGGTTCGTTCTCTGCGTCGAATCTCGGACGAAAAGATGCGTTCTATGCCGTGATTGGTGTCGACGGTGGTAGCCTTGCAGGATGTGCGTATGTGGGTGGCTCGGGTGACGATACGCCGTTTGCTGCGCGTCTGAGCGAAACCAGTTCTAACGTGACGATTGCTGGCACGACAACGTCACTGGACTATCCGATTGTTGGTGACGGCGCAATTGATGCAGTACAAGGTCCGACTGATGGCTTCGTAACGACCGTTAACCTCGGTGCAATTGTGAACTCAACACGCGTTACGGGTCTGCTCGCTGATACTGTTGTTGGTGTGCAGTTGAACAAGTACGGATACCCGTTCTATGTCGCCAACACCACGTCGGCCGATTTGCGTACACATGACTCAACCTTTGGTAAGGCATCATCTGGGCCAAAGGGCTATGTCGGTAAGATTGCCTACGGTACGATCGAGCTTACGCTTCCAGTTGAAGGCAATGTGCTCTGCATCGACAAGACCTATCCGGTTACATGGGCAATCAATGGTGTGAACGACACTGTGCGCTACCGCGTACAGTACGCACCGTTTGGTAAGGATACATGGACAGATCTTGCGAAGAGTGTGCTGGGTCGCAATTACCAGTGGAAGATTCCGAAGATTGCTCTTGGCGAGTATGTGGTGCGCGTGACAACAATGCACGGACACGAGACGAAGCTTCTTGCTCCGTTTATTATCTCCGACAAGCCAACGATCACACGTCAGCCAGCGAACGCGAGCGCATGCGTTGGACAGCCCCTTACACTCTCACTCGAAGCGTCAGGTCCTGGTCTTACCTACCAATGGCGTAAGGCCGGAACCGCAATCAAGGACGCAACGCAGCCGGCATTCACGATCGCTGCCGTTGATGCATCGTCAAGCGGCTCGTACGACTGTATCGTAACGGGCACATGCGCACCGGCCGTTGCATCGACGGCCGCTACAGTGGTCGTAGCTACACAGACTGCGATTACAACGCAACCATCAAGTGTGACGGTTGAAGAGAAGAAGGGCTTCTCCCTGACTCTTGCGGCATCGGGTTCGAACCTGACCTATCAATGGAAGAAGAACGGCGAGGCAATATCAGGTGCCACCATGTCAACCTACAGCGTTGCCTCAGCATCGAAGTCTGACGAAGGTGCCTACATCTGTGAAATCAGTGGCGCTTGCGGTATTCTAACATCATCTGTCGCACAAGTTGTTGTTACGCCAACAACAGGTGTTGATGACGAGGAGAATGCTGCTGGTTTGTTCGTATCACTCGTCGGACCGCAGCCAGCAAGCACATCGGTGTTCATCAAGCTGCAGCTTGCATCGACGTCGGACGTTGTGATGACGGTTGTTGATCTGCAAGGACGTCGCATCACGCAATCCACAGTGGGTGCCCTCAATGCAGGTGTGCACATTCTGCCGGTCGATGTTGCTGCATGTGCATCGGGTATGCACCGCATCGAGATTGTCGCTGGCGCACAACGTATCGCGCTGCCGATGACGGTTGCGCGCTAAGCGCTAGTCAGCTCGTCGCATCCGTGCGACAAACAATCCATCTGTCGAATGATGCAACGGGTCGCACTGCAAGGTGTGGCCCGTTGTCTGTATCTGCACGCCCATGCGCTCCATGATCGGCGCGAGATCGTCAGCAACGAACTCTGGATGTGCTGCGAGGAATGCCGACACAACATGCTCGTTCTCGACTGGGAGGATGCTGCATGTTGCGTAGATCAATACGCCGCCGGGTGCGACCGCACGAGCGTAGTTGCTGAGGATGTCGAGTTGCTTTGCGCCATGACGCGCTGCAACATCCGGTTGTAACCGCCATTTGACCATCGGCAGGCGTCGCACAGTGCCCATGCCGCTGCATGGTGCATCGACCACCACCATGTCGAATTGCGGACGGTCGAACGTTGCATTGTGCTCGACACGAATCGAGCGAACGCCGGCGCGTGCTGCACGCTTCGACACCTCTTTGAGACGAGGCCATGCGATGTCGTGCGCAACAAGCTTGCCGTGATCATTCTGAAGATCTGCCAAGTGTAACGTCTTCCCTCCGGCGCCGGCACATGCATCAAGAATGCGCATGTGTTCATCCGGAGCAGCCGCATAGCCAATGAGTTGACTGCCTTCGTCTTGCACCTCGACGATGCCACTGAGGTACAGTGGATGTTGCGTGAGGTTGACGCGCTGGTGCACCACAATGGCGGCAGGGGAGATCGCACCAAGAGAACATTCAATCGACTCAGACAAGAGTTGCTGCATCACACGTTCGCGACTTGCACGACGAAGATTGACGCGCAGCACCATCGGTGCGCTCTCCATCATCGCACGCCACACTTCGGGTGCGTCGGTTGCCCAACGTTCGCGTGTTGCATCGAGCAGCCATTCCTGTGTGCAGACTTGTTCATGCAGGGGGAGTTCTGCAATCCACGAGAGATCGAGATTATCGGGGTTGTCGCGCAGGACATACGCCCCATGCGCAACGTCCGGAAGATCGTGACGCTCCATAACGCGCTCAGCGAGCACGAGCGTGCGAAGCGTATGAAACACCAGACCCGAGATAAACCGACGATCGGTAGCACCGATGTACTTCTTCGATCGGAAGTACTCCGATGCCAGCGCATCGCCTGGTTGCGGACTCTTACGAATAATGCGGACGAGCTCTGCTGAGTGCCCGAGGAGAGAGCTTAGTTGCATCGGAGCACGATCTTTCCGAATTGCTCAGCTGCGATCATGCGGTCGAACGCACGCTCGGCATCGGCAAGGGGGAACACAGAGTCTACCGTTGGAATCAGACGTGCTGTTTCGACGAGCTGTACCATGTCCTCAAAGTCGGATGGTGTACCCATCGTCGATCCAATGAGATGAATCTGCTTCCAGAACATCTTACTCATGTTGAACATCGGGACATGTCCGAGCGTTGCACCATACACAACGATGCGTCCGCCTGGACGAATAATACTCGTTAGGTCGTTGATCGTCTCGCCGCCAACAGAGTCGACGATGCAATCGATCGGACCAAGTGCTTGCACCTGTTTGGCCCATCCATCGGTGCGGACGTTGACGCCGGCAGCAGCACCAAGTTCGATCGCGCGTGCGATCTTGGCATCGCTCGTGCTCGACACAATCACGCGTGCTCCAAGAGCAACGGCGAACTGCAATGTGAGGCTTGCAACGCCACCGCCAATCCCCGTGATAAGGACCGTTTGACCGGGCTCCCAAAAGGCCTGGGTGATCAGCGCCCGATAGCCGGTGAGTCCAGCAAGAGGGAGTGCCGCCGCCTGCTCATCGGTCAGGTGCTCGGGAGCAGGATGAACGTTGTGCTCGGGCACAACGATTTCCTCGGCGAAGGTCCCTTGCGTAGGCATGCCTAGCACGCTGAAGTCCGGACCCTGCGCGCGTTCATCATCGCCCCAATGCAATGCGGGATTGATCAGCATTCGCTGTCCCACGAGCTCAGGACGCGTTGGCGCCTCGATCACGGTACCGACGCCATCGCTGCCGAGGACGGCCGGAAGCTCAATCTTGGCATACTTCCCCTCGCGGATAAACTGGTCGCGATGATTGAGCGCAGCTGCATGGAGCCGCAGTCGCACATGGCCTGCAGGACAGGCTGGGGAAGGGATGTCTCGCAGGTGGAGACCGTCGGAGTCGAGTACAATTGCACGCATGAAGCAAAATACGGAGCACGAGAATGTGGCGTTCTTCGTTCTATCTTTGCCACGCATGCTTCGGCCCCTTGCCACCATCTTGCTCGCTTGTTTCCTGCTCGTCTTGAGCGGGGGAGCGCTGCATGCCCATGGGAGCGAGTTGCTCCAGGCCGAGCAGCTCGAGCAATGCCACGACGCCGACGCACACGATGCATGCGCCCTCTGCGATGTGACCAAGGACGCGAACGTCGCAGTGGTCTTTGAACACCACCTCGTGATCGACATGGTCGGATCGGCGCATGAGCCGCTGATCGCCAACATGGTGAGTGACCGATGTCCGCTCCAACAACCCGGTAGAGCGCCCCCAACAACCATCTAACACCCTCGACATGCACTGCCACCGCAGTGCACCTTGTTCATTTTTGGTGTGATGAGTTGTGATTACTCTGTTGGCACTTGCCGTGCTCTTCGATGTGCACGTGCATGGTGTGGTACGCGATACAACAACGCGTGAACCTCTCCATGCTGCAACGATTCGCGTGATTGGTACCACACGCGGCACGATTTCCGATCGATCGGGTGTGTTCCACCTGCACGACATTACCGGCGACTCTGTAACGCTGCAGATCTCGCACGTGGGATATGCCACGAAGCGCACCGTGCTCGCACTGCGCGGTCGGGATGATCTGCGCATTGAAGTGTTGCTCGCCCCTTCACAGCGTCGCTCCGACGAAGCCGTTGTTGTTGATGCGCGTACATCGCATACGTCGACGGCCTTGCCGACGCAGCATGTGACGGAGCTCACCGCAGCGCAGATTGATGAGCACCGAGGTCAGACCTTTGCTGATGTGCTCACGCGCGTGCCGGGTGTGACGGTGGTGCAGACCGGACCCAGCATTAGTAAGCCCATGATCCACGGTATGATGGGTCAGCGCATTGTGCTGCGTAACAGCGGCATCGTCCAAGAAGGACAGCAGTGGGGTGCCGAGCATGCACCGGAGATTGATCCATTTACGCCTGCGCGTATTGCTGTGGTTAAGGGGCCTGCATCGGTGATGTACGGACCCAATGCGATGGGCGGTGTGATTGATGTGTTGCCGCGACCGCTTCCGTACGATAGTGCGATGCATGGTGAAGTTTCCGCGAATCTCTTTTCGAACTCGGGGCAAGGGGCACTCGGCGGATTCCTCGAGGATCGCATTGATGGTGCGCTTGGCCTTGCCTTCCGAGTACAGGGGGCTCTGCGTCGCGCAGGGGATGCCCGCACACCAACGTACGTTCTCGGCAATACGGGATTTGCCGAATCAAGTATTGGTAGCACGATCGGCGTTGGCGATGACGACCTCGGGCTCACCGTGATGGGGTCGCGCTTTGCCACAACGCTTGGCGTGTTCGCCGGATCGCATCTTGGTAATGCGGAAGATCTGCGTCGTGCTATCGAACGCGGACGTCCATCGACATCACCCGAGTTTGGGTATGCGATCACAAGTCCACGTCAGGAAATCTCGCACACGTTGTTGTCGCTGCAAGGGCATGCACGTATCACTGACGATGCGGTGCTGCGCGTGACGTATGGATGGCAGCAGAATGATCGGAGCGAGTTCGATGCGCATAACACGCGCATTATCGGTCCCGACTCAGCGGCACGCTTGCAACGAGCGCTGCAAACGCCTGCGATGAATTTGCTCCTCACGACCTACACCCTTGATAGTAAGCTCGACCATGAACTCTCGGATCGTGTGCGCGGCTCGGCGGGCATCAGCGCACAACGGCAAGTCAACGACCGCAGCGGCACGGTGTTTCTCGTGCCTGACTATGTCGCATGGGGTGTAGGGGGCTTCGCATACGAGTCTCTGATGCTCGATGATCTCACGCTCAGTGCCGGACTACGGTATGATGTGCGCTGGCTCGATGTGTCGATTCAACGACGGAACACATCGGCTCGTGAAGAGCAACAGCGAACCTTCGCATCGGTAACGGCGAGTCTTGGTGCGCTGTATTCCATCAGCGAAGGACAGTCGCTGAGCATGAACATCGCTCGTGCGTGGCGTCCGCCTCAAGTGAATGAACTCTATGCGAACGATGTGCATCACGGAAGTGCACTGTACGAGATCGGCGATAGCACGCTGCATGAAGAGCAGTCGCTCGGGCTCGATGCAACGTATACGCTTACAACTCCCGCTGTCGAGTTCGAGGTGACGGCCTACGCGAATATGTTCGACGGCTACATCCTCGCACTCCCTGATCCAACACGTCCTACCGTGACTGTGCGCGGCACCTTCCCAACGTATCGCTTTACGCAAGTGCCGGCGCTCATTGCTGGCGGCGATCTTTCACTCCGTGTGCACGTGAGCGACGCGTTGCAAGCCTATGCAACATCGAGTATCGTTCGTGGAACCGATACTCGTGCTGATGCACCATTGTTCTTGATGCCGAGTGATCGTGCGCGCATTGGCGTGCACGTGCACACCGAGGACGTCTGGCATGTGCATGATGCATTCGTTGACGTGAGTGTGCTTGGCGTGCGACGTCAGGATCGCTACGTGGTCGGACAAGACTATGCGACACCACCACCAGGGTACGCTCTGCTGGATGCTTCTCTTGGAGGAATGGTTGACCTCGCGCCATCTGTCCAGATGCGGATCACCGTCTCCTGCATGAATGTCTTCAACACACAGTATCGCGACTATCTCAACCGCTATCGATACTTCGCCGATGATCCAGGACGCAACATCATTCTTCGTTTCACCACCATTTTCTAACTCTTTGCGGGGTATGCAATGAACATCACCACCACAGCACTTCGATTCGCATCACTCAGTGCAGCAGCAGTAGCGGCGTTGTTCGTGACGTCGTGCTCTGAGCATGGGAGCGACCCACACGACCATGCGGACCACGATGTTGTAACCACAATTGTGCTTGAGCTCACCGCTGCAGGTCCGGCAATGGCTCCACAGCGCGTGACGTGGGAAGATCTTGACGGACCCGGCGGAGCAAATCCTAACCGGATCGATACCATCGTTCTCATTCCCGGCGTGACCTATACTGGCCGCGTTACGATTGCCAACCGCTCGGTATCGCCGGAGGAAGATCTCACGCCGACGATCGAAGCAGAGCGTGATAACCATCAGTTCTTCTACACGCTGAGTGAGGGTTTGGGTACGCTGACGATCACGGATAAGGACAGCCGCCAGCTACCGGTTGGACTTGCCTTTGACCTTGTTCAGGGCGGATCTGCTCAGGCGGGTACACTCGGTCTGCAAATGTCACATTTCGACAATGCTGCCTCCAAGAACGGCACCACGCCGAGCGACGAAACCGACGTCTCCGTGGTCTTTCCTGTGGTTGTACGATAACACTGGGGAATGGAGCACGCCGCGTACTATTTTGCGGCGTGCTCACGACCCCTCTAGATCAAGTCCGGTTCATCGTTGTCGACGTCGAAACGACGGGCGGCAAGGCGCATGAACATCGCATGACAGAGATTGCGATGTGCGTGGTCGAGGACGACGATATCGTGCGTCGCTATGAGTCGCTGATGAATCCTCGTCAGCCGATCCCTGACTTCATCCAGCTGATGACGGGCATCACGGAAGACATGGTGCGCGATGCACCAGACGAAGACGCCGTGCTTCCAACGATTGCAGCCGAACTCGGCGCAACAGATCAGGTGGTTGTCTTTGTCGGACACAACGTTGGATTCGACTGGAGCTTTGTGAGCCATGCGATTCAGCGCATGGGCGAGCCAGTGCCAGACGTCCCACGTCTGTGCACATGCCGACTGTCACGACGTCTGAGTACGGGGCTGGCAAAGCACAACCTGGGTGTTGTCGCTGAGCATTATGGTTGTGCGATCACGGCACGACACCGCGCAATGGGCGATACCGAAGCCACCGCGAAGGTCCTCATTAAGCTGATCGAGCGTGCGCGCCTTGAGCATGATGCCGCAACCCTCGGCGACTTGATCGAACTTCAGCACGCACAACGCCAGCTCGCCCCAACGAAATCAAATCAACGAGTGAAGCAACTCCTCGCGCCGCGCTTGGCAGAGTTGCCGGATGAGCCGGGCGTGTATTACTTCCTGAACACCAAGAAGAACACACTCTATATCGGCAAAGCAAAGTCGCTTCGCGATCGCGTGCGACAGTACTTCCACGACGGACCCCTGCATGGGAAGTCTGTGCAGAAGATGATTCGCTACATCCGACACATTGAGTGGGAAGTAACGGGGACCGAGCTCGGTGCAATGTTGCTCGAGTCTCGCGAGATCAAGACAAAGCGTCCGCTCCATAATCGAGCTAGCCTTGAATACCATGCGCCGGCATTTCTGAAGATCACGCAGGAAGACTTTCCGCGGCTGGAGCTTGTGCATCGCATCGAGGATGATGGTGGTGAGTACTTCGGTCCGTTCCGGAGTCAACGCATGGCAGAGCGCATTCGCGACATGGTGGTGCGTGAGCATCAGCTCCGAACGTGCAATGGCGCGCTCTTCCCGCATGCCGACGTTCGGCCGTGCTTTGATTATCACATCAAGCGATGCTTGGGTCCATGCGCATTGCATCAGACGATTGATGATTACCGCGCAGCAATCGACGATGCGCGACGCTTCCTGATGAATGTTGAGTCGGGAGCGATCGGACGTTTATCGATGCAGATGGAAGAAGCTGCGATGGATCTTGACTTCGAGCGTGCTGCGATGCTTCGCGACGGCATTCGCGAAATCGAACGCGCCACGTTGCATGGCACTGACCGTCCACTCGCTGTGACGGATACGAACGTCGTCATCATGATCCCAACAAGCGATCGATATGCAACGGTCGAAGTGTATGCCCTACGGGGTGGACGCTTGATGTACCAACGCGTGATTGGCACTGCCGCTCCTAGAGAGCACCTCATCGAGATGCTGATGGACGTCTTCCAGCGTCCGGCACCGCGTGGTGGATTTACCGATCGCGAACTTGATGAGCTTCAGATCATCACCTCGTGGCTCTACCGACGTCGTGAGCGCGCGACAACGATTGTTGTGCGTGATGTCGATAGTCTCCCGTCAGAGCTTAACACAGCGCTCAACCAGTACCGTCGTGGTGAGGTTGATCAACCCAATGCTCCGGCGTCGGAGTATTCGCAACTCCCGGAGCACGATGACTACGGTGTTTAATGATTTGCGAGATCCGCGCTACGCGATTATCGATGTGCGCTCGCCAGCCGAATACGAGCAGGGACATATCCCGAATGCAATCAACATCCCACTCTTCAGCAACGACGAGCGTGCGCACGTCGGCACGCTGTATGTGCAGCAGGGTGCAACGATCGCCTTCGATGAAGGCTTGCGCTATGTTGTTCCGCGCATGCATGAACTCGTCCAACGTGCGCGTGCCCTCGACCGTCCGCTCATCGTCTACTGTTGGCGCGGCGGCATGCGGAGCTCGTCGGTTGCTTGGCTGTATGCGGCTGCCGGATTGCAACCACGCATCGTACCACGCGGATACAAGGGCTTCAAGGCGTGGGCGCGCGGCGTGATTGCGCAACCATGGAAGTACCATGTGATTGCCGGTATGACGGGAGCAGGGAAGACAGATCATCTCCATGCGCTTGCAGCGCAGGGCGAGCAAGTACTCGATCTGGAGGCGCTCGCCAATCATAAAGGCTCGGCATTTGGTGCAATGGGCACGCAGCCCACAACAGAGCAGGTGCATAACAACATTGCGCTCTTCCTCTCCTCGTGCGATCCATCACGCGAGATCTACGTCGAAGATGAAAGCCGCACCATCGGCACTGTCCATCTACCTGAAGAACTTTTCACCGCCATGCAATCGTCGCGCATGACGGTGCTCGATACACCGCGCAAAGAGCGCATTGCGCGTCTCGTGCGCGACTACGGCGCGGTTCCCTCTGAAGCATTGCTTGCCGCATTCAAGCGCATCGAGCGCAAGCTTGGTGGCGATCGCTATCAGCGCGCCTGCGAAGCTGTTGCAGCGGGCGATCTCGCGACCGCAGCAGACCTTGCACTGTCGTACTACGACGCGACGTACACGTATTGTCAAACCCAACGCATCAACAACAACACGCCATGAGCACACCACCGTATCGTCTCACGCAATACTCACACGGCGCTGGCTGTGGTTGCAAGATTTCTCCATCCGTGCTCGACACCATCTTGCATTCGACGTTTGTCGCCCCGCATGATGCGCGGTTGCTCGTGGGCAATGCATCACGTGATGATGCAGCTGTGTACGACCTTGGTGATGGTACGGCGGTCGTGAGCACGACGGATTTCTTCATGCCTATCGTCGATGATCCTGTTGACTTTGGTCGCATTGCGAGTGTGAACGCAATCAGCGATGTCTATGCAATGGGCGGTACGCCGATGATGGCCATCGCCGTGTTGGGGTGGCCCGTCAATACGGTGCCAGTCGAGGCTGCACGCTTAGTCCTGGAAGGGGCGCGCATGGCGTGCGCCGAAGCAGGCATTCCACTTGCAGGCGGACATAGCATCGACAGTCCTGAGCCGATCTTTGGTCTGGCTGTTACGGGGCGAGTAGCACTGGAGCATCTCAAAACAAACACAGGCGCAGTAGAAGGCGACGTGTTGTTTCTCACCAAACCGCTTGGAGTAGGAATCCTTACTACGGCCGAGAAGAAAGGCGTGCTGCAACCCGAGCACGCTACATGGGCGCGCGACGTGATGGTGAAACTCAATTCAGCAGGTGCAGCGTTTGGCGCATTGCCCTACGTGCATGCGATGACCGACGTCACGGGGTTTGGTTTGCTCGGACACTTAGTCGAGCTCGCCGATGGAGCATCGTGCACTGCGTTGCTCGACGCATCAGCGGTGCCACTTATCGATGATGCAGCGATTCGTTCCTACGTCGCACAAGGCTGCGTGCCTGGTGGTACCAATCGCAATTACGCAGCGTATGGTCATCGCATCAGTGCGCTCACAGACGAGCAACGTGCGGTGCTATGCGATCCGCAAACAAGCGGTGGACTGTTGGTGAGTGTCGATCCTGCGCATGTTGATGCATTTGTTGCGGT
>CAYSMF010000020.1:0-24390 GCA_964432155.1 uncultured Melioribacter sp. | reverse complement strand
CCACGACCTCCACTACCCCAAAGTGGCGCGCTACCGGGCTGCGCTATACGCTGAATCTGGCGAAGCTCAGCCTCGCCAATGAGGAATGCAAAATTACGATCGAGGTGTTACTCGATCACTACTCGACCGCGACGCACAAGTGTGCCGTTCGATGTGATGATGGCGTACACACCGCGTGGCAGCGTCGCCAGCGAGCGCGGGAGCTGTCCACGTTCAACGTTCATGTCTTCATCGACGACCACTGTGCCTGCTGTGCTCACAAGCTGCACGCGCATGATACCGCTGATATCAGCGCCGAGATACAATGAGGCGTCACCACGAAGTGGGTTCGGGAACACCGCAAGTGGGAGCGTTGCTTCTTCGTCGACACTGGTCGATGGTTCAACCGTGATTGCCTGTGGCTGCATGAACGCCCAGTTGTCATTACCGTCATCACGTCCGTTACCATTGACAGCGTTACCAATAGCTTGGATGTAGTACGTGCCAGGTGTCGATGGTGCCGTCCATGTGAATGTAAATCGTACCGATCCACCACTGAGCTGTCGTGTCGATGAGTGCGTGATCTCGCCATTGCGAACGCGAAGTCCTGTACCAGGCGTTACCGCAAGTGTTCCGGCATTCGTTGCACCTGTCTCGCTGGTACGTACCGCAACACCAACTCCCGCACCGGGATACGTTGCATGAGCAACCACCACCGTAAATGTGCCAACCTCTCCTGGGGCAAGCTTCATCTTCGATGCTTCGAGCGTAACAGTTGTGCGATTGCTCGCCGAACCACCATGACATCCTCCACACCCAAGTGTGGATGTCGATGTGCGGCCAGGGTACCCGGTCGGTTCAGCGTGAAGAACTCCACCAACTAGCAACAGACAGAAAAGCGAAACAAGTAGGCGCATAGGAACGAACCTTGATTATGTGTGACGTTGTGAACTGGGTTGTGACCAAGGAACAATTCGACTCGACCAGACAACAGATGCCATGACGAGCGACGATGTTACAAAGATCCATTCTAATTCAATCGACGATGCAATCATGCTACATGCCAATGGTCCGAGCAGATTGCCAATAAGCGCGGCACTGCTTGCAAGCCCCATAATCCCACCAGTACTCCCAGTAGGTGCGTTCTTCGTGAGCTCGCTGTACATCATGGGCAACATCGCACCAGATGCGAGTCCAATACATGCACGCAGTGGGATGAGCCATCCGTAGGACGGAACAACCGACTGCAAAAACATGCCTACGCAGATGATGCTTCCTGCGATGAGAATCGTTGGACCAAATCCGCGGTGGTCGCCCCGTTTCCCCCACCATGGCGCACTGATGATTGTTGTGACACCCACCATGCTCACAACCACACCCGAGAGCGTCGAGAGCAGTGCCTGTGGCGCGCCGAGCTCCTCGAGGTAGTACGGGAAGATGGGCGACGGTAGTACGAGCGCAATCTGCGACAAGAGAATCATCACAAGCAACACACGCAATTGCGGTGACTGCAACACAAGCGCGATGTTGCCCCGCACACGCGTTGCTGCACGACGTTCCGCATGCTGCTGTTCGTTGAGGTGCTTCCAGATGATGTACAGACTGGACAGACACATGATGCCGACAAAGAAGAAGACGGAACGGAAACCAATGATGTCGCTGATCACACCACCAATGAGCGGACCAACAATGTTGCCCGCACTCATCGATGTCTGCAACGTACCAAGCGCAACACCTGTTTTCTCGATCGGCGTTTGCGTACTCACAAACGCATTACTTGCTGCAATAAAGCCGCTGGCAGCCCCTTGAAAGATGCGCAAGCCGAGCAGCCACCAAATGTTCGGAGCAAACCCCATCAGGGTCATTGCAATGCCGAGTCCGAGGATCGCGCGCATCACCATCGACTTCTGTCCGTAGCGATCGCCGAGTGCGCCCCATACCGGCGTGAGGAGCGACGAGAACACAAAGGGCGCTGCAGTAATGATGCCGCTCCACATGGCGGCATCCTTCGACGCTACACCAAGCTCGCGCACATAGAGCGGAAGGAATGGGATGCAGGCACTCATACCAATCATGGCGATGAGTTGCGCTATCCAAATGACAACAAGATTCCGTTCCCATGCTTCACGCGTGCGTCGCGTTCGCATGAGCGTCACGAGCTCCTTCATCAGCGCTGCCACCCTCCGCCACGGAGCATCCGTCGGGAAATGATCGTCGCAGCTGCACCGCTGGCAGCCATTGCGGCGATATAGGGCCAGTGATACGGAATGAGCTCTGGGAAGAACGCTGCCGTGAGCGTGATCCCTGCAAACGTCCCACCGAGGTGCGCTTCGTGTCCGATGTTATCGCCGCCCCATCGTGAACCCACAATGGAGAACACCACGAACGCGCAACCAACAACCCATGCCGGCATCGGGATGGGCAGTGGGAACACCGCCATCATCGCATCCGGTGCGAGCATCGTTGCCGCGCCAACCACAGCCGTCACGCCACCCGATGCACCGACAGCTCGGTACGATGGATTACGACGATGCACAACCACCGACGCAAACGAACCAATCACAATGCCGAAGATGTAGACCAAGGCAAATCGCCACGACGTCATCGCATGCTCAATCCACCGTCCAAAGAGGAACAGCGACAGCATGTTCATCATCAGGTGCGGATAGTCGGCGTGAATCAATCCACTGGTGAGCATACGCCACCACTCGCCCCGTTCACCAAGCACGGCGTTGCTGTCCATCATCAGCGAGACGAACACACCATGGTTACGAAACGCAACGATCGTGACCGCCACGGTGGCGATCACGATCGTGAGTGTCATCGTCATGAGCGAGAGCTCGATCACGGCGTCATCGAGAGAACTGCCTGTGGTGAGCGACCAAGACGCTTCTGGAGCGCGCTGATCTTTTGCTCAAGTTCCATTGCAGCTTCCTGCGTGCGACGGTCGGCTGCGGCCATCGAGTACTTCGCACGAAGTTGCTCTGCCGCAGCAAGTGCGCCGGTGAGGTTCTTCGCACGCTCGAGCTTCAGCACATCGAGTTCGTCGATCTTGTAGTTGAGCAGCGGATCAACACCACGCGAGCGTGACGCGATCTGCTGGTACGTAGCCTTTGCAACTGCGTAGTTCCCTGCGAGCGATGCCGACTCTGCAAGAAGTAGCTCGGCTTGTGCGCCATCTTCGTTGATACGCTCGCGCTCGCGGATTTCCTTGCTCTTCATGATGTCTTGCGAGCTCGCAAGTGCACGTACACCCATCTGCTGGGCTTCTTCTGGCATGCCGCACATCTCGAAGAGACGTCCGATCTCGAGCTCGAAGTCTGCCGTCAACGGGAAGAGATCGAGCGAGATGAGATCATTCATCTGCTTGAGCACCTTGCCAGCACGTGCTGGATCGTTCTTCGTTGTGAGCAGGTAGCGCACATACTTGTAGAACACGTTGCGGTAGTTCATGATGTACCCACGATGCACGTCATCGTAGTACACGTTCTTGTTGTTCAGGTTGCGGAACTTCAAGCCGAAGTGTTGCGATGTGTACTGCTCTTCGAATGCGAGTGGCTTCATGAGCATGTCGTACATGAAGGCATCATCGACGTTGTTCGACGGCTGTGGAGCCGGACATACGCGGTATGCCATGCCTTCGAGACGCAGGTAGTTCGGCGCAGTTGGATTGCCGTTGGATGGTCCGAGACCTACGAATTCATCAGCATACGATGGGTCGCCGATGGAGGTACAGAAGTAAACCGGACGCTGGAACTTTGTTTGCACGAGAATGTCGCGCACCAACTTGTGCTGCACACCGATGAAGTACTCTTGCGAGCCATCAGCCCCTTGACGACCTGAGCCACCCGTGAAGTACCACTTGAACTTGCCGCTCGCAATAACCGACGAGTCGGATGTGTACTTGGCGAGTGTTGCACGATCGACTGGGATTTCGATCATGCTTCCCGGACCGAATTCGTACGTGAGTGCGTTTGGATCTTCTTCCGACACAAGCAGCTGCTTGTCGGTGAAGCTGAGTGGAATCTTCTTTGCGCCGTGCGGCTCACGGTTCTTGAGCTGCTCGATATACCACAGCGTCTGACCAAGCGAGAGGTTTACAACACGGACGTCTTGGCGAACACCTGCTACGTCCTGCAAGTACCACACAGGGAACGTATCGTTGTCACCGTTGGTGAACACGATTGCGTCCTTCTCGAGCGACTGCAGGATGTTGTATGCGTAGTCAAAGGCAAGGTAGTTGCCAGCACGCGAGTGCGTAAACCAGTTCTGCGTTGCAAGGTTCAGCGGCGATGCCACAAGCAATGCGACAAGTCCACCACCGATTGCTGCGACGTTGTTCTTGAGACGTTCGAGAATCGCGAATGCGCCCATACCGACCCACATCGCATATACCATGAACGATGCCACGTAGAAGTAGTCACGCTCACGTGGCTGTGGGTTTTGCTGATTCTGCTGAATCGCAGCAAGCACACCTGTCATCAGGAAGAGGATCAGGTACACCGTTGCCATCTTCTTGTCACGAGAGAAGTGCAGGACAAGTCCGACCAGACCAAGAATGAGCGGAATCGCCCAGTAGTTGATCGGGAAATGTTCTGCAAAACCGTTCTTGTGATTGTACACTTCAACCGACTTCGCATCGGTGAACGGCGAGTATGCCGGTGCGTCTTGCACATCGCTGACGCGACCCATGAAGTTCCACAAGAAGTAGCGGATGTACATCTGGTTGATTTGGTAATCCCACATGTACGCGAACTCCGCGCTGTTGTAGCGCGACTTTCCATCCGTCTTCCAGTTGCCGAAGTCCGGCATCTGCATGCGTGCGCCGTCCTTGCGTGTGACCACCTTGACCGGTGGACGCTGCCACGAGCCGTATTCGATGTAGTTGTTGACGAAGCGCTGCTCCGACTGATAACGACGTGGCCACGATGGGGCTTCGCCGTATTGTTCACGACCGAGGTAGCTGACGAGCTTCGAGAAGTCCTCCGGCTTGTTCTCGTTCATCGGTGGATTCGAATTCGCGCGCACCAGAATGTGTCCGTACGTCGAATACCCAAGGACGATGAGCAGGAACGACGATGCTACCAGCGACAACACACCGTGGTTTGTCTTCTTGCCGTAGTACACACCGAAACCGCCAAGCAACAGCAATCCGATGCCCAGCAGCGTGAAGAGTGAGTTGCCCTCGACAAGGAATTCACGCGCATCGTTCTTGAACGGCAGGTTACCAGCGAAGAGTGCTGGCAGCTTCATGATCACGAGCGTGTACACCACGTAGAACGTCACGAGTCCGATACCAATCGTCAGGAACAACGTGCTCGTCTTGAAAGGATACTTGCGGAGATAGATGAGCAGCACGAGCGAGAAGATGGTCAGAATCGACAGCAAGTGCACGCCAATCGACAGACCAATCATGTAGGCGATCAAGAGCAGGTACTTTTCGCTACCCTCTTCATCGGCCTTCTCGTTCCACACCATCATCAGGTGCACGATGATTGCTACAAACAGCGATGACGCTGCGTACACTTCCGATTCAACGGCATTGAACCAGAACGTATCAGTGAACGTGTAGGTGAGTGCAGCAACAAAGGCAGAACCATACACCAACAGTGCGTTCTTCAGATCACCCAGATCTTCTGTGAAGAAGTTGCGGATTACGCGCACGGTGATCAAATAGAGCAACAGCACCGTGACGGCACTAGCAACAACGCTCACGAGGTTAACGCGCCAACCTGGATCACCGAACGGCAACAGGTGGAAGAGCTTTCCAAGCATCAGGAAGAGCGGTGCACCCGGTGGGTGTGGTACCTGTTGCTGTACGGCTGCGGCGGTAAACTCACCACAGTCCCAGAACGGAACTGTTGGCTGTACCGTGAGCAAGAACGTAATGAGCGCAACAAGGAATGCGATCGATGCGAACGCATAGTGCAGTGATCGATTGGTGTTCTGCATGGTCCTTAGCGTAACGTGGAATTGAAAGTGCAAAAGTACAACATCACGAACCGAGTACAGCCCTGCCGACAGCGGCCGCACCGATCAGGCCAGCCTGCGATCCATACTTGGCTGCAAGAACCTCGACCGATGCCGCAATGGTCGGAATCGCACGACGTTTGATGGTGGCACGAATCGTGTCGATGACGAAGGGGGCTTGCGCTACCCCACCGCCAATGACAACAACACGCATGCCGAGCACGGCTAGTGCAGAGCATAGTCCAAGTCCGATAACTCGCCCTGCTTCGCGCAGGACCGCATCGTTGCGAATCCGGCCAACATTCTCGACCTCTTCGCCCTCCTTACGGGCCATAGCAACGATGCCAGCGATCCCAGCATATTCTTCAAGCACGCCGGTACGGAACGGTCGTGGATCTTCGGGATCCCATGCGTTCATGATGATGTGGCCGATTTCCCCTGCGTCGCCGTGCGGACCCCGGTAGAGCGCGCTGTTGATGATGATCCCTCCACCAATGCCGGTGCCCAGCGTAGCGTAGAGGAAGTTGGCGTGTCCAACGCCTGCGCCCATCAGGGCTTCACCAAGAGCAGCCGCATTCGCGTCGTTTTCAACGTCGATCGGCAACGAGGTCACCGTCTGCAGTGCTCCACGCAAATCCACACAATCCCAACCAGGGAGATTCGGTGGCGCTTGCACAACCTTCGTCACGGGGTCAACCACACCGGGCACGCCCACGCCGATCGCCGCTACATCCGGCGAGCGCTCGAGAATCGAGCGCACCACGCCACAACAGCGTTCGACCACCGCGTCACGTCCCTCGGCAGCCTTTGTGGGAACACTGTGCTCCCACAGTACATCTCCACCCTCAGTTACAACACCGTATTTCATCGACGTACCGCCGATGTCGATGGCTCCAATGCATCGGGTCGTTGTCTGCGACAGTTCCATGTCCTGAATTTAGCACAAAGAAAAAACCCGATACACATTGCTGCGTATCGGGTTTGTCGATTGCGTTCGTTGAGCTGCTTATCGCGAGTAGTACTCGATAACGAGTGGCACTTCGCATACAACTGGTACTTCTTCCCGCGGTGGCAGGTAGAGGAACTTCACGCTGTAATCAGCCTTGTTCATGTCGAGGTACGGCGGTGGCATCGTTGAGCGGATTGCTTCTTGGATTGCCTCGAGCTTGCGGCTCTTTTCCTTCACCGTGATCACGTCGTTTGGCTGCACAGCGTATGCTGGCATGTCGACCTTCTTGCCGTTGATCAGGATGTGGCCGTGGCGTACATACTGACGTGCTGCATAGATCGAGCGAGCAAGACCAGCGCGGTAGACGAGCGAATCAAGACGCTGCTCGAGGAGCTGCACAAGGATGTCCACCTTGTTGCCCTGGATACGTGCTGCCTTCTTGATGTAGTTCGTCATCTGACGCTCGTGCAGGTTGTACTGCAGACGCAGACGCTGCTTCTCGAGCAACTGCTTTGCGTAGTCAGAGAGTTTTGCACGCTTCTTGGCCGCACCGTGCTGCCCTGGAGGGGCTGGCTTGCGGTCCATGTACTTGCGTGCCTTCGGCGTAATGCTGAAACCAACCTTGCGGCTCAGCTTTACCTTTGGGCCATTGTACTTCATGTGATACCTCGCTCCCGACGAATCGGGGCAACATTGAGAGTGAAATATCCATCGCCGGGGTAACTCCGGACGACGGCGTTATTACAGAATCACAAACATAGGGAATTTTTCCACATCTACGTATACATCGGGCGCACCGCGTACGGGATGGGATCTTCCACGCCAGCCTGGGCAAACCCGCGTAACCGCAGCGCGCAGGAGTCGCAGACCCCGCAGGCCTCGCGCTCGCCCTGGTAGCAGGACCACGTGAGGTGCAGCGGAGCGCCGAGGCGAAGTCCCTCTTCAACGATGCGCTGCTTGGTGAGGTTGATAAGGGGCGTTACAATGCGCACCCGCGGACCCGGCTTGGTGCCGAGAGCAATCACTTCTTCGAATGCTGCAAAAAAGGCTGCGCGACAGTCGGGATACCCACTGCCGTCCTCCTCGACCGCTCCGATGTAGATCGAGGTGGCGCTCAGCACCTCGGCCCAACTCGCGGCGATGGCCAGGATGTTGGCATTCCGGAATGGCACATAGGAGGTTGGGATATCGTCTGCGTCGAGCTTCGCCTCCGCAACAGTCATCGTTGTATCCGTGAGACTGCTTCCGCCAATCGCAGCGAGGTGCGAGATATCAACCACGAGCCGATCGGCGATCTGATAGTGATCGCAGATGTCGTGGAAGGCTTGGAGTTCGCGACTCTGGGTGCGCTGACCGTAGTTGACGTGGAGCGCATGTACTTGCGTGCCATCAGCCAGAGCATGTGCAAGCGTCACACAACTATCCATTCCTCCGGAGAGGAGCACAACCGAGCGCGCACTCATTTTGATTGCTTCGCGCCTGATGATGCGGTACGAATTCGCTCGAGCAGCTGTGTTGTTTCCTTCACATCCGCACCAGCTGCCTTGCCGCGCTCGATAGCGCGCTTGGCTTGAACTTCGGCCTCTGCGAACTGTCCGCTCTTGAACAGCAATGCAGCATACGTATCGATATGCGCCCAATCAGCATCATCACGTGTAGCGATGGGCTTCATTGCAGAAGCAGCGAGCGAGAGTGCACGCTGATCATCGCATGTTTCGTACATCTGCCATGCAAACTCGTTCACCATCGATGATGCAGACGCACCGAGTTCGTTGCTCATCGACTGTAGCTGCGTGCCGAGTCCCGGCCAGTCCTTTGTCTGCGCATAGTACATGGCTTCGAACCGTTCTTTCATCCACACTGCATCATCCTTTGCAGGACGGAAGAAGTCGACCACCTTGCCGAGCAACGATGTGTCCTTGGTTTCAACGGCCTTCTTGAACACCAGTTGCCCCTTATCCTGGAGCACTTCATCAACTTCTATGTCGTAGAGGCGACGGTACTCTTGCTCATGCTCGAGGACCCAGTCGATTTGCTCCGGACGCATGCGATGCTTGAGGATCACGCCGAAGGCTACTTCGTCGTACTTGTTGTCGTAGGCATCAAACCACGCATGCACCGTTGCTGCATCTGGTTGCTTGCGTGCCTTGCCCTTTTCGAAGGCGGCGCGATGCCATGCTGGGAACGGAAGCTTCAATGTTGGTGTCACGCCCGCTTGCTTGAGTGCACGCGATGGGTCGCGCATCGCGTCGAGCATTGGCAGCCAATCTGCTGGAGCGCGAAACCCCGTCGTACGATACGTCGGCACGCCGTCTGGTGTAAACACCACGAACGTTGGGAAACCGCTGATGCGATACTTCATCGCAACATCAATGCCCTCGCCTGTTTCCATTTCCATCTTCACGTTTACGAACGACGCGTTCATGACTGCTGCAACGGCTGAATCTGAGAAGGTCTCGCGATCCATCACCTTGCACCAGCCACACCAATCAGTGTACGCATCGAGGAAGATTGGCTTCTGTTCGGCCTTTGCGCGATCAAGCGCTTGTTGCCACGTCGTAATGGTTGTGAAGCGCACGCCATCATCAGCACGCGAGCACAGTGTTGCCGAAAGGAGTGCGAGTGCGACGATGAGGGACTTCATTGTGGCTCCGGAGAATTATTCTTCCATCACTTCGACTTCTTTCGCAGCAAGGACCTTATCGATCTCTGCGACGAACTTGTCGGTGTTCTTCTGCACGTCATCTTCGCCACGCTTCCGCTCGTCTTCCGAGAAGTGTTCTGTCTTCTCTGCCTTTTTGAGCTCTTCGTTTGCGTCGCGACGGATATTGCGCACAGCAAGCTTGCCGTCTTCAGCCATCTTCTTGCACTGCTTCACGATGTCCTTGCGGCGCTCTTCTGTCAACGGTGGCACGCTGATGCGAATTACCTGTCCATCGTTCTGTGGCGTAATGCCAAGGTTCGCTGCGAGGATTGCCTTTTCGATGCTTTGAAGTGCGGTGCGATCCCATGGTTGGATCATGATGCTCCGCGCATCTGGGACCGACACGCTACCTACTTGTGCAAGCGGTGTTGGCTCGCCGTAGTACTCAACCTTGACGGCATCGAGCATCGACGCGGAAGCACGACCAGTGCGGACCTTCGCGAGTTGCTGTTGCACGTGTTCAACGGCTTTGCGCATGTGCTGCGCGGCGTCATCGACAATTGTTTGTACTGGCATTGCTTACTCCTTCACAATCGTTGCTACTGGTTCTCCGAGAAGCAGTCGGCGAAGATTGCCGCGCACATTCATGTCGAAGACCAGAATCGGTTTATGGTTTTCTTGCGCCATCGTGATAGCCGTCATGTCCATCACGCGCAGATTACGGTCGAGTGTTTCCTTGTACGAGATCGAATCGAACCGTCGTGCATCAGCGTGCTTTTCCGGATCCTTATCATACACGCCATCGACGCGCGTACCCTTGATCACCACATCAGCTTCGATTTCGACTGCGCGAAGCACAGCTGCTGTGTCTGTTGTGAAGTACGGGTTACCGGTGCCTGCGCCGAAAACGACAATGCGCCCCTTCTCCAGGTGGCGCATTGCACGACGTCGAATAAATGCTTCTGCAATCTGCTCCATGCGAATAGCAGTCTGGAGTCGCGTCGGAACACCGAGCGACTCCAGAGCATTCTGAAATGCGAGACAGTTGATTACCGTTGCGAGCATGCCCATGTGGTCGCCAGACACCTTATCGATGCCCATTGACTCGGCTTGCATCCCACGGTAGATGTTTCCACCACCGAACACGATACCCATCTCGACGCCGAGGTCGTGTGCCTCCTTGACGTCTTCGGCAAACGCACGCAGCGCTTGCGGGTCGATGCCATACTGTTGTTCTCCCATCAGCGATTCACCGCTGAGTTTGAGCAGGACGCGCTTGTACAGAGGAGCAGGCATGGCACGCTCTCGATGTGTTGGAACGAAACTTAGATCTTATCGCCGAGGTTGAAGCGAACGAAGTTCACGACCTTGACGTCAGCACCGTTGATCTTACCGATCTCAGCAACAACGTCAGAAATCTTCTTGCTTGGGTCCTTCACGAAGGTCTGCTCGATGAGCACTTGCTCTTCGTAGAACTTACCAAGCTTGCCTTGCGCGATGCGCTCGGCAATGTCTTCCTTCTTGCCTTCTTCGATTGCAGCTTGCTTGTAGATTTCAAGCTCCTTTGCAAGCGTCGCTTGATCAACCTTTGAACGGTCGACAAACATTGGCTGCATCGCAGCCACTTGCATTGCAACGTCGCGTGTCATCGGCTTTGCAGCGTCTGATGTAACCGGTGCATCGAACTCAACGAGTACACCGAGGCGGTTGCCAGCGTGTGTGTACTCTGTGATGTGACCGTTTGTTGTGATGCGCTCCCAGCGACGAAGACCGATCTTCTCGCTGAACTTCGCAAGGATTTCGTCACGCAGATTTGCAAGCGACTTGCCACCAACTTCTGTTGCCCAGATTTCTTCTTCCGAAGAAACAGGCTTTGCAACAACGGCATCGCAGATCGCATTGGCGAATGCAACGAACTCTTCGTTGCGTGCAACGAAGTCTGTTTCGCAGTTCACTTCAACGATTGCAGCTGTCTTGCCATCAGCTGATGTCTTGACGATGACTGTTCCTTCGTTCGCGTCGCGGTCGGCGCGCTTTGCAACCGATGCAGCACCACGCTTACGGAGCCACTCAATGGCGGCTTCCATTTCTCCACCCGCTTCTTCAAGAGCCTTCTTGCAGTCGGCCATGCCGGCGCCGGTCTTTTCGCGGAGTTCTTTTACTGTTTGTGCGCTAATCATGATTCGTAGTCCAAGTGGTGTGTTGAGTGAGGGAGATTACTCAGCGCCTTCGCCCTTGCCTGGGCCCTTGCGCGTGCGGAGTTGACGGCGAACCTTTGAGTCCTCCGCTTCGCCTTCCTTACCAGCTGCTTCACCTGCGGCTGCGAATTCTGCTGTCTTCACGCGTGCGATCTCGCGACCTTCTGCGATTGCGTCAGCAAGAATCTTTGTGATCAAGTCAACAGACTTGATCGAATCATCATTCGCAGGAATTGGGAAATCAACTTCGCCCGGATCGCTGTTCGTATCGACGATACCGATCACTGGGATACCAAGGATCTTTGCTTCCTTGATTGCGAGGTGTTCCTTCTTGATATCGACAACGACCAGCAATCCTGGGATGCGTGTCATGTCCTCGATACCGCCGAATACCTTACGCAGACGGTCGCGCTCGCGACCGAGCATGAGGCGCTCTTTCTTTGTGATCTTCTCGAACGTACCGTCAACTTCCATCTTGTCGATTGTCGCCAGACGCTTGATCGACTTACGGATCGTTGTGAAGTTCGTGAGCATACCACCGAGCCAGCGCTCCGAAACGTAGTTCGAGTGCGAACGCTTTGCTTCGTTCTCAATGGCATTCTTTGCTTGGTTCTTCGTTCCAACGAAGAGTACGCCGCGTCCCTGCGATGCAACTTCCAGCGCTGCTTCACGAGCAACGTCAATCAGGAGTTGCGTCTTGCGCAAGTCGATGATGTGGATTCCATTGCGCTCCATAAAGATGAATGGGCGCATCTTTGGATTCCAACGACGCGTAAGGTGTCCGAAGTGTGCTCCGGACTCGAGCAGTGCCTCTACGGTAACTGCTGGCATAGTAACCTCAAATTGTAAGGTGGATAAAGCCTCTGCATGGTTCGAACCACCGGACCCAGCACAGCCAGGCTCCACCGGTGGAATTCCCACACATGTGTGAATGTGCTGTTCTTATCGCTTCGAGAACTGGAAGCGCTTACGGGCCTTCTTCTGACCGTACTTCTTACGCTCGACCATACGTGGGTCGCGTGTAAGAACACCGGCTGGACGAAGTGCGCCACGAAGCTCTTCGTTGTACTCGACGAGGGCGCGCGCAACACCGAGGCGAACTGCCCCAGCTTGCCCACTCTTACCACCACCGCGAACATTCACAAACACGTCAAACTGGTTGTCCGTCTTTGTGAGCTCAAGCGGCAGGAGTGCGTCACGACGGTATGTTTCCACCGTGAAGTACTCTTCGATTGGTTGGCGATTTACAAGGACGTTGCCCGTACCACTTGTGAGGCGGACTTGTGCAACACTTGTCTTGCGGCGACCTGTTCCTGCGTACGTCTTCATGTTTGCTCCGTTATCCCTTGATTCCGAGGTGCTTGTATGGCAACTCGTATGCCTTTGGCTGCTGCGCTGCATGTGGATGCTCGCTGCCGGCGTACACCTTAAGCTTCTTGACCATCAGGCGGCCAAGGGTATTCTTTGGAAGCATGCCCTTGACGGCAAGCTCCACGACTTCTTCTGGCTTGGTTTGCATGAGCTTCGTGAAGGAGCGCATACGACCACCACCCGGATATCCGGTGTTGTGGAAGTATTCCTTCTGCTCGGCACGCTTGCCTTCCATCACCACCTTGTCGGCGTTGATCACGACGACGAAGTCGCCACAGTCAACGTGCGGTGTGAAGAGTGGCTTATGCTTGCCACGCAGGAGTGTTGCGAGTTGCGTCGCAAGGCGGCCAACTGTGAGGCCGTCGGCGTCAACAACCCACCATTCGCGCTGCACATCTTGCTCGCGAATCGACTTGGTGATGTTTCCGTGCTGATTCATGGTCATTACCCCGGGAAGGGGCTCCTTCGTCACATTGGATTTATTAGAGCTTGCAAACATACGGGAGTGAGGTCATTTCACCAAACGGAGCCCGCGATTCGTGGATAAAAGGTCAGTCGTGGAAGACAACTGACGCAAAACTCACGGCACTGGCAGTCTCGGTTTCGTGCCAAACATCGTAGGCGGCCACAGTGCCCCTTGCCGGCGTAAGTGCCTGCAATGCAACGACGGTAGGCGCATACCCGCAGACGCGAAACTGGTGGTCGGCAGCGGCGATTGCAGCATCGTACCCGTGCACGTCGGCCTGCTCGAGATGTCGGAGCAATACGGCGTCGGCGGCGCGGACACTATCAATGAGGGTAGCAGCTGGTTCGGCATCGCCGAACTTGCGTCCGACATGGGCCAGATCGCCAGAGATACACCAGACGGCCTCTGCCCCACTGCCGGCGATGGCATCCTGCAGGGCCGCGACGGCGCGGCTCAGCACGTCGGATGATGCACATGCCTCCATGGTCACCAAGATGGGAACAACACGGAAGGGCTTATCACCCCACATGTGCTTGAGGGCAGTGATGTGGAGTTCGAGCGAATGCTCGGGGCGGTGGGCGACATCAGATTGGGCAACACCCGGCAACGTTGTGCGAAGCACGTCGACGAGCGCCGCATCCGTTTGCACGGTGCCAAACGGCGTCTGGTAGTCTTTTGATGTGAGTATGAAGGCGTCGTCGGACCAGTAATGCGAGGTTCCGATGGCGATGACAAGATCTGCCGGGTGATCACGCAGAGGCAAGAACCCGGGCGCATATACATGCGGCGCGACACGGTAGTCGATATGGGGCACAAGTACTGCGCGTGGGTAGTCGCCAGGCTGCGCGTTCCTGCTCGCACTGCCGCCCGACGGGAGGCCGAGCACTGTCGTGAAAAACTCCGCTGCTTCGGCTGGGTCAGCCGGATACGTTGTGCCTGCACACACCGCTGGTCGCTCGGCTCGCGCGTCCCATGCTGCTTCAACGGCCAACTGCCGCGCGAGGAACCCTTCACCCTCGAGGTATCCGAGTGAGGACAGTTCCTCGACAAAGGCACGCACGCGCATGATTTCGGCCCCCTCGGGGTCGACCGATGATGCGTGCGCGAGTTCGGTAAACGTGGTCTCGCCGTCGCACGCCTGAAGAAGATCAAGCATGTCGACGTTCACCATGATTGGACCATCGGCAATGCCGAATGGGTCGGAGAGAACAAGAAACTGCTCGCCGTCTTCGGTATGCACGGAGAGCTGAATGTCGAACCGTAGTGCTGGAAGTGTTTCGCGCATTTGTGCAGACAGCGATTACTTCTTCTCGATCGTCGCACGCAGGCGACGAACAACCCACACACCTGCTCCACCGCTGATGGCAAAGAGCAACGCTGCAACGAGATACAACCACTCACCGGTCCAGATAGCGGCCACGATAACGAGGACCACACAAATGGACGTGGAGACGAGGATGGTGATCAGCGCACTGGTAAGTGTCGATGATGTGCGTGATGATGGTGTCATTTCTGCAGTCTCACGTTAGTATTCATGCGGTACGATGCCGCGTAGTCGATATAGTTCTGTGCGCTTTGCTCGAGAAACGCTACTTCCTCATCGGTAAGTTCGCGCACCACCTTGGCTGGCACTCCAGCAACAAGCGTGCGCGCTGGAACACGGAATCCTGGGCGCACCACCGAGCCAGCAGCAACCATCGAGTGGTGTTCAACATGCGCGCCGTCGAGCACCGTGGCATTCATCCCAATAAGCACGTAGTCGTCAACCGTACACCCATGCAACATCGCATGATGTCCGATCGTGACGCCGTTGCCGATATGCAATGGATGCTTGTTGATTGTCACATGCAGCATCGCAAGGTCTTGCACGTTGGTGCGCTCACCGATGCGGATCTCATGCACGTCACCGCGCATCACCACGTTAAACCACACGGTTGAGTCCTTGCCGATGTGTACATCACCCACGATCACCGCACCGCGTGCAACAAACACACTGTCGTGAACCGTAGGCATAACGCCCGCGTAGGGCAAGATGTTGTCGCGAGATTCTACCATACGACCCTCGTTATCCTCGTCGAGAAAACTGCGCTGTTTGGCCTTCAATCTTCCACTGCTCGAGATGCTCCATGAGATACGCACGCGCTTGCTCGGCATCGTTCGCAATCAGACCATCAAGGATGGCTTCTTCAAGCATCCACTTCATGTATCCAACGGCACGGCAGGGCCCCATACCCGTGATCTGCATGATTTCTTCACCACGCACCGGACTTTGGAACGCACGAAGTTGATCGCGCTCGCGCACGTCCTCAACCTTTGCTTCAACGATAGCGTAGTTGCGCAGATACTTCGTCGCACGTTGCTCGTTGCGCGTCGTGATGTCGGCACGACACAGCGTGAACAGGTCGTTGATCGCATCCCCTGCTTGCACAGCCAAACGTCGAATCGCAGAATCCGTGACGCCTTCATCGACCAACATCATCGGACGTTGATGGAGGCGAACAAGCGTTTGCACGTAGGAGAGATGCTGCATCGGTAGTTTCATGCGACGGAAGATGCGCTCCTGCCAACGCGCACCAACTTCTTCGTGTCCATGAAACGTCCACCCTTGCCCGTCGACGAAACGCTTCGTGCGTGGCTTTGCCACATCATGCATCAGCGTTGCAAATCGCAACCAGAGGTTGTCGCTCATCTGTGCAACGTTGTCGACCACTTGCACGGTGTGATAGAACACGTCTTTGTGCCGAAACTCTCTATTGCCTGCTTGCACGAGATCGACACCAGCAAGGTTGTGCACTTCTGGGAAGATGTGCTCCATCAGCCCCGTCTCGTACAAAAACACAAGTCCGATGCTCGGCTTTGGCGAAGCGAGGATCTTCAAGAATTCGTCAGTGATCCGCTCTTGCGAGATTATGCGAATGCGCTCGGCCATGCCTTGCACGGCTGTGCGCACGGCATCGTCAACGCGGAATCCAAGCTGCGCGGCAAAGCGTGCGGCACGCATCATGCGCAGTGGATCGTCGCTCATTGTGACAACGGGGTCAAGGGGCGTGCGCAGCACCTCGCGACGAAGATCATCAACGCCACCGAACAGATCTACCACCTGTCCAAGCGTCTCGGCGCGCAAGGATGCCGCCATTGCATTCACCGTAAAATCGCGTCGACGCAGATCGTCTTCGAGTGTGCCTTCAACCACGATGGGATTGCGTGATTCTGGCGTGTAGCGCTCTATACGCGTTCCAACGAACTCGAGCTGATAGTCGCCAACCGGCACCATCGCCGTGCGAAACCGCTCGTATTCAACCGTCTTGGAACGGAAAATGTCGGCGACCGCTCGAGCGAACTCGAGCGGATCTCCAACAACAGTAATGTCGATATCGGTGCGTGCTCGCCCCATGACCGCATCGCGAACGTATCCTCCAACGACGTACGCGTCGATGGAACGTTCATGCGCAAGCGCTGCCACGCGAAGGAGGATCGGATCCAGTATCTCGATCTGCATCGGATCGCTGTTGGCAGACATCATGGTGTGGTGAGCCGTAGAAAATCAGGCAGAATAGACGGCAACGTCCTTCACAGCGCGGAATCCGCTGCTTCCCTTGTCGCGACGTTCCATCGCAACAAGTGCAGAAGCATAGATTTCCTTCCACGTCAGACCGAACTTGACCATCAGTTCTTCTGGGTCGCCGGATCCACCGAAGGAATCCTTCACGCCAACGAACTCGATTGGCACAGGAGCATTCTTCGCCGTGACTTCCGCCACTGCACCGCCGAGGCCGGCATGCACCTGGTGTTCTTCAGCAGTAACGATACAACCGCACTCGCGTGCAGCAGTTGTCACTGTCTCGACGTCGAATGGCTTGACGGTGTGAACGTTGATCACGCGCGCGGAGATGCCCTTCTTTGCGAGCTCCTTCGCTGCGAGAACGCTCTCCCATACGAGTGCGCCATTCGCGATCAGCGCAACGTCTGTACCCTCCATCACCACGTTTGCCTTCCCCAGTTGGAACGGCGTGTCTGGCGTTGTGAAGAGCGGCACCGGCGAGCGACCAAAGCGGATGTAGGCTGGGCCTACCATCTCGCCCATGGCTACCGTTGCCTTGCGCGCTTCTTCGTAGTCGGCAGGAACGATCATTGTCATGTGCGGAAGAGTGCGCAGGAAGGCGACTTCTTCCAGAATCTGGTGCGTGGCACCGTCTGGTCCAACGCTGATACCAGCGTGACCGCCGCCGATCTTGACATTGGCTTCGTTGTAGGCAACCGAGATACGCAGTTGGTCAGCATTCCGCAGCGCGCAGAACGCGCCGTATGATGCGAAGAACGGGATCTTCCCGCTCAGGGCCAGACCAGCTGCAATGGTTGTTGCGTTCTGCTCGGCGATACCGATCGAGAAGAAGCGATCTGGGAATTTTTCCTTGAAGAGCGACGTCATCACCGATCCGGTGATATCGCCACCGAGGACGATCACATTGCTGTGACGTTCGCCGAGGTCAACAAGACCATCGCCGAAGCCAAATCGCGTGGGTTTTGATCCGAGAAGTTCCATTGAGATATCAGTGTGTAGTGTCGGGATGGGGATGGATTAGGGGTGCTGGGCAAGTTCTTCGAGGGCGGCGACGGCTTGATCCTTTGACGGTGGCTTGCCGTGCCATTCGAACTTGTCGTTCATAAAGGACACGCCGTGGCCCATGAACGTCTGGCAAATGATTGCCGTTGGCTTGCCCGAGCCCGAGCGCTGATTCTCGAGGAAACGGTCGAAACCGCGCTGGAGATCGGCGTAGTCGTGACCATTGACAACGACCGTGTCGAAGCCGAATGACTCGCACTTTTTGTCGATCGGGTACACGTCCATTACGTCTGGCACGCGACCGTCGATCTGACAGTCGTTGTTGTCGATGAGCCAGCAGAAGTTGTCCAGCTTAAAGTGCGCTGCAGCCATTGCAGCCTCCCACACCGAGCCCTCTTGGAGCTCACCGTCGCCCGTCAGCGAGTACACACGGCGGTCGCTCTTATCAACGAGCTTGTCGCTCATCGCCATGCCCACAGCGATCGAAATCCCCTGTCCGAGCGAGCCCGACGAGGTTTCGACGCCTGGCAGGTGCATGTCGCGTCCTGGGTGGCCTTGCAGACGTGTATTGTACTTGCGGAGGGTCTCCTGCTCTTGCTTCGGGTAGCATCCAGCATTCGCCAGCGCCGCGTACATCACTGGAGCCATGTGGCCAGCCGAGAGCACGAACCGGTCGCGCGGGGCCTCCATGTCGGCCGGGTTGTATCGCATGTTCCCGCCGAAGTAGAGCACCGCGAAGATGTCAGCGGAGCCAAGCGGACCGCCACTGTGGCCCGAGCCGGCGCGCACCAGCATGCGGACGATATCGCGACGGATTTCATTGGCAATAGGCGCAAACCCCTCTGGAGCGCGGCGTTCATTGGTGAACGTCGTGGTATTGAACTCCAGGGATCGTTTCATGTCATCTGTCATGGCATGGGTAGAGAGTGATGGGTAAACAGTCTGCAAACTTACGAAAAGGGGCTTCCAAGGAACCCGCCACCTTGAGAGCAGGTTCTCCTGTAACAAACCGGGCCGTTGCAGCTTCTCTGTCATCAGCCCAAAACAACCTGAGAACTTTCCACACACCCCCGCAAACGTGCGGTTTTCCGTAACTCTGGAACCGAATATTTGTTTATCATAGCACGATCCTGAGGGGGTCTGTTCTGGGTAAGCCCTCAGGCAAGTATAATGTGTCAGTCAACCCACAGTTTTGCGCGCTGAAATTCAGCCCGCCAAGCTGTGAAATCCTGATGTTTGGAGGTTTCCATGACCAAGCGATACGTATCGCGTTTTCTTGTGCTCCTGCTTGTGTCCATCGCAGCACTATCAACTGCGCATGCACAGCGGAAGGTCCCAACGGCTGAGCAGATTCTGAACATCAACGGTGCCCAAGGCACCGAGTTCTGGATCGCAATTCCGCCGAACGAAATCAACCCGTTCCCTGTGGACGAGCTCGAGATTTACGTTGCGTCGGCGTTCGAGACAGAAATCGAAGTGTTCGATGCTGCTGGCGCTAAGACATACAAGCGCAAGCTGCAGCCGTACGAGATTCGGACGCTGTCTGATAAGCGCGGCGAAACGAACTGGACATGGGAAGTCCGTGAGCCGGAGCAAGTCGTGAAGAAGGCGATCCGCATCACTGCGAAGAAGCCGATCTCGGTCTACGTGCTCAACTCAAAGGTGACATCGTCGGACGGCTATATGGCCATCCCGGTGAACGGTTGGGGTACCGAATACCTCGCCACGACATATTTCGACTTCCGCGAATTCAAGCCATGGGCGTGCGGTTTCATCGTGATCGGCCGTGAGAACGGAACTGAGGTAACGATCCAGCTACGCGGCACAGGCGAGCTTGATGGCAAGACGGAAGGCGGACGCCGCCTGAACTCTGCACCATTCACGATTCTTCTTGATGAAGGCGACGTGTACATGGTCAAAGGTGACGGCGAAACGCGCGGCGTGTTCGACCTTACAGGTTCGAAGATCAAGGCGTCAAAGCCAGTTGGTATGATCTCGTTCCACGAGCGTTCGACAATGCCAAACCTCTTGATCAACGGTAACGGTCGTAACCACCTTGCTGAAATGACCCCTCCATCGACAACGTGGGGTAAGCGCTACGTGTCGGTTGAGCTCCAGCGTGAGAATCGCAACGGCCAAGGTAAGGGCGACGTGTTCCGCGTTGTGGCACGCGAACCAAATACCAAGTGGAACCTCAAGTACTACGACAAGCAAAGCAAGAAGCTGATCGGTCAGGGTGGCGGCGTGCTTAATAAGGCCGGCGAATTCGCCGACATCACACAGGCAGGTGCTCCAACGACGATCACACACGGATACTCTGTGTGGGAGGCCGACAAGCCAATCTTTGTGATGCAGTATTCATGCTCATCATCGTGGGACGGCGATCCGATCCTCGACCCGTTCATGATCAACGTGACGCCTGAAGAGCAGTTCATCACGAGCACGATCTTCCAGTTCCCGACATCGGCGAAGTTCTCGAAGCACCGCTTGAACCTGATTGTCAAGACCGACACTGCATCGAAGGATCTCAACAAGAATCTCGAATCGCTTGAAATCGACGGCATCCCAGTATGGCGTCACCCTGCAGCACAGAGCCCAACGCTGAAGTTCAACAAGATGTCGAACGGCTTGTACTGGACGACGCTTGACTTCGGTATCGAGAGCCGCGCACACCGCATCTCAAGCAACGGTACAGTGAGCTTCGGTGGCTATATCTACGGCTACGGCGCTGTTGATGCCTACGGTTGGCCAGCTGCTGCTGGCTTCCGCCCAACAACATCTGTCGACACACTCCCACCAGTGATCGTGGGCAAGGATGTCTGCGGTGATTATGAGTTTGAAGCGACAGAACTTCGCAATATCCCTGATCCTCCGAAGCCAGTTCCAATCGACACAGACCAAGTTGAGTCGGGCATTGCCCTCATCGACACAGTCGAAGGTGCAGGAAGCTTCAACTACCGTCTCGAACTCGTAACTGACCAAATCTTCCCACGCGATCCAGCGTACAAGAAGTTCAAGTACGAGTGGAAGGTGATTGACAAGTCGAAGGATGCACGCTGTATCTACTTCGTGCAGGACTGGTGGGGCAACGTTACTATCGACACCTGCGAGTTCTATGCAGACAAGATTGCGTTCAACCCAACACCTCTCAACTTCGGACAGATCCGATTGAATACGTCGGCTACCGGCGATATCACCATCACGAACAATTCGGACGCAGAAGTAACATTGACCAACTCGAAGATGCAGTTGGGCACGTACTTCTCGATCGTCGCTGGTGCCGTACCGCCTGTGGTCAAGATCCCTGCAAAGGGCAAGCATGTGATCACGATCAAGTACAATGGCACACGTGAAACACAAGACGTACGCACAGACTTCGACAAGGACTCGCTGGTCATCAACACAACATGCGGACAGTTCAAGCACCCTGTACAAGGCGTTGCTGCTCTGCCATGTATCAATGTTGAAGACTTCGATGCCGGTACTCTCAGCCTGAACCAAGAGTTCTGCAAGGCTGGCGGACTGCGCATCTCGAACAACGGTTCGGACACGCTCGAGATCACATCGATCACTGGCTTCCTTGGTACAGACTTCACCGTCACGCCAGCACCAACACTGCCAATTCGCATTCTTCCTAAGGGCTTCCTCGAGTTGAAGGAAGTCTGCTACAAGAGCGCAACAATCAAGGTTGACAATATCGATGTCACATTCGCAAGCAACGCTGGTTGCGGCGATTCGGTATCGAACTGGAAGGGCAGCACACAGTCACCAGGCCCGATCATCATTGGCAAGGACTGGCGCGAGCGCCGCGTTGGCACGCTCCACCAAGGCTTCGGTAGCGTATCGAACACAGGCAACCAAGTCCTCAAGCTGCGCGATGTGACCTTCATGGACGGCTCGAAGTACTTCCCTGCCGGATCAACAGAAGCCAATTACGTCTTCAAGATTGTTGGCCTGATCGATGGTGGCAACCCGGTAACAACGATTGACCTTAGCAACGGCAAGTCGGTCGACGTACTTGTGTTGTTCCGTCCAGCGGGCGAAGCGACCTACTCAGCCGACATCAAGCCAGTCTGGGAAGGCACGATCGAAGAGCGCACAGCAAAGCTCCAAGGTATCGGCATCATTCCGAAGATCGATACTGACCCGATCGACCTGACATGTGCAGAAACTCAAGAAGGTGTGCTCGCTGAGCGCGACTTCACCGTAACAAACGCTGGAACGATGGAACTGACAATCACGTCAGCGACACTCTCGGCACCAGTACCTGCTGGTTTCGCAATCGTATCGACAACACCAGCTCTTCCAATGATCGTTGCTCGCAATGGCGGCAAGGCAACAGTTCGCGTTTCCTATACACGTCCTGCTGGCCAACTCCTCGCAGCAAGCACAACGCTTGAGCTTGTACACGATGCAACCCCTGGCACTGGCGCAGATTCGTCAACGCTCGTTCCAGTTCCTGCTCACAAGGAAACATTCAGCGTCGGCGGCTGCTCGGGTCCAGACATTGAAACAGCTGACCGCGACTTTGGTCGTCAGCGCGCAAACTGCGACTCGCCAACACTCTCGTTCACAGTAACAAACACTGGTGGTGGCTTCAAGCCGCTCGAAGTGAAGGCACTCGTACCTGGTGGTGCAGATCCTACAGCATTCACGATCGTTGGCTACCTCGATGACGCCGGCAAGCAGACAACGCTTCCGTTGGTCATCCCTGCTGGCCGTACATTCCAAGTGCTCGTACAGTTCACACCGACACAGCCAGATGTAGCACCATGGGCAGATCGTAACTACTCGGCACAGTTCGAGATGACGGGCTACCCACTTGGAGAGACAACGCCAATCAAGACTGTTGTCGCGAAGGTCGTCGGTATCGGCTATGTCACACCTGTCACAATGGACCTCGGCAACAACATTGCAGCAGGCGCTTCGGCAGAACCAGGCGATGTGGTTGACTTCGTTGTGTCGGGCCGCAGCGCGAACTGGACAAGCGCAGACCTCACGTCCTTCGTTGCTGACGTAATCGTCGACAAGAACAACCTGACGTTTAACAACGGCTCGGTTCAACTTGCAGGCGGACTCACAGGCGGCTGGACAGTGAACGACCCAGTGATCACCGACCTGAATGCGACACAATCGCAATGGCGCTTCACAGCAACAGGTGGTAATCGTATCGCTGGCGACGGTCCACTCTTCACATTCAAGGCCACGCTCCTTCTCGATGCCACAACATCAAGCAAGCAGAACCTGGTCCTCACACTGCCACGTCCATGCGTGATCCCAAGCACAACGGGCGACTCGACATCGATCTTCAACTGCGCACTCACACGTCGCGTAACGAAGATTGGCGCTACGCTGCCAAAGCTTAACCCAGTATCGCCAAACCCAGTGACGAATGGCTCGGCTGTCGTGTCGTTCTCGGTGGGTATCCCATCGATGACAACAGTTGATCTGGTTGATGCGCAGGGCGTAACGGTACGCACATTCGTAAGCGGACGTCTCAAGGATGGTGAGTACGACATGTCGTTCACTACCGCAGGCCTGCCATCGGGTGTCTACTTCCTCCGCATGGTCACGGGTGCCTACTCAAGCAGCGAAAAGCTGATCATTTCCGAGTAAGCATATCGCACATCGTACGCAACAAGGGCGGCCCTCGGGCCGCCCTTTCTGTTTTGGCACGCAGTTGGTGTACGGAACAAAAGATTGTAGATTTGCGTTGGACACGTCTGTATAGGATGACAACTACGCCACTATATCGTCGCTTTCTTGGCACTATCGTTTGTGTCGCGCTCCTCGTTGCGTCGACATCGGTAGCACTTGCCGATAATGCACGGAAGTCAACGGCGAAGAAGACAGCGCCTGTAGCATCCTCACCGATCTCTTCAGCGGTCTCCACAACGATGCGTGCCCTCGGCTCTGTCCGCACACAACAGCAACAGCAACGGCCACAACAGCGCGTCCTCGTTGGCAACGACACCCTGCGGAAAGAAAATCGCTTCCTGTTCGTTCGCGCAGCATCGGAAGTTCTTACCGTCCGCGTCGAACTCGCGCGCGATGAAGCACAAGTCGAAATCGGCGTTTACAACATGCTCGGCAAGAAGATCATGGATGTCCATCGCGGTGCAACTGGACGTGGCATTCATGAATACACGACGGCCATCCAGGATCTCCCGGAAGGCGTGTATGTATGCGTCATGCAAGGTGCCGACTTCCGCAAGGCGGAAAAGTTCTACCTCAGCCGATGACGCGCGG
>CAYSMF010000019.1:0-34154 GCA_964432155.1 uncultured Melioribacter sp. | reverse complement strand
GCTCTCCTTGTAACAATTGTGTCATCAATCGCCCTTGCAGGGGTCTTCTGGGTACTCGTTCGGTTTATGACCGATGCACCGGTGACCTATGGGATGGCGCTGACTACCGTATCGGCAACGGCCTTGATCGGTGTGATCGACGTTGTCCTATCGGTTGCTCTCCATAGTGCTACATCGACCCTGCGGGCCGGACTTCACTTGGGCGTGTTGGTCGATCCCGTCGAGCACCCTTCGATGTTTAGCTGGCTTCAGCGACTCAGTCTTGTGTCGCTGTGGCAGTACGTGGCGATTGGGATAGGCCTGTGTTCGTGGGGTGGCCTCCACCGCAGGTTTGGGATTGTCACAGGGGGCATCGTATGGGCTGTCGTGGGCCTTGTGATGGGCGGAATTGCCCTTGTCACATGGGTCGTGAACCTTGCGGCACCCTAAGGCGTTGAACAGATCGAAATTGGTTTGGAATGCGTTGTATATTGCACGCCGCCTTCCAGAGAAATTCTTGTGACGAAGAAGTAATAATGGAGTTGGAATGAACCGTTTCCGTACGCCTTTCCATAGCTGTGCGATCGCTGCAACATTGTTGTTGGGCGCTTCTGTCCTGTCGGCACAGCAGGCATCATCGGTCCGTGCGACCTCGATTCCGCGCTCAAATCAGTCGGTTGTAGCTCGCACGATTGTGCACCCTGCAAAGCCCCTTCCAGCCATTGGCACGGAAGAAACACGCGCAGCGGTCCAGCATCCGCTCACGACACGTCGTACACCGAAGGTCGTCGATGCCGTGCAGAATAGTCTGCCGGGCGTCGAAGCTGGCTTTACGTATTACGACTTCCAGACAAACGGCGCGATGGCCAACCGTGTGGTGTACACTGCCGATGGTCCGGACAAGTTCGTGCAGATGGTTTGGATGGTTTCGAAGGATTCAACGCGCGATCTGACGACGCGCATTCCTGGTTTTACTGGCAATTTCCGCGGTACGCACTACACGTTTATCGACGTTTCGTCGCCAGACGCACCAGTTCTTGGAATTGAGGACTGGCAGAAGGTAGAATCACAGCGTGCGGGATGGCCATCACTTGTGCAGTATGCCGACGGACTCGTAGGCACACCATCGCACACACCAATTCGCTTCTACGGCAACTCGGGCCTTGGCGATCAGCCAATCCTTTACAAGGAAGTCACATCACCGGCCGACTCGGCACTGTGGCCACGTGCAGCAGTAGATGCAAACGGCACAACACACCTGATCTACAACCGCACGCTCGGTGGCGCGGCCAACCAAGCCAACGTCGTTGCATACCGCCGCTCAACAGACGGTGGATTCACATGGAGCTCAGAAGTCGTTCTGAACGGTTCGAGCTCACCTGCAGGACAGCTGAACGGTGGTCTTGGTGGTGACACGTATGCTGTGACAGCGCGTGGTAACAAGGTCGTTGTTGCATGGACTGAGTACGGCTGGCGCACACTGAGCTACACGTCGACCGACGGTGGTGAAACGTGGCCTGCAGAAAATGCACGCGTGATCTATGGTCCAGACCACACAGACCTCGACTCGGGAATGACAGACTGGGGAACGTTTAAGGTGTATACGGACACAGTTCCTGCACCAAACGGACACCTCGATGTGATCATCGACAGCGAAGGCACAACGCACTACGCAATCGGAACTGTGATGTCGACGATCGTTCGTAGCGACACCCTCGGCACGCGTCAAAACATCATTTCGTTCCTTCAGGATCGTCAGTCGCTGCGTGCTTCACGTATGCTCTACACAAACCAGAACGAGCAGAATCTGTACTTCATGGCTCCACCAAATGGTGGTGACTATGATGGTCAGGGAACGCCCCTTAACCTGCGCTATCTCGACGGTATGAGCCGTTGGCCGCAGCTGGGTATCGACGCGCAAGACAACCTCTACATGACGTATGGTTCATTCAAGAACGGCGACGTCAAGAGCATTCTTGCCGACACAACGGGCGGTAATCAGCAGTCAGAGCCAGACACGCTCGTCACGGTTGATGCGCTCAATGGCCACATCTACGCGACATACAAGCCAAAGGGCTTCAACATTTGGTCGACACCAACAGATATCACACCGGAAGGTGTGAACTGTCAGTACGCATCGCTTTGCGATGATGTTGTCAACGGCCGCATGTATATCGGTTACAGCGCAAGCCCAAATCCTGGTGACCGCGTAACGAATGTCGAAACGCCAGCGGATCCAGCAAAGGTGATGTTGATGGCGTTCGATATCACTAAGCTCTCGCCGGTCAACAGCGTTGAAGAATCCGAGCCCGTACTAACGCGTGCGCAGATCACACCAAATCCGGCAACAGACATCGCAACAGTTCGCATTGTGCCTGTAACAGAGGGTCGCGTGACAGTGTCCCTTGTTTCAACACTTGGTGAAACACTCATGACATCGCAAAGCCCAGCCGGTATTGGTAACTGGGATCTCATGATTGCCACACGCGATCTTCCAGCGGGTACATACCATGTGGTGGTTGAGCAGAACGGTGCACGCACCGTATCGCCACTTGTGGTTGTCCGCTGATCTTCCTACGAATTAACTACACAACGAGTCCCTCAGGAGTATGCTAATGGTACATCGGTACCTTCTTGTGGCGATCCTACTTGCTGCGGCAACAACCGCATCGTGGGCTGGGATCACAGGCATTCTGACCGGTAAGGTCACAGATTCGGACGGCAAGCCAGTTCCTGGCGCCACCATCCGAGTTCTTGGAACAACCCGCGGTGCCAGCGCAAAGATTGACGGCCGCTACAACATCACCAACATCACGGCCGGTTCGTATACGGTGCGTGTAACGTCGGTGGGTTACGACACGGCACTTGCAAAGGTCACGATCGTCGCCGACCAGACGCTGACGCTCAACTTCAAGCTTGAGATCGGCGGAAAGAAGGGCAAGGAAATCCGTGTCACAGCCGACCGCGAAATGGTGCGTAGCACCGACGTGGGTTCGACGCAGGTGATGAAGGGTGAGGACATGACGAAGATCGCGCGTGATAACGTCGCGTCTGCGCTCTCCCTCAACGCCGGTATCCGTGCTTCGGGCAACAACTTCGTTGTGCGTGGTTCGCGAACAACAGAAACACAGGTGCTTGTCGACGGTCTGACGGTAACTGACCAGTTCACGGGTGGTCTTGGTAACTCAGGCGCTACGGTGTCTGCTGCGATGCCAAGTCCGTTCGCTACTGAGCAGGTGCAAGCGCAGACTGGTGGTTTCGGTGCTGAGTACGGAAACGCGCTCGGTGGTATCGTCAACACAGTTGTGAAGACTGGTAAGACAGACCGCTATGAGGGTCTTGTTCGTTGGCGTAAGGATGCCCCGTTCCTCTTCGGTACGGCAGGCAACGGCGTCAAGGCTGGTTACCCACTTGAGGACGTTGTTGACGTAACACTCGGTGGTCCACTTGGATTCAGCAACTCGACGTTCTTCGTCGCTGTTCGTAACACGTATCAAAACCACCGCAACTTCGGTCTGCAGGTGCTTGATCCGCTCGGCAACAACCTCGGTATGCAGCCGAACAACCGCACATGGTCGCGCAACATCACAGGTCGCCTTCGCTTCCAGGTCGACGGTAACTCGTCGCTCCTCGTTGGTGGTATGTACGGCGTTGTGAACGGTGAGCGTAACGGCTGGGGTTGGTTGTATGCCAACGACGAAGGCATCCCAACGATGATGAACGGCAATCCAATTGCTAACGCAGTTGGTAACGGAGTTCCAGAGCGCAACGTCAAGCAGATTGTTGTGCAAGAGTTCACAACGAACGGGTTCGCACAGTGGAACCAGAGCGTTGGTGACAACCTCGTGTACGAAGTCCGCGGTTCGTACAACTCGAAGACAACAGAGACAGGTAAGCGCAAGACCAACAACGGTACAAGCCTTGCTCCGAGCCTCTTCGGTGGCTTCGATATCTTCCTCCCAGAAGACAACCTTGCGTTCAACGACTCATCGTACATCGCAGGTTCAAACAAGATCCTTGATGCATACGATTACCTCCGTCAGACTGCATTCACAGAAGACGGCTACTTGAAGATCGAGACAACGAAGCGTAACCCAATCACAGGATACGTTGAAGGTCCACCTGACTTCCAGTCGACACGCAACCCATACGGTCTGTTCGGGTACTTCGCAGCTCGCGGTAACGAAGGCGGTATCGACTTGCGTAACGCAACATTCTATCAGCTCGACGGTAACGTCACATACAAGGCTGATATCGGCAGCACGCAGCACGTGATGAAGGCTGGTTTCGAGTTCCGCTCGCTCAACCTCACACGTCACTCAAACAGCAACCCATGGGACGGTTCGCCATTCTATGACGTGTACGGTAGTGGCTACGGCGGCAACTTGTACTTCGACGTGAAGGCGAACGATCCTGCATCTGCTGCAGCGAAGGCAGAATCGGAAAAGCCATACACGCCAACAACAGGTGCATTCTTTATCCAAGACCAGATCCTCTTCAAGGGGCTCGTGTTCACACCTGGTCTTCGTATGGACTATCTCAATGCTGACGCGCTCTATCGTACGAGCTACGATGCATTCTACCCATTCGGTAACGATCAAGGGTTTGCTCGTGTCGATGCGAAGCTCTACTTGAGCCCACGTATCTCGATCACATACCCACTCACAGAACGTCAGAACTTCCAGCTCTCATACGGTATCTACTACCAAGCTCCACCATGGGCTGAGTTCTATGACTCGTTCAACGCGTTCCAGCTTCGCGGCAGCCAAGTTCTTGGTAACCCGAACATGGAAATGCAGCGTACGAACCAGTATCAAGTTGCGTACAACCATCAGCTGACAGATGACCTTGCATTGACAGTAACAGGTTACTACAAGGACATCTACAATCAGTCGGGTCTGGCCTACGTGCGTGTTGCACCAACGCCATTCTTCCAGCGTGTTCTTGCTGACTACGGCAATGCTCGCGGTGTTGAGTTCACGTTCATGAAGCGTCTGTCGGACAACTGGCAGTTCAACTTGAACTACACACTCTCGTCAGCACGTGGTACAGCAAACGCAAGCACAACGGCAGTTGGTCTCGACCCATTCACGGGCGAGCCTGCATTCCCAGTGACAGACTTCCCACTCGACTTCGATCAGCGCAACCGTGTTAACGGTCAGATCGGCTTCAGCTGGGGCAACGACGAAGGTCCATCGATCGCTGGTATCACATTCCTCGAGTACTTCACAATCAACCTCTCGGGCTCATGGCAGTCTGGTCTGCCATACACACCGGTTGATGCACGTGGTCAGGCTGCAGGACAGATCAACTCGGCACGATTCCCGTCGAACTGGAACTCCGAGCTTCGTATCACACGTACGATCCCATTGAACGACGTTCTTGGTGGCAACTCGGCAATCGACCTCACGCTCGACGTGACGAACCTGCTGAACTTCACAAACGCCATCTCGTTCTACACAGCAACAGGCAGCCCAGACTTCGACGGCTTCGCATTGAACCGTCAGCAGTCGGACTTCCCAGCTGTAACGTACTACCGTACGGCAGACCCAGGCAACAAGGCAACAATTGCAGCGAACCAGTACGATCGTGTTGGTCTTCGTCTGTATCAGCAGCGCGTCGACTTCAACCAAGACGGTCGCGTAACACCAGAAGAAACATACCGCGGATACAAGGAGTACGTCGACGATGTCGTAGCTCGCCGTGGTAATTATCAATTCCCGCGTACAGCGTACTTCGCTGTTGCGTTCCGATTCTAACGCGGGGGCCCCAACTATGAACTTGAAGAAGAACATTGGAGATGTCATGACACAACGATGGATGCTGCGAAGCGCGGTTCTTGCCATCCTTGCGATGGCCTCCGTTGCTGCGTATGCAGGAACGAACGGTACGCCACAGCGTCGCACGGAGAAGGACAAGGCTAGCGAACAAGTGCAGCGTACTCCTCGCGGGGTGTTCGATCAGCAACGCAACGTTGTGTCGAACATCGACTTCCAGACAACCAACTATGGCATCTTCGGATTTGACGTTCGAAATGGTGTCGGTGGTACGTTCTGGCCACGTGGTCGCAACAACCAGTACATCTTTGCTGGTGGTGCATGGTTCGGTGCGCGCAAGCGTCCACCGGGATCAGACTCCTTGCGTAAGCGCGTGCTGATCACGTACAACCCGAACTCGGGTCTGTCGTGGATGGTGCCTGGTACGATTGAAGATGGTGATGCGGTGATCACAACAGCTGACGCGGGCATCAATAAGTACCGCACGTATTTCTCAACAGACTTCAGCACAACGGATGGTACGGACTTCGCAAACCCAACGTTCCCACGTTGGCCGATTTGGGATACATCCCCAAGCGATACTGTCCGCTTCAACAACTACTACGGTCTCTATGTAAACGACCCAACACAACGCTTCAAGACGAACTACCCGAAGGGTCCAGCGTTCATCTCAGAAGAAGACGTGTTCTCGGTGTACAAGGACACAGATCTCAACTACTACGAAGGCGGTGTTACCAAGCGTAAGGCCGACGGCTATCCTCTCGGCTTCCAAATCGAGCAGATGGTCTACTCGTGGGGCTTTGGTGATTATGCCGACTTCTTGTTCTTGAAGTACATGTTCATTCACCCAACGAACTTCAAGGATACACTGTATGACTGCTGGATGGCAGCCGTCCAGGACGTCGACATTGCGCTTCGTACAAATCCAGTTGGTGGTGCACAGAACGACCGCGCTCGCTTCTACAGCGAAGAGCCAGGTCTGAACCTTGCCGTGCAATGGACAAATGCAGATCGTGGTGAAGCTGGTCAAGGTTTCGGCTACCTCGGTTTCAACTTCCTTGAGTCGCCTGCAATCGACGCAGAGAAGTTCATGCGCAAGGACAAGCGTCAGTTCCCGGTCTCTGAGCAGCTCGGTATGCGCACAATGCGCAACTGGCCTATCACAGAAGACCCGATCGAAAACGAAGACCGCTACAACTTCATCTCGAGCCAGCGTCTAGATGGCGACCTTGGCCCTGGCGACCGCCGTCTCATGATGGCAACAGGTCCGTTCCACATGCGTCCGGGAGACTCTGCACGTATCGTTGTTGGTATCATCCTCGGTGGTACAGCAAACGGTGGCGATGCAACGGGTACAACGGAAGACATGGCGGAACTGATCCGTAAGGTCCGCTTCGCTCAGTTCGTGTACGACAATCAGTTCCGTGCTCCAAAGCCACCAGATCTGTCGATCATCAAGGGTGCACCGCGCGGTTCAACACAAGGCGTGAACTCCTTCATGACGATTCCTGAAGAAGGATTCCTGCCGCTCAACAACGCGATTGCCATCCAGTGGGACTCGACAGCAGAAATCTCTGTCGACACACTCGAGCGTGGTCTCGACTTCATCGGCTACCGCATTTATCGTGCACGCCGCACGGACCAAGACACATTCGCAGTCGACTTCCAAGAGAATGCTCGCAAGGGTCCACTCGCATGGAAGCAGATCGGTCAGTTCGCAATGGCTTCGCCATTCGTGAAGGAAGGCGCTGCAATTGGTAACACTGGCGTTCGCATGGATCAATTCCAAGTGATCGATGTGATCAAGCCAAACCAGCGCAAGTTCATGGTTGTACGCACAGTCAACCTGCAGCAAGAGCCATGGGGCTCGTACTTCTCACGTCTGCTCCGCGGTCGTGACTCGCTGTACGGTCTGCGCATCAACCGCTCAGACTCAACGATCATCACAACGGGCTTTGTTTCGGGCACAAACAATCGTGTTCCAAACTTCGATAAGCTCGATTCGATTCGCTTTACATACTTCACGACGCTGATCGAAACACTCCCGCCGGTTCGCCGTCTGGGTGCCAACCTTCAGCTCGATACTGTCGCTGCAAAGGTTGCGAAGGACTCGCTCGTGAAGCTCATCCTTGCGCGTCGCGTGAAGATGGAACCATTCCTCTTCAACGATGTCGACACGGTATTCTCATCGGGCGGAACGGCGCAACTTGTGCCAACAAAGCGTCCGTGGGAAGAGACCAATGAAGTCCGTAAGGAAATCGTTGCCAAGTACATGCGCGAACTCACCGGTGGCCGCGTGTTCTTCGACCTTGGTGATGACGACCGCAACGGTACGGTCACGTACTCAGCAAATCCTGAAGCAAGCGAGAAGCTGATCAACAACATCGACTATACATATGCTGTTCGTGCATATGACGAAGGCGATTACCTGTTGCCAACTCCTCCAAAGCTGAACAACCGCGCAGTTGGTCTGCCAAACGTGATCACCGCAACACCACTGGCATCACGTCCAGGTAATGCTGCAGCTTTCACGTTCACAACAGACGATGCAAATCGCAAGAAGCTTGGTGGCATCTACAACGTTCGCCTGTTGGTCAACGACCAGCAGCGCTTCAACCAGCTCTTCGCTGGTCGTACACTCGAACTTGAGTTCTTCCGCTTCTGGCAAGGCTACAATCCAGTGCCAAACTCCACGGCACCAGGTGATGGTCTCTACGGCGTGGTATTCATCCTCCGCGACTCTGCAACACGTGAGGAACTCAACACATGGTCGAGCTTCCTCCCACCAGAACTCTGTCCATCGTCGAACGTTCCTGGTCTGCCAGGCTACTTCACAGAGAACTCGGCTGTCTACGTCGACACAAACCAGGTGATGTACGACACCGTGTACAACTCTGATGGCTCGATCCGTCGCATCGATTCGACAAAGTTCGGTCTGCCGGATTCACGTGAGAAGGTCATCCGCTCGGGTATGTTCACGTCGGACGCTGCCTGCTTCGCGAATAAGTATGCCTTCGGTGCTCTCGGCGTTGCATTCGACTACGCAATTGAGCAGTGGGGTGGTATCTATCGCGCAGACACTGCATTCGTTGCAAATGGTCCAGCGAATTTCCCTGTGCTAAAAACAAACTCGGTGGCGTCGCTCTACAACAATTCGAATGAGTTGAATCCGCCACCTCCGTTTATCCAGCTTCCGTTCCCAGACTTTGTCCCGGCACAGCCATGGGCAACGAGCTATAACAACGGTCCTGGTATCTACGAGGTGACGTTTAAGGAGGGTGGTACCGAAACAATCCGCACCAACTTCGAAGTTGCTGCAGGTCGCGATTCGTCCATCACATTTAGCGACGTTCCATACCTGACATACGACATCAAGAACGTGTACTCGTTCGAGCGTCAGGATCCACGTCCAGACGGCACAATCGGCACAGCCAATGTTGGGTACGACTTCAACCTGACACCACAGGTGCTCGATTACTCGAAGATCCCAGCGGCACAGATTCTGCAGTTCCCGAACCCAGAAGCAGTTCGCCTCGGTCACTTCACAGGTGCGACGTTCGGATGGCGCAACACACGTGGTTCCGACTTCCGTCCGTCAACACTCGCACGTCTTGCTGCACAATCGAACGACGGCAAGCCTGTTGGCGAGCAGAATCGTTACTACCTGTCACGTCGCCTCTCAACAGGCGGTGGCGATACGCTCGACTTCACACACGTGATCGCGCTTGGTGGTACACAGTTCGTACTCGACTTCGCACAGCTTGGTCGTATCCGCTCGAACCGTACAATCACAGATGCGGCACCAACGCCATCGAACCCAATCGCTCAATGGGCAACTGAAGATCTCAAGCCAGGTGACAAGATTCGTCTTCTCACATTTGGTGGTGCATTCGGCTTCCCATTCGATTCGGCGAAGGCATACATCCGTGTAGCACAGTACGATCCATACACAGCACAGTCGAACTCACAGTCGTATTCCGACGAGCAGCTCGAACAAGTGCAGGTTGTACCGAACCCGTACTACGTCACACACGAAGGCGTTACAACGCCATTCCAAGGCCAACTCTACTTTACACGTCTCCCACGTGTGTGTAAGATCACGATCTACACAACGAACGGCGAGATTGTAAAGGTGATTGATCACAATGAACTCACGGGAGTCTCACCAGACAAGGCAGGGGCCGATGTTTGGAACCTCCTCTCCAAGAACAACCAGCGCGTTGCAAGCCAAATGCTCGTTGCGAAGATCGAAACTCCGGAAGGCGCAAGCGTCATCCGCAAGTTCACGATCGTCGTAGGCCCTGCACGTGTTGTTGGTGACGGACAGTAAGGGGGGACACAATGAAGAATATGAACACACTAACACGCCTTGCCCTCGCGGCCTGCCTCATTTGCTTCTCCTCATCGGTCGCATCAGCACAGCTGATCGCCGTCACGGCTGGAGAATTCACGAAGGTCGGCCTCTCGGGAGGTCAGTTCCTGAAGATCGGTGTTGGCGCCCGCGGTACGGGTATGGCTGGCGCGTATTCAGCGATGTCTGACGACCTCACGTCGATCTTCTGGAACTCAGCTGGCTTGGCCGACGTCAAGCGTTATGCAGCTGATTTCAGCCAGACATTCTGGTTCGCCGGTATGTCGCACAACTTCGCGGCTGTTGCCATCCCTGTGGGTGAGAAGTTCCGTCTCGGCGCGAGCTTCACATCGTTCAGCAGCGGCGACATCAACGTGACAACGACGAACCAACAAGATGGTACGGGTGGTATCTACAACGTGAGCGACCTTGCCGTTGGCATTACGCTCGCTGGATACCTCACGGAGCAGTTCTCGTTCGGTGCTACAGCGAAGTACGTGCAACACGCATTCTCGAACATGAATGCAAGTGGCTTTGTCTTCGACATCGGTACGCGCTACAACACGGGCTATAAGGGTCTGATGCTTGGTTTCTCGATCAATTCGTTGGGCACACAGCAGTCCTACGACGGACCAGAAATCACACGCACAAACAGCCCAACGCCAGGTCTGAACAACATGTCGCTCGACATGCAGATGCAAACGTCTCCGTTCAACATGCCACTGTCGTTCCGTGCCGGTCTCGGTGCAGATCTCTGCCAGGGCATGGTGTTCGAACCAGAAGTTGATGCCAATGGCGTGCTTGAGCACTCCCTGGTAGCAGCTGTGGACTTCGAGACATTCAGCGATGTTCCTGAGCAATTCGCAATCGGTACAGAATACACATGGCGTGATTTCGTCAGTGTACGTGCTGGTTATCGCTTTGGCTCGGATCAGTTTGGTCTTGCCGGTGGACTCGGCCTCCGCTACAACGGTGGTGGTTTCGAGGGTCAGATCGACTACTCTGTGAATCCAACACAGAACATCGGATTGATCAGCCGACTGAGCGTTGCAATGCGCTTCCAGTGATCGACGGCTGTCGACGTAGAATTCTCTCAATGCCGTTGGTCCTCTGGACGAACGGCATTGATTGTTTTTAAGGGCACATAGTCATGATTCGTATCCTCATCGGTACCCTGATTGCCGCAGCATGTACACTGCATGCTGCCGATCAACGCACACTCGACATCGTCGTTGATGTTGTACAGTTCCGTGGCGAGGGGGCTTCCACACGGTGGGAGTTCCAATACTCGTTCGCTGATACGGCACTTCGCTATGTGATCGCGCCAACAGGATTTCAAGCTGAAATGCTTTGTCGCATCGATGTTGTATCTGCACTCGGCGATACGACGCGTGATGAGTGGATTGCATCTGCGGCAAGCATGGTGCAACAGCCGGTGCACCAAAAGTTCTACGCAGGTGTGCGTCCACTTCAGCTTGCTCCAGGTAGCTACAAGGTGGTCTTCACCGCACGTGATCTTAACGACGCAACGCGCTCGCTGACGAGCTCGTTTTCGTCGACGGTGCAAGCGTACACCTTTAAGCCGTCGATGAGCGATATCATGTTTGTGATGCCGCGCGCGTTCGGTAGCGATGCTCGATTCGATCGCAATGGCGAACCTGCACAGCCAAACCCACGTCACGAAATCATCGGACGTGATCCGTCGATTTGCTTCTATACCGAAGTCTACAACGCACGCCGAGCCAGCCTCGACACGTTTGCACTTGAGTTTCAAGTACTCGATCACATCCGTGAAGAGCAGCTCGTAACGTACCTGCGCGAGATCGGCACAAGCGATGGACTCGTCGTACGCGAGGAGATCCCTGCCGGTGCGCTGCGCTCGGGTGTGTACACGCTCCGCACACGCATGTTGTCGAAGGATCTCGCAACCGTATACGACACAAAAGAAGAGCGTGTATTCATCCTGAATCCGGAACTCCCGCCCGAGGGTAAGCTCCTGCTCTCTGAAGATGAACAGTTCCAAGCATCAGAATGGTCCGTCGTCACCGATGAGCGTCTTGAACATGAGCTCGAACTGTCCGACGTGATTGCATCGCGCGCGGAGATGAGCATCCGTGCATCATGCACCGATACACGCTCGAAGCAGCGCTACTTGTTCAAGTTCTGGCGTCAGCGCGATCCCGATCCATCAACGTTTGCTAATGAACGTCTCGACGACTTCCGCGCGATGTATAAGCGCGCACAGTCGTTCTATGGCAATCCAACGTTTCGGAATGGCTGGAAGACCGATCGTGGGTTGACGTTGCTGCGATATGGCATGCCAACGCAAATCGAACAGTTCATTCAGACCATCGACACAAAGCCGTACGAGATCTGGTTCTACCAGGGTATTCAGGGTGGCGTTCATTTCTACTTCGTCGACATGAATCTGCAGCAGAACCACCGCTTGGTACACTCCACGATGATGGGCCAGATTCGCGAGCCAAACTGGTACAACTTGTACTGCAAGGCCTTCGAGCCAAATCCTATTCCGCTCCAGTCGCTCCAGCCAGCACAGCGATAATGTCGTTTCGCGACCATTCAACCACGCTTGCGCTGCAGGCCCTCGGCTCCGTAGCACGATCATTGCCATGGTCGGGGCGCCTCGCGTTGGGTCGGTTCATTGGACGCCGCATGATGGGGTTATCGGCGTCGCGCAAGCGCATCACCGAGAGCAATGTCGAACTCGCATTCCCCTCAATTGCAGCACACGAACGTGATGCGATTGTTGCGGCATCGTATGAGAACCTCGGCATTGTTCTCGCAGAACTCTTGTCAACGCCGTCGTTGACGCAGCAGATGTTGCTCGATCGTGTGTCGATCCCTGGATTCGATGATGTACGAGCGCGTCATGCAGAAGGCAAGCCAACGATCTTTCTGTCGGCTCACTACGGTAACTGGGAATACCTCGCAATGGCTGCTGGTGTGATGCTCGATGCGCCAGTATCGATCGTTGTGCATCCACAACACAATGCAGCGGCCGATCGATTGCTCAATTCGTATCGTGCGAAGTTTGGTAACGTGCTCATTCCGATGGGGGAGGCTGCTCGCCCCTTGGTCAAAACACTTTCCAGTGGTGGCACAGTAGCATTCCTTGTCGATCAGCATGGCGTGCCGGAGAAGGATCCGTGGATCGAGTTCTTTGGTAAGGCAACGCCAACCTATGAAGCGCCTGCTGCACTCGCGCTGCGCTTCAATGCGCCGATTTACTACGCTTTCGCAGAACGCATGGATGATGGACGCTACGTTGCGCCGATCCGCGCATTGCCGATGGATGACCTGGCGAATGATCGCGAGGGTGTGCGTGAGCTTACACGTCGGCACGTTGCTGTGCTCGAAGAGCAATTGCGTCGCAGACCCGAACTATGGTCGTGGCAACATCGTCGGTGGCGCGCATGAAGTGGATCGTTGTGCAAACAGCGTTCCTCGGCGACGTCGTGCTGACGTTGCCGCTGTGTGCTGCAATCAAGCAGTATGATGCCGAAGCGCACGTGGTGATGGTTACCACGCCAGCCGCATCGGGCATCGCCGAACGCTGCCATGCGATTGACGAGGTAGTGGTGTTCGATAAGCGGGCACGACATCGCACGTCGTCAGCACGGAAAACGCTCGCACGAAATGTGCATGCTGCAGATGCGATCGTTCTGGTGCCACATAAGAGCTTCCGCACAATGATGCTGGTGCGTGATATGCGCGCTCGACGCGTAATCACGTATGCTGATGCATGGACGAAGTGGATCGCTAATGTGAAGGTGCCCTACCCAGCGGCAGCACATGATGCGCAGCGACACCTTGCCTTGCTGCAAGCACACACACAGACACCGATTGATGTAATGTCCGTGATGCCGATTGCCATCACAAGGGAATCCGACGTCGAACAGGCATCGCACCACATCCCAGCTGGGGTGAGCCCCCTTATCGTGCTCGCTCCAGGATCTGTGTGGCCAACAAAGCAATGGCCTGCAGCATCGTTTCGCGAGCTGGCTACGCGTCTGGAACACCGTGGGTACCGCGTTGTGGCGATCGGTGATGCGTCAACACGTGGCGTTATTGCTGAGTCGTTGCTGAGTCGTGATGCAAGCGGACAAACCACATTACCCGAGGCTGCAGCCATCATTGCACAGGCGAATGTCGTAGTTTCGAACGACAGCGCTCCCGTGCATCTCGCCTCGATGTGCCAAGTTCCTACAGTTGCGATCTTCGGACCAACCGTACCGGAGTTCGGATTTGGTCCGCTCGGACCAAACGGACGTGTTGTTCAGCGTACAGATCTCGCATGTCGACCATGCAGCGCACACGGCGCAGCCGCGTGTCCGCTTGGTACACATGCGTGTATGACGCACCTCAGTGTTGATGCAGTAGAAGCTGCAATCAACGATCTTCTTCACGCACACGATGAGAATCGCCATGCGCAATCAACGACGACCATCCCGACCACCGCAACGCCAGCAACGTCCGCAACCGCAGGACGAAGCGCCTCGTAAGAAGGCAAAGGCAGATAGCGAATACGAAGCGCCCAACGCGCCACAACGACTGAACAAGGCCATTGCCGATGCCGGCGTTGCCTCGCGACGTCGCGCCGATGAACTCATCCGCACAGGTGCGGTAAAGGTCAACGGTCGTGTCGTCACCGAACTCGGCACCAAGGTCGAAATCGACGACATGGTAACCGTGAACGGCGAGCCAATCACACGCTACAAGCACCTTACCTACATCGTGCTCAACAAGCCAAAGGATGTGATCTCGACATCCAGCGATGAAAAGGGGCGCGCAACGGTCTTCGATGTGGTCCGCCTCAAGACACGCCTCTTCACGGTAGGACGCCTCGACCGGAATACGACGGGCGTGTTGCTACTCACCAATGATGGTGAGCTCGCCAACCGCCTGATGCACCCTCGCTATGGCATTCTGCGCGTCTATAAGGCTGTGCTGGATAAACCATTGCGTCCAGACCAAGCACGAACGATTGCCGCGGGTGTCGAGCTCGAGGATGGTCCAACACAGCCTTGCGAAGTAACCATCGACCCGTCGGATAAAACCAACGTGATGATTGGTATTCGCGAAGGTCGCAACCGCGAAGTCCGTCGCATCTTCGAGCACCTTGGCTTCGACGTCAAGCGCCTTGATCGAAGAGAGTATGCAAACATGTCGACGCGTGGACTGAAACGGGGTGAGTATCGTCACCTCACACGCGATGAAGTGTTCGAACTCAAACGACTCGTAAAACTGGACTGATGAACTTCCTCAATCCGTTTGCACTACTTGGTCTCGCTGCCGCCAGTATTCCGGTGCTCTTGCACCTGTTGAATCTCCGCAAGCTGCGTACGATCGAGTTCTCGACGGTGCAATTCCTGTTGGAGTTGCAGCAGACGCGTGTACGTAAACTGAAGATGCAGCAGATTCTTCTGCTCATCCTCCGCACACTCGTTGTGCTCTTTGCCGTGTTCGCACTCGCACGTCCAACGATCCCTGGTTCGCTTCCGTTGCTGAGCACCACATCGCGCACGAGCGTGATGATCCTGATCGACAACTCGGGAAGCATGGAGGCATCCGATGGAGGGGGCCAGCGGCTCGCGCAAGCCAAGAAGGCTGCGCGACAGATCATTGAGGGGCTGCGCGATGGCGATGAAGTTGTTGTGCTGCCGATGACGGGACTCGACGCATCGGCGTCGATCGACTTTACACGGACGTTTCAGGTTGCACTTGATCAGGTAGAGCGCGTCCGCTGCACCGATGGTACAGCAAACGTGCCATCATCACTCCGCACGATACGTCCGCTCCTCGATAACGCGCTGCATCCGCATCGCGAGATCTACGTGATCAGCGATGCTCAACGGTCGCTCATGGAGCGCACCGATGCGTCGCGAGACCATGTGCTGATGCACGATGCGTCGGTGTTCCTCGTGCGTGTTGGACAAGGTCAGCGTGGACTCGAGCAGAATTGCTCGGTCGACTCCGTGGCGCTGCGCACGGCGCTGTTTCAACCAGAAAAGCCCGTTGAATTCGAAGCCCAAGTACGCAACGGTAGTGATCGTGATGCCACAGGCGTGATCGTCTCGCTGTCGTTTGATGGTGTGCGAGTTGCACAGCGCGTGATCGATGTGCCGGCAGGAGAAACACGCAACGTAGCGCTCGCTGCACCGCCACAACGCACCGGAATGATCGGTGCTGCGGTTGAACTCGAGAATGATGCCATCGATCGCGACAACATTCGTTGGGTTGGATTCACTGTGCCTGAGCGTTCGCGTGTTGCGATGATCGGATCTGAATCCGACGTGATGTTTGCGCGCACCGTATTGTCGCTACCAGGCATGGAGCGCAGTGCGCCTCGCGTGCAGGTGTACCGCACGATTCGCGAAGCAGCACCACAGCTGTCGCAAATGGATGCGCTCGTGATTGCCGGAAGCGACATCGCTTCGCAGGACGTAGCCCAGGTGCGTCAGTTTGTTGAAGCAGGTGGTGGCTTGGTTGTGTTCGCATCGCAAGCAGCTGGACTTGCCGAGCTGATGGTGGGTTGCGGGTTGACGCTCTCCGAGCCGATTCGCTCGGACGATGCGCCATTCAGCATCACAACGACCGACAAGATGCATCCGTTGTTTGCTGGCGTGTTCACAACAAACGCCGGAGATAACCGCGCCGTTGAGTCGCCACGCATCACCACGATCCGCCCTTCCCGTGGCGGAACAGATATCGTGCAGACAAGTGCGGGGGCGATGATCAGCGAGTCTGTGCTCGGTCAAGGTCGCGTGGTCTATTGTGCTGTGCCACCAACGATGGAGTGGAGCAGCTTCCCAACGACTGGACTTTTTGCGGCGTTTATGGTGCGGTCGATTCTCTACACTGTATCGCCTCGCGATCAAGGGGCTTCCGTCGCCATTGGCGAACCGATTCGCGTGCCACTCCCGCCACGTCGTGCTGGCGAGCAGAGTTTTATCGCACGCGACGCATCGGATATCGAAACCACACTGTTCCCGATTCGACTTCCGTCGGCAACGTTGCTTGAGGTGCCAGGACAGGATCGCAGTGGGGTTGTAAAGATTCGCACACAGGACTCGTCGCCGGTAATGACTGTAACGGCAAATGCGCGCACCACCGAATCACGCCTCGACTTCTTCGAGCGCTCGGAATGGTCGAACGCGCTTAAGCCGATGGTCGACCACCCAGACCACGTTGTTGAAGTGAGTACGCAGTCGTCAATGCGGGATGTTGCACAAGCCGCACGCACCGGCTCGGAGCTATGGTCGGTGTGCGTCGCTCTCGCACTCCTCTGCGCGTTTGCCGAAATGGCTGTGTCGCGCTTCATGGCGCAGGAATCATCGGTCGCACCAACGGCGTAAATTCCGCGATGTCGAACCTGACGCACCATCCCGAGCAGACCGAATTAGCAGACCGCTTTGCGGCCGCCAAGCGTGGCATCCGTGAAGCGCTCGAGGAGTGGCATCGGTTGTCGACCGTGGTACGACCACGACTCAATGCAGCCTACGAAACGCACTTCGGCGAACTTGAACGTCAACTCCAGATCGCTGCTGTTGCCAGTTCGGAACTCGCGCGTCGCGTTGAATTGCTCAGCATCAAGGTGTCGCGCGGTGAGCGACTGACGTCGGAGATTATCAGACTGATCAACACCGTTGTCGATAAGGAGTACGCGCGCTATCATCGACGATTGCGTGAAGCCTTCGATATGACATCTGATGAGCGCAATCGCGCAGCCGCATCACGCATCGATGCTACGGATGATGCTGAGCTTGTGAACATGTACCGATCGCTCGTGAAGAAGCTGCATCCTGATGCGACGGGTGAAGACGCGACCGATAGTTCGTACTGGCATCGCGTGCAGACGGCGTACAAGGATCGCAATGTGAGTCAGCTCCGTGCACTCGTGAGTCTGGTCGGTGGTGTCGACGTCGATGAAGCGCACACCGCATCATGGGATCTCGAGCGCTGGCAGCGCGAAGTAGAGACGCTTGAACGTCGCCGCGACGTGGAAGAGCGTAAGCTTCGTCGCCTGCGGTCGCAGGAGCCATTCGTGCACGAAGCCGAACTCGACGATGAAACATGGCGTGCGTCGCATACACGCGAATTGCAGTTGGCGATCAACGAGAAAGAACGCGAGATTGCAGAGAATCGCGAGCATTATCGTGAGCTCACCGGTGGTGATGTACCGACCGGTACGGATGTGACGAAGACGAAGGACGAGCAGACGTTTGAAGAAGACTTTATGAAGAACACCTACTTTGGACAACGCTGATGTACTCCATTGAACAACGCGACGCCGATCTGCGTAACACCACGTCGGCCATTACCTATACGCTCAGCTTCGACCGTGCACCACAGCACCTTGTGCATGTGCGCATGCGTGTTGATCGTGTTACGGGCGACAGTGTAACGCTGGTGATGCCATCATGGTCGCCAGGCAGCTACAAGATCCGCGATTATGCAGGGTACCAAGGCAATGTTGTTGCCTACAGCGTTAAGAATGGCAATCGTACGCAGGTTACTCCATCGTGGCGCGACAAGGCATCGCTCGTTGTGCCGACGCAGGGTAGCGACAGTATCGAGGTGGAGTATCTCGTCTACTGTCACGAGCGCACCGTCCGCACCAACCACGTCAATCGCTTCCATGCGTTTCTTGTACCAACGGGCGTGTGCATGTACGTTGAAGGGCGCACGCAGGAAATCCATCATGTGCGACTGACGCACGATCAAACGCGTTGGCCAAGTGTTTCAACAGCATTGTCGCCGGTGGTAGCGCCGAGTGCCGATGGTGTATTGCTTGGTGCATTGAACTATGACATCCTCGCTGACTCGCCAATCGAAATTGGTGATCACCAAGTGCGCACGTTTACTGCCGCAGGTGCAGTGCACGAAGTCGCAATGCCAACAAATCATATACTCGACATTGATTGGCTCACAACACAGTGCGAGCGCATCGTCAAGGTGGAAGCCGAGATCTTTGGCGGCGTGCCGTATGATCGCTACGTCTTTATCATCCAGATCTATCCTGGTGCAGGGGGCGGCTTAGAGCATGCACGCATGAGTGTGAATGCCGTCGATCCATCAACGCTGCTCGATAAGTCGAAGGTTACCGGACTTCTCTCGCTGCTATGCCACGAGTATTTCCATCTCTGGAACGTCAAGCGCATTCGTCCAGCCGAGCTGGGTCCGTTCGACTATACACGCGAAACCTACACACCGATGCTTTGGCTTGCTGAAGGCCTTACATCATACTACGATGATCTGCTGACGTACCGTTGTGGATTCATGACGGCCAAGGAGTACATCGATGTGTTGTCGAAGGATCACCTTGCACGTCTGGCCATGGTGCCTGGACGCTTCGCACTGTCGACGCGTGATAGCTCGTACCTCGCATGGTTGAAGCTCTACATGCAAAGTCCTGACGGCAACAACCGCTTCCCATCGTACTACCTCAAGGGTGGCGTTGCGATGTTCCTGCTCGATGCCTACATCATCGATCACAGCGACGGACGCTTCTCGCTTGATGATGCGCTTCGTGGAATGTGGAAGCGCTACCAAGCTGATCCATCGCGCGGCATGACGGAAGATGAGTGCATTGCGATCATCGAAGAGTCAACGAAGATTCAGGTTCGCGATCGCGTGCTCAGCTGGCTGAGCGGCACCGAGGAGTTACCGTACGAAGAGATCCTCACGCCCCTTGGCTTGCGCATCGAGACAGTTGCAAAGAAGGCTGACGCTGCAACGATTGGCGAGAAGATCCCATTCGCAACGGTGCCAGCGGCGCCATACTGTGGATGGACGCTTGCCGAAGCCAATGGTAAGATCGTCGTCCGTGGAGTTGATGACGGTGCTCCTGCGGCTGCAGCTGGGATCGGTATTGACGATGAGATTATCGCCATCAACGGCAAGCGCGTAGCAAGCACAGCCCAGGTAGATCACTATCTTGGTGCCGCACTTGGCAAGGGGGCAACGGTCGATGCACACTGTGATGGTCGACTCTATCGCGTCATATTGACGCCGGTAGCCCAGCCTGTGTTCCGACTCGTTGAAATAGAATCCCCAAGCTCGCGTCAGAAGGAAATGCGCGATTTCTGGCTCCGTCGTTCTCTGTGACCCGTTACCGTACCATCATCGTTTCGCTCAGTGCTCTGGCCCTTGCGGTCGGACTGCAGGGGTGTGCGTGGTTTGATAACCAGACCACGTTCTTCAACACCTACTACAACATGAAGCGCGTGATGACCGAGGTCAAGGAAGACTTCGAGTATCAGGATGAGAACAAACGCACGAAGCCTCGCGTGTTGGTGCCCGCTGTCGACAGTATGAAGCTCGTGTCGGGTCCACCCAAGAACACGACATACCAGTTTCTCCGTGCCTTTGTTATCGAGCGTGCGAAACTGCAGCCGATGGCTACCAAGGTTGATTCGATCCTGATCAAGGGCTCGAAGGTTGTGGCCAACCACCCGAAGTCGAAATACGTGGAAGGTTCACTCTTCCTGATGGCCGAGGCATACTTCTTCCGCTCCGAGTGGGTGCCATCACAGCAGAAGTGCATCGAGCTCATTGAGCGATACGTTGATGGTGATTTCTCACCGGATGCGCACCTGCTTCTCGCAAAGGACTACCTCATGCAGCGAAAGATGACGCAGGGGAAGCAACTGCTCTCGCGCACCATCGACGTTGCATGGTACAAGGACCGCTACGACATCCTGTCGGAAGCATATCGGATTCAGGCAGAGATGGCCATTGAAGATGGCGACATCGATAAGGCTGTCAATCCATATAAGCAAGCAATTGAACAGTCTGATGATGGCGAGCAGCGTGCACGTTGGCAAGTTGATCTCGCGAGCATCTACTACCGACTTGGCAGGTACGAGCTTGCCGAGCCGGCATTCAAGAAGGTGCACGACGAGACGCCCGATGCACTGGCGACGTTCGAGGCTGACCTGTATCGCGGTGCGTCGCTAGCTCGACTGGGGAAGTACGAAGAGGCCATGGCCATCTTCGACGATCTTGCTGATAATCGCAACTACGAAGAGTGGAAGTCCTACATTGAAGCTGAACGTCTAGCTCTCGACCGATTGAAGAATCCAGATCCCAAGGATCCTGGTCAGATCGCAAAGGAGCGGATGGCAGACACTTCATTCGTGGGACGTCCGGAGTTGATGGCACAGTCGTTCCAGAAGGGCATGAGTCTGTTCAAGGTTGGCGACTACCACGAAGCACTCAAGTACTTCGCAAAAGCCAAGGTGATCCGCACGCCTGTGTACGACGTCGCCAACAAGTACTTCACATTGCTCAAGCAATGGGATGATCAGCAACGCAAGGTTCGCAGCATCGATCAGATGCTTGTGATCGACACGACGCATAAGGATTCGCTCAATCGACAGAAGTCGATCGAACTCTTTGCGCTTGGTCGTGTACACGAGCAGATGGAGAACACCGACTCTGCGCTGTATTACTACCGACGTGCATATGACGGAACATCAGAGGCTGATCCGCAGCGCGGACGGTATTTGTTCTCGCAGGCGCGGGTGATCCAGCAAACGGATCCCGAGGCTGCCGACTCACTCTTTGAAATCATTTCTGATCGATGGCCGAACTCGGAGTTCGCCAAGCAGGCTTCGGCAAATCTTGGGTTCCTTGATCAAGGGGGCGTTGATGACGCCGTTGAGTTGTACCGTTCGGGGAACAGCTTCCGGATGGTCAAGGACTATACCTACGCCAAGCGACAGTACATGGCCATCGTCGAGAAGTTTCCCGAGCACGCGTATGCACCGAAGGCGTTGTATGCCATGGGCTGGATGTACGAACGCGATCGTGGCATGAACGACTCTGCCATGGTGTACTATGCGAAACTTCTTGAATCATACCCACGCTCCGAGTATGCCAAGGAGATCTACGCCAGTTACGAGTTCGCGCTTGCGAAGATCAACGGTGTCGAGGCCGACTCGTCGTTGCTGCGTGATCTGGACAAAGAATTGCTCGATAAAGCCAAGGCTGGGGAGGACAACGTCCTGCAGCAGCTGCTCAAGAACAACCAGAACGCCATTCAGATGAACGGACCCAACATGGCGCTCCCGAATATCCCGGGTCTGACGCCACCAAGCGGCGGGTCGGTCAACGACATGCTCCAGCAGCAACTCAAGAATGCCACCGGGAAGGTTGTTGGATCGGATTCAACGCAGGTTTCTCGCCCCTTACCGCCCAAATAACGGGCTGGGGGAGTTAGCACTCTACCTGGGTGTGGAGCGCAATTTCTTCGAGGATGCCTGAAACGCGGAGACATTGGGGCAGATCGCCCTCGTAGACCATCGCCTTACCTGTGAAGTGGACCTCGTGCGTGAGGTCGGCTGCGTGGTCGTAGGAACAGCCCGTTGCTGCGATGATCTGACCGATCACCTCGTCGAAGGTGTGTTCCTCGTCGTTGTAGAGAATAACCCGTGCTGCAAGGCCGATCCCTGTGAGGACCTCTTGTTCTGGGTCGGCCCATTCAAAGGGGCCAGCAAAAACATCCGATTCGAATCGCTGCATAACGTCGGTTGCAAAACTACGAAAAGACCTATCTTTGTCACTCATTCAACGCAATCCATAATGTCCGAGGACTCCCTCATGACCACTGCAGAATTCCTGCAAAAGCTCGACGAGATCGTCGCTGAGCGTCATATGCTGCAACACCCGTTCTATCAAATGTGGAACGAAGGTGCACTTACAAAGGAAATGCTCCGCCAGTACGCTGGTGAGTACTACCACCAGGTGCATGCCTTCCCAACGTATGTGAGCGCTACGCACGCAAACACGGAAGACATGGTTGTGCGCCAAATGCTCCTCGAGAACCTCATCGAAGAAGAGCACGGCCCGGACAATCACCCAGAACTCTGGCTGCGCTTTGCGGAAGAGCTCGGCATGACGCGTGAAGAAGTCAAGGAGCGTCGCTACCTCGAGCACACACGCAACTCTGTCCGCATCCTGCGCGAACTGTCGGGTCGCAGCAACCCTGCTGAAGGCCTCGCAGCGCTCTATGCGTACGAGTCGCAGATCCCAGAGATCTCAACAACGAAGATCGAAGGCCTCAAGAAGTTCTATAACCTCGACACGAAGAACGCGATTGAGTTCTTTGCTGTACACGAGCATGCTGACGAGATCCACCGCACAGTAACGCGCGAAGCACTCGAGCGCATGTGTGTCACTGACGAGCAAAAGCAAGCTGCACTCGATGCTGCTCGCGAAGCTGCAGATGCATTCAATCTGCTGCTCGACGGTGTCTACAACACGTGGTGTGCGGAGAAGGCTGCGCTCAACTGAGCACGGTGACAGCTCATGTGTCGCTTCATTGCCTATATCGGTCCATCCATCCTTGCGGATGATCTTCTGTACAAGCCCAAGTTCTCCTTGGTCACAGCACAGACGATGAACGCAGGGGAGATGTCGGTAACGGTCAACGGCGACGGGTTTGGTATCGGATTCTACGCGCCGGAGCTCGACAACGAGCCATGCGTGTTCCGCAGCATCAAGCCAGCATGGAGCGATCAAAACCTGAAGAATCTTGCGAGGAAGGTGAGTTCCCCCTGCATGTTTGCACACGTTCGTGCTGCATCGCCGGGGATGCCGGTGGAAGAGAATAACTCACACCCGTTTTCGTGCGGACAGCTCATGTTCATGCACAACGGTGTGGTAGGGGGCTTCAAACACATCCGGCGTAAACTTCTTCGCTCGCTGAATGATGCGGCGTACGATGCCATTCAAGGAAGCACGGATTCCGAGCACTTGTTTGGCTTGTTCTTAAACAACCTGGCAGACCCTCACGGTACCGTGACCTGCGAAGAGATGGTGCATGCTGTGAAAGGCATGTTTGCCGACCTCGATACGCTCCTGATGGAGTCGTCCGTGCGTCAGCACTCCTATCTCAACTTCGCAGTCACCAACGGCACGAGTCTGATCGCAGTGCGCTACACGACCAATCCAAACGTGCAGCCTGCTTCGCTCTACTACATGCACGGACGTGAGTATCACTGTGATGGTGATCACTGCGTGATGGAGTCGTCCTACGGCAAGCCGAGCGCCATTGTTGTGGCATCGGAACCGTTTACGGCCCGTCGTGCAGATTGGATGAAGGTTGAACGCAATTCGATGATGGTGGTGGATGAAACGATGGGAATTGCCTTCCATCATCTGTCGATGAACGTCGAAAATTTGGACTTTGAGACAATAGCTCCGGAAATCGGATGAACTACGCACACCTGATCCCGCTCTTCCCCCTCATCGGCTTTGTCATCGTTGCCTTCTTTGGCAAGCGCATGAACAATGAAAAGCTCGTTGGAGGTATCGCAAGCACGGCAATTCTTGCCAGCTTCATCACGGCTGTGTCGACCTTCCTCGGGTTGACAGCGCTGCCGGCAGACCAACGCTCGTTCACCGTCAAGGTGTATGAGTGGATTGCCACCGGCGACTTCAGCGTGAACATCGGGTATCAGTTCGACCAACTGTCGATTCTGTTCACGATGATCATCACGGGAATCGGGTTCCTGATTCACATCTACTCGATTGGCTACATGCATGGCGATAAGGGCTTCCCGCGCTTCTTCGCCTACCTGAACCTCTTCGTGTTCATGATGTTGAATCTGGTGCTGGCCGACAACTTCCTGCTGACGTTCCTTGGTTGGGAAGGTGTGGGCTTGGCATCGTACCTCCTTATCGGCTTCTGGTACGATCGCAAGTTCGAAGGCACACGCATTACATGGACAGGCGACGCTGCGATGAAGGCCTTTGTGGTTAACCGCATTGGTGACTTCGGTGTGTTGATTGCCATGTTCATGCTGTTCAATCAGTTCGGTACGCTGAATTACTCGGCAATCAATGCGCAGGCGCCAACAGTATGGGCCGTGGGCGACACAACAGTGATGATCATCACGCTGCTGTTGTTCCTCGGTACAACCGGTAAGAGCGCGCAGATCCCACTCGGCGTATGGCTTCCAGACGCGATGGCGGGTCCGACTCCAGTGTCTGCCCTCATCCACGCTGCAACGATGGTTACATCGGGCATCTTCCTGATCGCCCGCACTAACGTGCTCTTCACACTGTCGCCAACAACGATGGCGGTGATCACCGGCGTCGGTATCACAACAGCTCTCGTGGCCGGTACAATCGGTATCGTCCAGCGCGACATCAAGAAGATCCTCGCATACTCAACAGTATCGCAGCTCGGTTTCATGTTCACAGCGCTCGGCGTTGGGGCATTCACAGCAGCGGTGTTCCACGTGATGACGCACGCCTTCTTTAAGGCGTTGTTGTTCCTTGGTTCGGGTTCGGTGATCCACGGTATGCATGAAGAGCAAGACATCTTCAAGATGGGTGGACTCAAGAAGCACATGCCGATTACGTATCGCACGTTCTTCATTGGTACACTCGCGATCTCGGGTATCCCGTTCTTCTCGGGCTTCTTCTCGAAGGACGAAATCCTGTGGTTCGCATTCCTCAATGGAAGTCCAATCCTCTGGGGTGTAGGCGCACTCGCTGCCTTCACAACAGCATTCTACATGTGGCGTTGTACAACGCTCACATTTGATGGCGAAGAGCGCTTCGATCATCATCACGTACACCCGCATGAGTCGCCTGCAACGATGACGATTCCGTTGATCGTTCTGGCTATCCTGTCGGTGTTCGGTGGACTCCTCGGTGTGCCACACGTGCTCGGTCACTATGTGCACATTCCGAACCTTCTCGAGCACTGGCTCGAGCCAATCTTTGCTGCAGGTACAGCTATGCTTCCTGTGCACGGTGGTGATCACACATCGCAAGAATTCATGCTGATGGGTGCATCGACAGTGCTGGCAATCCTCGGCATTCTGTTCGCACGTAATGTGTACAAGAACGGACTCGACAAGGCGAGCGGTATGGCTGCCAAGATGTCGGGTCTGCACAAGCTTCTCTGGAACAAGTACTACGTTGACGAAGTGTATCACATGCTGATCGCACAGCCAATCCTTGCGCTCTCCCGTGATGCTCTCTGGAAGATTGTCGACGTACTCGTAATCGACGGTGTCGTGAATGGCTCTGCGCGTCTGGTTGGTGCAACAGGATCAGTGATCCGTAAGGCACAAAGCGGTGTGGCGCAGAACTACGCACTCGTGATGATGGTTGGCATCGTTGTGCTGATCGGCATCGTGCTGCTCCCGCTGCTGTAATTCCGTGTGCTACACGGTTTCCATCTTTGCGAACACGCATGTGATCGAGACCGACACGGGTGCGCTGTTTGAGCATCCCGAAGACTATGAGCCGTACTATCACGTCTCTGGATTCGCACATCCGCAGTTACCGCTGATCACCAATGCATCATCGGAAACGCTTCAGCTCTGCACATGGGGTCTCATCCCTCGATGGACGAAGGATGATGAAGGGGCGAAGAAGATCCAGGACATGACGTTGAATGCCCGTCGTGAGACGGTGTTTGAAAAGCCTTCGTTTCGTGACGCGATTGTCAAACGCAGAGCGTTGCTGCCTGTTAACGGCTTCGTTGAATGGCGGCACGAGGGAACAATCAAGCAACCACACTATGTTCGGATGCAATCGGCAGACCTCTTCACGCTGGGATGCGTGTGGGAAGACTGGACGCATCCGGAGAGCGGCGAGCTCCATCGAACGTTCTCCATCGTGACAACTGATGCAAACCTGTTGATGTCACACGTGCACAATGCGAAGCAACGCATGCCCGTTGTGATTCTCCCGCAGGATCGTGAACAGTGGTTGCATGCCGACGATCGAGAGTTTGTGGAACCGTTGATGCGTCCGCTCGACGAAGGAGTGCTCGAAGCATTCCCGATCACGCGGGAGGTGTCACGGATCAAGGTGAATACACGGGAGATTGAATTGTTGGAACCAGTGGGTGATACACTCCGGTGATGCTGAGTCTCGTTTGTTCGGCGCTCATGGCGGTATCCGTACCGGATGTGACGCTTGCCGATCTTGAACGTCGCTTCGCAGCTGGTTCTGATACCGTCTTCGTTGTGAATTTCTGGGCGACGTGGTGTCGTCCGTGTGTTGCGGAACTTCCAGCATTCGATCATTTGGCACGTACGTCGAAGTCGTACCAACGTCCGATCAAGGTGCTGCTGGTGAGTCTCGATGCAGCGCGAGATCGCAACACGAAGCTCGTACCATTTGTGCGCTCACGTGGAATGGCCTGCGAGGTGGCTCGGCTCAACGAGACATCACCACATGTGTGGATCGATCGTGTTGATCCAGCATGGCAAGGGTCGATCCCAGCAACATGGATCGTCGCACGCGAACGCAGGGTGCTTCATGAGCGAGAGTTTACCAAGCGCGAGCTGATTGAAACAGTAACAGAGTTTTTGCATTCTTCACCGCGGTGAGATCATGACAACAGGTATGGAACGTCGACGAGGACACGTGTTGAGCACGTTGGTGCTTATACTGTGTGCCGCTGCCTCGATCTATGCACAGAACCCAATGGCACCGGAAGGCGTCAAGGTTGGTGATAATGCACCAGACTTTGTGCTGAAGAATATTGATGGCACAGTTGTCGGACCCCGCACATACTCGGCAGCAAAGGGGATCATCCTTGTCTTTACATGCAACCACTGTCCGTTCAGTGTGAAGTACGAAGACCGGATCATTGCTCTGCATCGCGAGTTTGCTCCAAAGGGCTTCCCGGTGCTTGCAGTCAATCCAAACGATTCGATTGTTTCCCCTGAAGACTCGTATTCGAAGATGCAGAAGCGCGCTGCCGACAAAGCATTTCCCTTCGCATACGTCTATGACGAAACGCAAGTGGTAGCGCAGCGCTACGGTGCACGTCGCACACCGCAGGTGTTCGTGCTCTTGCGCACGCGCATTGGATGGACAGTTGAGTATATCGGTGCAATTGATGATAACGCAGACACTCCTGCTTCAGCAACACAGTTCTTCGTTGCAGAAGCAGTTAACGCCCTGCTAAAGGGTACGAAGCCCGCTCAAGCCACAACAAAGGCGATCGGGTGCACAATCAAGTGGAAGAAGGGATAATCCTACACACATGAATAACAGACGTCGAGGTGGCGATGACCGCCAACCTCTAACAAATGAATCACGCTTCGAGCGTGATGCACGCGGCGGTAGCGGCGGACGTGGCGGACGTGGCGGACGACCAGGTCCACGCACAGGTGGCCCTTCACGCGGCCCACGCCGTGATGACCGTCCAGATAACCGTGGCCCACGCCGTGATGACCGTCCAGATAACCGCGGCCCACGCCGTGATGACCGTCCAGACAATCGCGGCCCACGCCGTGACGACCGTCCAGACAATCGAGGCCCACGCCGTGATGACCGTCGTGATGATCGCGGCCCACGTCGCGATGATCGCCCCGACTATCGTGGTCCACGCAGTGGCGGTCCGGCTCGCGGTCCGCGCCGTGAGTTTGATGATGAGCGCCAACCGCTGACAAACGAGAGTTCGTTCGTACGCCCACGTCGTGATGATCGCGGCCCGCGCGGTGGTGGTCCTTCACGTGGTCCACGTACTGGTGGTCCGTCGCGCGGTCCACGTCGTGATGATCGCGGTCCACGCAGTGGTGGTCCTTCGCGTGGCCCACGCCGTGATGATCGTCGTGATGATCGCGGCCCACGCGGTGGTGATCCTTCACGCGGTCCGCGCCGTGACGACCGTCAGCCAATGAGCAACGAGTCGCCGTCAGCACGTCCACGTCGTAGTGGTCCTCCTCGCGGTGGACAGCGTCGTGGTGGACCGAAGAGTGGTGGGGTGTACTCTGGCGGTAAGTCGGGTGGTCCACGTCGTTTCGACACAGAACCAAAGCGCAGCAAGGTGTACACGTCGGAGATGTTTATCTACAAGGAAAATCTCGACGAGAAGAAACCTACCGAACGGAAGATGCGTAGTAGGCGCAAGCGTCCATCATCGGACGATTAACTGTACCTGAGTTCATCAACACCACAACATTCTAGGATATCTGCATGCGACACATCCTTGTTGCCCTTGTGTTCTGTTTCGCTGTCGTCGTTGGCTCTGCACAGAAAGCTGAGCGCACGCCATCGAAGAACGATTCGTTGTTTACGGACATGACGTTTGACATGGGCGAGCGTTCGCCGTCCGTGAATCTGTGGTATGGTGGTGCAACCAGCACACGTGATGGCGCAGGTACGATCGCACCGAATGCGATGTACGGTGTGTCGCTCGGCATGGAGCGTGAGCGTCCATGGCGCCACAGTGAAGACATCATTCTGCACAACGGTACGAGTCTGTACTTCGCCTACGGACCAGCAGCGACGGGAACAGTAACGGCATCAAGCACGATTGATCTGATGCGCTTCGGCTTCATGGATGAAACTGGCTACGGATACCGTCTTGGCGAATCGAGCAACATTTCGTTCCTCGTCGGACAGAGCTCGTTGTCGTGGACCAATGTCAAGCCATCGGTGTTGCCATTCAACGAGCCAGGTCAGGCACAAGCTATTCGCGACTTCGAAGGTAGCCTGCGGTTTAGCGAAACAATGCGTCCAACAATTGCATGGCGCATCGCATCACCAATCAGTTTGCGTGTTGGCTACGAATGGACGCAAGTCTATCCACGTCACATGTTCTGGTACTGGGCTATGAGCAGCGGTATCGAAGGCATTGCTGATGCAACAGCATCATGGTTCGCGCGCGAGATTGGGAAGTCGTCACCAGCAGCGATGCCGATCATGTACTTCCTCCTTCGCACAGGTGTAGCAGCAGGCTTCAAGGCACTGCGCATGAATCAAATGAACTGGCCGTTCGAAACAGCGGCACCGATGAACGTCCAGATTTGGAACGTCGGCACAACGATTCATTTCTAAATCTCTTCCCCTGTATCACCACTCTTGAAAGCGACGATCGTGAGCGTGCAACATTCTGCCACAATTGGTGGCGTAGCGATTGATGATATTCTTGCGCTTGATGGCGCGCCGGTCTATGTCTACGACTCGGCCATCATTAAACGTCAGGTTGATCGCCTTCGCTCGGCATTTGCAGGCTTCGATCATCGCATCATGTATGCGTGCAAGGCGTTGTCGAACATCACGGTCCTGCGTTTGATGAAGCAGTTCGGTGCTGGACTCGACACTGTGTCGATTCAAGAAGTTGAGCTCGGTCTGCACGCCGGATTCACGCCCGACGAAATTCTGTTCACACCAAACATGGTGTCGTTCGAGGAGTTACGTCGCGCGGTGAACTACGGCGTGCACATCAACATCGACACCATCTCTGTTCTCGAGCAGTTCGGACACGAGTTTGGTGGACGTGTTCCCGTGTGTCTGCGTATTAACCCGCACATTATGGCAGGGGGCAACGAGCGCATCAGCACCGGACACATTGATTCGAAGTTCGGTATCTCGATCCATCAGATGCGTCACGTACAGCGTGTCGTTGCAACACACGGCATCCACGTGAACGGATTGCACATGCACACCGGAAGCGACATCCTCGATCCTGATGTGTTCTTGCAAGGGGCCGACCTTCTCTTCGACATTGCAGAATCGTTCCCAGATGTCACCTTCGTCGACTTCGGTAGCGGATTCAAGGTCCCATATAAGCCAGATGACATCACGACGAATGTTGAAGAACTCGGTGCAAAGCTTGCCGCACGCGTCAACGAATTCAATGCTAACCGTGCGCATCCGGTCTGCGTATGGTTCGAGCCAGGCAAGTACCTCGTGAGTGAATCAGGAACATTCCTTGCGCGCGTCAACGTGATCAAGCAGACAACTGCGACGGTGTTTGCAGGTGTTGATACCGGCTTGAATCACCTTATCCGTCCGATGCTCTACAACGCCTATCACCACATCACCAACGTCTCGAATCCAACAGGCACCCCGCGTATCTACACGGTCGTTGGCTACATCTGCGAGACCGATACGTTCGGATGGGATCGCACGTTGAACGAAGTACGTGTGGGTGACATCCTGGCGTTTGCCAACGCAGGTGCGTATGGCTTCATGATGTCGAGCAACTACAACAGTCGCTACCGTCCTGCCGAAGTGCTCGTGCATAACGGACGTGCGCATCTGATCCGACGTCGTGAGACGCTCGAGGATCAACTGCGAACACAGATCGACGTTGTGCTCGAGGCTTAACCTCCGGCGCGGTATCGCTCGATTTCCTTTGAGAGACGCTTGATGACCATGCCTACGATGAGTGTGTCATCGGTGAGGCCGAGGACTGGCAGCACATCTGGTACGAGATCGCTCGGGAGCAGAAAGTAGACGAGTGCTCCGAGGATCAGTGCGCGCGAACTCCACTCCATATGGAACGAGCGATCGCGAAGCATGCGCAGCAAGATGCGAATGTTACGCAGCAGAAACCACGTGGGTTTCCGAGATGTGAGCGAGGTTAGACGTGCTTCAGTGCGCTTAACAATTTCGTCTTCGTCCTCTGGACGAACGGAGGATGCGGCATCACGAAGAACATCGTCATGACGTGATGCGTCCATACTCGTTACTCAGCCTTTCGTCCACGCCACATAATGGCAAGTGGAATTGCCACGCAGTACCCAAGAACAAGCACAACGGGAGCAACATCAACGGCGAGGGGATTATCCCACGCGTCCATGCCCGTGCTCAACAGCACAAAGCCAAGCACAATCACGCCAACACCGGCAGCAATCAGCTTGTACTGCGTTGCGCCAAGCGGATTGGTCCATGTTGTCTTACCCGAGCCAGATGCGGCGCGACCAATTGGACGTTCGGAGATGTTCTTTGCCATTGCAGTGCCCTGAGTTGTTCGGGACGAATCTACAAAATCACGGGGTTAGTCCCGAGAGGCAAGGAACGTGGTGAGGTTCTCGTTCGGTGCGAGCCCAAACTTCTTCCGCATCCGCTCGCGGTGCTTCTCAACGGACCGTACCGAACACGAGAAGAGACGGGCTACTTCGCGCGATGGCATTGGAAGACGCAGGAAGACGGCCAACCGGAGCTCGGTGGGCGTGAGCGTTGGGAAGTCCTGTGCGAGCTTCTGCAGAAATGCCCCCTGCATCGTCTCGATCACAAAGGCAAAGCGCTGCTGCTCGCCCGTATCCAGTGCCGAGGTGATTTCATCGACCGTTGCCTGGATTTGGAGCTGGTCATCTGCCGAGGCCGATGACTGGACTGTCTTCATGAGCTCTGCTGCACGCCGCAGAAGAGACGTGTAGCGGATCTCACGGACCGTCATCGCGCGCAGCAAGCGCTGCGCTTCTTCAAGCGAAAGCGATTCGATGTCGTTCTGCTGTGGTGTTACATTACCCATCGTATTGCATCTCGTTCTAGTTCAACAATTCCTCGTGTTCGAAGTTCACGCAGCGTATCGTCTACGATGCGTTGGGGAGTGCCCGTCATGCGCTCGAGGAGCGATGACGGAACAGGGATGCTTGCATTGCCATTGACATCCGCACCGCAGACGTCGGCAACCGTGTGTAAGACGCCGAGGATGTGATCGCCGGCACGCGTCGATGAGCAGACCTCGGACAGATGACGTGCAACTTCGAGTCTGCGTGCGAGCTGGGTCATATACGAACTCGCGAGATCAGGATTGCGCAGCGTAGCATGCAAAAACACGGAGCGATGCATTGAGCGCACAACCGTTTCCGTAATCGTCGTTGCACGAACCGACATGTTGCTCGAATTCGTTGCTGCAAGACGCGCTCCAAGAAGCGAGCCGCGTCCACTCAGACCAACAGCGTGGGATGTACCAAGATGATCCGTTCGAATCTCAACAACAGCGCCGCGCTCGATAAAGAACACAAGGTCGGATGCTTCACCCGGAGCGTAGACGTCGCATTCGCGCGGAAGCGTGATGCGTGATGCTTCAGGGAAGACTGACAGCCATGGGCTGTCGAACATTTGTACTGGCGATGTTGACACGCGTACAACATGCAATCATGTTGTTGCGAGAACTATGACTTTTGTCAGGTTAGTCGATGAGGTTCGCGGTTTTGATCAGCCCCTTGACGTTCTTGAGACGGATTGATCGACCGACAACCTCAATGAGACGGTCGGACTTAAACTCGGAAAGTGTGCGAATCACACTCTCTTGCGCAGTACCAACGATGCCGGCAATCTCTTCACGTGTGAGCGGACTATTTAGCGTTTCGCCATCCTCAGCAACGCCGAACGTTTCCTTGATCACAAGAAGCGCTTCGGCAACACGCTCACGAACACTTTTCTGTGCAATCTCAACCACACGTCGCTCAGCATCCTCGACTTCGTGTGAGAGATCCTGCATGACGCGCAATGCGAGTTGTGTGTTCTCGCGCACCATTGAAAGAATTACGTCAGTAGGAACGAAACAAATGCTCGAATCCTCGACGGCAATACAGTTCAGTGTGTACGGCTCGCCACTAATCATGCTGGCATAGCCAACAAGGTCGCCAGAGCCTGCCAGACGCAGGATCTGCTCGCGTCCGTCCGGCGTAGGACGTGTGAGTTTGACGTGTCCGTCGTGAATACAGTATACACCACGAGGGTATGCACCGTAATTGAAGACAACTGCTCCTCGACCGTAATTGGAGCAGCCTTTTACCTCTGTAAGCTGATCAGCCTCGTTGATCGAAAGGCTGGCGAACGTTGATGTGACACGTGATCCACACGTTGCACAAGAAGGGCTATGAGGATGCATGGTGAGGCCCGTTCTAGTTATTGAACTGTACAAATCTACGACGAAGACTATCGAGCTATAGCACTGACTGCGTACGACCTATCTGCGGACAACATACCTATGTATATCGTTCGATGCAATCGAGATGTTGAGGAAACTGCGCGAGTAACTCAAGTTTTGATCCGAGCTCAAAATCTGCGAACTCGAATCCGGGAGCAACCATTGCACTGACGAGCACACCACCATGCTGTGGCTCGGCTGCAAACCATGTGCCTGCGGGTAGTACGCAGACATATGTCGTAGCAGGGGGCTGTGCACCAATGGTGTGCATCGTGTACGAGCCATCTGGTGCGATGCAATGCAGTACGGCATTTCCACCATGGTGCCAGTACCAGATCTCGTCCGAGGTGAGTCGATGAAAATGCGACACCTG
>CAYSMF010000018.1:0-40561 GCA_964432155.1 uncultured Melioribacter sp. | reverse complement strand
CACCTGTTGCACCAAGCCCGCGTAGATATCGGCCAATGGCTATGTCATACAACCACACCCCCACTCCGCGATAATACTCAGCTTCATGACCCACAATCATGGGTGAATCTGTACCAGGATTTAATGGTGAAGTACCGGTGCCGGGTTGTGGTGACGTCCCCGGATGTGGAGAAAGAGGGTTGTCAATTCTCTCACCCAGCCCCCACGGATCGATCTTGTTCACGGCATCGCCCGTGCAGTAGACGTAGCTGCCGCTGGAGATGAACATCGGCCAGAGCGGATCAACGCTCAGGAACTGCGCCGTGGCTCCATCGTACTTGCGATGATCGAGATCATAGAGTTTGTGGCGCACGTGTCCGGGAGCTGTCTCGTAGTCAAGCTCGCGGTCGAGCCACCCGGTACGACGCTGTGGTACGGTGGTTCGCTCGCCATGGTCGTCGTGAATCTCGGCATGTTGATAGCCGGCAGCATCGGTCACAGTGGCGATACTGCCTTGCGCGTCGAGCGTGACCGCGCGTTTGACAAATACGCCCTGGGCGTTGCGCTCGAAGAGCACTCGCAGTCCGTCTGGACCGTAGACGCGGTACTCGTGAGCATAGATATGCACGCGGCGGTCGTACAGACCGAGACCGGTGACGCTGCAAGGGTTTTCAGATGTCTGGCGCCCATGATAGACCACCAGTGGATCACCACCTGGGCTGCGCACATAATGCGTCCAAGGTGCCACTCCGCATACAGTTCGGTCATCGAGTTGATCTGTTACCAACCGCTTCTGCTCGCGCAGTCCACCCGGACCGTAGCGGTAGGCCCATGTTTCGTGATCGCTGTGATTAGAGCTGTCTGTCTGCTCGCTCGCAGGGCAACCACCGGTACGTCCCTGATCATCGACTACTACCTGCAGGAGCCTGTCGTGGTAACCGTACGAGAGGTCCTCGGTAACAGTAGCCGGTGGGCCGCTCATGATCCGCCGTCGCACTCGCCCTTGGGAGTCCCACAGTAGGTCAAGCGTTTCAGCTGTATTTGGTGTATTGTCAACTCGTACCAACTCGGTGCCTGCCGTTACATAGGTGTAGTCACGTGCAGCTGCTGGTGTGCTTTGCACGTCGGTTCGCTCGCGCCGGCTGAGCACGTCGTGTTGATATGTCAGCGGATCACCGGGCGCCGAGGCGACATCCTTCACGCGCCCCTTATCGTCGTACTCCACTGTGCCAACACGCTGCACTGCACCAACTGTGTCGGCGCGATCAGCAACTCGCAAATCTACACCAAACGTGCGGTGATGAGCAGCCACGATGGCTGGAGGCGTACTAACCGTCTCGGTTCGTTGAACCGTCATTGGCAGCCGCCAGTGAAACGTCCTCTCTGTAGACGTTGCTCCTGTTGGCACAGCCGCTGCATGCACCACTGAGGTCGCCCGGCCGAGGACGTCGTATGCATACGTCACATCCGGCTCAGCGGGACGCTGGACAAATGTTGGAAGCATTGCCGTGTAGCAACGATGCATGTTCGGCGCACCGTTGACATTCAACCCTAGGCCAAAGAGCGGTCCGGCTGCCGAAAGTGCTGTGCGAAGCTCTGTCACACGCCCAAGCCTGTCGTAGTCGTACCACGTGGCGTGGTTGCGGAGAGCGTCTACCGTGCGTAGACATGTGAGATTTCCACCCGCATCGTACGTGAAGTAGGTTATGCTCATCCCGAGAGCATCATCAAGGCGGATCTCGCACTCCACGCGACCACGGTGGTCGTACGAATACACCTTGTACCAGTAGGGCTGTCCTGCATGGTCGCGGTAGGCAACCGCCACGACCTTACCGAACTGGTTACGAAGTGATCCTGTGGGTGCCAGACAGCCCAACGTTCGTCCCAGTGGCAGCCCAGCCCATATGGCCCCGGGGTACCCTGTAGACATTGCGCCGTCTGGAAGCTTGTCGTACAAAATGGCCTGCCGCGGAAACTCTGGGTAGGTATTCACGCGCTCAAAGTCGTTAGCGCCGGCAGCCACGGGGAACTGCGCTACCGGACCCAGATACGTCGGGGTAACGGCAGGCCGCACGAGTACCTCGTCAATCTGAGGGTCGACGTGTTCATAGGGTGGGCGTCTGTTGCCCCATGCAGGAATGCATGCTCCCAGGAGGCGCTTATGTGTCAACTGCGAGACCGATCGTATCGGTGGAATAAGAACCGTATGGTTTCGAGTGGTGTCGGCAAGTGCACCGGCGTTGATCACTGATGGGTTCAACATGGTGATGTCGATACCGGGGGCAAGAAGGGCCTCGCCCGTGAGCGTAACACGTCCGAGGTCATCGTATTCGAAAAACGTCACTCGCGTCCGGCCAGTGACCGGAATGGCCTGTTCGCAGGTTTGCACAAAGCGGAGCAGCGATCGCTCGTCGTAGGCGTACCGCGTTGTGCCAAGATCCGGATGATCAAGCCGCGCTACCCGACCGAATGCGTCGTAGTGGTACACGATGCGCTGTCCGTCGGGCACCACCACCGTGTCGAGCCGGTCGGTAACGGGATTGTAGATATATCGAGTGATGACGGTGTCGCCTGCTGAACCCTGACGGGTTTCGAGACGCTGGCCAATGGTGTTAACAACCGTGATCGTGCGCTTGGTTGTGTCTTCTTCCATTTCCGTAAACATGCGAACAGCACCGTAGGCACGGGGAAGTGGGTTTGGCGCAAAGCTGCCACGCCTGCTGCGCCGAGCGGGTGAACGCATAATGAGGGGCCCTTGGCCAACATTCATCTCGAGGTACGATGAGTCTTCCTGGGCAAACGAGTGTGATGAGGCGGCCATTAGGCCGTTTGGAAGATGGGTACGCACAGCGCCACCGGCTGCCGAGCGCTGCGCTTGGTACGTGACGGCACTGTTTGGCAAAGCCACCGGGTCGGCCGTATACAAGTGTGCGCGCTCCTGCTTGGCCACGCCGTCGGATTCGGCATCAACCGTGGTGCGGCGCGTTGCATCAAGCTTCGACGACGTGCGTGCGCGTGCAAGTGTGGATGAGAGGATGGTCCGTTGAGACCGGGCTGTGTTGTCGGTTATGGTTTCATCTGGTATGTCCTGATGCAAGCTGTCTGTATCGACAACAAGACGTGGCGCCACATCTTCGCCATGTGCTGCAAACTCGCAAAAGATTGGACAGACCCACTGTGACATCAACGTTGCATCGAGCGTAATGTCAATGTCCATGACCTGTCCATTGGACATTGCCCGCATGGCCTGAACCACCGAAGCATCGATCTCGATCTCGATGACTCCCAACGCCGACGAATCAGGTCCACGCATTGCATGCGCCTGCTGCACGATCTCGTAGGTTTGGACCAAAGGCGTTGCAAGGCCACCTTGTGAGAACGTTACATCGAACCGTATCGGTGTTGGTAGCGTTTCGTTGTCCGACCAGATGTCAACAACCGTCATGCGCAGCGTAACATGATCGGAGCCTGTTTGTGTGTGGAGGATGTCATCGGTATGAGCGTGGTACTTCAACGTAACAGCAGAAGAGCGCACGATGTCTGTAGTGTTTCCGGTTGCGGCCGGTGGCAATGTCCAGGGCTGCATGAGCATCAAACGCCGACGATCCTCACTGACACCACCCGGCGTATTGGTGATCTCCGAGGCAGCGCTCCAGAGCTTTACCCATGGATGTCTTGGCTTCCAACCGGTCGGGAAATCTCCATCTGCCCAGACAGTGGCGCTTGTGGTGACATCGTCGCTTCGCATGGCAACCGTTGGTGCGGAGGTGCTTCCCATGAAGCCCTTGGAGCCATCATATGAGCCCGTAATCGTCTGGACATTGTCGTACTTGCCCGATGGATGATTTGGATACCACGTACGTATCTCGTTTGATACACGGGTTATCCCAGATCCGAGAAAGTCATCGTCGTTGAGAAAGATCGTTGGTGTCGATCCATCATTTCGCACGATACTCCACTGCAGGCCGTGCGGGTCGGTGGCCAGGCGCGTTATTACTCCCATTGCGGAACGCAACTGCCGTGGTTGCATCCGCCAGTGACTGTTGCTATAGGCTGTTTCCGACGTGCGGATTTTGGGGGCTCCTGAAACGGGCACGCCCGGACCAGCACTGCCGATCACGTCCGTAGTGTGATGACCACCGCGCGGGAATGTCGGCATTTGTCCATTGCCAGTGCATTCATAGGTCGAATGCCACACATGGTCAACTCCGGAGAGGATCGTGCCAGCAGGATTGGTCAGAAGTTCTTGATCGATCAGTCCGAGCAACGGTGCAAGCGTTACCGTCCGCGCACTGGCCGCACTGGGCGTGATAAGGGCTCTCTGATGCTGTATCGAGCCAATACCTCGTGCGCTGTCGATCATACGGCGTGTGCGATCCTCGTCGACCAAGGTGTCTTTGACCCAGCAGGATCCGGCCGTCGCGTATCCGAGGTTGAGATATGAGGTCGTTCGAGTATGATGTGGCAACGGAGCAGCAGGTGACGGTTGCGATCGTAGCGATGTCACACTCGTTGACGCAAGAAATCTCCGATGCAGATTATCGACATCGTTCTTCACGAAGACGCCGTCCCCAGGCGCAAACGAATACGAGTAGGTCTGCGTACTTAGGTGTGTGAACGGTTCGGTTGCACGTTCACGATAACGCGTCTGCCGCGAGACTGGCAGGATCGTCATTCGCGAGTCAGCGTCGACCAACGTGTCACGTCCTTCAATCTCCAACTGTGACTCCCACGTTGTCCGGCGGTAGATCAGTGGGAAGAAGTGATAAAGATCGTCGGTTGTACTGTTGCTGACATCTCGGTCAGTCGCAAAGAACGGCTGAATGGCAAATCGAGCCCAGCGATACCGTTCGGTAATAACATTGTTCGGGTTGTCGTACGAGTAATCACGATGGGTGATCGCAGTGTAGCGATACGGTACCTGTACAACATTACCATTGAGGGTGTCGGGGCCTGTGCCAACACCGCTACTCCATATCCACGTGCCTGGCGTAGGTCCCACACCAAGTCCGTCAACCACATCTATGGTTGATTCATACATCACTGCATTAGGTCCTACCCCAGCAGACGATGTAACCAGAGTTGAACAAACGTTGTTAAACGATTCTCGTGTTTGGCCAAGCAACCATGCTACCTCTTCGCTTGTGTAGCTATGTCCCAACGCGGTGTGATAGCCAATGTCAGTTCTGCCCTGGCGATCACGAACCCTACTTAGCAGCAGTGACGTGAACTGTACGTTGCCGTGGTTACCATTCCTCGGCGCGTAGTCGAAGACTGTCCGCTCACCGTCGGGGGCGATGATCTCGCGAACGGAGAGTCGTTGACTGGCAACTGATGAGCTCGTTGTTGTCGTCAGGGCCATCGTCACGAGCAGGTCCAGGTCATCAGGATACCGATGGTTGTACCCGAGCGAGGGGAAGATGCGATCGGCCTGTGAAATCGTGTGTGACTGGTAGGACGACTCGCTGCCAAGCGTATCATAGCGGTCCTGCGTTCTGAGTACGAGGCGATGGGTCTTTCCCTCGGATTGAATCGTTACCTGGTCATCACCATAGTCAACATGCAGACCCGTTGTGCCCGTGAAGAGTGCCCGGCCTGGCAGGTTGTCCACCTTTCCAGCAGACGGGCGGTGTTTGGACCTATCGATTGTGGCGATCCGTGCGTGTTCCTTGTTGACCTCTTCCAGATAGAAAATTCGCACTCCAACGGCCTGCTTTCCACCAGCATCGAAGCCATCTGCATGTGAAACCCGGGGGTCGCCGTAGGGTGCGACTATCTCGCGAAACACATATTCGAGTCCGTCACCCGGGTAATAGCGGAGAACGCGGGGTAGCATGTAGACCGGGATGTTGCCGTTCTCATCAGCGAAGAGCGATTTCAACTCGCTCGGCCAGTACGTCGTGGTGTCAATTTCGACGATTCCGAAACCTGAGCTATTAAGAGCGTTATGGTAGTATCGCCCGGAATAGAGATCAGCCTCTTGCACAGGATCGTCATCCCATGATGTCTCGTTGCGTAGGTCGAGAACTGAACCGTCGGCCAACAGGATCTCAATCGCATCTTGTTCACCATCAGTGTCAATGATGTCAAGCCGACTACATACGTCGTATCCCTTGGTGAACCACTGGCGGCCGACATCCTCCCATGAATTGGTTCCGCTGTTACCGGCCCATGCCGCAGGCTCAATGGGTAGACTTGAAAATGCTTGCACGACGAATCCATTGACGGACATTAGCCAAGCACCATGGAGTCGTGTAGAACGCGGCCATGCGGCGGGCACCCACTGGAACGTAGTTGGGTTTTCGTATCCAGGGGAATACACGCCAGTAAAGCTGATCTGGGCAACATTTGCAGCGTACGTGAGCCCTACGTTTACCGTGGCTCCGTTGACCGTACGCGTTGAAATGGGGTACGAATACGAGATCGATCCAGTGAGAGGATCAAGGCCCACGCGATGTTGCGCCGAAGCGTTGGCTACAAGTAGGAGGGCGGCAGCAATGAAGAGTATTCGCATGACTTACCTCACCACAACAATGGTGGTGGAGCGAGGGCACTCAGTACAGCCCTGTATGCGCACAAGGTATGTTCCGGCTGGCAGCGTGCGCATGTCGATTCCGGACGTCACGTTCTCGGCGGGCAACGACAGAACCACACGGCCTTCCAGATCAACGACATCTACATCTGTTACCGTACCTCGGACGTCCCAGCTGATCTCCATGCGATCACGCACCGGATTCGGGCGCACGGTTATCGATGCTTCGGGCGATTGCGCAGGGTTGTCATCGGGAGCTGGTCGCTGCTTGGGCATCTCCGCTCTTCCGCCGATGCGGCGGACTGAAAAGCCACCAATACCGAAGTGCGTCTCGGCAGATCGCGAGGTAGTTGTTCGATCAGATAAGACTGATATCGACGCCCTCGAAGGATTACGTCCGTTGCGCACGTCGACTGTCTCCATATCGCGGAGTGTTGCGCCCCCTTCGATGAGCCAGATCTTCTCTTCAACGCGGTCGTCCTTTGGCTTCCCTGGTTTCTTGTCCTTTGCGGACTTCACTGGACTCCATCGGTAGAGCAGTTCGATGTCCACGGCTCCGTCACCGTTTGCATCCACAACCCGAGCCCCGATTGCCGCCTTGGTATCTGTATCAATCTCGAGACGTGTAGTATCGGCTGTCTTCGCTGTGGCAGTATACCACGCGATATACGCCGGTAGTAAGCGCCGAGCAACGCGCCGACCATCCCGATCGAGATGCTGCGCCGTCACAAAGAGCGTGTCTTTGTGTCCGTCTCCATCGAAGTCCGCAACCGGACCCCGTTCGGTCGACGTTGAAAGACTGTCAGCGGCTATTACTTGCTGAAACAACAGCGTAGCGAACACTAACAATGCGAACCACGTAATGAACCTCATATGCACTCCAATACAAATGGGCCGCACAGATGATAGGCGGTCGGAGATACATTACTAGGAACGATGCCGTCCCCCATGGTGCGCGTGCCATAACACGTGTCGACCATTATGCTGTCAGGGTTAAACCTGCCAGACGGTGGATCATGCCGCAGCGCCAGTTTGAGACATTGGGCATGTGAAACTGTCACGGACATCATGCTTGCGAGCACGATGAATAATGCCATGGGTGCAGATGTTCGCATGGCTATACTCCTATCTGGAAACTGTATACACCGTGATTCAATCAGCCTGTGAGAGTACTGACTTCACTTCGTGCCACCATAAATACCGCGGATGCCTAACTCCTTTTGTACACTTTCGCGGCGTTTGTTACATGCTTCCTGATGTTATGCGTTGCCGTGTAGCAACGATGTCACGACGATATGATACCGCAGTAGCTCGTAAACGCTTCAACTACTACGCTCGCACGCACATCGAATAACAGTGGTTTGTTACTCGCCCCATTTCATTACAAACACACGCTATCATTACATCAACCTCAGGTATGACGGTAGATGGCATAGTGGAACAGTACGTGTGCATCGCCCGCGAATCATTGCGTGCATCATCATTACGTGCGGGATGAACGTTCGTCCCCCCCTCGCCCCCCTTATTTCACCACCACAGAACGGCCACCATCAACGCCGATGATCTGACCGGTCATCCAGGAGCCGTCGGCTGATAGGAGGTGTGCTGCAATGCTCGCTACATCGTCAGCAGTGCCAAGACGTGGGAGTGGGTGCATGTTGGCGATTGCTGTTCGTGCGGTGTCGGACGCTGCCACTGTTGCACCAAGTTCGGTGTCGAGAAGCGACGGCGCGATGGCGTTCACACGCACTGCGGGTGCAAGCTCGGCTGCAAGGGCAACGGTAAGACCCTCAACCGCGGCTTTTGCCATGGCGATTGATGCATGCGATGCAAAGCCACGTCGCGCAGCAATGCTGGAGAAGAGCACAACCGATGCGTTGCCATGCGCTTTGAGTGCTGGTAGTGCAGCTTGCACGGCACGCGCAGCAGCAACGGCGTTAAGAGTAAAGTCGTCGATCATGTCAGCCGCCGTGATGCGCTGCAACGGACGAATACGGATTGATCCTACAGCGAAGGCAATACCTGCACATTGGGCTCCTGCATCCTGCATGACGCGCTCGAAGAGTGCTTCGTCGCGCACATCACCACTGGTGTAGGTGCACTGCAGTTCGCCAGCAAGCTCAGCAAGACGGTCCTCACGTCGCGCTACAAGGTGCACCGATGCGCCCGCCTGCGTGCAACGTCGTGCCAGTGAACCCCCTACGCCCCCTGTCCCACCGTAAATGATGATGCGATTTGCCATATCCATGCGCTCCATGCTGTGAACCAAATGCGCAACAGTAACGTTATCGCTCCCTGAATCGTTCGGCGATCGAGTAATTTTGCCGACGAAGAACTGTCTACCCATTCGACCCAACACACTATGTCACGCATCATCCACGCACCTCACGGCTCAACGCTCAACTGTAAGAACTGGGAGCTCGAGGCAGCGTATCGCATGATTCAAAACAACCTCGATCCTGCAAATGCCGAGAAGCCGGAAGATCTGATCGTCTACGGCGGCTTTGGTAAGGCAGCGCGCAATTGGGAATCCTTCGATGCGATCCTGAGTTGTCTGCGCACGATGGATGTGGACGAGACGCTGTTGGTGCAGAGCGGTAAGCCGGTTGGCGTTGTGAAGACGCATACAGGCGCGCCACGCGTGATCATTGCGAATTCGAATCTTGTTCCGAAGTGGGCAACGTGGGATGAGTTCCGTCGTCTCGACGCGCTGGGTCTGATGATGTACGGTCAGATGACCGCTGGATCGTGGATCTACATTGGTACGCAAGGTATCGTGCAAGGCACGTACGAAACGTTTGCCGAGTGCGGACGTCAGCACTTTGGTGGCTCGCTGCACGGACGCTTCCTGCTCACCGCCGGTCTCGGCGGGATGGGTGGTGCTCAGCCCCTTGCCGCAACAATTGCGGGCGCAGCAGCACTGTGTATCGAGATCGATGAAGAACGCATCGACAAGCGTATTCGCGACGGCTACTGCGATCGCAAGATGCACGATCTCGACGCAGCACTGGAAGTGATCCGCGATCATCAACAACGTCGTGAACCAATCTCGATCGGTCTCGTCGGCAATGCTGCAGAGATCCTTCCGCTGATGCTGGAGCGCGGCATTATTCCTGATGTCGTAACCGACCAAACATCAGCACACGATCCGCTGCACGGATACTATCCTGCCGGCATGTCGAAAGAGGCAGCAGATGCTCTTCGCGTGAGCGATCCCGACTCGTACCAGAAGCAGTCCTACGCCAGCATCGGTGCACACGTGCGCGCAATGCTCGGCTTCCAAGAACGCGGTGCCGTGGTGTTTGATTACGGCAACAACATCCGCGGCATTGCACGCGATTTCGACGGCGTTACGAATGCGTTCGACTTCCCTGGCTTCGTGCCGGCGTTCGTTCGCGAACTCTTCTGCGATGGCAAGGGGCCGTTCCGGTGGGTCGCACTTTCTGGCGATCCTGAAGATATTCGTGTAACAGATCAGGCGCTGATGGATCTATTCCCCGACAACCAGCACCTGCACATGTGGATCAAGGAAGCACAAGACCATATTGGCTACCAAGGTCTGCCTGCCCGCATCTGCTGGCTCGGCTACGGCGAACGCGCAAAGGCCGGCAAACTCTTCAACGATCTGGTTCGCGAAGGCAAGGTCAAAGCCCCAATCGTGATCGGTCGCGATCACCTCGATTGTGGTAGCGTGGCGTCGCCACACCGCGAAACAGAGGCGATGAAGGATGGTTCGGATGCAGTCGCCGACTGGGTGTACCTGAACTTCGCCCTCAATGCCGTTGGCGGCGCGACATGGGTTTCGCTGCACCACGGCGGTGGCGTTGGCATGGGCCTCTCCCTCCATGCAGGCATGGTGGTGGTGGCCGATGGAACTCCAGAAGCCGAACAAAAGTTGGCACGGGTATTGACTTATGACCCTTTGATGGGCATTTTGCGTCACGCTGATGCCGGCTACGATCGAGCGATCCACAACACAAGGAAATTTGGCATAGAAATACCACTACCTCTTTCTTGACCAAACAGGTCACCAACACAGGACATAATGGCATAACTGCTACGACTTTTTTTCAGTTCCTCTGACATTTCGTCAGAGTTACATCATATCCGTAGCAGGAGGTGCCATGAAGGCAACTGAGTTCCGTCGTAAGACGGGTATCGCAACGCCACGTCCTCGTTGGACTGAACGTGGATGTATCACCACTGAGGGTAGTAATGCCATGGATCTCGCATTGCAGATCGAACAGCTCTTCCGTACAGATCGGAAGAAGTATCTGGGCTTCATCCGCCAGCGGGTACGCAATCAGGAAGAAGCCGAAGACATTCTCCAAGATGTGTTTGCCAACGTGCTTGCTGCGTCCAAGGACGTAAACAAGCCGATCGACAATCTGGCATCATGGGTATTCACATCGGTCCGAAACCGGATCATCGACTCGTATCGTAAGAAGCGCACCGACAGCTTCGCCGACCTCGGCACAACCGAGCAGAAGGACGAAGGAATGGACCACGTGGAGCGCTTCCTGGGCGACTTCTCGTACAACCCCGAGGAAGATCTTGTCCGCAAGACGATCTGGGAAGCCGTTGTCGAGGGTCTGGAGGAACTTCCAGCCGAACAAAAGTGGGTCTTTGTGAAAAATGAATTCGAGGGTGTTTCGTTTAGGGAGATGTCCGAAGAGACAGGTGTAAATATCAACACCCTTCTCGCCCGAAAACGGTACGCAGTTCTGTACCTTCGCAAGAAGCTCCAGGAGCTCTACGATACCGTGAACGACTAACCCAACAAAGAATCCCATGTCGTTATTGACGACCAAACCAGCCCGCTCGATGATGTACGCAGTCAGCATCGGCGGGCTTCTTGTTTGTAATGGGTTCATGGTGATGCTGATCTGGAATGATCTCTTAGCTGACGTCACAGGACATCAGCACCACCTAACGTTCCTCGAGGGAACTGGGATTACAGCTTTCGCCTACGTCCTGGTGTTCGCCGTCAAGTATGGTCGCGCTACGGGTGTATCACGTACGCGCACGCCATCAGCAGCACAGCGCTGCGCAGAGATGACGCCGGAGCAGCGCAGCGCTTTGCGCAACGAGCTTGTACAATCATGCGGATGCACAGAAACACAGACGAAGTCGTAAGTTTCCCGTATGAGTATCACCACCGAATTCAAAGAGTTCGTCTCACGTGGAAACGTAGTCGACCTCGCCATCGGCGTCGTCATTGGCGGTGCCTTTGGTTCGATCTCCGCGTCGCTTGTTAACAACATCTTCATGCCACCTATTGGCATGCTGTTGAGCGGCGTCAACTTCACTGATATCGCCACCACGATCAAGGCTGCCGGACCCGATGGGAAAGGGGCTGTGGTCATTGGTTGGGGAATGTTCATTCAAGCCGTGATCAACTTCCTGATCGTCGCCGCCGTGATGTTCCTCGTGATGAAGGCGATGAACCGAGTGCGTCGTACAAAGGACGTGCCTGCGCCGCCCCCTGCTCCACCAGAGCCATCGGAGGAGTTGCGTGTGCTGCAGGAGATACGGGACGCGCTACGCGCGAAGTAGCGCAGCCTACTCGGCGTCGAGCGCGTTCGCATAGATGGTCTGATGTCCATCGCCAACACGCATGATAAGTACCACACCGACGGGTCCGTCTGGTGTGAAGCGAAGCTGTGTGCGAAGCTCTTCGGGATTGCGATCCCATCCACGCTTCTTGAAGATCGTCGTCGGACCCCACCCGTAGTCGCGAATGGCTTGCTGCATGCGTCGCACCGACACGCCACGCTCGATTGCTCGCACAGCAAATCGTTGATACCATGGTGATGCGGCAACGTCGTCGTTGGAGGCACCATAGGCGATGCGGGCATCCATCACGCCAATGCGATGCTCAGCAAGAAACGGTCCGACGCATCCGCTGGCAATGATGGCATTATGTGGTTCAATGATGATGCTTGGTTGAGCGCACACCGTTGGCTCTGCGTCGTGCTGCGGCTCCCACACACACCCAACGTCGACACGCGTCACGCGCGTACCGGTGCAATGCGGAGAGCGCCAGATGATGCGTTCTCGACACTCGCGTCCGAAGCCGATGTATTCGTTTCCGGGAGCATCGGTGGTAACGCGATCTCCGGGGCCAACCTTGATCCCAACAATACCCTCGCGCGGAATCGAGGCAAGGGGCGGATCATACGCCGCCGCTTCGCGTGTGCGAGCCCCCTCACGTCTGCGCGATGGATCTGCCCACGTACCATCAGCGTTCATAGACACATCATCGAGTGGCCATGCACCGACGCAGATGTGGACGTTCTCAATGCCGGAGCGGTGCAGATTGCCCTGCGTTACCGCCGCCACGAGCGGGTCCTGCTCCACCGTCGTTACGCTACCAACCACACCCGCAAACGCGGCTGCGTCGCGTCCGGCACCGGTACAGATTTCGAGCACGGATACACAGCCCTGAAAGGGGGCGGCGTGATGCGCAGCAATCGTGGGATGCGTGCACTGTTCGGCCATGGTCGACGTAAACAGCCACCCAGAAGCCCCTTTCCCAAGTCGCTCAGCGCGCATCGTACCCTGCGCTAGCTCAAGGAGCAAGGGGGCATTCGTGGAGATGTTCGGGTCTGCCGAGCCACGCAGTGCCGACACCAGTGCGGGTGTGACGTGTCCGTCGGAGGCGGCAATACGAGCGATAATGCCATGAACGTCGTTCACAACATCGTCACTGCGGAGATAATCGGCGGCTGCATGCATCATGTTTTCACACGCAATTTCGTCCACGACGATGAAAACAGCGATATTTGCACAACTATTTGTCGATTTCGAATCTTCAAGGAACACTCATGAGCACGCGGATTGAAACCGTTTCAGCTCAGTTGGCTGCAATGGGGCTGCACAATCTCGGCGACATCAATTACAATCTCACAGCACCGGAGCTGTATGAGCACGCGCTGATGTACGAAGAGGGAATCCTCTCCGAGCACGGTGCGCTCTGTGTGAACTCCGTGCCGTACACGGGACGTCGTGCGAATGATAAGTTCGTTGTTGAAGAAGCGTCGAGCAAGGGCGACGTGTGGTGGGGCAAGGTCAATAAGCCGTTCTCGGAAGACAAGTTCAATGCACTCAAGGCTCGCGTATTTGCATACCTGCAAGGACGTGATGTGTATGTTCAAGACCTCGTCGCCGGTGCAGATCCGAAGTATGCGTTGAACGTGCGCTTCATCCAAGAAGAAGCATATCACTCGCTCTTCGTCCAGAACATGTTCATCAAGGCCGAAGAGTCGGCACTCGAGAAGTTCCTTCCAGGTTTCACTGTTGTAACAGCACCTGGATTTAAGTCGATCCCAGAAATTGATGGCACACTGAGCGAAGTGTTCATCATCCTCAGCTTCGAGCAGAAGCTGGTGCTGATTGGTGGCACATCGTACGCCGGTGAAAACAAGAAGTCGATCTTCACAGTGCTCAACTACCTCATGCCGAAGCTCGGCGTGATGTCGATGCACTGCTCGGCCAACATTGGTCCAGCCGGTGACACAGCACTCTTCTTTGGTCTCTCCGGTACAGGCAAGACAACGCTGTCGACAGATCCAGAGCGCGCACTCATTGGCGACGATGAGCACGGCTGGAGCAACGATGGTGTGTTCAACTACGAAGGTGGTTGCTATGCAAAGGTGATCAACCTGAACGCAGAAGCAGAGCCGATCATCTTCGGTCTGACGCGCACGTTTGGCACGATTCTCGAAAACGTCGACATCGACGAAGACACACGTGTAATCGATCTCGATTCGCAAGTGCACACAGAGAACACACGTGCATCGTACACACGCGAGAACATTCCGAACATCGCACCAGACAATCGTGGTGGACATCCGAAGAACATCGTGTTCCTCACAGCTGATGCGTTCGGTGTGATGCCCCCTATCTCACGTCTCACACCAGAGCAGGCGATGTACCACTTCCTGAGTGGTTACACAGCAAAGGTTGCTGGAACAGAAGCAGGCGTGAAGGAACCATCAGCAACATTCTCAACATGCTTCGGTGCGCCGTTCATGGTGCATCACCCAAGCGTGTACGCCAACCTGCTGCGCGATAAGATCAATGCACACGGCTCGAAGGTGTGGTTGGTGAACACAGGCTGGAGCGGCGGTCCGTACGGTGTTGGTCATCGCATGAAGATCAAGCACACACGCGCAATGCTTCGTGCTGCACTCAACGGACAGCTCGACAACGTTGCGTTCGTCAAGGATGCGTTCTTCAACCTCGAGATCCCAACATCGTGTCCAGACGTACCAGAAGAAGTACTCAACCCACGCAACACGTGGTCGGACACAGCAGCGTACGACAAGCAGGCAGCGCACCTCGTTGAGTTGTTCGAAGAGAACTTCAAGCAGTTCGCCGACAGCGTCGATGAAAAGGTTCGCAAGGCAATGAAGGGTTGATCATCGATCACCCGTCAATCACGGAAAACAGCAACGCCCGCTTCGCATCATCTGCGAGCGGGCGTTGTTCGTTAACGGAACAGCGAAGCGCTTACGTGGCTTCGAATTCGTCGAGGTCGATGTCTTCATCTACCCCAAAGCTTGACGGAAGATCATCATCGGCCATTGCACGTGCCTCGAGAATTTCCTTTGCTTCATCGAGATCGTCCTCGAACACAAGGATGCGAAACCCATCGAGCTTGTGATCCTCAATCTTGTAGTCGATCCCCGCTTCACGGAGTTGCGACCCAACAAGTTGGGCTTCCATTTCGTGTTCGAATGTTGACAAGTGGATCATCATCTGATACCTCCCCAGGTGCAGTACAGAATCACTTTGCGTTTTGTTGGAACTTCTTTGCCTTCTCTGGATTGGCTTCCATCCACTTCTGCGCTTCACGTCCAACTGTTTCGAAGGTATACTTCTGGTGAGCTTCCTTGATCTTTGAAAGGGGCTTCTTAAACGACCAGATCATTACCCACGTATCGCCGAGCATACACTCGTCGTTGGTGTCCTTACCAGCAGGCTTTTCGTCGGCATTGTAGAGAATCTTGCAGAGCTTCTTGCGCGATTCCTGAGGCAATGGCGAGCTCCATTCGAAGTACAGAATCGTACCGCCATCTGGTCCTTCGAATGCTTGTGCTTCCTTGCGTGATGGAGCACCGAACTCAGGGAGTACTGTCTCCCATGATGTCCAGAGTGATGTAGCCGCCTTCGTTGCCGGCTTCACCTTGGTTGTTGTCTTCGTACCCGCTGGGAACAATGACGGCAGCCAGATGAATGGCTGCAGGGGAATGTTGACTTCGCGATTGAACTTCGAGAAATCATAGCGTGTAACGACCGACTCAACCTTGGTTGTGTATCCCGGCGGCGCTTTGAAGTTTGGTGTTTGCTGTGCCTGTGCTGAAACCGTAAGCATCGCTGCAGATGCAACGAGACAAATCACACTCTTCATGACATATTCCCTGATCACTGTGAATCCGTAATTCCGTTAGTCGCGAGTAAGTTTCCGGTATGTGATGCGATGTGGACGATCGGCGTCGATGCCAAGGCGCTTGCGACGATCTTCTTCGTACTGCGAATAGTTTCCATCGAACCACACCACTTGGCTGTCGCCTTCAAATGCCAGAATGTGGGTCGCTACGCGGTCCAAGAACCAACGATCGTGGGAAATCACGACGGCACAACCGGCAAATCCTTGTAGCGCCTCTTCGAGGGCACGCAACGTGTTCACGTCGAGGTCGTTCGTCGGCTCGTCAAGCAGGAGCACGTTAGCCCCTTCCTTGAGCATCTTCGCCAAGTGCACACGATTGCGCTCACCACCGGAGAGTTGGGTTACCTTCTTCTGCTGATCACTGCCGCTGAAGTTGAAGCGCGAGACGTAGGCGCGTGAATTCACTTCGCGCGTTCCGAGCATCACCACATCAAGTCCATCCGTGATTTCTTCCCAGATCGACTTCTTGGGATCGAGCGGACGGTTCTGATCGATGTAGCCGATCTTCACAGTTTCGCCAACGTCGAATGTGCCACTGTCTGGCTGAAGCTGTCCCGTAATCATCTTGAAGAGCGTTGTCTTACCAGCACCGTTCGGACCGATGATGCCAACAATACCACCAGGTGGGAGACTGAAGCTGAGGTTCTCGTACAGGAGACGATCATCGAACGACTTCGAAATGCCATTCGCATTAATCACCTTGTCGCCGAGACGTGGTCCTGGTGGAATAAAGATTTCCATCTCTTCGTTACGCTTGACGGTTTCTTCGTCGAGAAGCTTCTCGTAGGCACTGATACGCGCCTTGCTCTTTGCATGACGTCCCTTCGGATTCATGCGTACCCACTCGAGCTCTTCCTTCAGGGCCTTCTGACGCTTTGATTCTTGCTTCTCTTCGAGGGCAAGTCGTGCTTGCTTCTGCTCGAGCCACGATGTGTAGTTGCCTTCAAACGGAATACCTTGTCCGTTATCGAGCTCAAGAATCCAGCCAGCAACATTGTCGAGGAAGTATCGATCGTGCGTTACCGCAATCACGGTGCCTTCGTAATCGTGCAGGTGGCGCTCAAGCCATGCGACGCTATCAGCGTCAAGGTGGTTCGTTGGCTCGTCAAGCAGGAGCACGTCTGGCTTCTGCAGCAGCAATCGTACGAGTGCGACGCGACGGCGCTCACCACCAGAGATCACACCGATCTTCGTGTCAGGGGGCGGACAGCGCAACGCGTCCATCGCCATGTCGAGCTTCGAGTCGATATCCCATGCGCCAATCGCATCGATCTTCTCTTGAAGCTTCGCTTGCTGCTCCATCAGCACTTCATAGTCTGCATCAGGCTCGGCGAACTTCTCGCTGATCGCGTTGTAGTCACGAAGCAGCTGCACAGTTGCAGCAGCCCCCTCTTCAACGACTTCGCGAACAGTCTTCTCGGGATCGAGCTCGGGTTCCTGCGGCAAGTAGCCGAAGGTGACGTCCTTGTTCTTGGTGATCTGACCAACGTACTCGTCGTCGAGACCAGCAATGATTTTGAGGAGCGTGGACTTACCTGCTCCGTTGAGACCAAGTACACCAATCTTCGCTCCGTAGAAGAAGCTGAGATAGATGTCCTTGAGAACCTGGCGGTTTGGCTTGTAGATCTTGCCAACACCGACCATGCTAAAGATGATTTTTTGGGGTTCGAATACTGCCATAGGCAGCAAAACTACGACTTTGCGCCACGAGTTGTGGCCAATCCGTCGATCACGTCGCAGATGAGCTGGGCTGCCAGCTTCGCCGTACGTCCATCAAGGTCGTAGGTCGGATTCACTTCGACAAGGTCAAGCGCAATCAACGAACCGGATGCGGCTGCATGACGGAGGCAGGGACGCAGGTCGGCAGGGGTAAAGCCGTCTGCTGCTGGAGCGCTTACGCCGGGCGCATAGGCCGAGGCGAAGGCATCCATGTCGACTGACACGTACGTGGCACCTGATGCAGCGGCATGACGCAACGCTCGATGCCAGGCGGCGTCGATTCCCTCGTGACGGATCTCATCGAGCATCATGACGTGCATGCCGGCATCACGGATATCAGCAATGTGATGGGCCGATGCCGACGTTGCTTGGATACCAAACTCCACGAAGCCACCGGGCACAAGCTTGGAGTCCTGCATATCGAGCATCTGTCGAAATGGCGAACCGCTATGTGAACGACCATCCTTGAGCGGACGTACATCGGTGTGTGCATCAATGTTGATCACGCCGAATGCTGTTCCCACCGACGACAACGCTCGCACTGTTGGCCACGCACAATCATGTCCGCCACCGATGATGATCGGAACAATTCCACGTTTCACGAGCTGCACAACGATGTCGTGATGCTCGTCATGAATCTGCTCGAGCGTCTTACCCGCCGTATCGATATCACCGAGATCGCACAGCGCAAGACTACCATTGCGCAACGCAGGAAGAAAGGCTGTTGGTGTGAGCTTCGTGAGCGCTCGACGAATTGCACTTGGCGCAGCAGCCGAGCCAACACGACCGCCATTGCGCTCAACTCCGATATCCTGGGGAACACCAAGAATTGCAATCATCAGCGGCGCTTCGGTAAGCGCCTTCACATCATACACACAAAGGTCCCCGATGCGGGGATCCTGTGGATCGCCCGACCGGTAGATGATTGACGCATCTACCGGTTCGAGCGACGTTCGAAAGCGAAGTGCATTCATGAAGTATGAATCGCCTTACTGTGCGATCACAAGTGGGATCGTCTGACGCACAACAGAGGACTCGATGGAAATCATGTAGGAGCCAACTGGAAGCGACGTTGGAATTGCGAATGCGTGCTCACCGGCAACGAGCGCACCAGAGTGCATCGTGGCAACAGTACGTCCAACGAGGTCGCGCACAATGATTTGCGCATTGGCCAACAGATCTTCGCGATAGACTTGGAGTCGGAGCGTTGCGTGATCACGCACAGGGTGCGGCACAACGTCGCCGACAACGACCATACTTGGTTCGATGACATCCTCATCAACATCTGTTGTTCCAACGACGCCAACCAAGCGCACTTGCTTTGCCGAATTGCGTTCGTCATTCGAATACACACGGATCGAGCCCGATGTTGTACCGGCATCTGGACGTTCAAAGGCAAGCGTGACGACAATCGAGTCACCTTGCTGCAGTGTCGCAGGAAGTTGCTTCGACGTTGATACGAGGAAGAAGTGCTTGCGCACAGAGAAGATTGTCAAGCTGTCGACACGAAGCGGAACGTCGTTTGCAGCACGGATCACAAATGTGCGTTCCGCACGACTTGGCGATGGGAGCTCCCAACGGACGCTGTCGGTGCTTGTTGCGATCGTTGGCTTCGATGCCACTGTAAACTGCATCCATGCCTTGTTGCCAAAGTCTGGCTCAAAGGTCTTGATCGTGCTTCCACCTGAACGGAAGCTCAGGCTGCCGCTACCAAGCTGCGAGCGATAGAACCAGAAGTCGAGGCCGACGCCTTCTTTATTCACCAGCTCGAAGTCATAGCAGCCGTTCGCAAGATTGAAATCGTACGTGTAGGTCTTCTCACTCTCGAGGTTTGCACCCTGACCAATCACTTCACCCGTTGTCTTCTTGAGACGCCATGTGTATTGGATCTCGGCTTGCTTGTTTGTGCGAAGGTTGATTTGCAGATCGCTGTAATACACCGGTGGCATCACAAACGATGTCGTCCGGGTGTTGTTGTTCGCATACTCATCACCATCGAGCACAGTGCGCACGACGAACGACGACATACCTGATGTAGACGGCCATGCTGGTGCAGGAAGAACTACCGTGTCGCGACCAAGGAATTGAAGATTTCCCGTCCAGTTGTATGTCGACTTCGCACCACCATTGATTTCGTATTCAATCGTGCACTTCGTCATCGGCGTCGAACCATTGTTCGCGATCACGATCACAGGCTCACCGCAGATTGGATTCAAGCGACCAAAGTATTCCCATGAATTCGGCGAGATCACATCAACAACTGCTGCATCCTTCGCAAAGTTTGGTGCGCCGTAGCCGATGAGCTGCATCGATACTTCCCAGCGACCCCATAGCTCGTTTGCAGCTTCCTTCTTCACGCCGTAGTCGAGATTTACTGTCGAAGCGCCCTTCACATGCGGTGTGAGCTCGAACTCGTACAGATCGACTGGTGCACCTGGACACCATCCCGTACGGTCGATCAACCACGTACCGCCCTGCGGAAACACAGGATTGTCACCACACTCCGTCCACAGACGCCACGTGAATCGTTCTTGTCCGTTGACGTTGATGAAGTGATTACGCGGGCAGAACTCAGCGCAGTTTGTTTCGTTGCTGAATTCGTGACCACTTGTTACTGCCTTCAGACGGAACGTAGATGCATTCTTGTTCAAGGCAACATCGACGGGTGCAAGCGCGACCTTATTCTCAAGTACGGCAGTGAATTGTGCGCCACGCTCGTAGTACACTTGATCGATCTGCTTAACATCACGCGACGGCGTACCCTTGATGAACATAAAGGTCAAGTCAATCAACTCTTGCTGATTACCTGCCGACAGTGTGACGTTGTTGCGAAGCAGTGGTGCAAAGTCTGTGACGTCGTACTCCCAGCGGAATCCCTTCGGACCAAGGTCAAGTCCGATACCATATGGCGTGATGTAGCGACCGATTTCGAAGTCAACAATTGAACTGAAGTATGGCATCTCTTGCTTGCGGAGTGTGGTCTCTGCTGCGACAACAGTCGAGTCCACAGCAAGTCCTGCCTCGTCGTACGTGTACAGCTTGCCGGCCTCTTGCACCAGCAACGTGTCTGTAGGAATCGATGGATGATCTGCTGCATCCTCACGGTAAATGCGTGGCTGTACCGGACGCTCGTAGAGCACAACTGATGTGCGGCGAGGCTCTGTTACAGCGTCGACATCGACGCGTGCAGTTGTTGTCGTGAGATTGCCAAGTTCAAATGCGAGTGTTGGACGCGACGTGCTCACCTGCGTGAGGTAGCCGAGGTAGTCCATCGGAAGAACCTCTGTTGTAGGAATGCCAAACTTGGCACCGTGCAGGCCTGATGGCGATGCATCGCGCGCAACCAGCGGATCGTTGTCCAATTCGCCGTGATAGTAGAGAATCAGCTTTGCATAGTTCGGATGTGCGTCGTCGATTTGGCGATTCATGTAGCTCTTGATTATCGCTTCGTCGAGCGCGACGTTCCATACCTGGATCTCGTCGAGCAGACCTTCGTACGAACCTGAGCCCCCTGAGCCAATCACAAACCTTGTGATGCCATTCATTGCGCGTGTCTTGCCATTGCCTTCATGGAACAGTGTTCCGTTGAGGTAGATGCGCATCACGCCGGTCTTGGTCTTGACGTAGGTCCAGTGATTCCAGCGACCTTCCCAGTTTTCCGGGATCGTGTTCTTCTCGATACGATCGTACGCGCCGTCAGCAGGGTTGTAGCCGCAATCCCAATACACTGTACCGTTATCCCACGGTGCGTGAATGTTGATTACGCGACGTCCTTGTGCGTCGTATGCTTCGAGCGTGTTGTGTGCACGTGGCATCTTGAGTGGATCACCCCAGCACCAGTACGAGATCGTGACTTCATTTGTGATGCTCTGTCCGATTTCACCCGGTACATCAATGCGATCGCCAGCCGTAAAGCGATACGCCTTACGTCCACCGACATCTGCCAGGCCTGCTGCACCGTCAGCCTTGATGTTTGCTGTTGTTGTTGCATCAAGACATGCAAACTCCACAACAATGTCGGAGGTGCCGTCCCATGCAAATGGCGTTGAGAATGGCAGATGATTGTCGCCTTCTGCAAGAGCGATCGAGCGACGAATCACCGTTGTGCCTTCATCGTTGCGGAACACTTTTGCGAGTGTTGCATTAGCAACGTTCTGCATCCGCACGGTAAAGACCTTTGCTTCGGCAACAGCCTTTGTCGACTGTACGCGGATACCACAGAGCGAGCCAGCAGACATACCAGCGGCCGTGAGCTCCGACGCCTTCCAGATGAAACGCATGCGTCCACCACCTGGCTTGATAATCGCGCCATTGCCCTGCGAACCGGTGCCAATGGTGATGAAGTCACCTTGCGTTGTGCGCGTAGCCGACGTTGTACGGAAGCGACGCTTTGCATCGATGAACGACGAGCGATATGCGAACGAATCTGGTGTGCCACCACGCACGCGGAAATTCACCTGCGTGCGACGTGTTGAATCGAACTCACCTGTTGAGTCGCGCAGCATCGTGTACGTCAAATAGTCCCACTCACCACACGGATACTGATCCTGTGTTGTGCGCGGATCACACTTGAGTGTGTACTGCATCAGGACTTTCTCGTAGCGGCCAGGGGGCGGGAACAACCACGTTCCTGAGCGCTTGGTAATGTCGTCAAACGTGAGTGTCTTCACGATGATCGTATCACCTTCGCCTGACTTGGCTGCACTCATGCTCAACACGAGCAGCGTGATAACAGAGAGAAGTCGTACAAAACGGTGCATTGCGGAACTCCAGATAAAACAGGACTGGAATTTACGCACCGGTTCCGTTGGATCAGTGACGCGCTACGCCACCATCAACATTGATTGTTTGGCCAGTAATAATCCCCGACGCCGGAAGGGCCAAAAACGCCACGACATTGGCGATATCCTCGGGTTCGTCGGCGCGGTGTACGGCCTGCGCAGGGATGATGTGCTCGAGGAGCGGACTCATCGTGCTGGAGCTGCTGACGTTCTGCGTGGCCGTCAACCCTACGGTAACCGTGTTGATGGTGATCCCATACTTCCCGACCTCTGCCGCAAGTGATCGCGTGAAGCCGATCACACCCATCTTCGCCGTGACGTAATGCGTGAGGTACGGTGTTCCAAGCCACACAGTGTCGCTTGAGAACGTGATGATACGCCCAAATCCAGCGCGCTTCATGTGCGGCAAGACACCCCGCACGGTGTGGAACATCGAGTCGAGCGTAATGTCGAGCGTGCGTTTCCACTCTGTGTACGACAACAGCTCGAATGGCTCCTCGCTGTAGTGTCCGACGTTGTGCACCAGAATGTCGATGCGCCCAAACGTTTCAATGGCTGTAGCCACCACACGTTCCACATCGCTTGGCACCGTCATATCAGCTTGCACAGACACGACTTCGCCGCCGAGCGCGCGCACGGCTGCTTCCGTCGCTGCGGCACTCTCTACATCGGCAATTACCAACTTTGCGCCTTCTTCGGCAAGACGTTCACAGAATGCACGACCATTGCCAACGGCTGCTCCGGTAACAATGGCGACGCGATCGTGCAGACCGCGTTCAAATCGTGTAATCTGCATGGAGCCCCTTACGCGGAGATGAGACCGAGTTCAATACCAACTTCTTGACATGCATTGAGGATTGCATCAAGATGCTCATCCTCGTGTGTTGCCATGTAGCTGGTGCGCATCATCGACAGATTTGGCGGAACTCCTGGTGGAACGAAGGCATTGACGAAGATGCCCTTGTCGTACAGCTTGCGCCAGAAGACCAGTGCGAGCTCGGCGTCGCCGACGACGATTGGCACAATGCCCGTGCGTGAGTCAATAACGTTGAACCCAAGGTCTGTAAAGCCCTTGCGCATCTTATCAGCGTTTCTGATCAAGCGATCAATGCGTTCTGGTTCTGCCTCGAGGATATCGAGTGCTGCGAGCGCTGCTGCCACCGAAGCTGGTGTTGGCGATGCGCTGAAGATCAATGCTGGCGAATGGTGCTTGATGTAATTCATCACACGCTCTGGTCCGGCGACAAAGCCACCGAGCGATGCAAACGTCTTCGAGAACGTACCCATTGTGAGATCGGTCTTATCAACCAATCCGTAGTGCGATGCCGTGCCACGTCCGCCCACGCCAACAACACCTGTTGCGTGCGCATCATCAACGAGGACGCGAGCTCCGTACTTCTCGCACACAGCGATCATGTCTGGGAGATTCACGAGCTCACCGGAGACAGAGAACACACCGTCGGTGACGACGAGCTTGCCGGCACTTTCAGGAATGCGCTGCAGAACACGCTCGAGATCTTCCATGTCGTTGTGCTTGTAGCGAACGAACTCGGAGAATCCGCCCTTTGCAAGCAAGCAGCCATTGATGATACAAGCGTGATTCTCCTTATCGGAGATCACGTAATCGCCCTTCGACACAAGCGCAGAGATGACGCCAAGTGCAGTTTGGTACCCCGTTGAAAAGAGGAGTACGTCTTCTGTACCAAGGAAGGCAGCAAGACGCTTTTCGAGTTCAACGTGAAGGTTGATTGTACCCGTAAGGTATCGCGAGCCTGAGCAACCAGTGCCGTAACGATCGATCGCATCCTTAGCAGCCTGCTTCACCTTCGGGTGTGCGGTTAGACCAAGGTAGTTGTTCGAGCCAGCCATGATGACCTGACGTCCTTCAAGCGTCACGACCGGTCCCTCGTTCTCTTCAACGGGACGGAAATACGGATAGAGGCCTGCGGCCTTTACTTCGTCGGCTCGTGTGAAATCGCGACAGCGCTGAAACAGATCCACGTAAACTCCAGGGTTAAGCAAGGGTGCAAATATCGGAAAAATGCAGGGGGCTATCGCAGATTGTCGATCTGCACAGGGAAGCCGAGGTCGGCGGCCTGTACAGCCTGGATACAGGCCTGCAGGTCGTCCTTGCTCTTCCCTGTCACCCGCACCTTATCGTCGACGATCTGTGCGGTAACCTTCATTTTCTGCTCTTTGACCATCGTAGTAATCTTCTTGGCGTCGTCTCGCGAGAGTCCGGCTTTAAGCTTCACGGTCTGGCGGACGGATTTACCGCTGAGGAGCTCGACCTTCTGTTCGTCGAGCGCCAACACGCTAATACCCCGCTTGATCATCTTGTTTTTGATGATTTCCATCGCGGCGGTAATGAAATGCTCGCCATCGGCGCGAACAACAAAGCTCTTTTCGTTGCGGTTGAGTTCGACCTCGCAGTTTGAACCACGGAGGTCGTAGCGGTGTTCGATCTCCTTCCGTGCCTGGTTAATGGCATTATCGGCTTCTTGGAGGTCGACTTCGCTGATGAAGTCAAATGAGAATGTCGACATAGTAGTAACTCCTTGCTACAAACATACGGGCTACAGCGCGTGGAAGCGCGGTTGAGGTTGTAGTTTGTGTGATGCGGAACTACTCGATTTCAGTCCCATCCCTGGCTCATGCAAGCAAGGATATCCCTGCTGGTGTGGTCGTATTTCTGGTGGCTCTGCCACTCTGCCTTGGCATTGCACTCGCATCTGGTGCTCCGCTCTTCGCAGGCGTTCTTGGCGGGGTTGTGGGCGGGATTATCGTAACGCTGTTTTCCGGATCAGAACTCTCCGTATCAGGTCCGGCCGCAGGCCTCGCGTCGATTGTCGCGTCGGCCATCATCTCCCTTGGATCGTTTCCGGTTTTTCTCACGTCGATCCTGCTGGCCGGACTTCTGCAAATCGTCATCGCCATTGCTCGAGCTGGTTCGTTGGGAAGCTTCATTCCCCACAGCGTGATCAAGGGAATGCTTGCTGCGATTGGCTTAACGATCATTCTCAAACAGCTGCCACATGCTGTGGGATACGACCGGCAGGGATTTACCGATGAAGAGGTCGCATTCGCCGGCTCGGAATGGATCAACATCTTCCTCGATCCTGTGCGCGCCCTCCAAGCTGACGTGCTTCAGCCGGGCGCCGTGCTGATTACGATCGTATGCGTTGCCATCATGCTCCTGTGGGATCACCCTCGTCTGCGCGATGCACGTTGGGCCAAGCTCATACCTGGCGCACTCCTCAGTGTGGTTGTTGGAACGCTGCTCAATATGTTCTTCGGTATCGTTCGGCCCGACTGGCAGCTTACTGCAGAGCTTGGTCATGTCGTGTCACTTCCAGTCTTCACGTCACTCCATGATGTTGCCAGCCAGATTGTCTTCCCTGAATGGTCTGCCGTGGCACGACTCGACGTGTGGATGGTTGCCATCACGATCGCTGCAATTGCAAGCATCGAATCAGTGTTGTCTGTCGAAGCCGTCGACAAGATGGATCCACAAAAGCGTATCTCGAATACAAACCGCGAACTCTATGCGCAGGGCATCGGAAATGCTGTCAGCGGTTTGATTGGTGGTATTCCAATCACGTCGGTCATCGTGCGATCATCGGCGAACGTCTACGCGGGCGGTGTTACACGGTTGTCGTCACTCGTACATGGAGTACTCCTCCTCGTAACGGTCCTCCTGGTTCCAACAGTCCTCAACCTCATCCCACTGGCATGCCTCGCATCAATCCTGCTGATTGTTGGGTACAAGCTGTCGTCGATCAAGCTCATCCGCTCGATGTGGCATGAAGGCATCCCGCAGTTCTTTCCATTCATCGTGACGTTTGTTGCCATCGTTGCAACGGATATTCTCCTTGGAGTTGGAATTGGTCTTCTTGCGTCAGTCTTCTTTGTGGTTCGCTCATACCATCGTCGCTCGATTACGCTTGTTCACGATGATCGCACGTGGTTGCTGCGATTCAACAAGGACATGACCTTCATTCAAAACGTGATGCTCAAGTCGAGCCTTGTCCAGATACCCGATGGTGCGCACCTGATCATCGATGGAACAAAGGCACTGTACATCGACCACGACATCTATGAGACAATCGCGGATTACAGCGAACTCGCGAAGCACCGTAGCATCACGATCACCTATCACAACTACAGTGATAAACACGGAAAGCCATGACATGGAAGATTATCGCCGTCTACTGCTGAACAACAAAGCGTGGGTACAGGATCGACTCGACGTGCGATCGGACTTCTTTACCGCATCAGCATCAGCACAAACTCCTGAGTATCTGTGGATCGGCTGTTCTGATAGTCGCGTCCCTGCTGAAGACATCACTGGTACACAGCCTGGCGAGTTGTTTGTGCACCGCAATGTTGCCAACCTCGTGGTCCACACAGATTTCAATATTCTCAGTGTGCTGCAGTACGCTGTAGACGTACTCCAGGTAAAGCACATCATCGTTTGCGGACATTACGGTTGCGGCGGTGTACGCACTGCGATGTCTCGAAAAGATCTTGGACTCATCAACAAGTGGTTGCGACACATCAAGGACGTATATCGCTTTCACGCTACAGAACTTGATGCAATTGCGGATGAGGAGCTACGCTACAACCGACTCGTTGAGCTCAACGTGATCGAGCAAGTGCACCACATCTCCGATATCTCATTCGTGCAACACGCATGGAAACGTTGTCAGCGTCCAATGATCCACGGTTGGATTTATGATCTACACACTGGAAACCTGAAAGATCTAATCAAGATCGATCCAGGTGATCATGCACACGACATCTACGAATACGAATTCAACGACACCGAATAAGTCCATGCTCACATCAGCATACTTCAATTTCTTTCGTGATCTCACCAAGAACAATGCAAAGACTTGGTTTGATGAGAATAGATCGCGCTACGAACACGATGTGAAGCGTCCGTTCCATGCAATGGTATCAGCATGGATTACATCCGTGCAATCGATCGAACCAACACTGCATGCAACTCCGTCTGATGTGATCTATCGCATCAATCGCGACATTCGATTTTCCGCTGATAAGACGCCGTATAAGGTGCAGATGGCCGCACACCTGAATCTCCGCGGAAAGAAGGCGATGGGGTTTCCAGGTGTCTACCTCGAGGTGGGTACGGCTGGTGGAGCAATCGCCGCTGGTAGTTATATGCCCAACAAGGAGGAGCTTCCCGCACTTCGTGACCTTGTTCTTCACGAGGGGGCCGATCTACGCGCAGCAATTACGGATCCGTTGTTCAAGAAATTGTATGGCGAACTCCTGGGAGAGGAAAGCAAGATTCTCCCGGCAGAGTTTCGCGAGGCCGTTGTTCGGGAGCCCCTTGTGCGCAAGAAGCAATTCTACGTTTGGGCGACGATACCGAAGTCGGTGTTTACGTCGGACTCATGTATCAAGACTCTGACCGAGTATTACCGTGTTGCAAAGACGATGAACGATGTGTTAGCACGCGCTCTATGAAGCTGATCACGACCATCCTATTCCTCGTCGTACTCTGCACGACCATGCGAGCAGCCGATGGTGATCCGCAGCACGGCTTACTGACGTCGGTACTTACGTCGCATGTGTCAGGTGGACGAATTGACTACAAGGGCGTGAAGCGTGACCGACGATTTGCAATGTACCTCACGGCTCTCTCTACGTCTCGGCCTGACACGATGTCTGCACAACAGCAGAAGGCGTTTTGGATCAATGCCTACAATGCATTTGCAATGAAGCTCGTGTGCGACAACTACCCACTTGCATCGATCCGCGAGTTAGACAATGGACAGATAGTGGACCGTCCAATGTTTCAGGTTGGTTCGGTGATGTACTCGTTCCGGTCGATCGTCATCGAGCACCTTGCACCACTGCGCGATCATCGCATCTACACAGCGCTCTGCTTTGCAGCTCGCGGGTGTCCACCCCTGCCAACGCGCGCGTATGAAGCATCAACACTCGATGCACAGCTATCGGAGCAGGCGACGCGATTTGTACGTGACGCGTCGCTCAACACAGTGAATGTTGCCGAGCATCGCATGGTGCTGTCGCGAATCTTCGAGTGGAACCTCCCAGCAATCGGAACTACCTACGAACAACTGGTAGCAGTTGTCCTGCCATGGTATGATGCAACGATTGCAACGGGAGATGGTAGCGCGCGATGGACGGTTGAGTTCAGCGATTTTGACTGGTCACTCAACGGTAAGTAATCCCTGCGACAGGCGCGTCAATCGTCTGAACGTTTTGTTGGCGCAGAATTATCCGGTCCCTGCGAGATCGTCCCATTTGGACGAATGCGCACGGTCAATGTCGGCTGCGTTTCGGTGCTCTGAAACTTATCGGTTTCACAGTCAAACACATGGAAGAGCTGACCGACGGAAATCGTACCATCGTCGTTCATTGACGATGCGCGAAGGAACGTGCCTTCGCAGCTGGCTTGAAGGGATGCGATCTGAAACTTCGATGCATACATTTCATTCTTCATGGTCACGAGGTAGACGTTCTCGTCCTTCGTGCCTTCAATGCCCTTGACGTACACCAGTTTCACAACGATACCGCCTGTGGCCTCGCTAGATGTACAGGAGACGATCGCATATGCGTCGATGGACGATGGAACTGTTCCTGTCGAATCCTCGAATCCAGCGAAGAACAAGAACTCCTCGCGGTCTTCACCTGTAAGCTTGGTCATGTCTGACCATCGTTCCTCAACATCAAGCAGATCTTTCTCACCGATAGTCAGGTGGGGACGTAGAGTCTGCAGACAGGAATCGATTGATGCATATGCGCCTACGGTGCTCATGCATAACGCTGCGACAAGTGCTAGCACTCGCATGATCAGGCTGCGCTGCGTTCCATGCGCTCGAGGCGCATCGAGTGTGTGCGGAACTTCGGAACAAACGGGGCGAGGAAATACACGCGGAGAATGTACCACCAGAAACTCCTCTCAATGAGAGCTGGATCAATGTTCTGTGCAACTGCTGCGTGTGCTTCAGGTGTCTTGCTCCAGTGCGTTCCTGCACGATCGTGGTGCACTGTGTGGAAGCCGTTATTGAACAGCAGGAGGTTGAGCCACCCTGTGAAGTTGCGCGAGTGATTCCACTGTGATTCTTCATCAGCGTGCACATGCTGCACGTAGTTGAATACGAGCACCGCGAAAAGACCAACCTGCTGTGGAATGATCACATACAGGAGTGCCTTCTGCCAGTCCAGAATCAGAAACGCGGCAATCCAGATACCAAGGAACGCATACTGTCCGGCTGCCAACGCCCACTTGCGACGATCACCGCGCCAAAGGTTCTTGAGATAGTCACGGATTGGCTTCTGCTGATAGTATGAGCTCATCGTAGGATAGAGCAGCAGCATCAACAGTGTGTTGTTCTCGGTGAGGCGGTACGTAATTGTGTAGTCGCCCTCTTTGTTGTTAAGGCGGTGGTGGTTCATGTTGTGCGTTGGAATCCATGCAAACGCAGGGAAACCGTAGAACACCGTCAGCCAATAGTCAGTGAGGGTATTCAACAATTGCCCCTTGAACATCGGCAGGTGATTGTGGTTGTGTGCAATCACCGTGACCGCAATCGAGAGGAAGAGGTAGAACACGTAGAGCGCTGGGTGAAACCCAACAACAGTCCACTGAAGCACAAACACAGCAGTTGTCACTACCATGTACGCAATTGTTCGCCAATCGGCTGCATACCGCAACATTGTTAATCCTTCTGGTGACAAAGAGACCTGTACAAACTACGGGTTTGGGGGCTTTCCAGCACGTGATTTGTATGTGCAATTACCGTAACTTTTCATCCCATCCAACCCTCTCCCGGTTCCTATGCGCACGTTCCTGTTGCTCCTATCCCTCGCCCTGAGCGCCGTATCTGCCTCGGCGGGCGATCTCACGCTGGCAATCGACCACCGTATGCAGGGTGAAGTCGTCCAAGCGGGCACAACGTACTCCATGGATAATGGGGCTTGGTACTTCAAACCGCGATTCCTGAAGTACTACTTGGCCGAGATTACCGTGATCCACGACGGTGGAAAGCGAACGCAGCTGAAGGATTTGTACGTGCTGGTCGATGCGTTATCGCGGGATAAATACCCGCTGGGTTCGGTTGACGTGGCGAATGTGGAAGCACTTGAGTTCCACGTTGGCGTCGATAGACAGCGAAACCACCTCGATCCGACAATCTATCCGCCAGAGCACCCGCTTGCGCTCAAGAACCCGACCATGCATTGGGGTTGGGCCGCAGGGTATCGATTCCTCGCCGTTGAGGGTTCAGCAGGCACATCGGCGACGGTTGTGTCTGCCGACGTACAGGTACACACGGTTGGTAATGAGCTTTATCGGAAAATCACCATGCCTGTGCATGCTGTTCCTACCCCAACGGGTATTGAGCTGCAGCTCACAGCAGAGTACAGTAAGTTGTTCACCGGACTCGATGTGGCGTTTGGTTTGATCTTCCACGGCCTTGGTGAAGAAACTATCCTTATGTCCAACAACATGGCAACACGCGTGTTTTCGTCACCATCGACAAGCGTGTCAGAGCGCACGGTGACGTCAGCAATTGCCGTGTGGCCAACACCATCGACGAATACAGTATCCGTGGATCTGCACGACGACGTAGTGTCGACAGCAATGTTGATCGACGCATGTGGCTCGTCGATTGTCCTTCCAATTGCAAAGCAAGCGCGTGCCACGTGGGATCTCTCAGCGCAAGCATCGGGAACATACACGTTAGTGGTCACCACCGCTTCAGGTCGTACACACCATGCTCCGGTTATCCTTCTTCGGTAGTCTGATTGCGCTTGTGCTGGTCGCGACAAGTTGTTCGACCGAGCATACCGTAGAGCCACCAATCAAACTCGTGGATGTCCCTCCGGGCTTCCCAGAACAAGCATATCCGGCAGACAACCAGCCTACGCCCGAGCGTGTGCGCCTGGGAACGATGCTGTTTTACTCCAACGAGCTCTCGCGTACACGAACCGTATCGTGTGCGTCGTGCCACGATCCGGCGTTAGCCTTTAGCGATGGTCGAGCAACAAGCATCGGCGTTGATGGACGCGTGGGACGCCGCAATGCACCATCGCTCGCAAATGTTGGATACCAACCGTACTTCATGCGTGAGGGCGGCGTACCAACCTTGGAGATGCAAGTGCTTGTGCCCGTGCAAGAGCACGACGAATTCGATATGAACATGCTCGACGTAGTTGCGCGAATCCAGCGGGATACATTGCTGCAATCCTTGAGTCGAAGTGCCTACGGACGCGATGTGGATGCATATGTGATCACGCGTGCGATTGCGTGCTTCGAACGAACACTTGTCAGTGGTCGATCACGCGCAGATCAGAACCGCCTAACAGCGCAGGAGGAGCGCGGGCGCGCGCTGTTCATGAGCAATCGTACAGGGTGTTCCACATGTCATGGTGGGGTCCTCTACACTACCCATGAGTTCGCAAACAATGGTGCACTCGCGAGCTACACGGACGTGGGAAGGTATCGCGTAACGAACAGCGAATCTGACCGATACATGTTTAAGGTGCCGTCATTGCGCAACGTTGGTGTAACTGCGCCCTACATGCATAATGGCTCAATATCTGGACTTCGAGACGTGATTGATCGCTATAATCGCGGTGGAATGGGTCACCCCGCTACCGACGCGCGCATCGTCCCTCTCGGACTGCGCGACGACGAATGTGCCGACCTAGAGGCGTTTCTGCACAGTCTCACCGATGATGGTTTTCTCACAGATCCACGGTTCCGACCATGAAACTGCTTCTCCCCCTGGCGTGCGCCTGCATTCTTGCGGCGTGTACAAACACATCAGCACCAGTGCCAACTCCGGAGTTTGATCCAACACCATATGTGGTCGATCCAGCGAGCTTTCCGTATGGATTTCAATCCATGCCATTGCCAACTGACTATCCTCTCACGCAGCAACGTGTAGAACTTGGACGCATGCTTTTTTACGAACCAGCTCTCTCGCGTGACGGTTCGCAGAGTTGCGCTTCATGCCACATCCAGTCAGACGGATTATCAGACAAGCGAAAGTATAGCATCGGTATCCGTGGTTTGGCCGGAACACGACAAGCAATGTCCATCGTCAATCTTGGTTGGCACCGACGCGGATTCTTCTGGGATGGTCGCGTGTCGACGCTCCGTCAACAAGCACTCCATCCCATCATCGATACACTCGAGATGGATAACACGCTCGAGAACGCTGTCCGCACACTTTCGTCAAAGTCTGCCTATCGTGATCAGTTCATTCGCGCATTCGGTTCGGACACAATCACTACCGAACGCATGGGTATTGCGATGGAGCAGTTCATGCTCACCGTCGTCTCCGGCAACAGCAAGTGGGATAAAGTCCAGCGCGGCGAAGCATCATTTACAGAGCAAGAAGAACGCGGACGGAATCTGTTCTTCAGCGAGTTCGATCCAACGGGTAAGGTAAAGTCAGGCGAGTGCTTCCACTGTCATGGCGGACCGAACTTCACGAATGATCGCTTCATGAATAACGGACTCGATGACGACGCGTCGTTCATGGACATTGGACGTGAACGCGTGACAAACGATCCATACGACCGCGCAAAGTTCAAGGTTCCAACTCTTCGCAACATCGCAGTGACGGCCCCCTACATGCATGATGGACGCTTTACGACACTTGAAGAAGTTGTGCGACACTACTCATCGGGTGTGAAGCAATCATCAACTGTCGACGTCTTGCTCCAATTCAGTCTTAAACCTGGCCTTGGGTTGAATGAGTCTGACGTCGCAGATCTTGTTGCATTCCTGAAGACGCTCACCGATGAAGCCTACCTCACCAATCCAAAGTACGCCAAGCCGTAAGCGCTATGTAGCGCTTCTCCTCACGATGGTTATCAGCGTATCGGCTTCGGCGCAAGAACTGTACTTCCCACCTGAACAGAGCACAGGTGTGTGGGAAACGATGTCGCCGAATGAGCTGAACTGGTGCAAGGACCGCATCGACTCACTGTATACGTTTCTGCAGCAGACCTATACCAAGGCATTCATCGTTCTCAAGGATGGAAAGATTGTTCGCGAGTGGTACTTCGGTACGTTCGAGCGCGACAGTGTGTGGTATTGGGCATCGGCTGGAAAGACTGTCACTGCTGCTCTCACAGGCATTGCGCAGGAACAGAAACTCCTCGACATCAATGCACCGAGTTCACGCTATCTCGGCAATGGATGGAGCATGATGACGCCTGCGCAGGAAGATGCAATTACTGTGCGCCATCATCTTACGATGACGACTGGTGTCGAGGGCAGAGGTCCAGACGATACCGATTGTCGTACACCCGATTGCTTCACCTATCGTGCAGCTCCGGGAACAATATGGGATTACTACAACCCCGCCTACCTTAAGCTGCAAGACATCGTTGCTGCCGCGTCGAAGATGAACTTCACGACGTACTACACGCAGAACCTTGCGCGACGCATTGGAATGGGAGGCATATTCATCAATGGCGTGCTTTGGTCAGTACCTCGCTCAATGGCGCGGTTCGGCCTGCTTCTCCTTGCAAGGGGCGTATGGAATGGCGACACGGTGATTCGCGATCAGTCGTACTTCACCGATATGGTCTCGACGTCGCAAAATCTCAATCCATCCTACGGATACCTCTTCTGGTTGAATGGCAAGGACCGCATGATGCTGCCTGGTATCGAGGCATCTCTGCCGGGTCCGATGATTCCGCAAGCCCCCTCGGATATGTACATGGGGCTCGGGAAGAACGATCAAAAACTCTACGTGATACCAAGTCAGAACATGGTGATCATTCGCATGGGCAACCCTCCAACGGGAAGCGAACCGATGCAGATCATCTACGACCGCCAGATGTGGGAACTCATCGCAGCGTTGCCTTGCGCTACATCGGTATCCGAGGATGCGAGTGAGAATACTCCCAACGTATGGCCAAACCCAGTGAGCAATGTTCTGCATCATCGAGGTACATCGGTGATTGTGCGGACCCTTGATGGACGTATCGTGCGGAGTGGTTCGACACCATCGATCGACGTCAATGATCTGCCAGGGGGCGTGTACATGGTAGAGTCGTCAACAGCAACCAAAACTTCGAGGTCGCTGATTGTAAAGCAGTGACGTAGATTCGAGCATGCTCTCGTTTCTCGTACTAGCTGTAATGTCCATGACCTTTGAGACAGAACCGCGCGACACCGTGCTGGTTCGACTTCACGACGTCGTACCAGATCTCCTCACCGACGTTCGGTACGCTACTCCTGATAACTTCACGAAGCGCATCCTCTACACAACCGATACGCTCTATGCTCGCCGTGCTATGGCCGAACAGCTTGCTGTTGCGCAGCGCGCAGCACGTGCACAGGGGTTGCAACTGAAGGTGTACGATGCATACCGTCCGTTGAGCATTCAGCGATTGATGTGGAGCATTGTACCCGACGAGCGATACGTCGCAGATCCAGCAAAGGGGTCACGCCACAATCGTGGGTGCGCTGTTGATCTGACGCTCTGCGATAGCACAGGCGCGGAGCTCGACATGGGCACGGGCTACGACGAGTTCACAGAGCGCGCGGCAGCAACCTTTGTTGATCTTCCTGAGCATGTCCTCGCGAATCGCCGTCTCCTCGATCGCATCATGAATGACGCGGGGTTTGATGTACTCCCAAGCGAGTGGTGGCATTATGATCTTCGCGGTTGGGAATCATTTGCCATTCTCAACGAGTAACGATGTATCTCGTTCTCCGCATCATCCTGCTGGTTGCAAGCGTAACGTCGCTTGTTGCGCAAGACTCGCACTACTGGACAAATCAGTACGGTACACAATCGTGGTTGCTTGGCGGCGCCGTCGTGGGTTCTACCACAGACCTCTCATCGACGTACTACAACCCAGGTGCACTTGCGCTCTACCCAGATACAAGCGCTGTGCAGTCTGCGATCACCTTGAATTGGACAAGGTCGACGATTTCGACAACGGAATACGACTTCCGCCTTCGTTCAGGAAACACCGAGCCACTACCAACCTTAGTGGCTATTAATGTTCCGATACAACTCTTCGGATCACGATCACTTGTGTTGTCGTATCTGAAGCGCACTGATGTATCGCTCGACCTCGACGGCACTGCAACAAGTAAGACTGGTCCGGCCACCGGGTATAGCGTATCCGGAACAATCCTGCGCGACCTCAACGACTCGTGGTTCGGGCTTACATGGTCGCGCACGCTGGATCATGTCCATGCAATCGGCATCACAACGTACGTCTCGACGGTAAGCTCTGAGTATTCATCATTGCTTACTTCGGCGACGCTCACAAGCGGACGAGCCGAGACGGCGAGTCTTACCGAATACGAAGTATATGGCACAGCGCGCGTCCTCGCTAAACTTGGATACTACTACGACGGACGTCCGCTCAGTATCGGTGTAACGATTACAACCCCGGCTCTGCACATGTTCACTACGCGTGGCGAGACGCGAATCTCGCAGTACGTGCACAGCGGTGATTCCATGTCAACGTTGTACGGAGATCGCCAGCGGAGTCTCTCTGCGGAGTATCGCACACCGATGTCGATTGCCGTTGGTGCAACATGGCGCAGTAACTCCACATCGATCTACGTCACTGCTGAGTGGTTTTCCGGGCTCGATCCGTACAGGCCCCTTGCACCTGCACCATTCCGATCGATTGTCCCAGATACGATCTACACCTACGGTGAAGTCATCAACCGCTATGCAATCATCAATGTTGCAATCGGAATGAAGACGAAGATCACCGATCGGACATCGTTCTACATGTCATTGATTCGTGATGGTTCGTTCCTACGCGCGGCAGAGACTGCTTCGAATGCGATTGTGAATTACGATCTCTATCACGGTACGATTGGATGGAACTTCGCAGTGGATCCACTCGAGATCACTGTTGGAGGAATCATCGGCGGTGGATTCGTTGATAGTGCGCCTCCGTCTGAGTACGCAGCCTACATCAACCTCCCTCCTGGTACACGCGTCAACCGTCAGCTGCTTCGCATCGGCGCAATCCTTGGTATCGTCGCGAAACTCTAATGCGTTCCTTCGTGCTCATCGCTGTCGTACTCGCATGTGGCACACACATGTCGGCACAGGATGATTCAGCGCACGTCGATCCACTTCGTCTCGGCGTAGTTGCTGGTGCAACTGTTGGTGGCTTTGTTGTTGGACATGGGATCTTGAATGATCTCTGGTGGAAGGGTGAGCGTGTTCCCTTTCACATCAACACTGCGCAAGACTATTCATACGCATTGAATGCCGACAAGTACGGTCACGCTACATTCGCGTTTATGGCATCGACGGTGTACGGTGACCTTATGCGATGGTGCGGACTCGATTCGACGTCCGCCGCATGGTGGGGCTTTGGCGTTGCGATGACGTACCAGACCTACATCGAGGTCCGTGATGGATACTCACGCGACTACGGTTTCTCGTGGGGCGACATCGGAGCGAACACGCTAGGTGCAGCTCTACCTGTGGCGAAACACTATGTGCCTGCGCTACGTGCATTCGACCTTCAGATATCGTTCCGGCCATCTGATGCATTTCGACAAGGGGCGTACAACGCCATCATTGACGACTACACGTCGACAACGCACTGGCTCGCGATGAATGTACACGACCTAGCGCCACGCTCGGTGCAGCGATACTTGCCCCCTTGGCTCGGCATTGCCATCGGTCACTCTGTGCGCAATCTTGATGGTCGTGGAGGGGGCGAGCATGTTATCGTCCTCTCACTCGACTGGCAGCTTCATCGCATTCCAAATCTTCCCACATGGCTGCGTGATATCGCACGCGTGTTGCATTTGTATCACCTACCCGCACCAGCTGTGCAGATATTGCCGAATGTTGTGTGGTACGGGCTTCGGTTCTGACACGTCACTGTTCGCGAGCTAATATGCGACACATCCTCGTTCTCTTGCTCCTCGTCGTTGGCCTGAGCACTGCACACGCTGATGTACCCTTTCCACGCATCGTTGGCGATTCGGCAACACGCATTCGCGTCTATCTCCATCCTGCAGGTAGTGATGCTGGCGATGGAAGTCGTGAGCGACCGTTGGCTACGTATGCAGCTGCAATGCTGCGAATCAAAGAGCTCACGAAGAGTGATACCGGGCGTGTAGCATGCGCGATACGTTTGTTGTCGGGTGTGTATCGACTTACGCAGCCGTTCATTCAGAGTGCTAGTGATCACCGTGTAGCCGGACCGAATGGCGTGCGCTGGCTCGAGCTGTCCTTTGAGGGTGAAGGCGATGTTATTCTCGACGCAGTTGATCTTACCATGCCGAATGGACATGGCGTGATTACGACTTCTGGTTCCGGTATCGAGATTGCTAATCTCGCGATACGACGCAGCGGACAGTTCGGCATTCGTCTCGGGACTGGGTCACGTCGCTCCACCAACGTGCTCATTCGCAACGTCACCATTGACTCAACGTACACGCATGGCATTCTGATCGGAGAGGATGGATCCTCGATGTCGGACACAACGGCTGTGGTGAATTGTCGCGTGCTCAACACCAACACCATGAACTATCGCGGTAGTCTCGGTCAGTTCGGCAGTGCTGTAAAGCTCTTCGGAGCTAGCGATGTTACGGTACGCGGTTGCTGGATCGGACGTAACTGGGGCGAGGCTGTGTGTATCAACAATAGTCGACGCGTACTTGTTGAAGGAGTGACAATCGAAGACAACTGGGCACCAGGCATCTACTGCGATGTTGCTGATAGCGTCATTGTGCGCAATAATGTGCTCCGATCGAATAAGGACACGATGATGTTCCCGCAGGGACGACGTGGCATGGTGGGTGTGCTGATTAGCACAGAGGCCTGGACCAGTTCGATCACCGAGTTTCGAACGCGGAACATTGACATCTACAACAACGTGTTCATCAACATGGCTGGATGTCTCGACATATGGGAAGGCACAGTGTCCTTCCTCCAGCGACAGATCCTCGAGAACATTCGATTCGCACACAATACGTGTATCGGGATGTGGACCACCGTTGGCAACACGTCGGTTTCCTTCGTCAATGCGGTGTACTCACAGCCGTTCCCCATCAATCGGACTATTCGCAACGTTGTGGTTGCGAACAACATATTCAGTGTAGACCCGGCAGTTATTCTGCCTACACGGTGGGTTCGCGCACCGGTTGAGGCACGTCCAGCGTTTACGTACGAAAGCAACTACTGGGCAGCGTCCGTGATGTTCATCGAAGTATCGAACGACAACGTTGTGGCATCATGGCTGCCAACAACCGAACCAGCGTCACTGTTTCCGGAAGTCACTACCAAACTTCGCGGACGCGTACGCGCGCTCGACGGCATTACCGAAGACGCTCGAGGTCTCCGCCGCGGACTTGTCGAGACTAACGTTGGAGCATTTGAAGAGCTTGTTGACGTTGGTGTGGATGAGGACAACGCGAAATGCGCGCATCAACGCATTCACCTCGTGACAGGTCCGTCACTGTATCTTCATCCAACGCCCTATGCTCGGCTTGTGGATGTATTCACATTCAACGGCACTCTGCTCTACACACGTCAGCTTGATCCACATACAGGACACGTGTTGCAGCTCACTGATTCGCGGATCTCGATCGTGCGCGAGCGGCCCCTTTAGCAGCAACCAGCTCCTGGAGCGCAGGTTGATGCAGGCTTTTCACCGTAGACCGTGATACTCAGGATGCCTGTCTGTCCGGCGCGCATCGTAGCGATTTCCTCTGCGGTGAGGTAGTTCGCGAGAATGTCGTCTGGTAGTTCGATGGTCTTCTGCTTCTGCACGGTGATCGTGGTGAAGCCGACATCGTGTAGGAGGTGCAAGTAGGTGTCCATTTGAATTGCTCCAGAGACGCAACCAGCGTACATCTCGGCGTCATTGCGGAGTCCGTCCGGCAGCTCGCCATTGAGCACCACATCGCTCACACTGAAATGTCCACCTGGCTTGAGAATGCGATACATCTCTTCGAAGGCGCGACGCTTATCCGGCACAAGGTTGAGCACGCAGTTGCTAATGACAACGTCGGCGCGGTTTGCAGCGATCGGGATGTTCTCGATATCGCCGAGTCGGAACTCAACATTGTTGAAGCCCAGCTTATCGGCGTTTTCGCGAGCCTTGTCGATCATCTGTGGCGTCATATCGATGCCGATCACCTTACCTGATTCTCCCGTGATCGCACGAGCAACAAAGGCATCGTTGCCTGCGCCTGATCCAAGATCGACAACAACGTCGCCCTCATGGATTTGCGCAAACTCGGTTGGCACGCCGCAACCGAGAGCAAGGTCGGCATCTGCGAGATAGCCCTTCATCTTCGAGTAATCTTCAGCGAAGATGGTGTAGTCCACTGTGGAGCATTCGCCTGCGCCACAGCACGATGCAGCGTTCTGTTCTTTCGACTGTGCAGCGATCTCGCCGTACTTCGAACGAACCATTTCTTTGATGTCTGATGCTGTTTCCATGATGCTATCCCTTTCGTTGTGCGACCAACTGAACGGTGGCGCTCATACCATTGTGGAGTGCGCCTTCGTGAATCATTCGTGTACATTCACCGCACGAAATGACGTGCAGCGATGTGAAGTCGTGTTTGAGCTGATCTTCCGACATCATCAGCTCTGGCACCGGTGGTCCTCCAGTCCGGTGCGATAGCTGATCGACCGTGTATGCCTCGAGGATCACAACACCATTGCGACGGAGTGATGCGGGAATTGCGGCGTGTACGCGCGAACGGAGTTCCGGGGGAAGGTGACAGAAGATCGACACCACGGCATCACATTGTTCGATGCCGAAGTCGAAGTCTGCGAGATCCGCATGAACAGTCGTTATTGAAACACTGTGCGAGGCTGCAAGTGCAGCGGCCTTTTCCAGACCTACTCGCGACGCATCGACGCTTGTGACATCATATCCCAGACGGGCTAGATACACTCCATTGCGTCCCTCACCATCAGCAATGCACAACACACGTCCACCCGGCGCAATGTGATGTGCCTGCTCACGAAGGAAATCGTTTGGCTCCGTGCCATACACGTAGTCGGCAGATGCGTACCGCTCATCCCATGGATTGCTCATGTGCGAATCTACATCGCACGCAAT
>CAYSMF010000017.1:0-42760 GCA_964432155.1 uncultured Melioribacter sp. | reverse complement strand
CGGAGAAGCCCCCTGAACCAACTGCAAGCATCGACTGAATCACGTGGTAGCCGCTGCCGCGAGGATTGCGCTCAGGCTCGAAGAGTGTAATCAAACGTCCCTGCTGATACGGCTCAAGCGACGAAAACACGGGCTTGACGGCGAGGCCGGCACCGATCAGGAGCAGACACGCCATGATTGTAACAACGAGGTTGCGCTTGAAGAGGAATGCGCCGATCGTTACCAACGCGCTGATGATGATGAACCAGATCATGTTGTCGAACAGCACGCCATAGAGTGCCGAGATCGCAACAAACGGTGCAGTAGCAACGAGGTAGAGCACGAAGAGGTCACCGCCGATCCACAGGTACACGCCGAGCAGCATCGCGAGAAACACTGTTGCCGACCCTGTATCGGGCTGCATCATGATCAACGCAACGGGCAGCAGGAATAACCCCGCAACGGATGCGAGATCGCGGATCGATTGAATCGTAAAGCCTTTGCGACCCGTTAATCGGGCCGCGGCCAGGAGCGTAGAGATTTTCGCGAACTCCGACGGCTGGAAGGAGAAGGATCCAATCTGGATCCAACATCGCTGTCCGTTTACTTCGTGACCAAGGGGCGTGAGCACCGCTGCAAGCAGCAGTACACCGACGCCGTACATCGGATAGGCGAGATTGCGGATCACGCGCTCGGGAAGAAAGAACAACACGATCGCAGCAACGATCCCAACGCCGGCATAGACAAGCTGACGCTTGAAGATGGCATCCGAGCCCATGCCGAATGCTGCACTGTAGATGGAGATCAAGCCCATGCCGAGAGCCGCCGCTACGGAGAGCAGCAAACCCCAATCGAGCATGTCGTTGACACGACGTTGCAGGGCAACGTCGTTTTCGTCCAGAAACAGAGGATTTATTGCCACGTTCGTCCCGTGATACGTTCGTATGCCTCAATGTACTTCGCACGCGTTCCGTCAATCACTGATTGCGGAAGCTGTGGTGGTGGGTACGCTTTATTCCAATCAGTTGTCTCGAGCCAGTCGCGCAGCATCTGCTTGTCGAAGTTGTACTGCGATGTACCCGGCGCGTATTCCGATGCAAGCCAATAGCGTGATGAATCAGGCGTGAGTGCTTCGTCGATCAGAATAATCTGTCCATCGATCACACCAAACTCGAATTTCGTGTCGGCGAGGATGAGCCCCTTTGATGCAACATCACGTGATGCCGCATTGTAGAGCGCGATGCTATAGTCGCGCACCTGCGCTGCAACATCGTCACCGAGGATTGATGCTGCCTGTGCGAACGAAATGTTTTCGTCGTGCCCCTCTTCGGCCTTTGTAGCAGGTGTGAAGATTGGCTCGGCGAGTTGCGACGATTCCACGTAGCCCGCAGGAAGTTGCACGCCACATACTGTGTGCGATGCTTGGTATTCCTTCCAGCCGGAGCCAGCGAGGTAGCCACGCACAACGCATTCAACAGGGAGCGGTTGTGTTTTGCGAACAACCACCGAGCGACCCTGCAATTGCGCACGCTCATCGTCGGTGAGTCCGTCCACTGCGTGCATATCGTACGTGATCACATGATTCGGCACCACATTCGCGAGTGTTTCGAACCAATACGCAGAGATCTGCGTCAGCAGCGCACCTTTGTCGGGAATTGTCTCAGTCATCACGACATCGAACGCGGAAATACGATCGGTAGCAACCATCAAGAGACGATCACCCAGATCGTACACATCGCGCACCTTGCCACGTCGGAACAGCGGGAAGCTTGTCAGATTCGTTGTATGCAACATGGTCGCTTAGCCCCGCAGTGCGCTCTTAATGAGCGTGGTGCCAAGCACGATGAGCGCGATTGAAGCGACCATCATGAACGTGGTGTTGCGCGAACCAATCACATCGCCGCGACGCATGAAGCGTGGAGCCATGTGGACGATGCCAACGGCAACGATCATCAATGCGGCGTGCTCAAGGCGATAGCGAAGGCCATCGCCGAAGTCGGACCAGCGCATGATGAGTTGGAGCAGACCCAGCACGAGCTGGAGTGTAACCCCAATCAAATACGCACGTACGGTCCACACCGAGAGCTTGCCAAGGGGCGACTTGCGGATGGTATCAATGAGTGGGAACACCACAGCCAGAGCTGCCAGGAGATAGATCAGGTGTTCCATCGAGCGATGAAGCGTCACAATAAGTTCCATGGCTGCAAACTACGGGATTGTCGAATACGTCATGTGCGGCCTAATGAAACGGCTCACCATCGTTGTCCTTGCTGTAGCGTCGATCACCATGGCCTCTGGTCAGGATGATACGACGGCGGGCCGGGAGTACTTGTATTACCATCCCGAGCAGACCTACGGTAGCATGTCGATGGTAAGTCCGTGGGGATTGATCCTCAATGGCGGGTTTGACATTCTGCAGCTCGACGGCAAGGACCGACGTCTGCTGTCGATCCCGTATGGAACCGGCTTCCGCAGCTTTATCGATAACACGTTCCGTCACCCTGGTGCCACGATCAGTCAGATCGGGTGGGGGAATTGGCTTGCTACCGAAGTGTTGCCCCTTAACTGGACTCGTGACGGGGCTCGGTGGATCCCCAATTATCAGCTGCACCTGATCGGTTCTGGTGTGTCGTATCGCATGCTTACCGAATGGTACGACCACCACGGCATCGCATCGCCCGAAATCTGGTCGATCGCCACCGTCACCGCCATGCACGTCGTCAACGAGATCGTCGAAAACGAAGGATATGTCGGCTATAACACCGATCCCATCGCCGACTTCTTGATTTTCAATACGCTTGGCATCGCCTTGTTCATGAATGACGACGTCGCGGAGTTCTTCAGCAAGAAGATGCACATGACGGAATGGTCATCGCTCCCGATGATTACCTTTCCCAGCGGACAGCTCGGCAACAACGGACTCAACTACTCCTTCAAGATCGAGCTCCCTCGCTCCGACCGTCTTCGCTTATGGGGCCTCATGGGCATGGGCACCCTGCTTGGTGCATCGTATGTGTACGACAAGGCACACGAACACAGTATCTCCATCGGCGCTGGCATTCGCGGTAAGGAACTCATCAACGTCGACCCACGCGCCCGCGTCCTCACCGTATCGATCGTCCCGACGGCAGGCATCTACTGGGATCGCAACAACTCCCTCCTTGCCTCCCTCACCGTAAGCGGACAAGTCGATCAGTCCGCAATCCTCAACGTCTACCCTGGCGTCATCAAGATCTCCGACGACATCTCACCCGCCATCTGGGCCGCATGGGGCAGCAACGGCACCATCGGGTTCGGCATCGGTGTCCGCGGCGCCATTGGGGTAGGGTATAGGAACAGATAAAACGTTAATCCCGTAGGGGCGAGACCCTGTCTCGCCCGCGAGAGACGTTCAATATGTGTATGCCGATTTGCGTCGATCATTTTGCAAACGATGATGTAGGGGCGAGACCCTGTCTCGCCCGCACGCAATAATGGACACACATTAACACAACATCGTGGTTTCACCCGATGCTTACACGGGCTCGACCCCTCCGTTTACACGGGCTCGACCCCTCCGTTTACACGGGCTCGACCCCTCCGTTTACACGGGCGAGACAGGGTCTCGCCCCTACGGGAATAACGTTCAACGGGAAACGTTCGCTTACACCAATTCCCCGAACAGCGTTGCGCTGTTGGCGCGATCGATCTTTACCTGAACGGTGTCGCCGACGATGTAGCCGCGTGTTCCGTCGTGGGTGAAGATGACGGTCTTGTTGGTGTCCGTGCGACCTTTCCACTCGGCATCGTTGCGCTTGCTCGGACCTTCCACTAACACTGGGTGGATGATGCCAGACTGTGCTTCTGCGAGATTGATCTCGCGCGAGATGCTGTTCTGCAGCGCAATGATTTCGTTCAAGCGACGGTTCTTGACGTCGTCTGGAACGTCGTCGCCCATCTTCCATGCCTTGGTGTTCTCGCGCGGTGAGTAGGCGAACATGTATGCCCCCTCGTAACGCACTTCACGCATCACATCGAGTGTGCGCTGATGGTCGTCTTCAGTTTCTGTGCAGAAGCCGGCAATGATGTCGGTGCTCATGGCACACGTTGGCATTGCTTGCTTGATGCGACGGATACGACCGAGGTAGTGCTCCACGGTGTACGTGCGATTCATGAGCTCGAGTACGCGGTTGGAGCCCGACTGCACAGGCAGGTGGATGTACTTGCAAATGTTGTCCCACTCGGCCATGGTGTCGATGAGCTTGTCGCTCATGTCCTGCGGGTGCGACGTCGTGTAGCGGATGCGCATGTTCGGTACAGCGCGCGCCGTCGATGCAAGCAGGTCGGCAAAGTCGTACCCTGCAACATCATCGCGATACGAGTTCACGTTCTGTCCGAGCAGCGTGATTTCCTTGAAGCCTTGATCCCACAGCTGCTTTGCTTCGTCAACAACACTCGTGAGTGGACGTGATCGCTCGCGTCCGCGCGTGAATGGCACAACGCAAAACGTGCAGAACTTGTCGCATCCACGCATGATCGAAATCCATGCAGAGATTCCCTCGGTGCGCAGCGGTACGATGTCGTCGTACGTTTCAACACGCGAGAGCTTCACAGCGATACCACGATCGCCACCCATTGCTTCGGCTACCAACTCGGGTACGCGACGGTACTCGTCGGGTCCGACAACGAGGTCGACCAATTGCGTGTCGAGCAACTTGGTGCGCAGACGCTCTGCCATGCACCCAAGCACGCCCACAACAAGGTCGGAGTTCGACTTCTTGGTGTGCTTCAGGTGTGAAAGGCGCTCATGGATTTTGCGTTCGGCGTTATCGCGAATCGCACACGTATTCAGCAGGATCACATCAGCATCATCGGGTCCGTCCGCAGGGATATACCCCTCAGCGTTCAACACGCCCAGGACGATCTCGGAGTCGTTGACGTTCATCTGGCAGCCATACGTTTCAACGTATACCTTCTTGCCGTTCTCAGCCACAGGATGTGCGGCTACAGAAGGGGCTGCTTGGTCGAGGATGGGAAGATCCAAATGCATGGGTCACAAAATTACCAATTCGCCACGCTCCTTCCGTCACGTTTCTTCGCATGCCACGCACGTGCACAGACATACCAGGAGGACCCATGGCATCACCTCTTCAACAGCGCTGTTACGAGCTTGCCGTGCGCGCATCGCATCTCTGGATTGCCGGACAAGGGGCGCATCAAGCGCGAGAACTCCACCGACGGATGTTCGAGACGTCGATGGACCTCGGCGCATGGACCGAGCGTGCTGCCGGCGCGGCGTCGCGCGAGGCCTTCCGCAGTTGCATCTACGAGCTCAATACCCACGTACGGTTGGTGAAGCTCTGGATCCGACTTCTCGATGATCTCGGTGATATCGAGCCCGAACAAGCCGCCCCGCTGCATGACCTCGCAGAGGAGATTCACCGACTCGTTCTCGCCGCGCTCCGCACAACGCGCGACGCGCCTGCCGAACCGGTGCGCAACGGACAGCCGTTGCATGCCTAAGTTGCAGGATGAACAACATCAACGAAACACTTGAACCGCGCTGGATCGAAGCCGACGAGTCGCCATGGGGTATCCGCGTGTTTGATTGTCGTGCCGTTGCGACAACGATGGCGTCGACCCTTACACAGTCGGACTCGGCAGAAGAGTTCATGGCTATGCGCACGTCGGATGGATCGCACCTCTTTGGAAAGCGTCCCGACAATCCTGTGCGCATCGATGTGCAGATGGCGTATCCGGGTGATGCGCGTGAACTGCCGGATCGTGGCATGATCTTTCAAGCAAGCGTGCTGGAAGAGAAGTGGGATATCGCGATTGACGATGGCGTGATCACGTTTGCGCGAAGCTGGACGGGCGCTGTGGTGTATTGCTGCGATCTTCAGCGCGTGAGCGGACAGTACATGGTGTCGTCGGTTGTGGTGTCGGAAGATGCGATTGACGACGACGACGTGTTCTACCACGTTCACGTTGTGAACTACCTGTTGTTCAGTCATGTGTTCGACATGGTCTATCCGCACCCACTGCCGATCAACGAAGAACTCAGCGAAGATGATATCCTGATGTCGTCGTTCTCGGCATTCGGCAACCGCGGATGGTTTGCCACGCTCGAGCGCTTCGGCGAAGCGATCCCCGACGCTTAATCGGTGTCGGACGCGCTGGCTTCCTCGTGCACATGCGGTGCATGTGGCAAAGCTGCATCGCAGAAGAACAAGAGTGCTCCATCGTGAAGCTCCACTTCGATGCGCGGATGCGTGGCGCGATTGCGCGCCCCCTCGCGTGATCCAAGTGCGAGATGCTCATCATTGAGCGCCCAGTGAAGTCCGCGCGTTGTAAGGCGCGCTGTGGGCTGCGGAATGAGCGAGATAATCTCGTGCTCTGTCCCTTCGTAGGCAAAGCTCTCGAACATCGGGATGGCAACGCGTTGCTGGTCGAGCACTGCGATGTGCATCGTGCGACCATAGCGCATGAGTACCGACCAGTTATTGAGCGTATGCTCAAGGTCGCCGCCGTGAATACCAACCACGAGTAGGTTCTTCCAGATCATCGACTCGGCAAAGGCGAGCGCCTTCTCGAAGTCGTTTGTTTCCTGATCGGGTTGATGCACGAACTCCGACATCGTCATCAGCGTCTCGCGCACATCGGCACGGATCGAGTCGAGATCGCCAACGATGAACTCGGGAACAATGCCACGCTCGAAGAGCTGCGTCGCTGCACCATCGGCTGCAATGAGCGGACGTTCCATGACGTGCTCAAAGGCCTCGTCGGACGGAAGCGTTCCGTTGAGACAGATCACGGCATCGAAGCGGTGTGGTATCGTGACAAACGTTTTCATGGACGGCCAGCGTGTTCCCACTCGGTGAAGATGGCAGAGATGATGTCGATACCATCGGTCAGCGCTGCAGGACCTGGCTGCAGAATCACCGGCGATGGTATGTCGCGAAGAAAGCCCGTGTGATACGGACGCAGATCAGCCCAACCTGGACGGGAGATCACGCGCTCTGGCTTGAGCATCTTCCCGCACCATGACGTAAGCATGATGTCGGGATTGCGACGAATCGGTTCAAGAGGATCAGCAAGGATGCGCTCTTTCGCACCCGGATGCACGCGATTTTCGCTGAAGACATCATTGCCGCCGCACATCTCGATGATCTCGCTTACCCAGCAGATGCCCGTGATGAGGGGATCGTACCACTCTTCGAAGTACACACGTGGCTTGACGGCGCGATACGCTCCGAGATCAGCTGCAGTGTCGAGACGTCGTTGTAGACTGTCGACGTAGCGTTGCGCTGCGTCGGCCTTGCCGAGAAGTGCGCCCAGCTGCGAGATCATGCCGAGGATTCCTTCGACAGTGCGATGGTTGAAGCACACAACCGAAACACCACGTCGAATAAGCTCTGCCGAGATATCCGCTTGCAGATCGCTCCACGCGAACACCATGTCGGGCTTCAGCGCAAGGATCTCGTCGAACTTCGCATCGAGATACGTGGAGACCTTTGGCTTTTCCTTGCGTGCGCGAGGTGGACGTACCGTGAAGCCGGAAATGCCAACAAGTAAGTCCTCAGCGCCGAGCGCATAGATCGTCTCAGTCGTCTCTTCCGTGAGACACACAACACGTTGCGGTACGCCGAACATTACTTCTGCTTCCGTTTCGTTGGCACGGTAACCTTGGTTCCGCGTGGCATGAAGAGGATTGATCGACGATCTTCCTTTACTGCGCGATTGTAGCGCTCTTTGAATTCTGCGTACGACTCAACGCTGACGACTTCGTGCTTATGCGCTGAGCTTCTGCGCAGAACCAGTGCATCCTTTGCTGTCGTCGATGTACGACGGTACGAGAACTGCTGACAATCGAGCTGCGCATTGCCGTCGCGCTCCGATACAACGTAGCCAGCCGGAATGTTCATCGTGATGACTTCCGATGTGGAGTCATATCCCGACGTGAAGCTCATCGGATGCTGGCGTGTTGGATACGAAAGTGCAGAAAGCGGTGTGTACGGCTGCTCCCACGGCACTCGTGCAATGAGGAAGTCTCCCGCTTCAGCCAGGAAGTTCGGCACCGTGAAGGTTGCCTTATACCAAAACGTTGAGTCCAGTGTTGTGAGGTCGGCATGCTCGTACGACTCAAGTGCGACGTTTGGATAGAGCTCACTCAGCATCTCGGTGATGCTCTGCGAGATCTTCTCAGACGACGTATTGCGCCATGCTCTGCGATACGCTGCCGTCGACGATCCTGTTTCGCGCGTCAGCTGTGTGATGCGCGCATTGTTGTCGGCGTCAACCGTGATCGTCGTCTCCATCTCGAGCACATTCGGACGGAAGTACATTTTCGTCAGGTACATCGGCTCGCGCAAGCCACGACGCACAACAAGTGCGAACGCATTGCGATCTGCATACGGCACGTTTCCAATCGGCACACCCTCGGCTGTAAGGTCAAGGAACAACGGCATTGGCTCACCGGGAATCATCACAATCACGTGATCGAACACAATGCCTGGCATTGGTCTGCGTGCGAAGAGTGACGTCTCGGTATTGACGAGGACAGGATACGCGGGGATGCCACGTTCCTTGAGCATTGCGATGCAGAGCATTGCTACGTCCTTACAATCACCGATGCGTGTGTTGAGCACAGTGCGTGAATGCTGTGGGATGTATCCGGATTGACGGAACGGCACGTAGGAGTAGCGAATCTCACGTGTGATGTAGGTGTATACTGCTTCGATGATTTCGTTGCGTGTAAACGCCTTCGAACGTGGTAGAATTGAATCGACCACCGAACGCAGCTCATACGTGGATTCTGTTGCTGAGCGCGATACATCATCGTACCACGAAATGATTTCTTCCCATGAGTTGATCGTCGAGATGTCGAGCTGCTTCTGCACATCGGCGATCTCTGGCATATCGTCTTCCATCGATATGCGTGGCTCGTTCTTCGTCTCCCACACATAGAGGTCGCCGTATGAATTGCGCGAAGCCACCATCTCGGCTTCTAGACCATGTCCGATCCACGAGAATGGCATGTCAGGGGGCGTGAGCAGTGCAAACCGCACGTGCTTTGCTGGGGATGTTGCAAACGAGAGTGCGAAGCTGCGCTCGTAGTGTCGACCAAGACGACCGCGAGTGACAACCTGTGAGCGAAGACGGTAGTAGACAAAGTCGCCGGGTTCGAGGCCAGTGAATACCAGTTGGTTCGGACCCTGATCAGCCGGAATCTCACGTCCGTTCGGCTTGCGCACGACTGCCTTCTCGACGGTTACGTCGGACGGAATCGGGATCGACGTTGCATCGTCAATACCATCTGGTGTAAGCACACGTGCAAGCGACTCGTACATATACTCGCCGCGGCTGCCATCGTAGATCACGTCGTTTGAGCCTTCATACACCGTAACGATGGATTCGCCAGGATAATCACGCGACGATGGTGCTTCACGGATCAAACTGTCGACGTTCACCGACGGCATGTACGTGAACGGATGTGGCTTGCCAAGCATGCGACGAATTGCCTCGCGCGCTTCGAAGTTCGACGGGTCGATGGCAAGACTACGTCGGTAGCTCGCAACAGCTGAATCGGCGATGCTCATGTTTTGATAGATCACGCCGCGTGTCATCCAGAACGACGGAATCATCGGTGAAAGCTCTATCGCTTGATTGATCCGTGTGAGTGCGCGCGACCATTCCTTGCGCGACATATAGAGATCGGCAACCTTTGCTTGCAGACCGCAACCAACTGGCACTTGGATGAACTGACGATCATAGCAGGCAACTGCCTTCGTGACGTCTGACTTCTTGAGATACAGCGTTGCGAGCGCATCGAGTCCAGCGAACGACGTGTTGTAGGTGAGGTGCGATGTGAGAATGTCAATCGCCGACTCTGCTGGGTCGCTCACGCTTTCGGCAATGTTCGCTGCAATCAGCGCATACAGTGGGATCTCGGGATAGCGTGCTCGAGCACGAGCTACGAGCGCGCTCACCTCGTCGTACTCCTTGCGTGCGAGTGCGAGCGCGATGCAATGATCGAAGTACGTCTTGCTCGTTGTATCGTACATCCGATACTCTGTGAGCTCACGCTCAGCATCGTCCAACTTCTCCTGCTCGATCGCACGTGAGAAGCGTTGGCTTGTTGCGAACGCCGACCGTGGCATCAGCGCGATGATGTGTTCGAGGGTTGATTCACGAGCACTCTTTTGATCGGTACGTGCATACGCAACCATTGAGCGCAAGTGCGAGAGAATACAGTCAGGTGCAATGGGGCGGGCAGCGCGCATCACTGCGAGTGCGGAGTCGGACTGATCGTTGTGGAGGAAGACATCAGCGAGCAGCAAGTAGTTCAGAAGATCGTCGGGGTTCTGCGCAACGCGTTGTTGGAAGAACGTGGTAAACGGATGCGCGATCGGTCGTGCCGATGGCGCGACGGCCTTCACGGACTGCGGCGCTGTTGAATACTCGAGGCCGTCCACTGGCATGCCGTTGCTTGATGTCACGCGCAGAAGGAAGTTGCATGCGGAAATGCGGCTCGCACCGAGCTTCACCATCACCTTGTTCCACCCCTGTGCAAGTGTGCACTCGGTGATGTAGGTGTCGATGTCGTTGTTCAGTTCGGAGTGGTCCTCGCGTACGACGGTATCGTTCAGAAAGAGCTTGAACGAGCCTGACGTTCCAAGGCGAAGTTGCACGCGTTGTTGCGATGCTGACTTCACATAGACAACCGCGTAGTACTGTCCCTCGACACGCGGCGTGAAGTACGTCATATCGATCCACCCATCACGTCGCTGTGCTGGAGGAGTAATCCAGCGAAGTTCGCCCCCTTCAGCTGAAGCATAGATGCCATTCGGATCATCTTCATCCTCTGGTGGGAATCGACGAAGGTGTCCGGAGTTCGAAATGTTGTCGAACGGACCCACAATGCGCCATGTTGTGATCGCCCCGAGACGACTGAAGAGTTGTATCGCTTCGGAGATCTGTTCGCGTTCCGACTCGTAATCACCGAGGCGCTGAATTGCCGTTGCCCACAGCACGCCCGTTGCGTCGGGACGATTGACAGCGTTGCGAAGAATCTCCACTGCATCGGGATGGCGTCGTGCAATCGCGCGGCGGAACGGATCCGATGAGATCACCGCATACAGGTAGGGAGGAAGCGTATCCACACTGCGAAGTGCTTGTGCCAGACTCTGCCATGCGGCATCATCGTCGTTCCGATAGGCCTCCTCGAAGGACTTGCCAAACCATGCGCGTGCATTGCGTGGATTCGACGTGGTTGCGCGGGCAAATGCCGTACGCGCATCGGAGAATTCATTCGTGATCAGGGACTTCCAGCCATCATCTGCGGACTGTGCGGTGAGGATACATGTGCACGAAAGAACCGCAAGAAGCGTCGTGGTGAAGCGCATAGGAAAACAGGTGCGTTATTGACAATCGTCATGTAGAGAGTATACAGTGGTTTGCTATGTTGCATCCACTATCATCAAACTACCAAAAAGCCATGCTTACCGTATCCTCACTACTCGTTCCGACGGACTTTTCGGAGAACGCCGGTAAGGCGCTCGCAATTGCGAAGGAAATCGCACGCGGCACAAAGGCCACCCTGCACATCATGCACATCGTCGAGCCTGTTGTGTACCCAGCTGACTGGAGCTACGCGCAGGTGGGATTTGCCGATATCGAGCAGGAGCTGCAAACCAACGCCACGACCGAGCTCGATAAGCTGGCGGCGGCATTGAAGGCGGAAGGCTTCTCGGTCGAGACCACCGTACGCCGTGGTCGTGCCTCGGATGAAATCTGCGGCTATGCAAAAGAGCACAGCATCAGCATCATTGCGATCGGCACGCATGGTCGGAGCGGACTCGAGCACTTCCTGTTCGGCAGCACAACCGAGCGTGTGCTCCGCAAAGCCCCTTGTCCAGTGCTCAGCGTTCGTCTGGACAGCTAATACAGCATGGCATTTCTCCGCACAACAAAACTCGTCACGATTGAGCGACACATTGCCGAGGAGGGTGCGATGCATCCCCAGGCAACGGGTGAGTTCTCGCATTTGCTGCGAGATTTCACGCTGGCGCTCCGCATTCTTGCGCGCGACGTACGACGCTCCGGCATCAACGACATCCTCGGTGCGACCGATGATGTGAACACGCACGGCGAGCGCGTGAAGCGTCTCGACATCCATGCCAACGATGTGATCTTCCGCGCTATGGATCACGGGGGGCACCTCTGTGTGATGGCGTCGGAAGAATCGGATGGATTGATTCCGATCCCATCGGAGTATCGCACCGGAAAGTATGTGCTGGTGTTCGATCCACTTGACGGATCATCGAACATCGACGTTAACGTATCGATTGGCACCATCTTCTCCATCTACAAGCGTGTTGATCCCGATCTCACAACGCCGGGAGCGCTGGAAGACTGTTTGCAGCCCGGCTGGAAGCAGGTTGCAGCGGGCTATGCCATGTATGGATCCAGCACGCAGTTGGTGTATACCAGTGGCAACGGCGTCGATGTGTTCACGTTCGATCCAACGATCGGCGAGTTCCTGTTAACGTTTGAGAAGATTCAAATCCCATCACGTGGGAAGATCTATTCCGTCAACAGCGGCAATGCCTACAAGTGGCCTCAGGGCATGCGCGACTATGTCTCGCATCTGCTGCGTCCATCGGACGATGGCACACGTCCGTACTCGTTGCGGTACGTCGGCACGATGGTGGCTGATATTCACCGAACGCTGCATTACGGTGGGATCTTCATGTATCCCGGCGACACATCGATGCCCAACGGCAAGCTGCGTCTCGTCTACGAGTGCAACCCGATGGCATTTATCATTGAGCAGGCAGGGGGCAAGGCCACCGACGGACACCGTCGGATCCTCGATCTCACGCCCACATCGCTTCATCAACGCGTACCGTGCTTCATGGGAAGTCCGGAGGATGTTGACGAATGCGTCAAGTTTCTTCACGCAGCAGAACAACAGTAACGCTCAGGAGCACCATCATGGCAACACGTCGATCATTCCTCGCAACCACCGCACTTGGTGCTGCAGCGCTTGCAACGCCTACACTTCACGTGATTGGCGCCGAGCCCGTTGCTGCCGGTGGCAAGCACGAATTGCCAGCGCTTCCCTACGATCCTGCAGCGCTCGAGCCGCACATCGACGCGCAAACGATGCAGATCCATCACGGCAAGCACCACTTGGCCTACGTTAACGGACTCAACAAGGCCGAGGAAGAACTTGCGAAGGCGCGTCAAAGCGGCGACTTCTCCATGATTCAGCACTGGTCACGTCAGGCAGCGTTTCATGGTGGCGGACATTGGCTGCACTCCATGTTCTGGAAGATCATGGCGCCACCTTCGGCAGGGGGCGGCGGAGAGCCAACAGGAGAGCTCGCGGCAGCTATCACCGACAGTTTCGGCTCGTTTGATGCATTCAAAAAGCAATTCTCAGCAGCCGCTGCTGCCGTCGAAGGCAGTGGATGGGGCTTGCTGCATTACCGTCGGGACGATCAGCGTCTGATCATCCTCCAGGCCGAGAACCAGCAAAAGCTCAGCGCATGGGGAACCACCCCAATTCTCGGAATTGACGTCTGGGAACACGCCTACTACCTCAAGTACCAGAACAAGCGTCCAGACTACATCGCCGCGTGGTGGAACGTGGTCAATTGGAAGAACGTCGAGGCAAATCTCAAGGCCGCCAAGTAAGGGATCAAGGGCCACCGGCCCGCCACATACCAGCCTAGGGCACCGCCCTGGGTATTCGAGGTTGGGGGCGCCAAACGATCAAGGGCCAACGGCCCGATACATATCAGCCTAGGGCAACGCCCTGGGTTTTCGATGATTCGGAGTTGCGATGTGTGTTTGGGGTGGATGTGGAAAACTTCTTGCATCCCAACGATAATGCGCTATATTGCAGAGCTGGTCGTAGGCGGAACGACGGTCAGTAGCACCAAGTCGAGTGTAAATCAATGTTTCTAACCTGGTGTCGTAATCTGTTCCGCAAAGGGTCGATGTATGAATATCTATGTAGGCAACCTGCCGTATTCAATGGATGACAATGAGCTTCGCTCAGCGTTTTCAGAATTCGGCGCCGTGACGTCAGCGTCTGTAGTGAAGGATAAGTTCACTGGTCGCTCGCGCGGATTCGGCTTCGTTGAGATGGCCGATGCTGCATCTGGCAACCAAGCCATCGAAGCAATGAATGGCCGTAACATGGGCGGTCGTCCGCTCGTCGTTAACGAAGCACGTCCACGCGAAGAGCGTCCACGCTTTGAGCGCGGTCCTCGCTATTGATCCCGAAATCGAGATCGAGTCAGAAACGGCCGCCCAATAGGGCGGCCGTTCGTATTTTTAGCCCATTCGATTCACGAACCCTCTTCTATCGACATGCAGATCTTTGAAACGCTTTACTCCATGGGACACGAACAAGTTGTCCTGTGCTCAGATCCAACAACAGGTCTTCGCGCCATCATTGGCATTCACAACACATCGTTGGGTCCGTCCCTCGGTGGTACGCGCTTCTGGCAGTACGACACCGACGAAGAGGCGATCACAGACGTACTGCGTCTGTCCCGCGGCATGACCTATAAGGCAGCCGTGAGCGGTGTGAATCTCGGCGGAGGTAAGGCAGTGATCATCGGCGATCCACGCAAGGACAAGAGCGAAGGTCTCTTCCGTGCGTTTGGTCGCATGGTCGAAAGTCTGCGCGGACGCTACATCACGGCCGAAGACGTAGGCACAAGCGTACGCGACATGGAGTGGATCCGCATGGAAACGAAGTATGTCACCGGCGTCGGCGGTCCTGGCGGATCGGGCGATCCTAGCCCCGTGACAGCACTCGGCGTCTTCTCGGGCATGCGCGCAGCAGCTCAAGCCACATGGGGCTCGGATAGCCTCGCAGGCAAGCGCGTGGTTGTCCAAGGCGCAGGCAATGTGGCATCATACCTCGTCGAAAGTCTCGTAAAGGATGGCGCAACGGTCTTTGTTGCCGACATCTACGAAGAGAAGGCAAAGGCACTGGCAACACGCACAGGTGCAACAATGATCGCACCAAGCGAAGTGTTCACAACGCCATGCGACGTGTTCTCACCGAACGCTCTTGGCGCCGTGATTAACGACGAAACAATCCCACAGCTTACATGCGCAATCGTATGTGGTGGCGCAAACAACCAGCTCAAGGACGAAGCAACGCACGCACCGATGCTGCGTGATCGCAAGATCATGTATGCGCCGGACTATGTCGTGAATTCAGGCGGACTGATGAACGTAGCTTCTGAAGTTGAAGGCTACGATCGCGCGAAGGTGATGCGTCAAGCCGAGGGTGTGTACGACATCACCATGAACATTATCAAGACGGCCGAAGAGCGCAACATGCTCACAATCGAAGCATCGAATGCTATTGCTGAAGAACGTCTTCGCAAGGTGCGTCATGTTCATGGTAGCTACATCGGATCGCCGACGATCCGTGGCGTCTGACCAAAGGAAACACAGTGACATCCATTGATTCAGACAACGATTTTCCCGTTCGTCGAACAGCCACGGTAAAAGGTACACGACACCTCGCACGCGAGAAGGTGCTGCAAGTTCTTGCTGCAACGATGCTCGACGAGGTGAGCCTTGATGTGGCGTTCAATCACGTGTTCTATCGCCAATTCACCTTCGATCCGAAAGAAGCCACTGAGTCGCGCATTCTTCGTCCAGAAGAAGTGCATGAGCTCGAGGCTGATGTTGCGATTCAGTGGAGCGATGAAGACGTCGAATATGCACGAGCGGTGATTGTTACTGCTCGTGAGCAGCTCGACATGAGCACAGAGCTCATCGATCGACACTCACGCAATTGGGACCTTGAGCGTATTGCACTGCTTGATCGCATTCTCATGCGCCTTGCCGTTGCTGAGTTGATCGCGTGCAAGGATATCCCGGTGAAAGTCACCATCAACGAAGTCATTGAACTTGCCAAGCGCTACTCAACAGACAAGAGCGGTACGTTTATCAACGGTATCCTCGACGCTGTTGTACTGGAACTGCAAGAAAAAGGTCTCATCGCGAAGACCGGTCGCGGATTGGTCTCCTAACACTTGAAACTGTTGTCCCTTCCTTTACGGAGTTTGCACATGGTTGCACAACGTTGGTTTCACTCGTTCATCGGGCTTTGCCTGGTGCTCTTCGCCCTCGCTACCCAAACATCTGTCGCACAACGATGGAACTGGGTTGTTCCCGCAGTTGGTCCGAGCTTCGATGAAAGCTGGTCGCTGGGGCTGTTCCCCAATGGCGACATGATGATCGGTGGCGTCTTCTCCGATTCTCTGATGTTCGGAACACAGAAGATCACATCATTCGGCAACTACGATATCGTCACCGCGCGATATAACTCAAAGGGACGCTTCACTGGCGGACTCAACTATGGCGGCTTCGATGTAGATGACGCGCAATCGGTTGTCGTCGACAAGAACGGCAACTACTACGTCGGTGGCAGCTTCTCCATGGAAGCATCGGTCGCTACAGAACTCATCGAAGCGCTCGATCCAGGGTCGACCGACATGTTCGTTGCCAAGTTCAACAACGTTGGCATCATGCAATGGGTCAAGGTCTTCGGATCGACAACGTATGACGAAGGTGCACCCTTCCTCGCCGTCGACTCGCTTGGCGCAGTCTATGTGGCAGGGGGCTTTGGTGGCACAGCAGAGTTCGGTACTCGCAAGGCCACATCCGGCGGAAAGCTTGATGCGTTTGTTGGCAAGATGTCGGCAAACGGTGATTTCATCTGGGTGCAAGGTTGGGGCAGCACGGAAAACGACATGGCAACAGGCGTGTCGGTATCACCGAACGGCGACCGGATCTATGTGACTGGTACGTTCATTGGTAATGTATCCTTTGGCCCAGTGACGTATGAGAGCTTTGCGAACAAGATGGACTTCTTTGTTCGTGCATTTGATGCAAATGGCAATACACGATGGGCAAAGCGCATCGGGTATAGCGGAGACGACCGCATTATCGCATCAACAACACAGTTCGATGGCAAGCTGGTGCTGACCGGTGCAATCCGTCAGACAACAACGTTTGATACGCAGACAATCTCTGCGAACGGTGAATTCGAGTCCGACTTCTTCATTAGCCGCATCTCGAAGGACGGAGCAATTGAGTTGCTCAAGCGATATGGCGGAACATTCGAAGATGTTGGTCGCGCTGTATTCACGGATGCGAAGGGCGCCATCTTCGTCACAGGCTACTACGATTCAACAACGACGGTTGAAGGCTTCATCGAAGAGTCGGCAGGTGGTCGCGATGGATTCGTCACACGTATCATGTCGAACGGCGATGTTGATTGGTATCGTGGATTCGGTGGTCCGTACGACGACGAAGGACGCGATGTGGTTGTCGATTCGAAGAACGTTCCATACATCACGGGTATCTTCGATACACGTTGCTCATTCGAGGATGTCGAGATCCAAGGTGACGGCTTCTCGGATATCTTCATCGCAGCACTTGATTGCGGTCCGTCGACAGTTCTCACGCCTCGTCGCGACGTGCTCGCAATCTGCGAGGGTCAGGACAGTCTGATCTCATCACGCTTTGGCTATCCTGCGTATGAATGGTATGTCAATGGACAGCGGGATGCAACGACTGGCTATCGCTACCGTACTGGATCGCTCACAGTTGGTGAATACAAGGTGTATTGTCGAGTAACAGGATTCGATGACTGTGTAAAGAACACAGATACAATCACTGTCACCGTTCGTCCTGGTCTTCCGATCCCAACAATCACGCGCGATGGCGACGTGCTTACGTGCTCGGTGCCAAACATGAAGTATCAGTGGTATCGCGAGGGTAAGGCCATCAATGGTCAAACCAGCCAGACGGTGAAGACAATCGGTGACGGTAACTACCGTGTGCAGATCATGGACTCCACAGGCTGCGATCGTTTCTCCGAGAACTTCCTCGTTGGTACAACGAGCGTGTTCAACGATGAAACAGGTGCGATGATTACGCTGTATCCAAACCCAACAAGCGGAGAGTTCACGATTGCTGGTGCGGAAGGTAGCGAGATCACGGTGACGGATATGCTCGGTCGCCTTGTAACGCGCAATGCATCAATCGGAGCAACAGAAGTACTCACGATCGACGGCGGCGTTGGCACATACGTCGTTACACTACGTCAGGGCCGTGCGACGCGCACGATGCTCATCACGAAGCAGTAACGGACCGAACTGCACATCGCGTGCAAACGCGATGCACACAGGGATGTATTCTATAGCAAGGGCGACGGGGTGTTCAAACCACACTCCGTCGCCCTTGTACGTTGCATAGAACAGACCGTAGACACACATCGTGGTCGCCCACGTGATTGTCGATCGCAATGGTGCAAATGGGAAGAGCAACACAGGCAGTGTGATGTACCACGCATGGACAACTGGTGAACAGATAAGCAACGCGAGGTAGGTCATCATCGCTGCTGCTAACGGCTGCGTATGATGGCGACGCCAAATCGCACCAATGAGCACGAGTGCGAGGATGCCGAGCACCAGACGAATGTGCTCAGGCGCAAGCCACGTCGAACACAGCCACGATAGCACACTGTATACCAGTGAGTTTGCCTGCCAGTGCGCTGCAAACACAGGCAACGATCCAATCACAGAGCTCGACGATACAATGAACGGCGCGTACGTTGCGCCGACGATGCCACACACAATAGATAGCACGATCACCTGCTCACGACGCGTCCGACCTCGCAACAGCGCAGGAATGAGTAGGAGTGGAACGTACTTGATGCTGATGGCAATCGCGATCATGCTTGATGCTAACATCCAGCGTCCACGGGACAGCGCTATCACACCAAGGAGCGCAACAGCTGCCATCAATGCATCGCTGTGGATGTCGCCGAGTGCATGCAGAAGCACGATCGGACTCAGACATGCGAGCGCGATCATCGGTCGATCATTCGAATGAGCGGTCGCAAGCGCAGCGCAGAGCAATGCCATCACAACGCCCCACCACAACAGTTCAAACCCCATCACTGTGGGTACGCCCAGTAGCGTTACCATTGCTCCGCCGATCAGCTGCATACCCGGAGGATAGATTGTTCGCATCGACGCATACGGCATGTCGTCTGGAAGTAGCGTGCCATGAGGTAGCTGGATGCGATGCTGGACAAGGGGCTCCTGCAATGGCGAAGATGCGTAGGGGTTGTCGCCAGCGGCAACCACGATGCCATCCCAGAGATATCGAAGAGCGTCGTCCGAAGCAAGATCGCGCAGTGGCATTGCGAGCAACGCAGCGATGACAAGTGCAATCATCACGTGTCGACGCACCTGCACGTGCTGCAGCGCATCGCCTGATAGGGTGCGCACTACGAGAGCGCACCATGCAGCTGAAGCAACGATCCACATCTGCATATCGAGAAGAGTAGACGACATCGACAGAGCGCGACTTGCAACAAGCACAGCAAGGCTTGCAACAAGAACGACGAACGATGTGCGCTCAACGAATCGCATAGCGGAGAATGGTTGCAATGATCTTGTAGCCTGCACGAATCGATCCGATCACCGTCCCGCTGATCTTCGATACACCGATGCGTTTGCGATACTGAACAGGTAGTTCGATCACGCGAATGCCATCGCGTGCCGCCTTGATCTGCATCTCTACCGTCCAGCCCCACGTGCGATCGCACATCTGCATCGAAATGAGCGTTCTCCACCGGAGAGCGCGGAGTGGACCCAAGTCGGAGTAGTGCACGCCCCATCGCCAGCCAATCAACGTTGTTGCGAGCCAGTTACCGATACGCTGCTGTGGTGTCAGTGATCCGCGCTCGGCCGATCCACGGACGCGGCTACCAAGACAGAAGTCAGCCTCACCACGAGCAACGCAGTGCAACACGGCAACTGCATCGTCGGGATGGTCGCTTGCATCGCCATCCATGAAGAGCACGACATCAGGCGGACTATCACGCAACGCGTCGAGTCCACGCAAGCACGCAGCCCCATAGCCACGCTCGCGCTGCTCTACTACGTGTGCGCCAGCTGCACGAGCAACCGTCTGTGTGGAATCAGACGATCCATTGTCGACAACAATAATCGTGTCCACATGAGGCACCATCGAGGACACGACGATACCGATCGAACGTTCTTCGTTAAGAGCGGGGATGACAACAGCCGTACGCAGGCCGAGCATGGAGTGTTAACCTTGCGAGTACCGCGCGTCGTAGTGCGCGTACTCCGTGCGCTGCCATTGGCGATCACGAGCCCGCTTGTCGAGCATATCGCGCGCATCATCGAGCGAAACGCCCATGCGCTCGGCAAACACACCGGCATCTACGTGACCGTCACGTGCGAACAGTTCGGCGAGGAGCGATTCGGCGCGTGCATTCATTGCCGTGCGCATGCGCATGCCGATAACAAGGGTGATGAGCATCAGTACGCTCATCACGCCGCACAGGATCATGTTGCCAAAAGCGGCATTCTCATTGTCGCCTTCAAGGGCGCCGATCCACATGACCAGACCGAAGATGGCGAACATCATGAGGATGGCGGAGAGCATGAGAACGAGGCGGTGCATCATAGTCTGCGAAAATACTGCCTATTTTCGAGTCATTGCACCAAAGGAGATTATCGTGGATCCAAAGATCGCACAGCTACGCTCACTCAAAGAACAGGCCCGCCTCGGTGGTGGACAGGACCGTATCGACGCTCAGCATGCGAAAGGCAAGCTGACGGCTCGAGAGCGTCTGGAAGTGCTTTTGGATGCGGATTCCTTCCGTGAGCTCGACATGCTGGCGCGCCATCGCTCCACCAAGTTTGGTCTCGAGCGCAACCGTCCGCTTGGCGACGGTGTGGTTACCGGTGTTGGCACGATTCACGACCGCACGGTCTGTGTGTTCTCGCAGGACTTCACGACGTATGGTGGATCGCTTGGCGAAGTGCACTCGGAAAAGATCTGCAAGCTGATGGACTACGCAATGAAGATCGGCGCGCCTGTGATCGGACTGAACGATTCCGGTGGTGCGCGTATTCAAGAGGGCGTTGTATCGCTCGGTGGTTACGCAGACATCTTCCTGCGCAATACGCTTGCCAGTGGTGTGATCCCACAAATCAGCGTGATCCTTGGTCCGTGTGCCGGCGGTGCGGTGTATTCGCCAGCGCTCACAGACTTTGTGTTCATGGCGAAGGGCAGCTCGTACATGTTCGTTACCGGACCCGAAGTGGTGAAGACGGTAACACATGAAGAGGTCACGTTCGAAGAGCTTGGTGGTGCCGACACCCATGCATCGCGCAGCGGTGTGGCGCACTTTGCCTTTGACAACGAAGTTGATACACTGCTCTCTGTGCGCAAGCTTCTCACGTACGTGCCGTTGAGCAATCGTGAAAAGCCACCTGTAAAGCCAACGAACGACTCGCCGTCCCGCAGCTGCGAACGTCTTCGCACAATCATTCCAGCGAATCCAAACATGCCGTACGACATCAAGGATGTGATTCGCGATGTCGTCGATGAAGCCGACTTCTTTGAAGTGCATGCAGACTATGCAACGAACATCGTTGTTGGTTTTGCAACACTCGACGGCATGCCTGTTGGCATCGTAGCAAATCAACCAGCATCACTCGCCGGTGTGCTCGATATCAACAGCAGCGTGAAGGGTGCACGCTTTGTGCGCTTCTGCGATGCATTCGGCATTCCACTCGTCATCTTCGAAGATGTACCTGGCTTCCTGCCTGGTACCGATCAAGAATGGCGCGGCATCATCCGTCACGGAGCGAAGCTCCTCTATGCATTCTGCGAAGCAACTGTTCCGAAGCTTACCGTGATTACGCGCAAGGCATACGGTGGTGCGTACGACGTGATGAGTTCGAAGCACATTCGCGGCGACTACAACGTTGCATGGCCGACGGCTGAAATTGCTGTGATGGGTGCGAAGGGCGCTGTCGAGATCCTCTACCGCAAGGAAATCGAGAAAGCTGCAAACCCTGCTGAGCGCATGCTCGAGCTGCAGAATCAGTACAACGAAGAGTTTGCCAACCCGTACGAAGCAGCGGAACGGGGCTATGTCGATGACGTCATCGAACCACAAGAGACGCGTATCGAGTTGATCAAGGCGCTGCGTTCGCTGCGCACCAAGGTCGACACGAATCCGTGGAAGAAGCACGGAAACATTCCGCTGTAATCAACGATTACACTCCGCCGAGGACCATCACGCACGCCGTGGTGTAGGTCTTGTGCTTTGCAATTGCAATGCCGACCATCGTGTACTTCTCGCTGAGGACGATCTCGCGGTGTCCGCGATTTGGTGTGTCTTGATCAACGATGAACGATGCGATGATCATATCGGCAGTCGTATAGCCATAGGTGATCACTTCGGCGACTGATGCGAGCGGCGCATATTTCTTGACGCGCTGTTGTGGCGTCGACTTGTCGCTCCCTGTGTGACCAACAACGTTGTTCTTGCTGATATCGGCAGCGTGATCCTGTGCCGCGAGCAGTAACGCCCCTTGCATGTTGAGTGCCGAAAGCGACTTCTCCTTTGAGAGACGTTCAGTGGCTTCGGCAATGGCAGCATCGAGTGCTGCGACATTCTTTGTGCGCTTTGCTACGATGTCGCGATATGCGCGAAGCTTCGGCACAAACGAAGCAGGGTTTGTGCGAAGTGCATTCAATGCTACAAGCACGTCCTGCATTTGTACTGCTGCATCCTGTTGTGCAAAGCCCCTTGGTGTAAGGGGCTCCACACACAACGACATCAGCATCACGAGTGATACGATGAGAGTTTTCATTTTGAATCGGCGAGATGTGCCATAAGAAGTGCGCCGCCTGCAAGACCAAGATCCTTGAGGATAGACATCATCGACATTTGTGCCGTTGCAGGGTTCGACATTCCTGGAAGATGGATTGCGAGGATGAACACGATCATCATCAGTGCTGTGAGAAAACCAGCGAGACGCGCTTGCTTGCCTGTGATGAATGCTACACCAGCAGCGATGTTTGCTACACCTGTGAAGTACACCCAGAAGACTCCACCTGGAATCCATGCAGGGACCATGCCGGCCATTTGATCTGCACCAGGGAAGTGCATCATACCAAACACCAAGAATGGTATGCCGAGCAGAATACGACCAAGAAGAAACGTTGGGATGTTCATGACACCTCCGAAAATGATAGAAACGTGCTACTCAGTTATTGAGCAGACTTTTTCAGCAAGGACTGCGAGTTGGTTCGCATCTGCTTCAGAGAGGTGGTGAGCCAGTGTGCGATTGATGTCTTCAATGTCGTCGCTCATGGTGTCGAGCAACTTCAGACCCTTTGGTGTGATAAACGTCAGCGACAGACGACCATCGGTCTTGCTCTTGCCACGTGTAGCAAGATCGAGACGTTCGAGGCGATCAATCAAGCGCGTCACGTCGGGCGCAGCATGAATCATGCGTACGATGATTTCACTCCGTGGATGTCCTTCGGGATGCACGCCGCGGAGAATGCGAAGCACGTTGTACTGTGCTGCGGTGATTCCGTACTTCTCACAGCGTGATTCGAGTTCGCGATTGATTTGATCTGCAGCAACGAGCAGACTCAAGACAGCCTGCTGATAGGGACTCTCGAAGGAGCGTTGCTTAAGCCGTTGGAGGACAGATGAGGACATGTGACGAATCTACAACACTGTGTGGTATAACACACAAAAGTTTGTCGATTGGGTCAGTTATGACTCTTCGCCCTGATCAGCAACCCGCAGCGCGGTGATGATGGCGTCGAGATCTCCGTCGACGACGCCTTGGAGAGGATAGTTCTTTGCGTCGCCTTCAAGACGGTGGTCGGTAACGCGATTCTGTGGCCAGTTGTAGGTCCGGATCTTTTCTGATCGATCGCCCGAGCGCACCATCGACTTCCGTGCTCCAGCGATAGCAGCTTGCTGCTTTTCGAGTTCGAGTTCGTAGAGGCGAGCCCGCAGGACCTTCATGGCCTTGTCTTTGTTCTTGAGCTGTGAGCGCTCGTCCTGACATTGTACGACGATGCCAGTGGGATTGTGCACGATGCGCACGGCCGTCTCGACCTTGTTTACGTTCTGTCCGCCCTTGCCTCCTGACCGGAAAATGTCGATGCGGAGGTCGCTCTCGTTGATTTGTACGTCCACTTCCTCTGCTTCGAGTAGCACGGCTACGGTAGCTGCCGAGGTATGAATACGTCCTTGCGTCTCGGTTTCCGGAACACGCTGCACGCGGTGCACACCGCTTTCGTACTTCAGCACGCCATAGGCTTCATCGCCATTAACAGCGAACGTGATTTCTTTGAATCCGCCTCGCTCACTCTCGGTGATATCAATCACTTCTGTTGTCCACCCGCGCCGTTCACAGAACCGCTGATACATCCGGAAGAGATCGCCAACAAAGAGAGCTGCCTCGTCCCCACCGGTGCCGGCGCGGAGTTCCATAATGCAGTTCTTGAAGTCGTTGGGATCGCGTGGAATGAGGAGCACCGTGAGTTCCGCCTCGATGGCAGCCTTCCGCTCTTCGAGTGCACGACAGTCCTCGTAGGCAAGGTCGCGCATCTCCTGATCTGTTGCTGGGTCGGCAATGAGCGCCCTGTTCTCACGCAGCTCATCGAGAACGCGCAGGTAGATTCGTCCAGCCGTAACAATCGGCAAGAGGCTCTTGTGTTCTCGGGATGCTTCGCGAAGTAATCGAGGGTCGTTGACAACCGATGGGTCATTCAGCGATTGCTCAACCTCGGCAAATCGGTCGATCAGGGCGTGTATGCGTTCTACCACGCACAAAAATATCGCAACTTGCCGTTCGTTCTGGGATAGCACCCAAACTTCATGCTATGAAACGCTACGCCGTACCAATAATCGCCACGTTCCTTGTCCTCGCAGGCTGTGCCAGTGAGGACATGTCCATCGTCGATCCTGCTCCTGGGAGTCGACGTATCCTTGTGCGGCTGTTTAACATGATTCCCGATGGAACATCACGTCGCCTCGTCCTGGAACAAGGGTTCCAATCGACTGATGTGGCACCACTGCAGTTCAGCGATTCGGTGCGTTCGCCCGGTGATTCAACGTTTATCGAGATCTATACCGGACCGACACGTGAGTTTCGCACTGGTGTGCGTGCGCGATTTGTTCCAAACGCCATCTACGACGTGTTCACTCTGGCCGCCGTGGGACGTCCGACAGTGTTTGACACGGTACTGGTCACAAATGCCAACGCAACTCTTACCACGGTGCCTGTAGCGCAGGTCCGTCTTGTGAACCTCATCCCCGACACAACGAGAACCTTCGATGTTCGGTTGGGATGTCCGAGTGGCACGAGCTTGGTTCGATCGACAGTGCCGTTTGGACAGGCCTCGCTCTACACGGAAGTGTTTCCTGGTCCGACGGTGTTCTCGGTGATCGATGTGCGCAATCAGCTGCCAAACGTCATTGGCACGTTCGAGTGTCAGCTCTCCGAGCGCACACCATACAGCATCGTTATCTATCGTGACGAGATTTCTGATGATGCGCGCATCATGTTCGTGCAAGAGGATGATTTCACACGTCAGGCTACACGTCCGTTCGTACCAGTCGAAGCCCGCACTGCCGACATCCGCGTTGTCAATCTTGCACGCTCTTCAGTACGAGTCACATTGCCTCGCACGTCGACGACTGTCACTACGGGCCTAGCACAGCGCACAAGCAGTCCATTCGTTGCAGCCGTTACCTGCGAATCCGAGCGACCTGATGTTGTCAGTGTTGCCTTTGATGATGGACGTCAAGCTATCGACAGCACGTCACTGATTGTGCGCGGTATCTACACGGTGTATGCGAGCGATTCCGGACAACAGGGGAGAATGGTGATCACACCGGCCATTCAACGTCCATTCGGATCCACGGGAGCTGGCGTTGTCCGCGTTGTCAATACCTCAACCCTTGCTCCCGGCGTCGTTGTCTCGGTTGGAGCGCGCACGGATCTGACAGCACCTGGCGGAATCGTAGCAGGATCAACGATCGCTCGCGATGTTCGCACGGGATCCTTCTCAGCGCCTGTTGCAGTGCGCGATGGCGTTGTGCCGATCACAATTACCACGTCTGCTGGACCTACTCGCATCGTTGATGTCACCACGATCAACGTTGAACCCAACAAGAATTACGATCTCGTGGTGTACGACGAAGACGGTCAGCCTCAGTCGATGCTTATTGAAGAACGTCAGGCACCTGGAGCGCTCGCGAAGCTTGATGAGGGGGCGTTTGTGTATGCGATCAATGGTTCTGCTCGCGGTACAGCTATGTCGCTTCGACTTGGCAATGTGATCGCCGCCGGCACCATTTTCCCAGGGAACACAATCGCGACGACGTTGCCGATCGGATCCACCACCTATGCAGTGAATGGTGCAGAAGCATCGATCACCACACGAAATGGCGAGCGATCGATGTTGCTGTATGCCGAAGGCGGAGGCACGCCGAACGTGATCACGATTACAGCGCCGCCATTGCTCCCGCAAGCAGGCCTCACGCGACGCAGAGTGATCAATGCCACGGAAGACATTGCTCGCGTGTCGATCAGTATCGACTCCTTGCCGTCGACGTCCGGCGCAGGCGAACACCTCGCAACCAATGTTGCGTACGGCACTGCCTCTGACGTATCTGTGACCAATCTCGACAGACGTGGCACGTACTACGTGTATGACCCTGAAACACGTACGCAGTTGTATACGCTTCCTGTGCAGTTAGCACCGCTCGGCAGCAATTTTAGTCTCATCGTCGTAGGCCGCAAAGAGAAGGGCTACGAAGTCATCGTCGCACAAGAGTTCTAGCTCTTCCGTCGGTGGTATATTTGTCTTCCATGCAAACACCGTCGCTGTATCACCTCGCGCATCGCTCTGTCGTCGCACTCATTCTTATGCTCGGGTCTTTGTACCAGATGCAGAGTGCGGAGGCAAACCTGCCCACATCACTCGTGTTGGAGCCAGGCAGCGTATCGCGTATTGCGATCACGGGAAGTTTGCCACAGGGCGGCGACGTCGTGATAACGATCCGCTACAATCCTAGCGTAATGCGGATTATTGGCGCACGCGGTGCAGAAACCTACGCACTTCGTTGTGCGCAACCCGAGATCTCGCAGCCGCAGATTCTCACCGCAAGCAAAGCAATCATCACGATCCGCTGTCCGTTCAGCGTTGGCATCGCAAACGATACCATTGTTGGACTCGATGTGCAGGGCGTGATAGGTGTCGATTCCGTAGGAACATTGAGCGTCGACACTGTGTCGGTCAATGGAAGCCCCCTCGCTGACCTACAAGCAACGGCGTGTGAAGTACGGCGTGGTGGGGGAGTGCTCGGTGGATACACGATTGCACAAGGAATCACTGGCACCTACCCGAATCCGTTTCGCGAACGCACACGCGTTGTGTTCGTGATGCGCGCACCCGGCACCGTTCGGTGTGCACTTCGCACCTATCAGGGTCGCATTGTAACTGAGGTGTCGCCATTCGAAGCCACGGCGGGTGAGAATTCGGTTGAGCTTGCGATCGTACCGTGGGAAGTGGCCGCTGGAGCATATGTGCTCACGCTGACGACAGATGAAGGCACCTACTATCACCCAGTGACGGTGATGAAATGATGCGCCTCCTGCTTCTTCTCGTAGCCTGTGTTGCGCTCGCAACAAATGCGTTCGGACGTGATCCGGAGGTGATTACCAAGAACTCCGAAGGACGTGAGTTCTGGGTTGTCTTCATGAAGAACTTCCGTGAAGCCGCACAGCGTGATGGACGGAATCAAGAGAATCTGCGCCTGCAACTGTTCATCACCAGTAGCTACGATGCAGAAGTTCGCATCCAAATCGAAGAGCTAGACTACGACAACACGATCAGTATTCGCGCAAATGCTGTTGTGCCAGTGCAGATCCCAGCGCGCGCGCAATTGCGCTTGGTCGAGCAACCAGAACGACTCGCTGTGCACGTTACCGCCGATACTACGGTGAGTGTGTATGGTCTGAACAGTCGCTATCAGACAACCGATACGTTCTTGGGCTTACCGATCCAGGTGTTGGGCAAGGAGTATCGCGCTGTCGGATACACAAAGCTCTCATCAGATCTTCTCTCGGCATTGTCGATCATTGCTACCGAAGATGAAACGGATGTTACCATCACGCCATCCGTCACAACGTCAACAGGACGTCCGGCAGGTGTTCCGTTTACCGTGCGGCTTCGCAAGGGTGATGTGTATAGCGTTGGTGCGCGATGGGAGTCGATCGGACAGTGCGACCTAACTGGATCGCTTATCACGTCGAATAAGAACATCGCCGTTTTTAGCGGACATAACTGCGCCTACGTGCCACCAAAGGTGGATGCGTGTAATCACCTCGTTGAGCAGCTGCCACCCGTGAGTGCATGGGGAAAGCACTACTACCTTGGCATGCTCAAGGAACGATCGAAGTACACGTTCCGCGTGATTGCATCGCAAGATCAAACGAAGGTGTTCGAAGATTCGCGACTTGTTGCGGTGATGCGCGCAGGTGAGTTCTACGAAAACCTCAACGTCTCACGTCACGTGCAAATCACGGCAGACAAGCCAGTGTTGGTTGCACAGTTTGCGCAGGGCTTCAAGAATGGCGACAGCGTCGGTGACCCGATGATGATCCTCGTGAGTCCAACGCAACAGTTCCTGAACGAGTACCGCATAGCAACGCCAATCAGCGGTGATTGGCATCACTACATCAATCTTGTTGCACCAACCAGTTCGATCGGACAGATCAGATTAAATGGACGGAAGATTGATTCCGTGTTGTTCGCTGTGCTCGGAGAGAGTCGCTATTCGATCGCGCAGGTGCCGATTCCATTCGGCTCGCATGTGATTCGCAGCGAGACGCCATTCGGGTTGTACTCCTACGGATTCGGCTTCAAGGGTGATGCCTACGACGCCTATGGGAATATGGCTGGACAGTCCTTCTTAGAGCTGAAATCGCTCGTCGATACATTGCCCCCAGTTGCCGACGGTAAGCGACTTCGCGATGATTACGTTGTGACAGTCCGTGATGATCGTCCAACGGATAAGGGGCTTCGCAGGGTTACGATCCTTGCTGCCGATGGACTCACCGCACAGATTCCGAAGATCGACGAAGGGGCTCCACAGGCGAGCATTCGTGTCCGTCAATCTGTTGGCGGACAAGGTGGACGCTTGGTGTTGCGCTCTGAGGATGTTGCCGGCAATACAAGCGACGTGACAATCTGTTACGTGTTCGATAGCCGCAGTGAACGCTACACCTACATGCTCAACGAAGGATCCGACGTCATGTGTGCCTCGGAAGGTGCGTGGATGGTTGGTGCATTCTTCTCGACGGGTACCATGTTCCACGACGTTGATGCACGCATCCCATCTATTGGTGTTGCACAGTTGCCATTTAATCAGACATCGGTTGGCGCATACGTTGGTGGTGGAGCACTTGTTGGACGTCGCGTTGCACAGGACCTTGTGCTCACTGCTCGCCTTGGCGTAACGTCTGTAGGTGGCACGCTGCTAGCTCCGGATAGCACGATTACACCGCTCTACGACTCCATTGCACAACGCGTTGTGCAGTATCAAGAGGCCACAACGCTTCGCGTTACATCGCCACTTGTTCAGATCAGTGCCGGACTCGAGTGGTTCCCACATCGCTACTTCTACCTGTCGACGGGTGTTCACGCAACAATGATGTTGGGCTCGAGCGCAGACGTACAACGCACGATCCTTCGTCCGTCGAACTGGACCTATCCGAATGGCGAACGCACAGTAGCGATCACCAACGATGGCATCTCAACGCTCACAACCTTTGACTACGGCTTCTACGGTGGTCTCGGATTCTCCTACCCCGTAACGTTCCGTGCCTCCATCTTCGCCGAGGCGATGTACACGCAGTGGATGTCGTCAATGGTGAGCGAGGGTACATGGACGGCACAACGCTTTGGTCTCAACGTCGGACTCCGATTCCGATTCTAGATCATGTCGCTCACACAATCACTCAAGGCCGTCGTGATGAAGGATCTCCGAAGCGAGATTCGCACACGATACGGTATGACCGCAATTGGACTCTTCGTTGTGACGTCGGTAGCACTCGTCGCATTTGCTACAGCTGACGAACAGTTGCACCGGCCCGTAGCCGCAGGCGTATTGTGGGTGGTGATGTTTTTCACCGCGATGTCGGGCCTCGGTCGTGGATTCGTGAGTGAGGCTGAGCGCGGCACGGCATTGTATCTCCAGATGAGCGCACCATCGCAGGCGGTGATTCTCGGCAAGCTCATCAGCAACACGATCGTTGCAGTTGTGTCGAACATCGCTGTGCTTGCACTCTTCGTGGTCTTGCTCGGGACGGTACAGATCGCGTCGCCATGGATTCTGCTCCTCGTGCTCGCCGTAGGAAGTCTCGGACTTGCTACGGTGGTCACGATCACATCGGCGATCGTTGCAACGGCCGGAACACGCAGTCCACTGCTTCCCGTGCTGTCGTTTCCTGTGCTCCTCCCGTTGATCATGCCTGGCATGAACGCAACGCTCTTTGCGATGGCCGACGTCGAGATCGTCGACGTGTGGCCCGACCTTGCGCTCATGCTGAGTCACACCGGCATCGTTGCAACGGTGTCCTACTTGGTCTTCGACGTTGTGTGGACGGAGTAGTGCTGCGCCGGATAGTAATCGGACTCCTTTGTTGCGCAGGTATGATGTCCTGCAGCACACCGATACGTCCGCTGCGTTCCTTCCAACGTTTCATTCCCACCGACGCTGTCACGATAGCTGTTATTGGCGATCAGCAGCGCACGAGTGCCTTCGAGGTGTGGCGCGAGAGCAACACGATTCATGGGCAACTTGTTCGGCAGGTTGTCCGAGCAAAACCGTCAGCACTCGTCCTACTCGGAGATCAGGTGTTCAAGGGTGACAGTCACGACGACTGGAAGTTCTTCGATCGCATCATGCGTCCAGTCCAGCGAGCACAGATCCCAGTGTTTCCGCTGCTCGGTAACCACGAGTACTTCGGGATGGATCGCGTGATGCTCGACAACATGACGTCGCGCTTCCCATCCATGACCAATCGATATTACGTGGTGGTGATCGACTCAATCGCGTTTGTGATGCTCGATACCAACTTCGACGAGTACCATCGTGACTCAACTGCAACGCTGCGCCGTTGGTACACGCTACGCATCGAAGAACTCACCGCTGATCCAGCGGTGCGATGCATCGTTACGTGCGGACATCACCCACCGTACACGAACTCATCCATCGTCATGCCCGATCGGATCCAGCAAGAGTACTTCGTGCCCATCTTCCTGCGGTCTCCAAAGGCGCGGCTGTGGCTCAGCGGACACGTACATGCGTACGAACATTTCCGCCATGGCAATGTCCATTTCGTTGTTTCTGGCGGTGGAGGTGGACCGCGTCAGTTTCTTCGCTTAGATTCGCTCACGCATTCAGATCACGACATCTATCGGGGCGGTCCAATTCGTCCGTTCCATTATCTCTCGCTTTCGCGTTCTGAATCGTCGCTGTGTGTATCGATGATCCCATTGGAGGGTTATCATGCACACGGTGAGTCCTTCGTTATCGATTCGCTTGGTCCATCTGTAGCACAGAAGTAACACAGTGAATACTCTGCACCATATTCTCGCACGCATCGCTTGCGTACTAACTGGCATTTGCTGTCTTGTCTCAGCACAGCCGCTTCGTGCGCAGTCAAACGATAGTGCCTACGTGATGTCGACGCGTGCCGTTGAGCATACCACGATGACGGCGTCGGTCGGTGGTACACTCACCATGCTGCCAAAGCCTCTCACGGAGTACAGTGTTCCAGCGCCAATGATTGATGTGCGGTGGCGCTTGGCCTTTCCCTTTGGTCTCCACGCGTACGGTCGCGCAGGATCGAACGTTGCAACTTCGGTCGTACAGGCTGGCGGCTACTATGCGCGCGACATCGGTCCGCTCACGCTTGCTCTAGGTTACGCTGTGAGTTTCATGTATGGCAATCTCACCTACGTCGACGGGTTCAACTCACTCGAACAGCGGTGGATCAATCATCCGATGGTTGCCACATCGTGGTCCATCAATGATCTCACGCTCACGGCGCGCGTCGAAGCCGAACTCACAACGTCGCAGCAACGCACGATCGATGAACAGCAAGTAACATCGAATGCAAACTTCTTCACTGGTAGTGCAGTCACGCTCACGCTGGAGCAGCCCTTTTTCGGTACAACGAACATCCTCCTCGGCGTCACCATTGCGAACTCAAGCAATCCGTATCAATCGTGGTTCCTGTACAACACCTTTCAGGATCGTCTCGTCACGACAGAGTTTATCGTAGGGTTCTACCTATGAATCGCATCCTGCTAACCATATCGGCTGTGATTGCACTCGTGTGCTCGTCGTGCGTGAGCGAGCTTACACCAGTCGATTTGCCCGTGATCGATTACAGCGCCGAACTCGCCGGTACGGAGCCACTCACGAACGGCGCTCAGCCTAGTATCCTAGCGGGTGTCTACATCGTCGAAGAGGGTAGAGGACGCCTGGGTGATACCGTCGCCATTCGCTTTGATGGACGTCGTTTGGGGATCTACGCAGAGCGCAACGTAACCTTTGTGGGTGGCGCTGCGGCAGGCCGAGGCGATTCCGCGATCATCGTTGGTGCGTGGCGAGCAATTACCAATCAAGATGCTGGACGTCTGGATCTGGTAGCACGAGCCACCGAGGGTGGTCGAGAGCTTGCGCAAGGCAAGGGCAATGGTAAGGGGCTTGTGCTGCGCGGCACGGTGCGCATCGGCGGGAAGTCCGAACCAATCGTTCTACGAAAGCTCGGATCGATCAAGGCACGTCTTCGCGGATTTCAGATCATTGCGCATCGCGGTGGCGGTCGCAACTCGGAACGACTCGGTCGATCGGAGAACAGCATTCCGATGATGTTGCTCGCATCGTCGCTTGGTGCCACTGGCATTGAGATCGACATTCATGCGACAAAGGACGGTGTGCCAATCGTGTTTCACGATCCAACATTCACTGCGCGTACCGTGCCGAGTCCGTACATGATTGGCAACGTCGACAACTATACGCTGTCGCAGTTGCGCGTGGCCGCACGCCTTGTCTATGGCGAACAGATACCAACGCTTCGCGAAGCACTCCGTGCGGTGATTGATAGCACCGACCTGTCGTTGATATGGCTCGACAACAAGGCTGTCGGAGTGGTTGATTCAATCCTACGTATTCAACGCGAGATGATTGACTACGGATCATCAAGGGGGCGTAAGATTCGCATCCTCTTCGGCATCCCATCGGATGACATTCTTCGTGCCTACGAGGATAGCCCGCTCGTGGGCACAGTACCTGTGCTCTGCGAGCTCGATCCACAAACGGCACTGCGCCTCAAGGCGGAAGTGTGGGCGCCTCGATTCACACTTGGTACGCAAGCCTCTGTGGTACGCGATCTCCAGCGTCAAGGGTGCGACGTGTATGTATGGACGCTCGACGATGTAGCGTTCATCCGACGGTATCTCGCCGAAGATGTCTTCGATGGCATTCTCACGAATTACCCAACGCTCTTGGCATGGGGATTCTATACACGGCAGATTGAGCAATGATGCGCATCCTTATCATCCTCGTCCTCGCCGCGAGCTCAATGCAGGCTGCCGTGCCCGACTCGATCTATCGTGTTGAGCTCGTGGGCTCGATGCTTGTGCAGGCAACATCCTACGATGTCGCACCGACATCGTTGAGTGCCACCGATCGATTCACAGGTTCGTCACTCATGGGGCGCGCAGTGTGGCGTCCGAACCACTACCTCGGTGTTGGTGTGCAAACAGGCTACACAACGTTTAGTGCCGAGGAGTTCGACGGTCAGCTTGCCGTGCAGCCGACGAACGCCTATGCTTCGCTCCGCGCCATTCCGCTGCAGCTTGTGTTGTCGATGCGAGCCTATGGCATCGAAGTCGGAACAGGCATTGGCATCTACCTGCTCGAATCAGTTTGGCGCGTCGATGGAGAACAGCGCGTAAGCAGCACAGCAGGCGAACTGGGCGTGAGCACGTGGATTGGGTACGACGTGAAGATCCTCGACCGACTCTACCTCGGACCAGAAGCGAATCTGCATCTGCTGAGCGGACGTGGAATTGTTGCGCTTGGCGCCGGTGTTCGGCTTCGTTACGACCTGATTCGTTACTGAGCGCGCTCGACAACGTCAGCAGCAATCATGCGCGCTGCAATTGTTCCGCTGCTCATCACGCCTGGTAGTCCCGCACCTGGGTGCGTACCAGCACCAACAAAGTAGAGTCCATCAACATCTTCGCTCTTGTTGTGCGGACGCCACCATGCGCTTTGGAAGAGGATTGGCTCAACCGAGAATGCGCTGCCCTTGTATGAATTCAGCGTGTCGCGGAAGTGCACAGGGTCGATCATGTACTCGCTCACGATATTCTTGCGCAGGTCCGGCATGTAGCGACGTTCCAGCTCTTCCATGATGCGGTCGCGATACTTCGGTCCTTCTGTCGCCCAATCGGTGCCTGAATCCAAGTGTGGAACAGGCGACAGCACGTACCACGAATCGCAGCCTTCTGGTGCGAGCGACGGATCAGTTGCCGTTGGACGGTGGAGATAGAGCGAGAAGTCTTCCGACAGATGCTTCTTCGTGAAGATGTCCTCGATGAGTTCCTTGTAGCGTGGACCCATCAGGATTTCGTGGTGCGCGATGTCTTCGTACTTCTTCTTCGTACCGAAGTAGATAACCACGAGCGACATCGAGTAGCGCATCTTCTCGTAGTGCGCATCGGTGTTCTTCTTGCGATACCGTGCTGGAATCAGCGTGCGGTAGGCTTGAGCTACATCGCCGTTGCACACAACAATGTCTGCGTCGATCAGCGTACCATCCGCGCAACGAATACCCTTCGTAACTGGACGTCCATCAGCTCCTGGCGCAACGCGAATCTCTGCCACTTCGGTGTCGAGGCGAATCGTACCACCGATGTCGGTGAACAGCTTGACCAGCGCCTTCACCAACGCACCAGTGCCACCCATCGCGAACCACACGCCCCATTCCTGCTCAAGCTTGTGGATCAGCGCATAGATGCTTGTGGTCTGAAACGGATTGCCACCCACCAACAACGGGTGGAAGGAGAACACCTGACGGAGTCGGTGATCCTTAATGTGCGAGTTGACAAATGCAGCGACACTGCGATCAGAGCGCAGACGAATCAAATCTGGGAGCACCTTCAACATGTCCACCAACCGCGAGAACGGTTGATCGATCAGATTGAATCCAGCGCGGAAGATCGCAGCTGTCTTGGCATAGAACTTCTCGTATCCGCGCACATCGCTCGGGTTGAACGAACGAATCTGCTCAATCACTTCCTCGCGCTTGCCATTATAGCGGAACACCGTTCCGTCTTGGAATCGCACGTTATAGAACGGATCGATCGGTACGATTTTCACGTAGTCATCGGTCTTCTTACCACACAGCTCGAAGAGTTCGTGGATCAGCCAGGGGGCTGTAATGATGGTTGGACCACCATCGAAGACGAAGCCGTCTTGCTCGTAGACGTACGCGCGTCCACCTGGTTTGTCGCGCTTTTCGACGATTTCGACATCGAAGCCTTTTGCGCGCAGACGAATAGCTGCGACCAACCCACCGAATCCGCTACCAACAACAACGACTTTCACGTGAACCTCGAATGTGCAAATGAGGGAATACAAACATACGCCCTGGTCGTTGCGTTCCGATGTGATGGTTGTTTCACGAACTTTGCCACGTATGAGTTCGACCGACCAATCTCGTGACCGTCTTATTGCGCTGGACCTCGCAAGGTTCGTCGCCATGCTGCTCATGATGCAGGGACATGTGCTCGATGCACTTGTTTCACAGACCTACATCGACGTCACGGTCTTTCCATGGAGCAGGTGGCATGCACTCCGTGGAGTAACTGCGCCGCTATTTCTGATGGTGTCGGGCGTTGTGCACGTATTCGCTGCCAAGCGCACTGCGGATGGAAATGTACGCGAAGACATTCTACAGCGACGTATTCGTTGGGCGCTGACGATCATCGGCGTTGGCTACCTGATGCATTTCCCTGCGAATCGCCTGATCGACTTACCGTTTATCAGTGCCGAAGCATGGCCGCAGTTTCTGTCGGTAAACATCCTGCATCTCACAGGTGCAGCGATGCTGATTCTCACGGTGTTACTGCGACGCACCACATCGGTGCAGCATCTTGGCAAGATGGCTGGTCTTGTTGCGCTGAGCATTCTTGTTTTCACGCCGTGGGCATCTGACCTTGCCAATGCGTGGTGGATGCCAATGCCACTTGCGCCGTACATCGGCTTCACAAACTGGAGCCTGTTTCCATTAGCACCCTTTGCGGCGTACCTCTTCATCGGTGTTGCGTTAGGTTCCTATCTGTACTCGTGCACCCCTGAACGCCGCACAACGATGATGGCATACGGCATTCCCGCACTTGGTGCGGCTGTTGTTGTTGTCGAGTACTTCGTCAACATGGCAATCTGGAAATCTGGCTTCCACACAGACTTCTTCGGATCACCCGCAAGCACGACGACCTTTATGAGTCGTGTCGGTGTGGTGCTCCTTGTCTTCGGAGCGAGTTATCATCTCGCGAAATGGACACGTCCACTCCATCATTGGTACATGATGTTCGGACGTCGTGCATTGTACATCTATGTGATTCACATTGTGATGTTATGGGGCACACCATGGTGGGATGGTATTGCACGCTCTCGGTATCGCGCACTCACACTCGAGCAAGGCCTAGGTGTGATGATGCTGATCGTGTGTGCTACTCTCGGCATTGTGTGGGCAATTGATGCATTTGTACGTTCGTCGGCAAGTGAGCAAACGAAGCGTCGTGCCAAGCTCGCATTCTATGCCGTGTTGGTGTTCCTGCTTGCACTGGGCACGCCGCTGGCGTGGTTTTAAATCCCGAAATACTGCATGCTTCTGCATGCACCATGCTGATGACATGTTCTGGGGAGAGCAGGGCAGGGTAGGGGATGTGCACACAGACACTACGTTGAAATCGCAACGCCCCGACGGAGACAGTTGCCCTGTGCCGCCAGTGTTTCTCCGGCGGCTGTTGAAACTGTGGTGATTGGAACGTTGATGACGTAGGCTCCAGTGCAAAACAACAAGCGGCGGCACGGGTGTACAACCATGCCGCCGCGTGATGATGCCCATTGCTCTTTACCTACGAATGATGATGAGCTTTCGTGACGTCGAGCCAGCGATGCCCACTGAGTAGACGCCAGCTGGAAGATCCCTGACGCTGAGATCGATTGATCTAGTTGCTGCGCTGTGCATTTCCTGACGCATGATCACTCGGCCGTCGATGGTCGTAATCTCGATCGTAGGAACTGTTGTGATTTCTTCGTCAAGTACAACAACGGTGACCGCGTCTGTTGCTGGATTGGGATGCACGATGAGTGAACGTGCGCCCATTGCATGCTGTTCAGCACTGATTGTTCTCATCTTCGTGAGATCAAGCATGATGACGTCGGATCTCGATGTCTTTGGCATCGGTATGATCTCGGGATCAAGTTCGACATCGATAGCTACGTCGGCGGCATTGTTGGGGCATTCCACGACAAGCCGAAATCGCTCGTTTTCATCGGCAATTGTGAGCCAGGAATAGTCCTTTGACTTTTTCGCTGGTTTGCGCTGACCGTTGTCGTTTTCGAAGACAGGCAACGGCAGGTGAGCGCCGTCGCTCTGTCGCTCGATATAGACAAGGGCGTTGTCATACGCATCGCCACTATTGATCGACGAAACCGACAGCGTAAAGGCCGTCGGAACATCCTGCCAATCAGAAACAAGGATGCGTCGTTGTCCAGGTTGCCCTGCTGCCGCGCCCGCAAGCGGATCCTGGAGCGAGAACATTGGCTGACCGTTGGTCGACACGTCTGTAAGCATTGCATCGAAGTCTTCACTGCGGAAGCCGACGAAGAATCTACTTGAGTTACGCGCGGAATCATTGTCGTCGACGTCGTGCTTGAAAAATGCCTCGGCACTGCGCCAAATAGTGGGAGCGTAGTTCCAGCGAACATCATACAAATGCTGCGTCTCGAAGATGCGCCGGCCCGACGTCAAACCAAAGGTCGTTGCACCAGAAGCCAGCGATTGAGAGTATGATGTTGATGAGTGCGGGAACCGTCCATCGACAGAGTTACGGTGGACATATGCCAGGGTGCTCGCATGAGCAATGAGCGGTGCTGGAGCAGCAGGCTGACTTCCATCGATCGATGCAAGGGCTTGGCCACTTCCCATGAGTCTCCAGCCGAAGGCGACGTGCCAGATCTGAGGAGTTTCGGCTGGCGGCAATAGTGCCTGGTAAGCGGTGTAATACTTGTTGAAGTTGATTACATAGGTTGTGTCGTCATAGAGCCATGAGGCTGCTTGGCCTGCCCCAGCAGCAAAGAGCGTGGACTTACCTTCGCCAGCGGAGATCTCGACATTATTGAGGTCGGTGGCACCGACAATGTATCCTATGGGCCCGGCCCAGAAGTCAGCGACGTCTGAGAGTGTGCAATGCGATAGCTCGACGACATCGATCGGTCTACGCGCTATGCGTGATGCTTCCTGAAACGGCTGCTCGACCTGATTAGTCCAGAACAGACGATCGGCTTTATGCCGCGACAGTCCGATGATTGCCGGCCGTGTATTGTTCGTCTGATACAAGGCCTGGTCGAAGTCAGTAAGCGATCGGAAGAGTGAGGGCTTAACATTCATTCCGGATTGCGGCATGGAAACGAGTGCCACGGTGTTGTTGATGAACGTGGGCAGGTTTTGCGGAGTGGTCACCAGGTTGCCCCAGGTGTGAAGACCAGCGACCGCCTGATTGACATCGTGTCGCAGTTGCGTGTAGTAAATCTTGTCGCCATGTGCGCATCCACGACTGTCACTGCCTTCCTGCCAGGCTAGTGCACATTCATCTTCTCCGATGTGCAGGCGCGAGTATGAATTCAGCGTGGGATACTGCGCCTTAAAGCCCGGGCCTTGTGCGACCTTGAGTCCTGCAAGTTGACCGGCAAACGCACGAGCAGCAGGGGGCTTAAACCCGTAGACAATGCCAGCGTCGTAGCTACTCCATGCATAGTAGTTGCCGAGCAACGATGCGTTAATAACCGGCGTACCCCAATAGCGCAGTCGTTCTTCTGGGGCACATTGCGGACTTGATCGCGCCGTACCAATGTTGAACGAGCGGCCCTGTGGTCCGTGATATGCCGCGCGTTGCTCTGCTGTGGGAGGATCAGCATCAAGTTGCGCTTCGAAAATGGCAATGTTTGGCAGCGATGGGTTGTCTACCTCACACGCATACACAACATATACCCTTGAGCGTGCCGGGATGCTATACGGGTCGTATCGCACAACGATACTCGGGTACCCACATGAAGGACGCATCAGTGAGTCGACGACCACCGTGTCGCTTCCATTGACCGATTCAACAATCTGGTTGTTGAGTTTGATTGGGTGTTCCCAGATCACCGATCCCATGTCAACAGCAGTGCTATCCGTTGATGATCGAAGAGGCATGGCCGTGCTGCGCTGGTAGAAAACATCGAGTGGGTTACCGGGCCCAAACGGCAGGTCGGGATTGCCTCTGCGATGATACACCATGTGGTATCGCATCGTTGTGCCGTTGATTGTGCGGCCATAGACGCGAGGGGTACATGTGCCACTCGTATCGCTATGGTGTGCCGGAGCAGGCTCGGTGTGGGTGACCCAGCCGGTTATCTGAGGGAAGTGGACAATCTTGCGTTGAGTATTGTGGTCGAGGAATCCCCGAGTAGGGTCTTGCGCGCCGATACGGGCAATGTCATCAGCAGGAAGGATGTCCACCTGAAGCATCTTACCTTCCCCCGGCAGCATCGTGATAGCTAGTTCTCGGTCCTGCCCAATCACGGTGTCAATCCCTCCGCCTAGCTCTCGGATTCGAAGTAGGCGATAGCGGTTGTCTGGATGCGAGTATGTGAATGGAATAGTTATCTCCCGAGCGCCGCGCTGACCAAAGCGGTCTCCCGAATTGGTTGCCATTCGGTTGATCCAGTCTTGATACATGGTAAACGACCACACAGACGATGACGAGGTATTGAAGGTCGCATTCGGCGCTTGCATACGCGGGTCGGTGCGCCGATTCAACACACCGATCACGAATCGGCTGTTCATGTCTTGGTCGCCTGCCAATGCGTGTAGCGTCAGATCCACAAACGACGAGTCATAGGGTTCGTAGTCAACATGACCGGGCGCAGTCACCGGGTCGAACCGGTCTCGCCTTCTCCAAGGGTGGCGAGTTTTCAATCGTGGTAGTGCGTGATTCTGCACGCCGAACACGCTGGCGAGACACTGCGGAGCGTCAGGGTGTACTTCCTCGATTGTGCTAAACCCTTTGCCGAACCATCCGCGCAGTCGAAGATTGGTCAGCGGATGCACAGTCGCAGCCTGGCTCGTGGTGCGCCCGATTTGCGTTCGGATAGCTTCGATTCTGTCGGCATATTCAGTGTATGTCTGCCTCATCGAGCGCATACCGACATAGAGTCTCTGCTCTGCTTGCGGTGGCAGCACGCCGTCGTTGAGAGTTTGCACAAGTTCTTGGAAGCCTGTGAGTGTGTTGCTCGTATCGTCAACGAAGTAAGCCGGCGCATTTGATGGATGGCTCTGATACATCCAATCATCGCCTATATCAACGTGCGAGCTTGCTATAATCTCGTCCTGCGTAAGTCCGCCACTAGCCGTGTTGAACTTTGAATAATCTGCCACAACCATACCAGTCTCAAAATTCCGGTAGTGCGGCTCGTTACTATTCTGATAGTAGCGAGGTGTGGTGCGTGGGTCGGCGGGCAGGGGATTGCCATCCTCAGTGCCTGTTTGTCCCTTGTACACCATCAGTCCCTTGCTGCCGAGCACGGTGGGCATCCAGAACGCTAGGCGCATTTCGGTGTGGCTCAGAGTCCTGTTGTTCTGAAACGTTGCCACGTGATATTCACCAATGCTGTCGTATGCACTTCCTGCCAGGACCTGAAGGTAGCTCTGGGGCCATGTGTTTGCGATCCAAGGAACATATCTGCTCGGATGGGTTGGGTCGATACCCCAGAGCATGTTGCGCTCTTGGGCGTAGTTCTTGCGCATGACAGCCTCGAGGGTTGCCAAGATGCCGCCAGTTTGGTTGAGGTGATCTTCGAGGTAGGACGTGATGGGTTCACTAGGCCCAATGGGCAGTGCTTGTGGCCCATTGGCTTTGTCGCGCCACTCGAGAAACGTGTCAGGGTCGTCGAGAATGCTGTCGTTAGTATTTCCGACTGGGATCCACATGTTATCCATGCCAAACTTGAGTCCGGCGTGGCGCTCGATTGCGATAGTCGAAACCGGCGCTCCTCCGGGAATGTCAAAGCCTCGTTTGTACTGATACGAAGCGATTCTTGAACTAGCATTGAAGCCGGCACCCTGCCAGAACGTGGTCTGACCCATGCAGTGGTTTTGTTTGTCGATGTTGCCGGTTCCAACCTCTGTCATCAGGGTGCCGCCGAGCATGATGTTGATACGCCTGAAGGTCAACCAATGCATCATCTCGGCCTCGTCGCGGCCATAGAAACGCCATATGCGAGCGCGGTCATTAACACTCTGGACAGGCGTTTTGTATGCGTTTCTTGGTACGTTCAGAAGAGTGTCTACCCGGTTGACATAGGTATTCACTGATGTCTGGATCAGGCTGTCGAACTCGCCAAAGAGAACATTCGTCGCATGTGGCGTTTCGATGCGGATCGAACGAATGTCCACGCCAAGTCCGCGGACTGAGTCGTTGTTATGATACACCTCGATACCAAGGTGGCTGATGTCGTTAGTGCCGGCTGATTTGCCATTCACACGAATAGAATAGTTGTTGCGCGACAAGGGATTAGTGAACAATCTGCGGTCACACAGGAACTCTGCAAAAATCGTGACCTCCTCGCCGAGGGTGTCACCCAACGCAGGCAGCATGTTGCGGCGAACCTCGAAGACCGTAGGGTGAAGGTTAATGTTGATATCTGATCCTAGTGTCGAGAGTCGTCCACTCGGCACACTGATGTCTGTGCCATTGCTACCTGAGTAGTTGCCGGCGCCATTCATCGGCGGTGGAACATTTGCCGGGAACCGATTGAACTCGATATAGTTGCGTGTGGCCGGAAGAGCTGGTATTGTGTTTGCACCAAGAGCATAAGGCAAACGAATTGCGAGGATCACGTCGTCACCACAACTTTGGCATTGATCAGCTGCCGTGCGGCGCAGTGTGACGGCAACGCGTAGAGTTAGGGTATTGAGATCGCGGTTCCCCTCGTCTTTATATGGCCACCAGAGCTGCATGACGTCATCCGTCGATGGGCCATCAAGGATGAGCTCGTCAGCAGCGGGATTCGTCTTGCTTGCGCTGGCGTTCCATTGCCAGCCGTAGGGCCGCGGCGTCTGAGCCAGGGGGGCGCTGCCATTGCCGGTGCGGGTGCCACCCACCTTGGTCCGGAATCCAAATACGCAACCGTCATGATCTGTCGAATCAAGTACGACGTCATTGATAGATGTGCTATACGTCATCCACGGGCTGTACTCGACGGCTGGAGACTGGGAAGGATTGGTTTTCAGTTCGTCCCCAATCGTTACATCGCTCATACCGCGCACAACGGAGATGAGGCGCATGGATGGTACGTACGTCTCAGTGAACGAAGCCTGCATGTCGTCGGCACTTGGCACGGTGTTTTTCCCATTGGACAGGAAGTAGTCCCCAACATGCATTCGACGGGCACGCAGCCGTTGGCCCACCTTGTTGAATGGTGCCACCCAATTCCAACCGAGCTGAAAGTCATCTTCATTGAATGCGGTAA
>CAYSMF010000016.1:46982-48905 GCA_964432155.1 uncultured Melioribacter sp. | reverse complement strand
GCATTGGCCCGTACGGCAGCGGCCCCGGCCAATCGTGGGTTGCATCGCCGAGAGGTATCGGTCCGGGAGGTAAAGGGGGCGTGGGATTTTGGAGCGGACGTGGAGCCACGGCAGAGACCGCTGTGCAGTTGAAGGGGGTAACAGTGACCGCAATGAGGATTCCACGAACAACATGGGACGCCATTACCACTGCTCGCATTCTAACACTTGACGAACGTGTTCAACAACCAGCATTTGATTTCATCAATGCCGTTGAAACTGAACTCGGGGTTCGATTAAGAGTATCGCAAGCTCGACGGTCCATTGAGGAACAAAACAGGATATGGCAGATGGGTCGTGACGCAAATGGAAGAAAGGTTGGCGTCACATACACCAACGTCAAGGGAGGCATGAGTGCACACAACTTTGGTCTTGCTATCGACGTAGTCATTTATCCGAAGGTCAACACTGCGATTCCGGTTTCGGTTGCTCAAATTGGAGAACGGTATGGGTTCGAATGGGGCGGAAGATGGAGCGATCCGAAAGACTATCCGCATTTTCAGATGTTCTGGATCAATGGCAGGGGGCCAAGGTGAAGATTCAGATTCGAGCTGCCTTCGGTCTGCTGATAGGCTTTGCCCTTGTATCGTGTGTTAGTGAATCCCCTCGGAACACAACAACGACCGAAGTGCCAATTGTCCAAGATGTATCTAAACAACCCGATGATCAGAGAGTTGTGAAGAATCCGTCCGTCACAGAGCAGTCCAGACTACGCACTGTATCGACGGAGTTGTCGCAACATGTGTGGCCATCAACCGAGGGTAACGTGGTTGAGATCACCTACCGCGACTCGTTGTTGGTTGATGTCGAAGTTGTTGTATACGGTGAAACTGGAAGGACGGAGTATTTCTTCGTATCCTCCCGAGGCGAGGTGACGCGAGGCAATGCCCGCAGGATCAGTTACCGTGGGTCGACAATCGATGCTGTGCTCTTAAAGACCGTCGAAGAAGATACGTGTACGTACGAGTACGTCATTGCAGAAACCGGAACAATCCATTGCGTGGAGTCTCGAACGAAAGTCGCAATCTCCGCAGATGCCTGCTTGGCATGCCGCGATTTCGTTAGGAACCTGACCACACTCGTTCGCGAGGTTGAACGCCTGATAGTCGCCAACAAACTACCGCATTAACTTGATCTTCTCTCCCTTAATCGACCCCAATGCTTCCTGGAGACGAGATGCCGGGAATCTGGCTGGCCTCCTGATTTGCTACAGTGGCTGGCCACTTAACCCCCTGGTTCCACTGTTCCTTGGAGGTGGCTATTACGTGAGTTTTATCGGAACAACCTATATCCCGCGTTAGTGAGGCACACATGAAATTCAACAGCGCGCTCTTTTGGGGTCTTGCCTTCTCCCTGCTCTGTGGATGTGATCGCAACATCATTTGCACTGAGGCGGGTGTTGCTCATCAGGACTTAGGCTCCGGTTACCATTTTATAAACCATCAGTGCCAATGGGCAGTCATTTACGACACCAGTTGCGGTGGCTGTACAACCATCCAAGAAGACGTCCTTGAGCTTGCATACGACTCTACATTCATCATCGTGAGTCAACGTCCGGATAACGACCTCTCCGTTGTCGATATCGATAAAATGACACTGCCAGAGAGACATGCAGCTCTTGAGAGAAGTACATACCGCCAGTATTGGATTATCAACAAGCGTGGGCCCAGGTACATGATCATCGATTACAACGACAGCGAGAAATCACAACACGCCAATGTGTATGGACCATATCAAAAGGATGAGTTTGTGCTACGCCGCAGACAACTGGGCGTTCCGGATAGCTTGACACTACGTCCAGCAATTCCGCGTGATGATCGACGCGAATCGATAAACGCGTGTCGAAACGTTAATTCCGTAGGGGCGAGACCCTGTCTCGCCCGC
>CAYSMF010000016.1:46279-46882 GCA_964432155.1 uncultured Melioribacter sp. | reverse complement strand
ACGCAATGATGATGCACGCAATGATGATGCACGCAATGATGATGCACGCAATGATGATGCACGCAATGATTCGCGGGCGATGTTTGGCGGGCGATGTTTGGCGGGCGAGACATTGTCTCGCCCCTACGGGATTAACGTTTCAACGCCCCTTTACCCACCCATCTGGCGGGCGATTTCAGCGAGTGTTTCGTCGCTGAGCTTCTTCTGTTCGAAGACGGTGCGGAGCATCTCCCACGAATAGATGCCGCTGTCGTGTGCATCCTTCCATGCTGCTTGCACGCCGTAGTTGCCAACAGGCGTGAGTGATGCGAGCTCGTTCATGCCGGGCTGAAAGGTCTTCATGCCTGGGAACACTGTTTGCCCCATGATCTCTTCACCAGTGCAATACGCGCATGGACATGCCTCGCGGAGGTCAGACAGCAGGATGGATGATACGAACCCGTCGCTCCATTGTGATGCGAGGACGACGTCGTTGACGCGCTTGAGGGAAATCGGATGATGCATGTCGCAAAATTCGCGATTTTCTACCCACGTTGAATTGGGGAGGATCCATGCGAAGTGTATTGCTGTGTGGTGTAGCAGTACTGATGTGCGCAACAGCCG
>CAYSMF010000016.1:5114-46179 GCA_964432155.1 uncultured Melioribacter sp. | reverse complement strand
TCCATGCGAAGTGTATTGCTGTGTGGTGTAGCAGTACTGATGTGCGCAACAGCCGATTCCAAATGGAGGATTCGAGGAGTGGACCCTCGTGAAGGGGTCTGCGGTGTTCAAGGATTACGAGGAACCATCAATGGGATGGACCTCGGGCAATGGCGTGATTCACGTTGCTGCAGGCGCTGATCCGGTGTGCGAGAAGTCGAAAGATGCACATCAAGGGGCGTTCAGCGCAAAGCTGACCACGCGCAGCATCTTCGGTCAGATCGCGTCGGGCTCGGTGTTCCTTGGTCGTTTCGCACTCAACCTCGCAAACCCTGTGGCAAGTGCACAGCGCGGTATCCCGTTTACAGGCGCTCTGCCACGGTCGTTCCGCGGATGGATGAAGTACGAGCCTGTTGCATCCGACTCGGGATCGATCTATGCGCAGCTTACACGCTGGGATGGTTCGTCGCGACAACTCGTTGCATCAGCATCGATGATCATCAAGCAACGCGTAAGTACATGGACGCAATTCGAACTGACGTTTGATGGCAATGCAAGCGCACAAGCCGACACAATGATTGTGGTCGCAGCGTCGAGTGCCGCCGGTGAGTTCTTCCGCGGAAGCGTTGGCTCGACAATGTGGATTGACGATGTCGTGTTCGACTATCAACCAAGCTCTGTAAACGATGATGCTACACTGCGAACAATCGTTGCTACGGCAGACCACCTCGTTGTGTCCGACGCAGTAACACGCCTACGTGCAACATCGCTCGATGCACGTAGCAGTGTGACGCTTGTGCCGCATGCAGGGGGCGTGGTACACCTTAACGGAATGCACAGCGGACTCTGGATTGTGCAGGGGTTTGATGATCGCGATCGCCAGTGCTGGCATGCATCTGTCCTCATTGCGAGGTAACGCGATGCAACGTTGCGTAACCATAGCAGCTGCTCTGCTGCTTGCGATCACCTGTATGGCGCAGCCGCAACTTGCGGTGCGTATTGGCTTGGCAGTGGGTTCGCCGATTCCACTCAGCGATATCCCAGCGGGTTCAACAGGTGAAGCTGTACCTGGACTTCTCGGCGGATTGTCGATCGACGTGCCCGTTACTGACGCGTTTAGCATCGTCGTCGAACCACAGTTTGTGAAGTATGCTTCGCGCTTCGCCACAGTGCTCGATCAGCAGCCGTATATCGACCGTGTGCCGATCGCACTCCCTGATGGCACAGTCACGACCCTCGACGTGAGCACCACGTTTACGGGCGTTGCAGTGGGTGCGTTCAACAACAACTACCTCCAACTCCCTGTGTTGGCTCGCTACGCACTCGGAAGCTCGTGGTCGGTTCTGGCAGGGGGCTACCTCGGCTGGATGATGAGCACGGGAAGTTCGGCCACAGGAACAGGCACGGTTGGAATCCGACCAGAAGTGGTCCAGCGCAACCTTGAATTCGGCAATCGCATGAATACGCTGGACCTCGGCACCCAGCTTGGTGCGCAATGGAAGGTGTTCAGCGACGTATCGGCTGATTTCCGGGTCAATTATGGCCTTACCAGCGTCTTTGCGTCCGACTTCATCACGGTACAGCAACGGGTGCACAATGTCTTTGCCCATTTCAGCGTGTCGATGGTCATTCTCTGATGCCATGCCGACGGCGCCGGTGTCGTAGATTTGCCATTCTGATTTTCACTGGCAATGCATAGGCACCCGATATGGAGTCCCGCTACAAAAGCTTCGTTTCTGTTGAACACCTCGCCGATCACGTCGGAGAAGAGGTAACACTCAATGGTTGGGTGTACGACAAAACGGAAAAAGGCAAACTCGTCTTCATCAAGCTCCGCGACGGAAGCGGCACGGTGCAATGCGTCCTGTTCAAGCCAAATGTAGCCGAGGATATCGCCACGGCTGCGCAAGGACTCACGCAAGAATCATCGGTGTCGATCACAGGCACAGTACGCAAGGAAGAGCGCTCGCCAACAGGCGTCGAGCTCGACGTAACGAATATCCGTGTGTGGCAAACCGCGAAGGACTATCCGATTTCTCCAAAGGAACACGGTGTAGAATTCCTGATGGCGCATCGTCACTTGTGGCTGCGCTCCGCACGTCAGCATGCGATCATGCGCGTGCGTGCAACCGTGATCAAGGCAATCCGCGACTTCTTCGATGGCAATGGGTTCCGCTTGATGGACTCGCCGATCTTCACGCCAAACGCGTGTGAAGGTACGTCGACGTTGTTCGAGACAGAGTACTTCGATCTTGGCAAGGCGTATCTGACGCAGTCTGGACAGCTCTATGCCGAAGCAAGTGCCATGGCGCTTGGTAAGGTGTACACGTTTGGTCCAACCTTCCGCGCTGAAAAGTCGAAGACACGTCGCCACCTCACAGAGTTCTGGATGGTGGAGCCAGAGATGGCCTACTTCGATCTCAACGACGATATGGATCTTGCCGAAGATCTCGTTGAGTACATCGTGCAAACAGTCCTCAAGACATGTCAGCGCGAACTCGCAACACTCGGACGTGACGTATCGAAACTCGAAGCGGTGCGTCGCCCCTTCTATCGCATGTCGTACACCGAAGCTGTTGAGTGGCTTAACAAGAACGACGTGAAGTTGAATCGCAAGCAACCTGATGGATCAGAGATTCAAGTTGACTTCCCATGGGGCGAAGACTTTGGTGCGCCACAGGAAGAAGCCATCATGCAGCAGTTCGATCGTCCGTGCATCATTCACCGCTACCCAACAGAGGTGAAGGCGTTCTACATGAAGCGCGATCCGGAAAACCAGAAGGTTGTGCTTGCGATGGACATGCTTGCTCCGGAAGGGGCTGGCGAAATCATCGGTGGTTCGCAGCGTGAAGACGATCATGATCTTCTTCTCGAGCGTATCCTGCATGAGAACCTTCCTCAAGAAGCATTCCAATGGTATCTCGATCTCCGGAAGTTTGGCTCGGTCCCGCACTCAGGGTTCGGCCTCGGTGTTGAACGCACCGTGAAGTGGATTACTGGCGCAGAGCACATTCGCGAAGTGATCCCATTCCCACGAATGATTTACCGTATTCATCCATAAGCTGTTCGCCCCCTGCGAGCAACGAACTACCAGAGTTGACATGCAAATCGAGACAGGTGCTGAGAATGTCGTGTGGGATCTTTCTGATCTCTATCCAAGCGTTGGTGATGATGGACTAGGCAAGGATCTTTCGACGATTGAAGAACGCTCGAAGGCGTTTAGTGATCGCTGGTATGGGAAGATCGGATCGCTCTCCATTGCTGACTTCATGATGATGGTTCAGGAGTACGAGCAACTGTCGGAGACCTACATCCGCATGGGTTCCTTTGTGAACCTGATGTACTCGACGGATTCGAACAATGCAGACTACGGACGTTTGCTTCAGCGCGTTCGTGAAGTGTCGGCTCGTGCGTCGAGTCACACCGTGTTCTTCACGGTGCAGATCACGCAACTGCCGGATGCACGTCTGAACGATCTTCTTGATGCTCCGGAGATGACATCTCGCCGTCACTGGCTTGAGAGTATCATCGAGGAAAAAGCACACATGCTTACCGAGGATGGTGAGCGCGTGATGTCGGCGAAGGCGAATACGTCGCGCAGCTCGTGGGTACGTCTGCACGACGTGCTTATGAATGGTGCATCGTTTACCGTGCGCGGCGAAGAGATGCCGTTGGCATCCGTATCACGGTTGATGTTTGATGCCGACCGTGACCTTCGCAAGGACGCTGCTGATGCTCTTTCTGCAGGCCTGACGAAGGGCGTCGAGCAACATGCCTATGTGTTCAATACGATCATTGCCGATTGCGAAGCAACCGACCAACTGCGCAAGTATCCAACATGGATCTCGAGTCGCAACAAGAGCAACGAAGTTTCTGATGCAGCCGTTGAGACGTTGATTCAGAGTGTCGTGAAGCGCTACGATCTTGTGCATCGTGCGTACGGACTCAAGAAAAGCCTGCTCGGACTCGACACGTTCTATGATTACGATCGTAATGCTGCCGTCGGCTCGGAGTCGCGTCACTGGACGTGGCAGGAAGCCAAGGACATCGTGATCGAAACATATGCCGACTTCGATCCAAAGGCTGGTGAGATTGCAGCGATGTTCTTCGATCGCAATTGGATCCATGCACCGGTCAAAAAGGGCAAGCGCTCTGGAGCCTATGCAGCGCCAACATGTGCATCTGCTCACCCGTACATCTTCACGAACTTCACCGGCACATCACGCGACGTCGAGACGCTTGCGCACGAAATGGGTCATGGCATCCATCAGTATCTCTCTCGCTCAGCTGGCTCGTTGCTGATGTACACACCGCTTACGGTTGCGGAAACGGCAAGTGTGTTTGGCGAGATGCTGACATTCAAAAAGCTGATGGAGTCGACGACGACGCAGGAAGAAAAGCTTGCGCTCATGATGTCGAAGATCGACGGCATGGTGAACACCATCTTCCGTCAGATCGCACTCAACCGCTTTGAACATGCAATGCACACCACACGTCGCGCGGAAGGCGAACTGAGCGTTGCGCAGATCAACGACATCTGGCTGCGCACACAAAGCGAGCAGTTTGGTGATGCCGTCGTGCTTCGTCCGGGATATGAGACATGGTGGTCGTACATCTCGCACTTTATCTCGACGCCGGGCTACGTGTATGCGTACTCGTTTGGTGAGCTGCTTGTGCTGGCACTGTACGAGCTGTACCAGAAGGATCCAGCTGGCTTTGTTCCAGAGTACATGAACCTTCTCGCTGCGGGCGGCTCAAAGCGTCCGGAGCAGTTGCTTGCGCCACTTGGCGTTGACATCACAGACCCAACGTTCTGGAACCAGGGTCTGGCAGTTGTTGAGCGCTTTATTGGCGAGGCTGAGAAGCTGGCTGGCCACTAACCTTGGCCGCGAGCGTCAGCACGCAGTCGACGTAGGCATTGCTGTTGTTGTAGTGATGCACGGCGGCTCGCTGTTGCGACTCTGCTGATCCCCAGCCATTCTTCCGCAAGTAGTTAGCGACACTTACCACGGCATCATTGAGATCGTTGAGATCAATGATGCCGTCGTTGTTTCCGTCAGCTGCCCACGAGAGGTACGACGAAGGAATGAACTGCGGCATACCGAATGCGCCGGCCCAGGATCCGTGAAGTGTATGCACGTTCATCGTGCGTCGACGGTGAATCTCCTGAAGGGCCTTGAGTTGCTCGACAGACCACTTCACTTTGCGGTCGGCACGCTTCTGAATAGCAGCACGCACGCTGTCGATCTTCGTCGAGTCAATCTTCTGTGCCGTCATGACGGCGGCAGTATTCTTGTCGACGAACTCACTGTCGCTTGCGAGGAGTGTGCTCAGGTAGACGCTGACCACGTGGTTCTTTCCGAGGACCACACCGTGTTTGGATTCAACCCACAGCAGTGATGCGATAACTTCCTTCGGCACGCCATAGATGGAATCGGCACGACGCAGCAAGGAGTCGTGCTTAGCCAGAAATGCACGCACTTTGTCGACGGACTGCGGCGTGAGGTTGAAGCTGTAATCCGGTTTGGACGCGTAGTTTGTGACGTTCACGCGGACGTACTTTTCGTCGAATGCCGTTCCTGGTGCAAGCACTACACCGGCAAGAAATGCAGAGTCGACGCCGCTAGCGCGAGCACGTTGTAGTGCGCGCGAAAGATGGGTTTGTCCAACACTGGGAGCTGGGAGGAGATCGTCTCCACCGCTGTGCTGAGCTTGACATGCAATAGACGTCAACGCAACAGCAAGAAAAACGTAACTACAAACAACGAGTCGATGCATACAACGAAACTACTGCGAATGCACAACATGCTCATCATCGTGATGGCGATCATCATCACGGCGGTTGCTGCGCCACAACATCTCAATGCGCAACCACGCCTGGTCATGGACAACGAGGTATCGTGGGGCACGGTGATTCCTCCAACGCCGAAGAAGGAAGACCAGCAGATTCATCGCACCGTAACGATCACCAATGCTGGTGATAGTACACTCGAGATCGGCGAGGTGCGCGTGCAGTGTGGATGTACGTCGGCTCCGCTCGACACGAAAGTCCTCGCTCCTGGTCAGCAAACAACAATGCGTATTACGATCACGCTTCCTGCAGGAAGCGGTAAGCTATCGAAGTACCTCACTGTGTTTTCCAACGATCCAAGTGGCGCACATGTTGTACGCTTGAATGCCGACGTACTGCGACCGATTCAACTCGAGAGTGGATTTCTCGCCTTCAATCGTGGTGATGTAGGTACACCGTCGCTTGCCGAAGTCGAACTCACGGTGAATGCCGACACCGTTGTGTCAATCACCGCGATCACACCAACACCGGGTGTGCGTGTGGTTACACCCATGCCTGTGCAGGTTGCTCGTGGACAGCGTGTCAAGATCACGTTTGAGTACACACCCACAGCGCCGGGTCCGTTCAATGTGATGGCAACACTTCAGACATCCCTCGTGGGATACGAAGCGATCGAGCTCAGCGGGTACGGGGTTGCAACGACGCCTCGGAAGTAATCCGCTCGAAGATCACAAAGCCACCCTCCTCGCGAACAACGCGTAGGTTGGGATGTGTGCGCCACTGATCCGCATCCGTGATGCGTGCAACAAAGTAGGCCGGCTTGTCGATTGCGCCCTCAAGGAGCCATGGCTCCCATGCATCTACGGCGATCCCCTTCGCTGCACCGCTGAGGTGCCGAGGCTTGTCCGTGTAAAAGAGGTGAGCGTAGCTCTTCATTGTGAGCGGCTTCACATAGACATCCTTGCCCTTGAGCGACTCGTAGAAGTCCAGCGCAGCCCCCTGCGTGTACGGCTCAATGCGTGGAGCAACGAGCGGAAGAAACAATGCAACGAAGAGCATCACACTTCCGAAGAGCACACCGATACTCGCAGGTAGGTTTCCACGACGTTGCAGAAGCCATGCTGCAAGCAATCCGAAGAAGAGCACGAGTCCGATCCATGGTTCGATGCCGACCCAGTCAACATCACGCATGATTGCTGCACGCAGATACTTGTCGCGGAATGACGGAAGCGCGAGAAGCGCATCGCGATGTTGAAATGCCCATGGTACCAACACGGTTGCACTTGTGAGTATAACGCCCACGATGCTGAGTCCGATCGTTGTTGGAAGCTTCCAGCGACCACGTGATGCCCACATACGCTCGAGCGCCAATGCTGCAAGGAAGGTCAGCGGCAGATACGTCATCGAACTATAGTGGACGATCTTGGTCTTCACCAGGGAGAACACCACGAGCACGACGGCACCAAGCACGATCATCCACACGCGCATCATGCGCTGCAGTAGTGTTTCGTCGGTGGTGCTGCGGATGCCCCCTCCAATCAGCATGGAAGCAGGGTAGCAACCAATCGCAACGACGACTGGATGGTAGTACCACGGCTGCTCGTGACCTGCATCGCCGGTGGTAAGCAGACGTACCTGATACGCGAGGTTCTCCATGATAAACGTGGGTCCGTTCTGGAGGTAGTCGACAACGAACCAGATCGACGCTGTGGCAATCGTTGTTGCACTTGCAACGAGCACTTGCTTCCATGGCAGCGGCATTGATCGACGCAGCACGATCCATGCGATGCCTGTCGTGAGCATCACCAACCCAAACCCCACGGGCCCCTTTGTCATCACAGCCGCACCAGCAAACACACCTGCGATCAACGCATTGCGAAGCGTTTGCTGTTGCGTCGATTTCATCATCCTCCACACGCTCAGGAAGATGAACAGGTTGAAGAGCGGATCGATGATTCCCGAGTGGAAGTAGAACGTCGGCAGGAGCGATCCCGCATAGACAACACACCAGAGGATGCCCATGCGGTTGGAGTACAAGCGTGTGCCGATGCTGTGCAGCACGAGCATCGTAACGATTCCGAGGAGTGCATTGGGGAGGCGTGCGGCAAACTCATTGATGCCGAAGACCTTCATGCAGAGGACTTGAAGCCAGATAAAGATAGGGGGCTTCTCGTAGAACGGACGGAAGTCGATCTGCATGTGCATGTAGTCGCCCGTCACGATCATCTCGCGCGCACACTCGGCGAAGTTCACTTCGTCCCAGTCGAACAGCCGCACGCCCCCTAAGAACGGGAGGAACAGGAGGGCAGATACGAGAACAATGAGGACTTGCGTGCGGCGGATTGACATATGGTGGACTCCAGAGAGAAGCGGTACGAAAATACTCTGTGTTCTCTCGGTGTTGCTCGTGATATTCGCAGACAGTACAAACCACGGTGAAATATGATCATAGCTCGTCGACTCCTGCTCATCGCACTCCTTCTTGCGCCGTATGCGCTTCTGGCGCAGTCGCCCGTGGAGCAAGCATGTACCGCGTTTGATCAAGCAGTTGAACGGATGGATCTTCGCACAGCCAAAGCCACGCTCACGGCATTGCAGCCTCCTGCCTCAAACGCGTATGATGTGCTGTATCGCATGGCGCGATTGCATGTGTTGCTTGGCAACGACGAGCGGAACGAACAGCAGCAGCTCGCGCTGTACGAGAAAGCCCTCGACTACGGGAATCGCGCCGTTGCTGCAAATGCCAAAGGCATGGGTGGGTATGTCTATCGTGCTGCTGCGAACGGAAAGATCGCGCTCTTCAAGGGCATCTTCAGTGTCGCTGACGTGGTCGCGCGTGTTCGCGATGATGCATCGCAGGCGATTCGGTTGAACAACGACACACCGAAAATGCTGGCTGCTGCGCACTACATTCTTGGTCGCGCCCATTTGAATCTTGCAAAGAAGCCCAAGCTGTTTCGTTCGCCACTTGGATTGGGATGGGGCTCGATTGATGAGGCGTTCCGCAATCTGAAGCGTGCTCGCGAGTTGCGTCCGGGCTTTATCATGTTCGAACTTGAGTATGCGAACTGTTTAGCCGAGATGGATGACGAGGCAGGTGCCATCGCCCATGCACGCACGATTGCGGGCATGCGCAATCAGGAGCCTGGTGATCCGCAGCGTAAGCAGGATGCGCTGGCGCTGATCAAGGACTTGGAATAGTTCGTTAAACGACCATAACATGCTATGAGTCGGATGTAACGTTTCCACTTCAGCATGATTTACGATGTATGTTGAATGGCATTTCTTGAGGATGTGATGTCGACACTATCGAAATACACCGGACCCTGGGGCAAGCGCGAAGCTGCGCACCTACTGCGTCGATGTTCATTCGGTGCTTCGCCGTCTGATCTTGCCGCTGCGCTAAAGAACGGACTGGATGCTACGCTCACATCGGTGCTCACGCCGGTTGCGCCATCGGCACCACCGACGCACCCCAATGACGATTCGCAGTGGGTTCCTGCTGCTGGAAAGGTGTGGACCAAAACATCACTCGTAACCGATCAGACGAAGCCGGAGCTCTCCACCGGGTACGATCTCGGCAAGGGGCCAGCATTCTACAACAACATCACGAAGCAGTGGTGGCTGAAGTCGATGATTCACGGACCGATGTCGATTCATGAAAAGCTCACGCTCTTCTGGTCGAATCATTTCGCGACGGAGATGCAGATCGTTCAGAACGCGATCTTCTCATTCGAACTTCTCGCATACATGCGGGCCAATGCCTTCGGCAATGTGAAGGACATGGCACGTCGTGTTACGCTCGATGCGGCGATGCTGAGATACCTCAACGGCAACGTAAACACCAAAGGTTCGCCGAATGAGAACTACGCACGTGAGTTGATGGAGCTGTTTACGACGGGCAAGGGACCACTCGCCGGACCAGACGATTACACCACCTATACAGAACAGGATGTGCGTGCTGCAGCACGCGTGCTCACAGGATGGCGCGACTTCGGTATTCGTGATATCACGGTCACTGGAGGCGATCGCGACTATCGTGATAACGAACCGCGATTCGCACCGCTGTTTGCCGACAATCCGAACGTTGTGTTTATCGCAGCGAATCACGACACTACGGACAAGGTGTTTTCTGCTCGCTTCGGTAATCGCGTCATCAAGGGGCGCACCGGACAGCAGGCGGGCATTGAAGAGCTCAATGAGCTTCTCGACATGCTCTTCGAACAAGCATCAACAGCGCGCTACATCGTCACACGACTGTATCGTTTCTTTGTGAACACGAACATTACCGATGATGTTCGTCGAGACATCATCGAGCCACTCGCAGCCGATCTCCGTTCGAATGGATACGTGGTCGGACCTGTTCTGCAGCGCCTCCTCGCATCGGAACACTTCTTCGACACGGAGCTCCGAGGCTGTCAACTTCGCAGTCCAGCAGACGTTGTGATAGGAACCCTTCGATCGACACCAACCTGGACGGCCCCTACTGACAAGGCACTTGCAAATCGACTATACGGTTCGTTGATGGCTGCGTTGATCGGACAGCAAATGGATTTTGTCGATCCGAATAGCGTCGCCGGGTGGGAGGCATACTACCAAGCGCCTGACTACGATCGTATGTGGCTTACCACTGCCACGCTTCCGCTGCGCAATGGATATACTGATGGACTGTTGGTAAGCAATGCCGCCCTTGGTCGCAAGCCGATCCTCGATACGGTCGAGTTTGTCAAGGGGCTCACCGACGTTGGTGATCCGCTCGGCATGATTGAGCAGATTAATGAAGTGTTCTTTGCCGTGCCATTCAGCGAGGCTACCACAATGATGCTAGCCGAGGAGGTGTTGATGAACGGTGGACGATACTATGAGTGGACCGCTCTCTGGAATACGCATATGCAGAATCCTACGAACGCGCCGGCACGCACTGCTGTAAAGACGCCGCTTGATCGATTGTTCAAGTACATGTTCCGCATGGCGGAATATCAACTCGGATAAGGAGGCACCACTATGCGAACAACACACCCTGATCTGAGTCGCCGCTCGTTCATTACCCGCGCTACGGGTGCGATCACACTTCCACTGGTTCTCAATGGATTGCCACTGCAAGCCTTCGACGGACCGTTGGTCAATGACCTGTTCAATGCGAATGTTGAAACGGATCGCGTTCTCGTACTCATTCAGCTCAATGGCGGTAACGACGGCTTGAACACCGTGATTCCGCTGGACTCGTATGACACGTATCAGAAGCTTCGGAGCAACGTTGCGATTCCAACAGCAAAGGTGCTGAAGCTTCGCGACGAAGCGGGCCTCCATCCGGCTATGACTGGCGTGCACCGCCTTTGGTCCGAACAAAAAGTTGGCATCGTACAAGGCGTGACCTATCCGAATCCGAATCAGTCGCACTTTCGCTCGAACGACATTTGGATGAGCGGCAGCTCGTCGAATGTGAATGAGCCAACAGGTTGGGTCGGCCGCTATCTGAACACGCAGTATCCAACCTATCCCGAGGGTTATCCAAATGCTGCGATGCCCGATCCGATTGCGATACAGATGAGCGCGGTGGTTGGACTGGCGCTTACGGGATTGCAACGTCAGTCGATGGGTATTGCACTCCAAGACCCAGAGGCATTCTACCGTCTTGTTAGTGGATCGGACGAGCCAGGTACCGACGTACCGTCAACGACATACGCTGCGAACAACGTGCGGTATGTGCGTGAAGTACAGTCAAAGTCGATGCAGTTTTCGACCGTCATTAAAGCTGCAGCAGACAAAGCGAAGAACATCGCGGAGTATCCCACAAACAACCGTCTTGCAGATCAGCTGAAGATAGTTGCTCGATTGATCGCTGGTGGATTGAAGACGCGTGTCTATGTGGTACAGTTGAATGGCTTCGATACGCATGCCGCGCAAGTTGATGCAGACAATACAACGATTGGTGCACACGCCTTGCTGCTTCAGCTTGTATCGGATGCCGTTGCTGCATTCCAGAGCGATATCGAGCAATTGGGTGCTGGTGATCGCGTTGTGTCTATGACGTTCTCTGAGTTTGGACGTCGTGCAGCGTCGAATCAAAGCCTGGGCACTGATCACGGAACAGCTGCACCTCTCTTCTTCTTCGGCGTACCTGTTGAGCACGGTATAGTTGGTTCTAATCCAGACCTTGAGAATCTTGACAACGGAAATCTGCGCATGCAACACGACTTCCGTCAGATCTATGCAAGCGTCCTCCAGCAGTGGTTTGGTGCAGAGCCCGACGTGATACGATCGGTGCTCTTTGATCAGTTCTCTACGGTGAAGGTGATCAAGGGTGGTGCAACGTCCGTATCGGAGCAGGCCACTTCGGATGGCAGCGTGCGGTGTGATGCACCATACCCGAATCCAGTGAGAGACGTAGCCACACTTCGCATGGCGTTGTCGCAGGAGCAGCATGTTCGCATGGATGTTTTCGATGCACGTGGGTTCCATGTAGTCACGCTGACCAACGCCGTGCATGCTGCCGGCGAGCATGCGCTGACGTTCGATGCGACGCAGTTGCCAAGTGGTTCGTACCATGTCCAGGTGCGTGCACGTGGCGAGGTTCTTCACCGCGTGGTTGTGGTTGCACGATAAGTTTCTGCGCTCGCCCGATACTCGGCGGTATATTCGCACATGTCGTTGTCTGTGCCAACCGTATCGGTCATCATCCCATGTCGCAACGAGGTTCGTACCATCGCACAGGTGTTACGTGATCTCGATGGTCAGACGTTTCCTGATGGCTTCGAGGTTGTGATCGCCGATGGGATGTCGACCGATGGCACGCGTGCATTGCTCGCAGAGCTTCAACAAGCGAAGTGGGATTTTGAGCTACGCGTGGTAGATAATCCTGCACAGATCATCCCGAGTGCACTCAATCGCGCAGTCGAAGTCTCACGTGGCACATACATCGTGCGCGTTGATGGACATTCGCGAATCGGACCTACCTTTCTCACCGAAATCGTTCATCCGCTTCGCAGCGGGATGGCGGATGTTGTCGGTCCACAGATTGCGTTGATCCCTGGTTCGTCCTCTCCGCTAGCCCAAGCAATTGCAGTGTGTTCAGGTAGTGCGCTCGGCACAGGCGGTACAGCCTCGCGCAGAACGCTCACGGCACCCGTAGACGTATCGCACGCCGTGATGTCGTGCTACCGTCGCGACGTGTGGGAGCGCAACGGTGGGTATGATGAAGCGTTGCTCTCGAATGAGGATTTCGACTTTGATGTGCGTGCGCATCGACTGGGTGCACGCATCCTCGCATTGCCATCGCCAGTGTTTAAGCTTGTCGCGCGAGCAACACTTGGAGCGCTTGCACAACAACGTTGGCGCTACGGTTGGTGGAAGGGTGCGGTATTGCACAAGATGCCGTCGTCGCTGCACGTACGTCAGGCACTTCCAGTGCTTGCACTCCTGGCGATCATTGGACTTGTGGTAGCTGTTACGCTCGGCGCGCTCTCGGCGTCTGTCCTAGTGTGGAGCGCCATCATGTATTGCGGCATCTCTGTGATGACGGCACTTGCCGAAGCGAAGCGCTATCCGACGGCGCAATCACTCATTGTCGGCATGGTAGCAGCGCCTGTCATTTTCGCCATCATTCATGGCGTATGGGCATGTGGCGTGTGTGCTGGACTTGTCGTTAACCCACGTCGTTAAGACGACGCGCGCGCTGTTGTGCTGTCGCTCACTTCGAGTAGCGGCGCAGATCCACGGTCGACTACATCAGCCGTGATGACGCACTTGCGTACGCCTTGCACGTCTGGTAGACGATACATGATCGGGTTCATCACTTCTTCCATCACACCACGGAGTGCGCGTGCACCTGTGCGACGTGCCTTGGCCTTTGCAACGATGCGAACAAGTGCATCGTGCTCGAACTGAAGTTCGACGCCTTCAAGCAGGAGAAGCTTTTGGTATTGCTTCACGATCGCGTTCTTCGGGTTCGTCAGGATGTCAAGCATTGCTTCATCGCTGAGCGGATCCAACGCAGTGATTACTGGCAAGCGACCGATGAATTCCGGAATAAAGCCGAAGCTCATCAGATCTTCAGGCTCAACATCACGCAACAGCTGCGTCGACTCTTCGATCGTTGCTGCCGTTGGAGCAGTGAAGCCCATCGTTGATGGACGCTTACGACGAGCGATGATCTTCTCGAGACCCTCGAACGCGCCACCACACACGAACAGGATGTTCTTTGTGTTCACGTAGATCAACGGCTGCTCAGGATGCTTACGTCCACCCTTCGGAGGAATACCTGCAATGGTGCCTTCAAGCATCTTCAACAGACCCTGCTGTACACCTTCGCCCGATACATCGCGTGTGATGGATGCTGAGTCGCTCTTCCGCGTGATCTTATCGATTTCGTCGACGTAGATAATGCCGCGCTCTGCACGCTCGACGTTGTAGTCAGCATTTTGAAGCAAGTTCACGATGATCGATTCCACATCATCGCCTACGTAACCAGCTTCGGTGAGCGTTGTCGCATCGGCAATGGCAAACGGCACATCAAGAATGCGTGCCAGTGTTTGCGCCAGCAACGTCTTGCCCGTTCCGGTTGGACCCAGCAGAAGGATGTTGCTCTTTTCAATGTTTACGTCATCGAACGCACTTACGAGGTTCTCCGCTTGGAGGCGCTTGTAGTGGTTGTAGACAGCAACAGAGAGAACTTCCTTTGCCGCGTCTTGTCCGATCACGTGCGTATCAAGTTGACGCTTGATCTCGGATGGACGTGGAAGCGCCGCAATGTCGGAACGGAGCGTTGTGGTTGGTTGATTCTTTCGCAGAATCTCCACTGAGTTCTGAACGCAGATATCACAGATGTACACACCCTTGCCTGCGATCAAGCTTACGACTTCGCGCGAGCTCCGACCGCAGAAGGAACAGTGAAGTTCTTCTGGTGTGCCAGACTGTGGTGGTTCAGGTGTGCTCATTATGCCGTGCGTTCCATCACCTTATCGATCAAGCCGTACGAGAGCGCCTCTTGTGGCGACATGTAATTGTCGCGATCGGCGTCCTTCTTGATCGTTTCGTAATCCTTGCCTGTGTGCGTCGAGATGATGCCGTACAGCGTATCGCGAATACGGAGCATCTCCTTCGTGTAAATCTCAATGTCGGTTGCCTGACCTTGTGTTCCACCGAGTGGCTGGTGCATCATGATGCGTGAGTTTGGCAATGCATAGCGCTTGCCCTTCGCACCGGCACACAGCAGTACCTGTGCCATCGACGCGGCCATACCAACACAAATCGTCGATACGTCAGGTTTTACAAACTGCATCGTATCGTAGATCGCAAGACCTGCCGACACGCTGCCGCCTGGTGAATTGATGTAGAGCGAGATGTCCTTATTTGGGTCTTCGCTCTGGAGGAACAAGAGCTGCGCAATTGTGAGGCTCGCAACGTAGTCATCGATCGGTGTGCCGATGAAGATGATGCGCTCCTTGAGCAATCGCGAATAGATATCGTATGCACGCTCTCCGCGACTGGTCTGTTCGACCACCATTGGGACGAGTTGATTGTGCATGATGTGCTCCTTGGTACAGGTTCGCAGGAAAATTAGATCGCAGGCTGTTCAGTGTCGACGTTGACGTCGTTCACGATTGCATAGTCTACGAGCACGCGCACTGCCTTCTCTGCCAGAAGTTGATCTTCGACAGAGTGGTTCTGGCGCATGATCATACGCAACTGATCCTCCTGCAAGCCAAAGCGACCGGCTGCGGCCGCGATGTCTTCGTCGGTGACCGCCAAGCCTTCCGCTTCCACCACGCGGTCGCGGATGAGTTCCCAGCGAACGATGCGCTCGGCCGACGGACGAAACTCGTGCTCGAGATCGTGTGCCGTGAGCTTATCGATACCAGGAGCCCCTTCGTTGCGCTTCTTGAAATCGTCGAAGAGCTGATGGATCACTGCGTGCACAAGTGGCTCCGGCACATTGAATTCGTGTGCCTTCACCAGTTGGTCGATGATCTGTGCTTCGACGCGTTCCTTAGTTGCTTGCTCGAAGTATTCTTGGAGCTGGCGTTCGATATCAGCGCGAAGTTCTTCTGTCGTGTTAAACCGTCCGCCTGTGATCATCGCAACGAATTCATTCGTGAATTCGGCTGGGATCACGCGCTGAATGTCGGTTACCGTCACGCGGTAGTTTGCCGGCTGCTGCTTTTCGTCCTGCGTCTCAGCGACGTACGAGAACGTATCGCCAACCTTTGTATTCGCAAGTGACGAACGCAGATTCATGTCGATGTTCTCGTCTTCGAGGAAGACGCGCTCTTCGCGAGCTTCAGCACCGATAATCGGCATCGATGTGTCGCGGTCGAGCTCGTGCATCGAGATCGTCGCAAGGAACAGCGTTCCGTCGATCTGCTCTGCTGGCTCGAACGATGCTGCACGGAGGCAGATACGATCGACTTCCTGCTGAACATCGCTGTCGTTGACGTTCTTCAACGGACGCTCAACAACCAAGCCACGGTAGTTACCGAGCTCGAATTCTGGCATCACGTCGAAGCGGATCGTAAACGATACGCCTGTTGGTGACTTCTGGATGTCGGTCAGAGCTGGGTTGCCAACTACGCGGAGCTTCTCCGAGGTAGCAAACGAGCGGAACTCCGCATCGGCGATTGTCTCAAGCGCGTCATTCTCGATGTCGCGAGCAAAGCGCTGCTTGATGATCGGGATCGGAACCTTGCCCTTGCGGAAGCCAGGGAGCGTAATGCTCTCTTGTGCTCGCTCGTAGGCGCGTTCGTAGTGGGGTTTAAGTTCGCTTTCCGTGAGGTCAATACGTACCTCGCGGATGCACGCCTCAATTGTCGTCAGGGTGCGTTCCACCTATGGGCTCCTTCTATCGCCGTAACAGGAAACGAGTAATTGTGCGGAAGGAGAGACTCGAACTCTCACGGGTCGCCCCGCCAGATCCTAAGTCTGGTGCGTCTGCCATTTCGCCACTTCCGCAGAACCGCAAAGGTACGGAATTACCTCAACCTAGTGCCATTTGGAACCGCGGAATCGGGTACGCAGAGCGTCACAGCGCCATCGGGCTGGTGGAAGCCTGTGACCAGGACGTCGGACATCCAGGGGCCGATTTGCTTGCCCCCTAACCCGCAGACGCAGACCACCTGTTTGCCGGTAAGTTGTTCTGGTGTATAGAGTTGCGTGATCTGAGCGCTGGACGTACGCACACCCAGCTCGCCCAGATCCACCCAGAGCTTGTAGGCGGGCTTGCGGGCTTCGGGGAAGGGTTCGGCTCGGACGATCGTGCCGACGCGTAGATCGAGTCGGTCGAAGTCATCGAAGGTTGCTTGTGCCATTGTGCGCAATTTGCACACATGCACGTTGTTATCATCGGCGCTGGGTGGGCTGGCGTAGCGGCTGCGGTTCATGCTTGTGAGCAGGGGGCCCGCGTTACCGTCATCGAGGAACGTCCCTACATCGGGGGGCGCGCTCGGTCGTTCCCAGACCGAACCACGAACACCACGATCGACAACGGACAGCATATTATGATGGGGTGCTATCGTGAGGTGTTGCACGTGCTACGTGCACTCGGCACCGAGGACCAGCTCGAACGTCAGTCGGCGTTAACGGTTGGGTTTGTGGATGCAGGGGGCCGGCACGACCTCCTCGACGCATCGGCATTGCCCGGCAAGCTGGGTGTTGCGCTCGGCATCATGCGTCTCCGTCAGCTCTCGTTCGAAGCGCGTCTTGCTGCAATGCGGTTTGCCATTCGGTTGACGCTCAACCGGGTATCGGCACATGGCCGCACATGCGCAGAGCTCTTCACGGCATACCGTCAGCCTGCCGAGCTCGTTGAGCGGCTCTGGGAGCCGATCGTGCTCGCGACCATGAATGCATCGATAGACCAAGCCTCGGCCGAGGTGTTTTGCACCGTGATGCGGCTTGCATTCCTGGGCAGTACGGAGGATTCACAGATCCTCATCCCACGGGGTGGTCTCAGTGACCTTGTAGCGCCCCTACCCGCATGGCTTGAGGCACGAGGGGGCTGTCTGCGCACGAGTGTGGCTGTAGACCGACTCGACATTGTGGACGACCGGGTATCGGCGGTTGTCTTGAGTACCGGCGAGGTGCTTTCCGACGTAGATGCGGTGATCAGCTGCGTGCCGCAGCGGGCAATGGCACGGATATGGTCGGCGTCGCAACAACCGCCACTCGACCTCGACGAACCCGCGCAGAGTCCGATCGTCAGCCTCTATCTCTGGTACAGCCAGCAATGGATGACGGCAGATCTCACGGCCACGCTCGGAACAACCACGCAATGGGTGTTCAACAAACAGCGTGTAGCGCCTGGGCTTGTGGCGCTTACCGTGAGCGCTGCACGAGCGCTCGCCAGCGAAGAACGTGAATCAATCGTTGCCGTGTGCGATGCTGAGCTTCGAACGCTCTTTCCGCGCGAGCTCGATGGTGTCGAGCTCCTGCACAGTCAAGTAATCAAGGAAAAGACAGCAACACCGATCTTCACACCAGCGGCCAACGCCGATCGGCTTGGTCATGATGCGCTTGGCATCGAGAACCTCCGCATAGCAGGTGACTGGGTCCAGACCGGACTGCCGGCCACGCTTGAGGGAGCAGCCTTTAGCGGCGTACTAGCAGCCAGCGATCTGCTAGCCTCGTAACGCCATACCCTGCGAGTGCCCCAATCAGCATTCCCCCGACCACGTCGCTTGGGTAGTGAACGCCGCAATAGACCCGTGAAAATGCCGCCAGTGCGGCATACAGCCACGCATAGGGACGAATTCGAGGCATACACCACCCCAGGATCACCGCCATTGCAGCCGTGTTCATCGCATGATTACTGGGGAACGACCCGCCCCCTGACCCAACCAGCTGGTGCACATCGGTGAGTGTCAGGTATGGTCGCGGACGCTGGATGACCTCCTTAAGGAGGTGGTGGCTAGCCTTGTCGATTATCGTAATTGTCACCACCAACAGACCTGCAGTCCAGAGGTATTTCTTGCCCTCGATCGACGTCCGATTTCGCACGCCGACGACGATCATTGCGAGGAGGCCGACAACGTAGAACGGCAGTGCGAACTTCGTGGTACTGATCGTGATGAAGAATGCATCGAGCCATGCATGTGTTTCACCACTGTTGATCGCCCGGAAGAGGCTTGTATCAATGGATTGGAGGAATTCGCCCATCGTGCAAGCTAGCCATAATCACGGTCATTTTACCCTTGTGTTATCGGTGCGTTTTGCACGTTTCGAACATGTGCAACTCCAATAGTTTTCCACACAAACTTTTGTGCATGGAAGACACAACCTTGTGACACTATTTTGCCGCTGTTGTCTCCACTACGCAGCAGCACGAAGAGGAAGAACAACGGCGACGGCACAGATGATCTCGTAGGGAAATAGTTCGCTTTCCAACAGGTCCTGTTCGTACGCTGCACGACTCGCGTCGCTGAGACAACATCCCGCCTTACGATCCCACAACCCGACACCTCCACGACATTGATGCGTACATCGTACGATGTGCGAGACGGACGTGTCTCCGCCACGAGGTGCCAGGCTGAGTGATCGTATGGGAATAGCCCATCGGGGGGCAGAAACCATATTGATCCTGTTGGAGGGACTACATGAAGATTGAGCGCCGGTTTACCACTGCGGGCACGAGCCCGTATGACATGTTTCGGTACAAGGAGCGCGACTCTGTGTTGCGTAACCAGAGTGGACTTGAAATCTTCCGCATGCAGAACATCGAAGTACCTGAGGCATGGTCGCAGGTAGCTACGGATATTCTTGCGCAGAAGTATTTCCGCAAAGCTGGTGTGCCTCAAGTTGACGCAACAGGTGCGCCAATCCTTAACGAGGACGGTACACAGAAGCTCGGCCCTGAAACATCGGTGCGCCAAGTGGTACACCGCTTGGCAGGATGCTGGCGTTACTGGGGTGAGAAGTATGGATACTTCGACACTGCAGAAGACGCATCCGCGTTCTACGACGAAATCTCGTACATGCTGCTCAAGCAGATGGCAGCACCGAACTCCCCTCAGTGGTTTAACACTGGTCTCAACTTTGCGTACGGCATCACAGGCTCTGCGCAAGGTCACTACTACGTAGACCCAGACACAAAGAAGCTCACGCGTTCAAGCGATGCATACACGCACCCGCAGCCGCATGCATGCTTCATTCAGTCGGTAAACGACGACCTCGTAAACGAAGGCGGCATTTTTGATCTCGCAACACGCGAAGCACGCATCTTTAAGTACGGCTCGGGAACGGGATCGAACTTCTCGAACCTTCGTGGTGAGAGCGAGCGTCTTTCAGGTGGTGGTGTATCATCTGGCTTGATGTCCTTCCTCAAGATTTTCGACCGCGCTGCGGGCGCTATCAAGAGCGGTGGAACAACACGTCGTGCTGCGAAGATGGTCATCGTCAACGTCGACCACCCAGATATTGAGAAGTTCATCGAGTGGAAGGCGAAGGAAGAAGAAAAGGTTGCAGCGCTTGTGGCAGGATCAAAGGTTGCCGCAACATTCCTTCAGGCAATCGTCGATGCAGCTGTTACTGGTGGTGCTGATGAGTCAACGAACGAGCGTCTGCGCGTGCTGATTCAGCGTGCGCTCAACCGTGGCGTGCCGTACAACATTATCAAGCGCTCACTGTCGCTCGTGAAGCAGGGTGTCACAACACTCGACTTCTCACAATTCGACACGCACTACGAAGGCGAAGCATACAACACCGTCTCTGGTCAGAACTCCAACAACTCTGTTCGTGTCACGAACGAGTTCATGGAAGCAGTGATGACAGACGGCACATGGGATCTTGTATGGCGCACGGACAGCACGAAGCGCACAACGGTGCGTGCACGTGATCTGTGGGACAAGATCAACATGAGCTCGTGGAAGAGCGCGGACCCAGGTCTGCAGTTCGACACGACTATCAACGAATGGCATACATGTCCGAACGACGGTCGTATCAACGGCTCGAACCCATGTTCGGAATACATGTTCCTCGACGACACAGCATGTAACCTTGCATCGCTCAACCTTGCGCACTTCTACGATGAAGAAACGCAGACGATGAAGGTTGAAGACTACCGTCACGCTGTGCGGTTGTGGACAGTAGTCCTTGAAGTGTCGGTGTTGATGGCGCAGTTCCCGTCGCAAGATGTTGCGCAGAAGAGCTACGACTTCCGCACACTCGGACTCGGCTATGCGAATCTTGGTACAGTGTTGATGATGATGGGCATTCCGTACGACTCGCCGAAGGCATTGGCGATCTGCGGTGCGATCTCATCGATCATGACGGGGGAATCATACGCGACAAGCGCGGAAATGGCACGCGACGTAAAGCCATTCCCGAAGTTCAAGAACAACCGCGACGCGATGCTTCGCGTCATGCGCAACCACAGGCGTGCAGCATACAACGCAGGGGAAGGCGAATACGAAGGACTGACAATCAAGCCACAGGGTATCGACCCAACATACTGTCCGACAGAACTGCTCACAGCAGCTCGCAAGGCGTGGGATAGTGCTATTGAGCTTGGTGAGAAGTACGGCTATCGTAACGCACAATCAACAGTGATCGCACCAACAGGTACGATCGGTCTGGTGATGGACTGCGACACCACAGGCATCGAGCCTGACTTCGCGATCGTGAAGTACAAGAAGCTCGCTGGTGGTGGATACTTCAAGATCGTCAACCAGTCGGTGCATAAGGCACTCACAAAGCTTGGCTACACAGCTGAGCAGATTGACGACATCGAGAAGTACTGCAAGGGCCACGGATCCCTCGTTGGATGTCCGCACATCAACCGTGCATCGCTTAAGGCACTGAACCTTACCAACGAAGCAATCGACGCAATCGAGGCACAACTCGAAGGCACGTTCGACATCCGCTTCAACGTGAACCGCTACACACTCGGTGAGGACCTCTGTAAGGCACTCGGCTTCACAGATGCGCAACTCGACGATCCAGGCTTCGACATTCTTACAGCGCTTGGCTTCACAGCAAAGCAGATCGAAGAAGCCAACGACCACATCTGTGGTACGATGATGATCGAAGGTGCACCGCACATCAAGGACGAGCACCTTCCAATCTTCGACTGTGCAAACAAGTGCGGTAAGCGCGGTGAGCGCTACATCGACTACATGGCACACGTTCGCATGATGGCTGCAGCTCAGCCATTCATCAGCGGTGCGATTTCAAAGACGATCAACATGCCTGCAGAGGCATCGATCGACAACGTTGGTGATGTGCACACGGCATCGTGGCGTTTGATGCTCAAGGCTATCGCGCTCTACCGCGATGGCTCGAAGCTGTCGCAGCCGCTCAACGCAAGCAACGACGACTTCGATGAACTCGTGCTCCTTGGCGACGCCGACGATTGGGACGAAACAGTCGACAACAAGGCACTTCAAAAGGTCATCGTCGAGCGCGTGTACCAGCGCGCCGAGCGCCGCCGTCTTCCAAAGCGTCGTCACGGCTATGTCCGTGAGGCGTCGGTGGGTGGACACAAGGTGTACATCCGTACGGGCGAGTTCGATGATGGTTCGCTTGGCGAGATCTTCATCGACATGTACAAGGAAGGCGCATCGTTCAAGGGTCTCCTGAACTGTTTCGCCGTGCTCACATCGAAGGCCCTCCAGTATGGTGTGCCACTCGACGAGCTCGTGGACACGTTCACATTCACACGCTTCGAGCCAGCAGGATTCGTCGAAGGCCACGAGGCGATCAAGAATGCCACATCGATCCTGGACTACATCTTCCGTACCCTCGGATACGACTACCTCAAGCGCACCGACTTCGTCCACGTCAACTCTGTGGATGCCTCGGCATCGGCACCAGCCCTCGACGCAGCCGCTCCAGCAGCGCCAGCGGCACAGGCTGATCAGGATGTCGCCGCTCCGGCAACGTTCGACGACGTGATGGAGGTCTTTGCGAGCTCAACCGAGTCAGGGGGCGGATCAGACGCAGAAACGCTGAAGAAGCTCGACCCACGGAAGCTTGGCTATACAGGCGAATCCTGCTCTAAGTGCCAGTCAACACAGGTAGTTAGGAACGGGGCCTGCACGATGTGTCTGAATTGCGGCACAACAACAGGCTGCAGCTAAGCCATCCTCGCGATCAATCAACTGCGATCCCACTCCGGTTAGCCGGGGTGGGATCGTTTGTTTTGTTCTCCTGGCACGACCGACCCTCAGAATCTGGCACGGAAATTCTTTGGAGAACAGGGAGTTAGGGCCTATTTTTCCGGTCGCCCCGTGGTATGTCCACGGCTCACCATTGACATAAGACCAATTCTTTCAAGGAGATACACATGAACGCTCGCATTCTTGTCGCCCTGGCATGCGCCTCGGTACTGTCGTTGTCAGTAGCAACGGCCGGTGGAAACTGTGGAACAGGTTCCACAGCAAAGAAGTCAGCATCTGGTTCATGCTGTTCAACAACGTCGAAGTCAACAGCGAAAAAGGCATCTGACGAAGGTGCTTCATGCTCGACAACAGCCAAGAAGGACGCGAAGGAGTGCACAGAAGAAGAAGGTGCATCGCGTTCCACATCAAAGGCAGCAAAGGCAAAGAAGGCTAGCATGACGTCGGCTGGCTCGTGCTGCTCCATGAAGGCAAAGGATGTAAAGTCTACATCGGTGATTCCGGCAACGGAAGCAGCATCCGCAACTCCTGCAGCACCGCAGAAGTAAGGATTTCTACTGGCTCGGAAACGGGTCGACGTCTGCGCGGTTATTACGACCGTGCTCAACACCAGTAGTGCATAAAAGGGAGAAACGCCATGTCAAAGGGCGGAGCAGGAAAAGTCTATTTCGTATTGTATCTGGCTGTGATTCTCGAGCTCCTGATCATCATCGTGGAGCGCGACGAGGCTGAAGAGCATCTCATGGCCAAGCAAAAGGAGTCGATGAAGATCGTTCAGTCGATCTTGTCGCAGCTCCAAACAGGTACTGGCGTAGAGGGACTGAGTACGCGACCACAGGACCAGATCGTGCTGAAGAGCCCGGAGTGGGCCAACATGCCTGGCATGGACCTCATCAAAGAAGAGCGTGAATACCTCGTTGAGGTAGGCGTTACTGACGTCATGGGTGACCTTCCGAAGGTTCTGAAGGACGACCGAATTGATCAAAAGATCAAGGAGTCGCGCGTCAAGGACTTTGTGTTGGCCTCGAACGTCCGCGAGATCTACTATCAGATCTGGCACAGCTCGGATGCGAATAAGGACATTTCGGACTTCCCGAACGACGGCGAAATCGCTGAAGTCCTCTCTAATAATGGCGGTCTGAATCAAGTTTCGCACGGCTGGACGCTTCTTGGCTATCAGCGCGCAACATTTGATCAGTCATGGCTGGATAAGCAGAACATTCCGCTCGGACTCGCCGAAGCGCAGAACTGGTTCAAGACCACAACACCTGTCTACAACTTCGACGAACCGCGTGGTGACTACCGCGCATTCTGGGGTGGACTCGAGGGCAAGGTTCAGTTCGAGTATGATCATGACACAACTCTGAGCCAAGGCACGAACCGCTTCCCTGCTTCATTGAAGGTTCGCTCGTTCATGGCACGCTTCCAGCCGAAGGGCCGCACAGGCGTGTACAAGCTGCACTTCTACTCAAAGACAAACAAGATCCTTGGTATTCGTCGCGATCCAAACTCGGTAAACGTCGAGGCATCAGACGAAGAAAAGGTGAACATTGGTACCGTTCAATTGTCGGTGAAGGACTTGCGCAGTGTGCTCAAGGAGCTCAACCGTACGATGAACGATCCAGAGATCCTCACGCTGACAACAGAGTTCACGAAGCCAGACAGCAGAATGTCGGGCAAGACGTACAACGAGAAGCTGAACGCACGTGTTCTTACACTGCAAACAAGCAACCCGGATCAGGCGCGTGAAGCTCGACTGTACGGCTACATCAACATGATTCTCCGTCCGAACCAAAGCTCGGACCTCGAGCAGAATCAAGCGAGCATGGGCTTCACGGTGAAGGTTGTTCAGCCAGACATTCCAATGTCGAAGCCAACAATCGCCGACCTGGTTGAGAAGCACAAGGTTATCTCGGGTGTGAAGTACGTTGTTATTCCATTCACGATTAACAGCTTCAAGACTGCACCATTGCCATCACAGATCAGCGTTGAACCACGTGAAGGTGGCGTCAATGTTGAAGTGGTGCAGATGCCTGGTCAGGCAGCATCCACGCAACCTGGTGGCACAAAGAGCCAAGCATTCGAACTCCGCATCTCCGGTCTGACGTCGGATGGAAATTCGAAGAAGGAATACAAGGTTTCGTTTGCTGGCACAAACATTCCGATGAGCGATGGTACAGCGCCAGATGCATTCATCACGGTGTACCCGGCTGGTCTGATGCAGAAGAATCGCGACCAGATCGTCGACCTTTTGGACAAGCGCTTGCGCATTGGCAAGGAGCCAGTGGTTGCGTTCCAGCCAAGTAGCGAAGGCGAAATTCCAGCAAATCAGTTCACGCTCAAGTACGAGATGGATGGCCAGTCGAACAAGTTTGACGGAAGCCAGCCACTGCAAATGAAGCTCCCATGTATCCCAAAGGGTATGGGTCTTCTCAAGATTTCAGCAATCTGGAACTACCGTCCAATCGGTTCGCAGTACTCCGAGCAAGTCGTGCTCTTCGAACACCAGAGCAGCAATGCGAAGAAGAACGCACCATCGATCGATTTCGGACAGGTTAGCGAGCAGTTCGACCTGAAGAATCTGAAGCTGGTCGTGAGCGGCATTGTTATTGAGCCCCCTACAATCGACTGTAAGAAGAAGGCTGATGCAAATGATGTGAAGGTGTCGGTTGACTTCAACCCACCATCAGCCGGCAAGTACAAGATTGTATCGCAGATCGACCCAGAGGGTGGTGGAACGTACAAGGTGACACTGACGCTGAAGGGGCCACGTGCGAAGTTTGCTGGTGCAAATCTTGAAATGAAGGTATCAGCTAGCGCGAACGGTGCCGAGTCTACCTCTGAGGCGACGAATGTCTCGATCCCTGAATTCCGCTGATCTCCCCACACACGTACACAAATCGAGTTCACACATGAGTCTGTCAACAGCAATTTGCAGAGGTTTGATCTTGACCCTCGTAGCATCGGTGGGTATTGTCGCGTCGAACGCACAAGACCAGAGCTACGAAGGCAAGTACAAGAACTCTCTCAAATCCCTCTCCAACTATCGTTACGGCGATATCTCGGTCTTCCGTATTGAGGGCCAGCTTTTCACAGACATTAGCAACCTGCTCAACCCACCGCTTCCACCTGACACAACAGGTGCCGTGAAGCGTCTGGAAGAGAGCAACTTTACCCTGTTCGACGAAATCCGAAAGGCTGTGCGTCGTTCAAGCTCGTCTGAAAAAGTTGTTGAGTACCTCGAGAAGCAGGGTTTTGCACAGGACGAGATTAGTGACCGCGATGTGCAGACTGTGATCGAGCGCTCGCTTCAAGACAAGGAATATCAAAGCTCGTTGTTCAAGGGTGCATACATCGTCACAACAAAGTATCAGCGCGGCGACGATGGTGCGAACCTTGTAGTCGTTGCTCTGATCAAGACCCGTGTAACGCCTGCCGGTAATACGGTGAAGGATCTCTCGAGCGTCAACAACAACGATATCATTCCGCGATATTCGCTGACGAAGCTTTTGCCACCTGCAAACTCAAGCGTTCCGGGTAAGCTGTACGACTACCTCAAGTCGCAGGTCATCCAGAATAACGTGACGAACGTGACACTTGAAGCACAAGGTATCGATGATCCTGACACACGTTTTGTGCGTCAGGTGTTTGGTAACTCCGTGCAAGTATCTGAAGATGATGTGCAGCAGTTCATCAAGATCACAAACGGTATTCCGGTATCGTATGTCGGTCCAAACGAAATCACACTGTCAGCAGCTGATCTGATTGCGTACCGTCGCTATGCTCCAGATCCTACGCCGAAGATCATCACATCGGTTGAACTTGACTCGAACGGTGAAGAGACAACTGTCGAACGCGAAGTAATGACATATAACTCGCGCCTCCCGCTCTATGGTATCGAACTTCGCTACGGCCTCGAAGACATCAACTACCCTTCGATCTGGAGCGAGCGCATGTCGGTGAACGCCGTGTGGAGTCAAGCACGCCTCGGCATCATTCTTCCAACGAGTGGCTGGTCGTCGCTGTCGACGTCGCTCGGTAGCCCACGCACAATGACGAACGCGGGCTTCGGTGTGAACGCAAACGTTGAAGTTCCGATCAAGCTCATTGCACAGTCTGGTGTCTTCAACATTGCAGCGAGCTACGTGTTCGACAACGCAGTGAAGTCGGACCACCAGCGCTTTGATGAAATCGAAAAGCGCAACTTCGATCACCTCGTTCGTTTCCACGCTCAATTGCAGTACACATTCGCAGTACGTATCGACGATTACAACCTCGTTCGTATGCGACTCGGTGGTACAGCATACCAGATGGAGCGCTGGACAGACATCGACTCAATTGTTGATGGTAAGGCGACGAAGGTATTCAGCAAGTACGATAACGAATTCATTGGCGGTGTGTCGGGTAAGATCGAATTCATGAACACGAACTGGAGCACACCACTCGGTGCATCGCTTCAGTACTTCGACGAGTCGATCCTCATCAACACATGGCTGCAGTTCCAAGCCTCACCGAACCTTGGCTTCCGTATTGATGCCAACGTGTTCACGCCAGTTTTCCGTGATGCACGCGCGTGGGAAAACGACGCGGTCTTCATGCCATCGCTTCGCGCAATTCTCAACTTCTGATGACACCGAACATGACGAACATCATTCGCCGAACACTCAGCATCGCTGCACTCCTGACACTATTGGGAGGTGCATTCGTTCTGCCTGCTCGAGCACAAGAGCCCGACTCCGTTGTGTTCGCACGTCTTACATCGATTGATCCTGAACTCCTCCAGTATTTTCCTCGCTGGTACGTGTGCGAACCAGATCTTCAAGCGAAGATTTACAATGCATTCCGTGTTCTTGGATATCGCAAGGCAGGTCTTGACCAGCAGCAAATCCGTGTAACTGCTCAGCCAGTATCGGAAGCAGAAGCAACCACCTACGACATCCTGATCGTTGAGTGCGGCACTGAGCGTATGACAGCGCAAGATCTCGAGGCTAACATCCCGCGGATCTACTCAAAGCTTGCCGATAAGAATCGTCCGTACTGCTACTCGGAGATTCCTTCGTCAATCCCTGCTACACGTCCGCAAGCAGAAGCGATCATCAACTTCATGCATCCAACGAATGTGAATCACTCATTCACATTGTCGGCATTTGAGCAGACATTGAAGATTGGCAACTCAGGATTCTGGCTGTCCAACACGATGGGCACAGATCAAGTCGGCTATCACTTCTGGAATGCTGGTGAGGCGAAGGTCACACTGCAGCGTCCACTCTATGTCAATGATGATGCTTCGACACGTCGTGCGATCCCGTACCTCATGAATGCGAAGCTTGGTTTTGGCTACCGTCTCTCGTCGAATCCTAACGATGGTCAACTGCTTGACTTCATTCCTGGCCGTCGTCTCGACGCTGGTTATGGTGGCAAGTTTGTTGGTGCACTCGACTTCCACATGCCGTTCCACCCAGAGTTTGGTGTGGGTGTGAACATGGAGCTTCCACTCCGTGCAGTACAAGCATCACAGTCAGTGGACGTAACGACCTACGTGTTGAACGACATTGGAAGCCGTCGCATCACTGCGCCGACATATGATTCAGATCCGATCGCTACAGTTAACCTGCTTCGTTCAACGGGTCAGGTAACAATGTTCTACAACTGGTGGGTTGACAAGGACCATCCAGAGAACTTCTTCCGTCTCGACCTTGGTCTGAACTACTACGAAATCCGTGAAGTTGGCATGTTCCGCGATTCGTCGGACTCGTTCAACTACCTCGGTATCGACGGTGTTCGCGGTTTGAACACGTGGAAGCCAAATGAACTTGGTGATTGGATCTACGCAAAGCTTGAGTACCGCAATCAGAGCACGTTCCCATTCGGTGCGAGCCTTCAGTACTCAAACCAGATCCTGCTTGCACACGCATACATTCCGCTGCTGGGTCAGTGGTTGTACATCGAAGGCAAGTACGCTACACCACTTCGTGGTCTCCGTCCGTTCGAGCGCGAACATGTGTTCATGATCAGCCCTGTTCTGCGACTGAACTTCTAACGGCATGCGCGCCGTCGTAGCGGTATACCTACTCTCCATAGCGCTCATTGTAGCAGTCCCAGCGCTGGCCACAGCGCAGGATGATTCTCTCGAGGTGCGTCGGCGTCTCGCAGAGCAAGCACGTGTAATGTCTGCTCTGGACAGTCTGCAGATCAGCATTCAGAATGTTACGATGGCCAATTTCCCTGAAATTGGCCTCATCGTTGAGTGCGGCACAAACTGCAAGGTTCTCGATACCATCACACCGTCATCACTTCGCGTGATGGAGAACGGCGTGTTGCGTCCTGTCACGCGCATCAAGAAGATTGACGTTACCGAGCGCGTACCCGTCGACTTCATGTTCGTTGTTGATGTCACAGGGACCATGCAGGCCCACATCAACGGCATTCGAAATAACATCGGGTCGTTCGTTGCATCGCTCCGTAAGCGGGGTATCGACTATCGCATCGGACTGGCGCTGTTCAGCGATGTCGTTGAAGATGTGTACGAGCCAACAGACTCCGTCGAGTTGTTCATGAAGTGGATGAGCAAGGTCACGGCGTTCGGTGGGTTCGACGAAAAGGAGAACGCGCTCCAAGGCATGTATGATGCATCGGTCGTGAAGTTCCGACCAAATGCGAATAAGGTGATCGTCCTCCTCACCGATGCTGGTTACCACCAGGCCGGCGAGCGCGGTAATGGCCGCACGCGCTACACGAAGGAAACACTTACGCAACACCTTGCCTCTCTAGGCATACGCGTGTTCTGTATCCTACCACCACACCTTCGCCAGTACGATCGCATCGTACAAGGCACGCGCGGTGCGATCTTTAATCTTGATCTCCCATTTTCGAGAATTCTCGATCAGTACTCCGACCAGCTCACGAATCTCTACACGATTTTCTATCGAGGTGATTCGAAGCTGCGCAACGACTCCATCAATGTTTCTATTCTGGATGACTCCAAGCGTGAGCTGGTGAAGCAGATCATTCCTATCGTCGAGATTGGTCGGAAGTTCATCATCGAGAACCTGCTCTTCCCAACTGGTGCCGCTGTTCTCGCAGACACCGTAGAAGAGCTTGATGTCCTCGTAGATTTTATGAAGGAACGTCCAGCTGTCGAGGTCCTCATCGAGGGCCATACCGACAACGTTGGATCAATCAAACTCAACAAAGCGCTATCCCTAGCTCGTGCCGAAGCTGCACGAGTCTACTTGATGAATCACGGGATCGATGGCAAGCGCATAAAGGTGATTGGACACGGACCAACACGTCCGATCGCGCCGAACACTACCGACTTCGGACGTTCGCTGAACCGTCGAACGGAGATTGTGATAACGGCGAAGTAACGACTTACTTGCTGCGCTGTTCAGTGGCGTATGCCTTGCCTTGATACAACGCCCAGTATGCCGCATTTGCGGGTGCCTGCGCAGGCTCGAGATACGAGATCACGGTAATCGGACCTTGAACATTGGCACGCAGTTCAAACGCAGCAGCGGTATTAGCTGTGCGTGGTGCAATCGATGTGATGTCGTCGCCATTCATTGAACCAACGAAGTAGATGCGAGCTGGAAGCTGATTCTTAATCAAAAGTCCTGCGACCATCGACACAACAACCGACTGCTTGCCGATGGGCATCGTCTTCGCCTGCGTCATGGCCTTCTTGAGATTGCGCTGATACTCGCCAATCGTTGCACACCAAGGATCAGTGATTGGCGATCCAATCACATAGTCTGTGACAGCTGTGTCTGCACCAACATCACGCACGACATCCGCAATGATCGAATCCGCTCGTGCTTCGTCGATCTTACTGAAGACGATCACATACGACACGTACTTCGCAGCCTTGCGACGCTCCTTGTTGATGGCCTCTCCGGGCTTTGCACTGTCGCGATAGAGGAGCGATAACGTAACGCCTGCAGCAGCGAGCACGGCAAAGAAGATGTACACGATCATCCAGCCGTTCTTCCGCGCTGGAGGAGCAAAGCGCTCGTCAGACATGAGGTTAGTCTTCCGTAGAGAATTTATTGACGTCGAGTTCGACGGCTACGGGATACTCTCCAGTGAAGCATGCGCGACAGTATCCAGTGCCTGGACCTTGATGAACGGCGTTCATCAAACCCTCGACGCTCAGGTAACGGAGTGAGTCGGCTCCAAGTTCCTTCGCGATGTCATCTTCACTCGCAAAGTGGTTGGCAATCAACTCGTTGCTGCTTGGGAAGTCCATGCCATACATGCACGGATGCTTGACAGGGGGCGACGTGATGCGCAGGTGCACTTCTTGTGGCTTCGCCTCGCGAATGAGGTTGACCAATGACTTCGAGGTTGTTCCCCGCACGATAGAGTCGTCAACAACGACAACCTTATTGCCTTCGAGTACGCCACGTACCACGTTGAACTTGGTCTTGACCTTGAACTCACGCTTGTCTTGTCCCGGAGCGATGAATGTCCGCCCAACGTAGTGCGAGCGAATGAGTCCAATCTCGTAGCGCGAAGGATGGATACGGTCGTTTACACGCGCATATCCAAGCGTGGCGGTGTTTCCTGAATCAGGTACCGCAATCACAACGACCTTGTCATCCTGGCTGTCGCCACGCACTGGACTTTCCTCGGCAAGTGTCTTGCCAAGCTTTCGACGAACCTTGTCGACGGCATGTCCGAAGATCTGTGAGTCTGGACGTGAGAAGTAGATGTATTCAAAGACGCAGTGATGCGACTCTGTCATCGACTCGTTGATGTAGTGTGATGTGAACTCACCCGTGACAAACGTCTTCTCATCGATCACCAAGATCTCGTTGTGCTCAACGTCGCGGATGTACTCCGCACTGATAATGTCGAGCGCACATGTCTCTGACGCTACAACATATCCGTAGCCGTGCTCATGCTTGATACGCCCAATGCAGAGCGGACGGAATCCGTGTGGGTCACGTGAAGCGTAGAGCGCGTTTTCGGACAGCATGACGAGTGAGTAGGCGCCCTTGGCGGTTTGCACAGCTTCGCGCACTTGTTCGATTTGAGTTTTCTTCTTGCTGCGTGCGATCAGGTGGAGAAACAACTCGCTATCAGTTGTCGTCTGAAAGATCGCGCCGTCACCCTTGAGCTGCTCGCGAAGCTGGCGTGTGTTCGTCAGGTTGCCGTTATGGGCCAGGGCAAAATTGCCGCCGGTGTAGTTGAAGTGAAACGGCTGAATGTTCGCGAGCGAATTGCTTCCCGTTGTTGAATAGCGGTTATGTCCGATTGCAGCGGAGCCCTTCAACGTCGAAGGGAATACCGTGTGATCGGAGAAGACATCAAGCACTAAGCCTTCGCCCTTATGGACGCCGAAGCGCTTCTTGCCATTGTCGCCGTCGGTATACATCGTCACAATACCCGCAGCCTCTTGCCCGCGATGCTGTAACGCGTGGAGCGCGTAATACGAGAGAACAGCTGCTTGTGGGTGATTAATCACACCGACGATACCGCACATTTATTCGCTTTCGTTCATGTTGTGAAACACATTCTGCACATCGTCATCATCCTCAAGACGCTCAATGATCTTAATGATGTCTTCAGCCTGATCATCCGATAGCGTTACCGTGTTGTTCGGGATACGGCGAAGTTCGGCCGTTGTCACCGCAATGCCTGCGCCTTCGAGGGCACGCTGCATGTTGATGAAGTCGTGAAACGAGGTATAGGCGATGATGTCATCATCCTGCTCGACAATATCCTCGGCACCATGCTCGATCAACGTCAGCTCGAGTTCCTCGCGATTAACGCCAGCAGCTGGGATGGTGAACACACCCTTGCGGTCGAAGATGAACTCAAGCGATCCGGATGTTCCAAGCTGTCCACCATACTTGTTGAAGTATGAACGGATGTTCGCAACAGTGCGCGTAGGGTTGTCTGTAGCTGTTTCAATCCAGATGGCTACGCCGTGCGGACCGTACCCCTCGTAGTTCGACTCTTCCAAACTTGCCGCGTCCTTCGCTGAGGCCTTCTTGATGGCATTCTCAACGTTGTCCTTCGGCATGTTTGCCGCCTTTGCGTTCTGGATGATCACGCGCAGACGTGGATTCAGCTCAGGATCAGCCCCGCCAGTTTTAACGGCAACCGAGATTTCCTTCCCAAGCTTTGTGAAGGTCTTCGACATGTTCGCCCAACGCTTTTCTTTGCGCGCGCGGCGAAACTCAAACGCTCTTCCCATTTAGATACCCTTATCGTAGAGGCGATACGTGCGATAGCGTTCGCCATGCATCGTCATTGTGAGCCCCTTGTTCATCATTTCGTTGCTTTCAAGAATCCAGCTCGCTTCACCCTTGAGGATGCCGCGTTGTTTTGCACGTTCACCGATCTCCATGTACATGGCTGCATCGATGCCGAGGTTGCGAAACTCTGGCAACACGCCGAGCACGATGATGCGGCAGAGATCAATCTTCGATCGCTTCGTAAGCAGGTGATAGATTCCAGTGAGGAGTCCACCACTCTTGTTGTGCACAAAGCATTGGTTAACGTCAGGCAGTGCGAGACAGAAGCCAGCGATCTTTCCACGGCATTCAACAATGAACACCAGGTTCGGATCAGCGATTTGCTTGAGGTCGGCTGCAAGGAAGTCGAACTCTTCGTCTGTGAACTTGACGAAGCCCCAGTTCTTCTCCCATCCTTCGTTGTAGATGTGCTTGAGTGTTTCGACGTCGCGCTTGAACTGCGCTGTATCCTTGAAGTTCAGCGAGCGAAACACAAGTTCATTCCGCTGCACAACAACGTTGAACAGACGCTTCATTTTATCGGATGCGTAGTTCTCGTTGCGCAGGAGGTAGGCATAGAGGTCTTGCGACTTGGCATAGCCTGCGCCTTCAATCAGCGCTCCGTAGTACGGCGGATTGTAGGTCATCAACACAACGGGTGTGCCATCAAAGCCATCAACGAGGAGACCGCACTCGTCATTCATCGAGGGGTTTACCGGACCACGGCAGACATCCTTGCCACGTTCACGCAGCCATGCTTCGGCAGCACGGAGTAGTTCGTTTGCAACAGACTGATCATTGATGCACTCGAAGAAGCCGAAGAAGCCAACGTTGTCTTCGTGTTCGATGTTGTGATTCTCGTTGGTAATCGCCGCGATACGTCCGACGATTTGTCCGTTGCGCTCTGCGAGGAAGAGTTGAATGCGCGAGTGCTTGTAGAACGGATTCTTCTCCGTGTTGAGCAACTTCTTGCGATCCATCAGCAGGGGCGGCGCCCAATACGGGTCGTTCTTATAGAACAACCACTGTGCCTTGATGAACGAGTTTGTCTCGTTCTTTTCGAGGGCGCGCACGGTACAACTCATGTGCAAAGATACCAAGGTTCCGGTGTCGTATCTTCCACGATTCCACTGACCACGTATCTGGGGTTCTCATGGCACGCCTCCTCGTTCTCCTCCTTTTGCCACTGATGGTGTTTGCTGGTGTTGCTGGCGACAATCCGCAGGTGGATCGGTTCCGAGCCACGACTGAGCGGATGCATGCATGGACAACGGCTGATAAGGGGCTCTACCCGATGCTGGCCGACTTTACGGACCACTACCCGAAGCGTCTGTCGGGCTCGGAGTTTCTCGAGCGAGGACTGGATTGGATCATCGCCAAGATGAAGGCTGAGGGATGGGACGTGAAAACGCAGGACGTCATGGTGCCGCATTGGGAGCGGGGTGCTGAGTCGCTCACGCTACACGGTCCATACACACGCTCTATGCCATTCTGCGCCCTCGGAGGCAGCATTGGGACGGGCGGGAAGCCCCTTCGCGCAAAGGTTCTTGTTGTGAGCTCATTCGCCGAGTTGGCCCAGCGTGCGGCCGATGCGAAGGGTCGTATCGTGGTATACAATGTGCCGTTCACTACCTACGGCGAAACGGTGCGTTACCGCTCAGCCGGTGCGTCGGAAGCTGCTCGTTACGGCGCTGTTGCGTCGCTTGTGCGTTCGGTCGGACCCTACGGCATTCAGACACCGCATACAGGGGGAATGGGCTATCAGGACTCGGTAGCGAAGATCCCAGCGGGTGCGATCACGATTGAGGACGCATTGCTGCTCCAGCGATTCCAGGATCGCGGCGAAGTGGTTGAGCTCGAGCTTTCGATGTCGGCTCGCTGGCTTCCCGATGCCAAGTCGCGGAACGTGATCATTGAGATCAAGGGTTCGGAACTCCCGAATGAAGTGGTCGTGATGGGCGGCCACATCGACTCATGGGATCTCGGTACAGGCGCGATGGATGATGCAGGTGGATGCTTTGTGGCGTGGCGTGCGCTCACCATGATGCGTCAACTGGGTCTGCGTCCAAAGCGGACGATCCGTGTATGCTTCTGGACGAATGAGGAGAACGGTCTACGTGGAGGCAATGCCTATGCGGAACAGACCAAGAATGAGCGGCATGTGTTGGCGATTGAAAGCGATGCCGGCACATTTGCTCCAACAGGATTTAACTGCAGTGATACTGGTGAGTACCGCCAGTACATGGAACAGGTTGCGGAGCTTCTTAATCCGATTCATGCAAATCGCATTGAAACGGGAGGGGGCGGCGCAGACATTGGTCCGCTCAAGAAGTACGGTGCAGTTCTGATGGGACTCGAAGTGCAGGGAGATCGCTACTTCTGGTACCACCACACCGAGGGCGACACCATCGATAAGCTCAAGGAGCACGAGGTGAACGACTGCGTGTATGCGATGGCTGTTATCGCTTGGGCTGGCGCGAATAAGTAGTTCGTGCTGCTGCGGTGAGCACACTCCACACTTCGTCTGCTGCACGATCCCACGAGAACGCCGCAGCGCGATCGTGTCCGGCTGCAATGAGCTCTGCTCTGCATGCCTGATCGTGTACGACGCGATACAGAGCATCGCGAATCTGGTCGATCGATGTTGGCTCACACAGCACTGCAGCGTCTGCAACGATCTCGGGCAGACAGCTGGTGGTGGATGTGATCACTGGAACACCAGCACGCATGGCTTCTACCGCCGGCAACCCAAAGCCTTCGAACAGGCTGACGAACAACAGCGCGTCGGACGCACCGACAATCCGTACGAGTTCGGCTTGTGGCACATGCCCCGTGATCACGACGCGCTCTCGATGCTGCATTGCATTGTATGCAGCAGTGATCTCCGCGTCCCAACCAGACTGGGCACCCGCCATAACAAGGCGATGTGCTGTGCCAGAGGTCTCGCAGAACCGATCAAACGCTGTGAGCATGCGCGCAATGTTCTTCCGCGGATGCTGCGCACCAACGATCACGACGTAGGGAGCACCAGCGGTGTATTGATGCTGCGTAGCAACGCGCTCGTCGGATGAGAGAACACGATAGTCTGTGCTGACGCCGTTATAACTGCGCGTGATACGATCGAGCGGCACATGATACCGCTCATGAATATCGTCGCGACAGAAGTCGGAGATCGTGACGATGTGTGCAGCGGTGGATGCAAACTCGGGCATGAAGGTGCGATAGTACCATCGTACAAGACGTGGCAGTCCCCATGCGTTGTGTTCGAAGTTGAGATCGTGAATCACCGGCACCGATGGTACATCGGTACCAAGACACAGAAATCCATCAGGCGAGAAGAATACATCGGGCTTGTGCTTTGCCAGTGCGCGGCGTACGCTCCACTCGAACCATGCCATCCAAAGGAATGGATGACGTGCAGGTGGTCGCAGGACAACAGGCGTGACGTTGGGTCCGAAGACAAACCGCTTGTCGTACGCGCGATCGAAGTAGAACAGGAACTCAACGTCCGGATGCTGCTCGGTGAGTCGCTTGGTGATCTCGTAGGTATACCATCCGAGACCCTCGAGCTTCTTCGAGAGCAGGAACCGTGCGTTGATGGCAATGCGCATCGCTGCTTACTTGCCGCCGAAGGTGACCTTCATCGTCACAGGCTTGTCGTTGCGAAGAACCGTTACCTCTGTGGTATCACCCGGCTTGAATGCGCCAAGGGCCGTCATCAGATCGTAGATGTTCTTGATTGTTGTCGAGCCCATCTTCGTGATGATGTCTTCACCCTTGAGGCCAGCCTTCTCAGCTGCTGAGTTAGCCTTGACACCCGTGATACGCAATCCTTGTGGATCGTCGCTATAGTCGGGTACGACACCAAAAGAGACCTTGAGTGCGATGCTGGACGACTGTGTTGACGCCTGCTTATCGGCTCCCTGTGTGAACTCTGGACGTGTTGGTGCATCGGCGACGCGACGTACAATGTTCTCAACCATGCTGACGATCGATGCTTGACCGTCGGCATTGATCTTGTCGTACGTGTCCGACGGACGGTGATAGTCGCTATGCAATCCTGTGAAGAAGAACAACACAGGGATACTCTTTGCGGTAAACGACGAGTGATCGCTCGGACCGAAGCCGTCGGCTGTTGTAGAGATCGTGAATTGCGTTCCAACCTTTGCAGAATCAATAAGAGCTGGCCATACAGGTGATGTACCCACGCCCTGAATGTTCAGCTTTTGCTTCGTCAAACGTCCGATCATGTCGAGGTTGATCATTGCTGCGATGTTCTTCAACGGAACTGTTGGGCTGGACACCCAATGCTTCGATCCGAGAAGCCCCTTTTCCTCACCGCTGAAGCCCATCACCAAGATTGATCGACGTGTTGGCTTTTCGGAGAAGCGTGAAGCAAGTTCAAGCATGCCGGCGGTACCAGACGCGTTGTCATCTGCACCGTGGTGAATTGCGGGAGCTGTGGAGGCTGCGAGCGAGTTTTCATCACCCATGCCGAGGTGATCATAGTGTGCACCGATCACAACGTATTCGCCAGACAATGATGGATCCGATCCGGGAATCATGCCGATGATGTTGCTGGTGATGCTCTCGGTAAACACGAGAGATGTGGTGACGGTCGCGCGTGTGTTTTCCAGCACGAAGGACATCGGCTTCTTGGTCTTTTCAATCTCTGTTTCGGCGACGAACAGCGATGTGCCCTTTGGAGGGAAGATCTTTGCGCACGATGAGCGACGGGCTTGCAGTGCGAGAATGCCCGAGTTCTTACCAAGTCGGTCGAGTCCGAACCGTGCAAGGACATCGGCGGAATCACCACGCTCGTTGACGAAGATCACGGCGACAGCACCCTTATCACGAGCACGCGTTGCCTTCGCTCGCACAGACGATTGCTGCGAGAACGCTGGATCCTTGGCTGCCCACTTCGGTACGCCGCGCAGGAGCACAACCACCTTGCCTTTGACATCCACGGATGCATAGTCGTCGTAGCTCGCTGCTGAAAGACCATATCCGGCAAAGACGACGTCGCCTGTGGCTGTACCTGATTCCGAGAAGCCCCATGGTTGATAGTCGACGCCGACCTTCCATCCGAGCTTGGTTGGCTTGACTTGATCGAGAGGAATGCCAGGACGTTCGATGCGCACTTCATAGGTGACAGCATTGTCGGTACCAAGCGTAACACCCGATGTCAGACGGAACGTATCGCGATACCCATCACGTCCGGCAGGCTGCACCTGGAAGGTCTTCAGCTGCTCGATAATGTAGGCTGCAGCATTCTCGATACCTCGGGTACCAGGAGCGCGGCCAGTGCAGCTGTCCGATGCCAGATACTCGACATGCTTGTACAGTCGCATGCCTTCGAGTGTCGAAGGAACCTGAGCAACGAGATGAGAGCAGACTCCCGAAAGGATGAGTACTGCCGAAAGCAGAAAACGCCGTGTACGCATGTTGACCTGACCTATGTTTGCAGACACACAAATCTACGTTCCATCGCTGCCGCACACCAACGCTGTCTGCTATGCAGTCAAAGATTCGCGCACTTGCCTCAGATACGCTCGTCTACGGCGTCTCAACAGTATTGGGAAGGTTTCTCACCTTCCTGCTGACACCGCTGTACACGAACTACCTGTCGAAGGAGGAAATCGGCGACGTAACGGCATTGTATGCGATGATTGCCTTCGTGAACATCGTGTATTCACTGGGCATGGAACCCGCGTTTATGCGCTTTTGGGAGCGCACAGACGACGAACGCAATCGACGTGTGTATAGCATTGCTGTTGCAACGGTGTTCGCTATTGGTTGCGTCGTGACGGGTCTGACGGTGCTGGCGGCCGCGCCAATTGCTGCATCACCCCTTCTGCAACTAGGATCAGACGGTGCATGGCTCGTCGCTCTTGCATCGCTGATTCCATTGCTGGATGCGATTGTGCTCATCCCATTTGCCCGCCTGCGCATGCAGCAGCGTCCGCGCACGTTTGCGCTCCTGCGGTTGGTATCGATCGTGATGACGGTAGCGCTGAACGTGCTCTTTGTTGTGATCATGCGTAGGCACATTGAAGGAGTGATTCTCGCCGGTATTCTGGGAAGTGCCACTACACTGCTATTCTTTGTTCCGCACTACCGCGGTGTGGTGAGCACGCTTCGACATCATTGGAGCGCGTGCACGAGTCTGCTCCGCGAGATGCTGCGATTCGGATTGCCGACAGTTCCATCGAACTTCTCATCCATCATGGTACAGGTAGCCGACCGTCCGATCATGATGCTCCTTATGGGTAGTGCTGCAGTTGGCGTGTATCAGACAAACTTCCGTCTGGCGATTCCGATGATGATGTTTGTGACGGTGTTTGAGTACGCATGGAAGCCGTTCTACCTCAATCATCGTGATGATGCTGATGCACCTGCATTGTTCGCCCGTGTCATGACGTTGTTTACGGCTGTATGCGGCGCAATCTTCCTCATCACGAGTCTTGCAATGCCCCATGTCGTGGCACTGCCATTCGTAGGTGGACGCTTTGTGAACGAGGCATACTGGTCAGGACTAAGCATCGTACCGATCGTGTTGTTCGCCTACTACTTCAATGGCGTATTCATCAACATGGCTGCAGGCTTTCATATCACCAAGCGCACGTCGTGGTTCCCGCTTGCAACTGGTGTTGCTGCTGCGATTAGCGTTGGTGCTACGTTCCTTCTGGTGCCGTTCTTCGGTATGGAGGGGGCGGCCTGGGCGAAGGTGGCGTCCTATCTCGCAAGTGCAGCCATCCTGTACGTGGTGCAACGGAAGATCTATCCTATTCGCTATGATCTTCGTCGCATCCTCGCTACGGTGCTTGCAACGGCTGTGATCTACGCCGGCGTAATGATGATTCCAACAGATCATGCATATCGCATTGCTGCTGAACTCCTAGCGCTGCCGGTGTATCTGGGAACACTTGCGGTAACTGGAGTTGTTGGCACATCAATGATCCAGACACTCTTCTCTCTCGTACGCAGATGATGTATCTCCGAATGCTTGTTTGTACAAGTGTGTGCATCGCACTTGTTGGTGGTTGTGCAACCGATCGCGCCGGTGATGGACAATCGGTGCAAGGGCGACGTGACTTCACGTTGATGAAGTATCGTGATCCAGCAACGGGTCAGATCCCCGATGGTATCCGCGATCGTGAACTCGCATTTGCCGATCGTCTGCCAGGCTCGACAGCAAAGGTTCTGGCCAGTATGAAGCAAGGTGAGGACGTGCAGCAGTATGGTGCATGGACGCACAGAGGTCCGGCTAACATTGGTGGTCGTACACGTGCTATTGCCTTCGACGTCAACAATGATGCCACGATGCTTGCTGGCGCGGTGTCAGGGGGCGTTTGGAAAACCACCGACTCCGGAACGTCGTGGAAGCTAACGACACGTCCGTTTCAACTTCACTCGGTTACCTGCATCGCACAAGACGTCCGCCCATGGGCGCGCAACGTGTGGTACTATGGCACCGGCGAGGTTTACGGTAACTCTGCACAGATCTCCGGCAACGGAATCTGGAAATCGACCAACAACGGCGAATCATGGTTCCAGCTGCTATCAACTGTATCGACTACTACGCCGTCGAATAATCAATTCGCATACACATGGCGCATCGTAACGCATCCGAAGCGCGACAGTAACGAGGTCTATGTTGCTACTGCACGCGCAGGTATCTACCGCTCGACGAATGGCGGACAGACATGGGCACCGACGCTCACGAGCAATGCATTGTTCAGTGATGTTGTTGTGACGCCTTCTGGCGCGATGTACGCAGCACTCAGTGCATCAACAGGAAGTATTGCCGCCATTGCATCGCGATGGGGTATTTATCGCTCCACCGATGGAGTTACATGGACGAATGTCACACCTCCTGGAATGGATGCAAAGACTGCTCGTATCGTGTTGAGCGCGGTGCCACAGGCACCAGACGACATCATGGTTCT
>CAYSMF010000016.1:0-5014 GCA_964432155.1 uncultured Melioribacter sp. | reverse complement strand
CTGCTCGTATCGTGTTGAGCGCGGTGCCACAGGCACCAGACGACATCATGGTTCTTGCAGAAACACCAGATCGTGGAACACAAGGTTCGACAGTCTATCGCGGACAGCTCCAGTATGAATGGCACAGCATCTGGAAGTATCATCGTCCAGCAGGCGATACACTTGGACGCTGGGAGGACCGCTCGGCGAGTGTACCACTGAGTGATGCTCAGCGCGGCGATTTCTATTCGCAAGGTGGATACGACTTGTTCATTCGTGTATCGCCGCACGACTCGAACCTTGTGCTGATTGGTGGCACGAACCTCTACCGCTCAACGGATGCGTTTCGCACGGCAACCACGAACGCATGGATAGGGGGCTACTGGAAGGACATACCAAAGTGGGATCGCTACTCATCGTATGAACGTCATCATCCAGACCAACACGACGCGCTGTTTCATCCGAAGAACAAGGACGTTGTTATCAGTGTAAACGACGGTGGAATTCAACGGACATCTCGCATTCGTGACAATGAGGTGTCGTGGGATGAACTCAACAACAGGTATCTCACGACGCAGTTCTACACGATTGCGCAGGAAGAACGTGCTGGTAGTACGCGACTCATGGGTGGAATGCAAGACAACGCCACATGGGGCACACGCGTAGCCGATGGGCAGATCCATTGGTATCGCCTTGGAGGCGGTGATGGTGCATACTGTTACTATGCCGACAGTGGTCGTAAAGAATATTACTCGTCGCAGCAAGGTCGCATGTATGTGATTGATCGCGATACAACTGGAACTGAGCTATCGCGTGCGCGCGTGGATCCACCAGGGAGCGACAACTTCCTGTTCATCAATCCGTATGTGCTTCACCCTGTGGACGATCATGTGATGTATCTCGCAGGTGGGGAGATTCTCTGGCGTAACAGTGATCTGCGTGACCTTCCGCGTGATGTCAACGATTCGTCGTCCGTCAACTGGGATTCGCTCTCAAGCACAAACGTTGGTGCGGCGCAGATCTCTGCTGTCTGCGCTACATCGCCTGCGGGGTCGAAGGACCATCGTGTGTACTACGCGACGTCGAATGGTAAGATCTTTCGCATTGAGCGTGCTCAAGAAGGAATGCCTCAACCGATTGATATCACCGGCGCAACGATGCCACGCGCATTTGTGAACTCACTTACGGTCCATCCATCGAATCCAGATCACGTCTATGCATGCTTCTCGAACTACGGCGTTGTGAGTATCTGGGAGTCGACGAATGCTGGCGCGAAGTGGACGCCAATCTCGGGTAATCTCGAGGAACAACTATCTGGTGCAGGGAGCGGGCCGGCAGTGAATTGGCTTGCTGTTGCCACGATGTCTGACGCAACCACAGTGCTTGTAGCTGCAACGTCTACAGGCGTGTACTTCACGCCGCAGGCAAATGGGATGTCGACAGTATGGACGCAGGCCTCGCCGGATGAGATTGGCAATGTTCCATGTGACATGGTGATTGCTCGTCAGTCCGATGGACAGATCGCTGTCGCAACCCACGGACGTGGGACGTTTACGGGTCGCATCATTTCGCTACCAGACCGCCCGGCGCGTGTACAGCTTCGTACACCGGTAAACGCCGATCGTGGTATCGGACTCGATACAACGCTCACGTGGTCGCCAGCAGAAGGAGCAACGAGCTATACCGTACGACTCTGGCGTGCAGATCGTCCGGATTCAGTTGCAGTGTTCTCAGGAATCACAGCCGCGTTCATGGATGTGACACTTGAAGCAGGACCCGTTCAATACTTCTGGAATGTTGAAGCTTATGGCGGCGGTGGTGGCGGTGGGGCTTCTGAGTCGTGGTTCTTCACGACGCAAATCCGTCCGCCTGCACTGGTGAGTCCAGCTGCTGGTGCAACGGCAGTAACTGCCGTGGACCTGGTATGGAATCGCGTGCCAATGGCAGTCGGGTATGGTATCGAGGTAGGCTCAAATGCAGCGTTCAATCCGATTGTTGCCAAAGTAGACCAGCTTGCCGATACCACTGTGCGTGTGCGCGGACTCGAAAACAACAAGCGCTACTTCTGGCGTGTGCGAGCGCAAGACATTGATGCTACCGGTCCATTCTCTGATCGACGGTCGTTCGTAACAGGCATCCTGACGTCGGTTGACACACAAGAGCAGAACAGCGCAACACTCCGTGTTGAGCCAAATCCAGCGAGCGATCGCGTGACACTGTGTTCACCATTTGAAGCATCCACCTCCTGGAATCTTCGCATCACAACGGTTGACGGACGTGATGTGTATCAGCAGGTATGCGCAACGCTGTGTCAGGAAGTGTCGCTCGCAAGCTATGCGGCAGGCACGTACGTTGTAACGGTAGCACAAGGATCAGTCGTACGTTCTCGTTCATTCAGCATCGTCAAGTAAACAACCCAATGCAAGACATTCGCGCCAACGTTGCTCGTATTCACGAACAGATCCGTGTCGCTGCTCAGGCAGCTGGACGCGATCCTCGAGAAGTGCGGCTCATGCTTGCAACAAAGACACAGACACCAGAGACCTTGCGTGAGGCGCTTGCCGCGGGTGAGCATTTCTTTGGCGAGAATCGCGTACAAGAGCTCGTACCCAAAGTTGACGCACTTACTGATGCTGATATCACATGGCACTTCATCGGTCATCTACAGACCAATAAGGTGCGCGACGTTGTCGGTCGAGCAGCATGCATTCAGTCTATTGATCGCGTCAGTCTTGCCGACGAAGTACAGCGCACGTGCGAAAAGCGTGGAACATCCATCGATGTCATGATCGAAGTCAACACGTCCGGTGAAGCATCGAAGCATGGTGTTGCGCCGGAAGATGTGTGGATGCTTGTTGATCACGTACAAACGTGCTCGGCGCTGCGGATTGTTGGGTTCATGACGATTGGTGCCCTCAGTGATGACGAGACGACAGTTCGTAGGTGCTTCGCTACGTTGCGAGGTATTCGTGATGCCTATGACGCAGCCAACGGCACGCGAACGGAACTCTCCATGGGGATGTCGAGCGATCTTGCATGGGCGATTGCCGAAGGCTCCACGATTGTACGTGTAGGCACGGCGGCATTTGGAGAGCGCAATGCACACGCTTGAATTCCTTGACGAGCTTGTACTTCTGTGCGTCGGAGCCCTTGCGGTTGTGATGATCTTTCAGCGCGTCAAGCTTCCACCGATTATTGGTTTGATTGCTACGGGGCTCATCCTTGGTCCGTCTGGATTCGGCCTTGTTGAACAAGACGCGATCATATCATCGATCTCCGAGCTCGGTATCGTGCTGTTGTTGTTCACGATCGGCCTCGAGTTTTCGATCGACGACATGCGCAAGCTGAAATCGATTGTGTTCATTGGTGGCCCCTTACAAGTCCTACTCAGTTCAGTTGTCATCGGTGTTGGAGCATATCTCACCGGACAGTGGGCGGGCTCGGATATCGACATTAATGGTGCAATTCTGATCGGTATGGCAATGGCCGTGAGTTCGACAGCGATCTGTACCAAGCTCTTGAGTGATCGAAAAGAACTCCATGCGCCCCATGGTCGAGCGGTACTCGGGATTCTGATCTTTCAAGACATTGCTGTTGTCCCGATGATGATCGTCGTGACAATGTTATCCGAGCATGGTTCTGCGCATCCTACGCTGCTCACAACGTGGCTCGTTGACGTTCTCGGTGGTGACATTGAGATTGTTGATGCAATCGCACGCATTCTCGTATTGATTGGTGTAACCGGTGGTCTGCTTGTTGGCATGCGCAAGCTCATGCCACGCATCATGGCCTACGTTGCACGCACGAATCACCAGGAGGTACTCATTCTTGGTGCGCTCGGACTCTGCTTCAGTGCTGCGTGGATTACATCGGTTGCTGGCGTATCAATGGCGCTTGGTGCATTCATTGCCGGAATGGCGATTGCTGGCAGTGAGGAAAGTCATCTCCTAGAGAAAACCCTTCAGCCCTTGCGTGATGCGTTTACGAGTGTCTTCTTCCTCTCGGTAGGCCTGCTCGTGAAGGTCAATCTCGTTGCTCTGCCAACGAATATTGGCTCAGCTGTTCTTGTCTTGCTCGTCAATGCGTTGGTTGTTGCAGCAATTCTGATTGCCCTGCGACTTCCTATTCGCACTGCTGTGATGGCGGCAATGATCTTGGCGCAGGTTGGGGAGTTTTCATTCCTGTTGATCTCTCTTGGTGTTGAGTATCAAGTAATCTCGTCAACAGACTTCCAGAACATGCTGGTTGCAATCATCGTGACGATGATCATCACACCAACGCTTGTCACCTTCGCGCCGCATGTTGCCGAACGTGTCGTGCCGTTGGCAAATGCAATTCCTGCACTTCGTCGATGGAGCATGGACGATGAGCGTGGAATGATTAAGCTCGAGACGCCGACTGATGAGAAGAAGAAGCCAATGGTTGTAGTCATTGGTGGTGGCGTGTTAGGAACACATGTAGCGCACGTGTTCAAGGAAACAGGCATTCCGTACAGCATCATCGAGCTTAATCGTGATACTGTAGCACGCATGCGTGAGCGTGGCGAGCCCGTGATCGCTGGCGACATTACCGATGTGGAAACGCTACAGCGAGGGGGCGTGCGCGACGCAGCTGTTGTCATTGTTGCCATCAACAACACCATGGCCCTCGTGCGCGGCGTCGAAGCAATCCGTCGCATGCGTCCTGACGTACAGATCATCGTTCGGTCGCGCTACCTGCAAGATTGCGGTGCTGTGCGTGAAAAGGGCGCAGATCTTGTGATCGTCGAAGAATTCGAATCAAGTATCAGCGTCTTTACGCATGTCCTTGCGTATCTCGGTGCAGCTCCCGAGCTCATACAACAACAAGAACAACGCATGCGCGCTCAACGAGGCCTTATCGTTGGATAAGGGGGCTTGTAATGCGTAGCTAGGGCGATGCCCCGGCCCGATATAGGTCGGGCCTTCGGCCCTAATAGCTTAAGAGCGCCAACGGCGCGAAACATCCCAGCCCGGGGCAACGCCCCGGGTATTCGTGAATGGGATATTCAACGATG
>CAYSMF010000015.1:0-51080 GCA_964432155.1 uncultured Melioribacter sp. | reverse complement strand
TGCTTTTGCGTGCGCGTTCCTGCGCGATGCCATTGTTCGCCATACTCGCCCCCTCCTCGCAGATTGGCAATCGCAATTGCACAACCTTGCTCGAGCCATGGGATGTAGGATGGATTGAACGATGGATTGATCGAGATGTTGAATCCACCATACCCATACAGCATTGTTGGGACTGGGCCTGTAACTCCCCGCTTGGTAAGGATCGTCATCGGGACGCGCGCACCGTCGGTACTAGTGACGAACACCTGACGGGACTCAAATGCCGCAGGATCAAACTCAACGTCAATCTGCTTCCATAGCGAGCTGCGACGTTGTGTGATGCTGTAACTATAGATCGTTGTCGGAGCTAGGTGCGATGTAAATGTGTAGAACACAGCTGTATCGTTGAGCTGTCCGGAAAAGCCGCTCACGGTTCCGGCGCCTGGCAAACGAAGCGAATCCACAAGACGTCCATCGAGTGTCGAGACCAGCACATGATGCTGTACATCCTTCATCCACGTCAAGAACATTCGTCCGCCACCGAAGGCAACATCATCGAGCACAACATCGCGCTCTGGTATGATTGTCTCCATACGCGCAACTCCGAGTGGATCAACAATACGCACGACTCGTCCATTCGGCGATTCGTGTGTTGCCGTACCGTAGAGATTTCCTTGATGGTCGTAGCTCGGATAGAAGCTTGCATCGTCGCGATCGTAGATCACCTTCCATGGTGCAGACGCATTATCAACCGGACGTATGGCAATGTTGTTGCCGTTCGAACTGCCTCGACGAATCGTGCGGATGAGGTACGACGAATTCTCGAGCACGTAGCACCCAACAAACTGTTCCGTCGCTGATGGGTCTTCAAAAACTACACGGTCCTGCGCTTGTGTTGTACCTAGCGTGTGATACATCACTGCTTGATGCGAGTTCTTCTTCACGAGCGACTTCTCTGCGGTCGTTGCATCGCGATACATCGAATAGAAGAAGCCGTCGCGGTGCCAATTCACGCCGGAGTTCTTGACGTTCTTGATCACATCTGGAAGAATCTTCTTCGAATCGATCTCCATGACATAGATGTCGCGCCAGTCTGAGCCACCTACTGATTTGCCAAACGCCATATAGCGTCCATCAGAACTCTCCTCGGCAAATGCGAGAGAGATGGTTCCGTCCTTACTGAATGTATTGGGGTCGATCAAGACACGCGGCTGTGCGTCACCATCGCGTTGCACATAGAGCACCGAGTGATTCTGACGTCCATCATTGCGATAGTAGAATGTAAGATCACCACGTCGCCACGGTTTCGACACACGCTCGAAGTTGTTGACGCGATCGAGTCGGTCGAGCAACGCCGCGCGATACGGCACACGAGCAAGGTATGCTTCAGCAACGGCAGCTTGTTTCGCAACCCAGGCTTCTACCTCGGGGTCGCGATCATTCTCGAGCCAACGGTACGGATCTGCGATAGCAGTTCCGTGAATCGTATCAACATGACTCACGCGGCGCGTCGTTGGATAGTGTGCGCCGTCGTGTTGAAGTAGTGCGAGGGAAAGGAGGAGTGCGATCATGTGCGAAGCTACAGTGAGCGTAGCACATATCAGAAAAAAGAAAGGGTGGAGATGTTGCCATCACCACCCTTGTGTTTGTCAGCGTTTGTTTATCCGACGAAGAAATCGTCGCCACCTTGCTTTTCATCGCGTGGTGGACGTTCTTCGCGAGGAGCGTCGTTGCGTGGACGATCATCATCATGGCGACGCTCTGGACGTGGCCCACGATCTCCACCACCGCGAGGTCCGCGATCACGGTCTCCGCCACCGCGACCATATCGGTCACCGCCACGGTCACCACCGCGTCCGCCGCGATCACCGCCACCACGACCATAGCGATCACCACCACGGTCGCCACCGCGATCACGATCGCGTGGTGGACGTGGACGGTCTTCGTATGGCTCCATTCCTTCTGGGAGTGGGAGCAGTGCCTTGCGCGACAAGCGAACCTTGCCGTCTGGCTGTACTTCGATGACCTTCACTTCGACGATCTCGCCAACCTTCAGCACGTCGGAGACATTCTCGACGCGACGGTGATCGATCTGCGAAATGTGGAGGAGGCCTTCCTTCTTCGGACGGAGTTCGATGAAGGCACCAAGACCTTCACGGATTTCCTTGACCTTACCCTTGAAGATCGTGTCAATCTCGATCGGACGTGTGATGTCGCGAATCTTCGTGATCGCTGCATCTGCGCTTTCTTGGTTGACAGCTGCGATTGTGATCGTACCATCGTCTTCGATGTTGATCTCCGCACCTGTTTCCTTGACGATCGAGCGAATCATTTCGCCGCCTGGTCCGATAACTGCACCGATCATCTCCACTGGGATCGTGATCGTTGTAAGCTTTGGAGCAAATGGCGACAGCTCGGTGTTTGGCACCGACATGTGCTGATTCATGATGCCGAGGATATGCAGACGTCCGTCGCGTGCTTGTGCAAGCGCCGTGCGCATGATATCAACCGACAGACCTTCGATCTTGATGTCCATCTGGCATGCCGTGATACCCTTGTCGGTACCCGTCACCTTGAAGTCCATGTCGCCAAGGAAGTCTTCATCACCAAGAATGTCGCTGAGCACTGCTACGCGATCGCCTTCCATGATCAGACCCATCGCGATACCGGCGACAGCTGCCTTCATCGGCACGCCGGCGTGGAACAACGCAAGTGAACCTGCACACACCGTGGCCATCGACGATGAACCGTTCGACTCGAGAATGTCCGACACAACGCGAATCGTGTACGGGAATGTCTCAACACTTGGGATGAACGGAGCGAGTGAACGCTCAGCAAGATCACCGTGTCCGGTTTCGCGACGGCTCGTCATACCGAAACGACCCGTCTCACCTGTTGAGAATGGCGGGAAGTTGTAGTGCAGCATGTAGCGCAGTTCATACGTTGGCAGCAAGCCATCGATGAGCTGCTGATCCTTCTTCGTGCCGAGTGTGATTGTCGTAAGCGATTGTGTCTCACCACGCGTGAAGAGCGCCGAACCGTGCGGACGTGGGAGCACGCCTGTTTCGACGGTGATCGGACGGATCTGTGTTGTTGTACGACCGTCAAGACGGCGACCATCTGTGAGAATCATCTCGCGCATTTCACGCGCTTCAATCTTCTTCACGATGCCCGACAGCATCTTGTCGACCTTTACATCTGCGTAGGCTTCAGGGTTTGCTGCAACAACTGCTTGCACAGCTGCCGTTGCGAGCGCCTTGACTTCGCTACGGAAAGCATTGCGCTGTTCCTTGCTCGACTCTACGCGAATCTGCTTGCGGATTGGATCAACGATCGCATTCTCAATTGCTTGCACGAGCTCTGCAGGGGGCTCACTCGATACCGTCTCACGCTTTGTGATCGTGAGCATCGACATCAGCTCGCGCTGCAGCGCATTGATTTCACGCACCCAGTTGTGTGCAAACTCCATCGCCGCAACGAAGTCAGCTTCGCTGATTTCCTTGCTCGATCCCTCGACCATCACGATCGATGAGTCAGAACCAGCCACAACGATTTCGAGATCAGATGCTTCGATCTGTTGGTGCGTTGGATTGATGATAAACTCACCATCAATACGTCCAACACGAACTTCCGAGATTGGCCCCTTGAACGGAATGTCGCTGATCATCAGCGCAGCTGATGCGCCGATTGTTGCGAGCATATCCGGCTCGTTTTCCATGTCGTACGAATACACCGTTGCAATCACCTGTGTATCGTTGCGCCATTCCTTCGGGAAGAGCGGACGGAGGGGGCGATCAATCAATCGCGAAGAGAGAATTTCCTTCGTCGACGGACGTGCTTCGCGACGGAAGAAGCCACCTGGGATCTTACCCGACGATGCTTGCTTTTCGCGGTATTCGCACGTGAGTGGAAGGAAGTCGATATCTGGCTTTGGCTCTGCCGAAGCATTCGCCGTAACCAATACCATTGTATCGCCGAAGCGGACCATTACCGCACCAGCAGAGAGCTTGGCAAAGCGGCCTGTCTCGATTGACAGTTCTTTGCCGTTGATGGTCTTTTTGACCGTATGCATGGGAAACCCTGCAATAAGTGAAACAAGGGCATCATGCCCATTTCACTTCGGCCAGCAGCGAACACCGTGATCTACTTTCACTCCTTGGCGCAGTACACGGATGTGTACTCTGACAAAGAGTGCCACGATGCTGGCATGATGCGTGGTGCCAGCCGAAGTCAGGAAACGAACGACGGCGCCCGAAGGCGCCGTCGACCGTAGAATATTACTTGCGAAGTCCGAGTGCTGCAACGATCTCGCGATAGCGTTGGAGTTCGTTCTTCTGCAGATACGACAGAAGATTCTTACGCTTTGCAACAAGCATGATCAGACCACGACGTGAGTGGTGATCCTTCTTGTGCGTTGCGCAGTGTTGCGACAGTGCAGCGATGTGCTCTGTGAGAAGTGCGATCTGCACTTCAGGCTTACCAGTGTTCGCAGTAGATCCGCCGTGCTTAGCGACGATTTCTGCTTTGCGTTCCTTGGAGATCATGATGTCCTCCGATTCAAAAATTGTTGTTGATACAAACGTGTGTCGTTTCTGTCGATCTCAATCTGCGCTAGCAGATCGTCCACGGTCTCGTAGTTGATCTCATCCCGAAGTCGTGCGTGAAACACAACATTCAGCAAGCGACCATACAGGTCTGTGTCGAGATCGAGGTAATTCACCTCGAGCGTCGGCACAACATCGTTCGTGAACATCGGGCGAACTCCGACGCTGGCCATGCCAACGACGTCGTCACCATCGATCACAGACGACACAACGTAGATGCCATTCGCCGGAAGCAGCTTGTGCTCCGGCACTTGGATGTTCGCCGTAGGGATACCGAGTGTTCGTCCTCGCTTATCACCATGGCCAACCACACCGCGCACGGCATAGGGTCTGCCGAGCAATCGTTGTGCTTCATCCACGCCACCTGTCTTTAATGCGTTCCGCACTTTCGTGCTACTTACGACCACACCAGCGCATTCAAGCGGTGGAATGGGAACAACATCAAAGTCGAGTTCGTGTCCGAGCTGTTGCAACAGCTCTTCATTGCCGCCACGGTTCTTCCCGAAGGAATGGTCGTGACCAATGAAGAAATGTTGTACACCTATTTCTTGTGCGATGACTGTCCGTACAAATACATCTGCAGGAATTGCAGCAAACTCGCGTGTAAACGGCACCACAACCACCATGTCGATTCCGAGCTCTGCGAAGAGCTCGCAGCGTTCGTCGATTGTTGTCAGCAACCGAACAGGTTCACGATCGGGTTTCGCGAGAACAATCTGCGGATGTGGGTCAAACGTGACAATCACGGTACGTTCGTTGTGTTCGCGCGCTGTTGCCAGCATCCGGTCAACGATTCCGCGATGTCCGCAGTGCACACCATCGAACGTGCCTACGGTGAGCGCCGTCTTGCGATCAAACGCAATTGGGTCTGTTCCGTACCGAGCGACGATCATACTGTCACTCCTTGCGGCAGTGCGTCGATCACTTCGCCAACGGTGCATGCATCATCGACTGTGAATCCACCGCTCCGTGTTCGACGTAGCTTCGTCACGTAGGCACCACAGCCAAGGATCTCACCACAATCGCGTGCGATAGAGCGAATGTATGTTCCCTTCGAGCATGAGATCGTGCAGCGAACAAACGGCCACTCGAACTCGACGTTCGTGATAGGATCAATGCGCACGGTGCGTGTCTTCGGCGTGAACTCCTTGCCTTCGCGAGCAAGATCGTACTGACGGCGACCCTGATGACGAATCGCGCTGTAGTCAGGGGGCGTCTGCTGTATTGTCCCTTCGAAGGAACGGAGTGCAGAAACTACCTGCTCTTCTGTGCATGGAGTTACGTCGGCTGTCTCGGTGATTTCTCCGGCACGGTCATCTGTTGTTGATCGTGCGCCGAAGCGGAACTCGACATCGTACGTCTTATCGTCATCCTGCAAGAAGGCGATATCCTTCGTTGCCTTGCCGAAGCAGATCACGAGCAACCCTGTTGCAAGTGGATCCAGTGTTCCGGCATGTCCGACACGTTTTACGCGTGTTCGATTACGAAGCTTAGCAACGCAATCGAACGACGTCCAGTCTTCTTCTTTGTCAATGAGCGCGATCGCACCGTCCGTTCGGGCTGCTTCCAGCCACTGGTCGATCGATCCGAGCGATGAACGTGTCAACCGTGGTCGATCATTCACCATCACTATCACCGTGTTCCCAGCTACCATCCTTCGGCTTCACACTATCGAGAATCGCTTCGATTCGATTTGCACGATCGAGCGAGTCGTCAATGTAGAATCGCAGTTGCGGAACAAATCGCAGTCGCACCGCCTTCGAGATGAAGTGGCGCAACCGTCCGGCCTCGTGCTCTTCAATGTGCGTGAGAACGTCTGCTGGTGTTCGTTTACCACCAAACACGCTCAGGTACACACGAGCAAGCTGAAGGTCGGGCGACAAGCGTACTTCCGTTACCGTAATAAAGCCTGCACCAATCTCTTCCGAGATTGATCGAAGCGGTGTAGCCAGGGCTTTCTGGATTTCACCGGAGACGCGTTCTGTACGAATCGACACGGCTTACGACAACTTCCGTTTGACTTCGATGGTCTTGTAGCCCTCGATGATATCGCCAACCTCAAGGTCGTTGTAGCTCTGAAGGCCGATACCGCACTCGTAGCCGGCATCAACTTCACGCACGTCATCCTTGATACGCTTGAGCGATGCAAGGGTGCCCTTATAGATTTCGAATCCATCTCGGAGTACGCGCACCTTGTCGTTGCGCGTGATCTTGCCTGTTTGCACGTAGCAACCGGCGATCGTTCCAAGCTTGCTGATCTTGAAGATCGCACGTACTTCCACCGACGATGTGATCTCTTCCTTGATATCCGGCGTGAGCATACCTTCGAGTGCAAGCTGCACTTCGTTGATACAGTCGTAGATAATCGAGTAGAGACGTACGTCGACGTTTTCAGCTTCGGCAACCTTGCGAGCTGCTGGCGACGTATTCACCTGGAAGCCAACAATCACGGCGTCGGATGCCGACGCAAGCATGATGTCGCTTTCGGTGATCGCACCGACCGCCTTGAAGATGATGCGAACCTTGACTTCTGCTGTTGAGAGCTTCTGCAACGAGTCGGAGAGAGCTTCCACCGAACCGCTCACGTCTGCGCGAACGATGAGGCGAAGTTCCTTCACGCCACCCTGTTGAATCTGCGCCGAGATATCGTCGAGTGTCATGTGACGCATACCGCGGAACTGCTGTTCGCGGCGAAGCTGCTGACGTCGTGTTGCGACCTCGCGTGCTTCAGCATCTGTTTCCATTTCCATGAGGATATCGCCAGCATTCGGCAATCCATCGAAACCGGTAACCTGTGCTGGCATCGATGGTCCAGCCGATTCCATGCGGTGTCCGCGTTCGTCGAACATTGCTCGTACACGACCAGCGAACTGACCGCAGACGAAGATGTCGCCGACGTTGAGCGTACCCTTTTGCACGATAACCGTAACAACGTTACCGCGCCCCTTATCAACGTGCGCTTCAATCACCGCAGCACGTGCTGTGCGATCTGCATTCGCCTTGAGTTCGAGGAGGTCTGCTTCGAGGAGGATCTTTTCGAGGAGTTGCGGAACATTCGTTCCTTGCTTTGCGGAAATTTCAGCGACCTGGAACTTGCCACCCCAGTCTTCGACGAGCACGCCGTGATCGGCGAGCTGCTGACGAATACGATCTGGGTTTGCTTCCGGACGATCACACTTGTTGATCGCAACAACGATTGGCACGTTCGCAGCTTGTGCGTGCGAAATAGCTTCGATCGTCTGAGGCATCACGCTATCGTCAGCGGCAACCACAAGCACCACAATGTCGGTGACTTGTGCACCACGTGCACGCATAGCTGTGAACGCTTCGTGACCAGGAGTATCGAGGAAGGTAATCTTCCGTCCTGATGCCGTCTCTACGCGATACGCACCGATGTGCTGTGTGATACCACCGGCTTCGCCGGCTACCACGTTCGCATTACGGATGTAGTCGAGCAACGATGTCTTACCGTGGTCAACGTGACCCATGATGGTCACGATTGGCGAACGCGGCTGCAGCGTCTCTGGTGCATCTTCTTCTTCTTGCACCTCTTGCTCTGCCTGATCATCAAGGAACTCAACTTCGAATCCGTAGTCCGACGCGATCAGAGTAATCGTGTCCTTGTCGAGTCGTTGGTTGATGGATACCATCAAACCGAGACTCATACACTTCATGATGATGTCCGATGCCGTTACGCGCATCAGGTTCGCAAGGTCAGCCGTTGTCACGAACTCCGACAAGCGAAGGATTGTACCCTCGCGTGCGAGCTCCTCTTGACGAATGGCTTCCTTCTCCTCGCGTTCCATACGCTTGCGCTGACGGAGCTTCGCACGGCCACCCGTAGGGTTCACTTCCATGCCGCTCAACGTCTGACGGATTGCGCGTGTGACGTCCGAGTCGGACACCTGTGTGCGCATTCCCTTGGCGCCGGTCTTCTTCTTTTTCTTGTCGTCCTTCTTCGCGCCACCTGCCGGTGCATTTGGTCCGAAGGAAGGTCCATCGTTACGACGTGCAGGGCCACCGCCGGCATATCCGCCGCCGCCAGCCGCTCCACCTTGTCCCGGACCACGTCCGCGTGCAGCCAACGCGTCGCCAATTGCTCCGCGCTGTCCACCGTCGCGTCCACCACCACCTGCCGGACGTTCTTGACGCTTCGGACGTGGGGGTGCCTTTGGTGCGAGATCAATCTTGCCGATAACCGTCAAGCCACGCAGCTGCGTTGATCCTGACGGATTGTATTCAACTTCAATCACGCCCTTGCGACGGCGCTTCCCCTTCTTTTCATCGCTGTCTGCACCACCTTCTTCTGTTGTTGGTTGCGCTTCTTCACCTGCTGGCTTGTCAGCCACCGGTTCGGTTGGTTGCGCAACAACATCAGCAGCAGGTGCAGCTGGTTCTTGGGGTGCTTCCGCAGCTGGGGCAGGAGCAGGAGGTTCTGGCGCTGGCGTTGCTGCCTTTGCTACCGGAGCCTTGCCTGTCTTGAGCGCTTTCTTCGCAAGCTCAAGTGCCTTTGCAGCAGCCTCTTCCTTGGCCTTGATCGCGGCAACGTCGATCACCTGACCAACGGCCGGACCAGCCGGTTGCGGTTCTGGCTCTACTTGCGCAGGCTCAGGTTCGACAACGGGCGCCGGAGCGGGTGCTTGCTCAACGACGGGTTCCACATGTGGTGTTTCAACCTCGGCACTTGGTGCCTCGGGTTGCGTCTCTGTTGGACGCTCGAGTCGCTCTTCGATCTCGCGTTCGCGCTCGTGCGCTTCAGCGATGGTATCGATCGATACAGCACTGCCCTGCTCGAGATGGGTCTTGCGTACTTGTTGCTGACGCTGAACCTTCTCGCGCTGCTTTTGCGCTGTCTTGAGCTCCTTGGCAAACTTCTCGATCACGAGATCAGTCTGCTCATCGGTGAGCACCGTGGTAGCCTTGTTATCGATCTTATGACCCTTCGATGCAAGGTATTCCACGATCGCGTCACGACCGATGTTGATCTGACTTGCGACCTTGAAGAGCTTATTTCCGGCGGAACCTGCCATACGTCCTTCGCTTAATCCTCTACCTGTTCATCGCCGTCTGTTGAAGCTTCTTCTGCTTCACCCTCGTCGGCGAGTTCTTGTTCGTACACCTCTGGTGTATCCTCAGCGTACGATTCTGCGATATCATCGCTCTGACCATCCGACGTCTCACCACGCTCGAGTGCAGCTGCTGCTTCGTCGAGTGCTACGAGATATGATTGGTCTTCGCGTTCTTCGAATTCTTCCATCATGATCGTACGGATGCGTACAATCTTTTCCTTCGGGATGATCTGCAGAAGCACTGTTGGATCTGCTTCGAGGAACTCACGAGCTGTTTCAATGCCAGCACGCACGAGTTGCTCGAAGATGTCGCGACCGATTTCGTCGCGGAACTCAACAAGCTCGATATCTTCCGCACCTTCCTTCACGAGCGACAACGAGTATCCGGTCAGCTTCGATGCAAGACGCACGTTCTGACCCTGCTTACCGATAGCAAGCGATACCTGATCGTCTGGCACCACAACTGTTGCCTGACGTCCGTCATCGGAGATCTGCACGTCGCGCACCTTCGCTGGCGACAATGCGCGAGCGATGAACAGACGAGCGTCGTCGGTGAATTCGATGATGTCGATGTTCTCGTTGCCAAGCTCACGGACGATCGAGTGAATACGGATACCCTTCATACCAACGCACGCACCCACTGGGTCCACACGCTCGTCGAATGATGTTACCGCAACCTTCGCGCGCTCACCTGGTTCACGTGCGATAGCACGGATCTCGATGATGCCGTCGTAGATCTCAGGAATTTCCTGCTCAAACAGGCGTGCCATGAACGAGTCATCGGCGCGCGAAAGAATGAGATCCGGAAGTCCTGTTGCACCGCCAGAGCGACGCACTTCCTTGAGGATGGCCTTTACTTGCTGGTTCTTCTTGAGACGCTCTGTCGGGATCTGCTCTTCACGTGGAAGACGCATCTCAACCTTGTTGTGCATCACGAGGATGTTGTTCGGACGAACCTGATAGATTTCGCCGATAATCACCTCGCCAACACGCTTGGCGTACTCTTCGTAGATGTTGTCCTTCTCAACGTCGCGAATGCGCTGGTTGAGATTCTGAATTGCTTGTGCAATCAAGCGACGACCAAACGAGTCTGCGATGTTCTCGAGTGTGATTTCCTCGATGTGCTCATCGCCGATCTCTGGCTCGTCACCTGTTTGTTCGCGCACTTCTTCCGCTGAAATCTGCGTCTCAGGGTTCTCTACCTCTTCGACGATTTCGCGCATGAGATAGATTTCGATGTCACCCTTCTCCATGTTTACAATGATGTCGAAGTTGGCTTCCAAGCCATACTTCTTCTTCACCATCGCCGACAATGTTTCTTCAACAATGCCCTGCAGGAGGTCGCGATCAATACTCTTCTCACGGGCCATCTCATTGAAGGCCTCGATGATGAGCTTCTTGTTGTCGATCTGTTGCTTTACCTTACGGCGTGCCATGATGTCGTCCTAGAACGTTATCACCACCCGAGCCTCTGCGATATCAACCGCGTGAAGCGATACCGGTGGCTTGGATTCCTTTTTTTGTTGCGCTGGCTGAACGTCGAGGCCCTGATCATCTGCACGCAAGAGCGTGCCCTGAATCACCGTTCCATCAGTGTGCACCACGCGCACCGTTCTGCCAACATGTTTCGTCAGTTGCCATAGAAACTTCACCGGAGCCTCGGCTCCTGGCGAAGACACATCGACCGCCCGAAGGCGGCCGGCGAATTCGTCATTCTCCAACCGCTCATCAAGTGCGCGGCTGACCGCTCGACAGTGCTCATGCGTGATACCAGCTGGAGCGTCCAGCATAATATCCAACACGAGCTGACGGGCCTGACCACGAACTACGACGTCGATGAGAACGACCCCGACCTCGGCACATACGTCCTCGATCATCGTCCGGATCCGATCCGGAAGGGTCTCCTTCATACAACTCCGCAGAAATCGTCGTCAATAACCAGAAACGAAAAGTGGGCTCGCGAGCCCACCCTTTCGACCGAATCCAAATATAAGCAACTTTTCCACAGGGACGTTCCCTGTGGACGCTGAAATCATGGGGCGAATGCTCCGATACCGGTGATATCCTGCCCAATAATCAGCGTGTGCATTTCGTGCGTGCCCTCGTAGGTCTTTACCGACTCGAGGTTTGCCGCATGGCGCATGACTGGGTATTCGTCCAAAATGCCGTTTGCGCCGTGAATTTCGCGGCTCATACGTGCAATTGTGAGAGCCATTTCGCAGTTATTTCGCTTTGCAAGCGATACGTGCTGTGGACGTAAGGTGTTCTGCTCCTTGATCTTACCGAGACGCCAGCAGAGGAGCTGCGCCTTGGTGATCTCGTTCAGCATCCATACGAGCTTGTCCTGGATCAGCTGGAATCCAGCAATTGGCTTTCCGAAGGCAATACGGCTCTTTGCATAGTTCAGCGACGAGTCGTAGCAGGCCATTGCGGCACCTACGACGCCCCATGCGATGCCATACCGCGCCTGTGTAAGGCACGACAATGGGCCGCGCAGACCCTCAACACCCGGGAGAATGTTCTCTTCAGGAATGAAGACGTCCTGGAACACAAGCTCGGATGTGACCGATGCACGAAGCGAGTGCTTGCCCTTCATTTCTGGAGCTGTAAAGCCCTTCATGCCCTTCTCAACGAGGAAGCCACGAACAACACCATCGAGCTTTGCCCATACAACTGCGACATCTGCCAACGTTCCGTTGGTGATCCACATCTTGGCGCCGTTGAGAATAAAGCCGCCGTCGACCTTCTTTGCATTCGTCGTCATCGAGGCTGGGTTTGAGCCAGCATCCGGCTCGGTCAGGCCAAAGCAACCAATGGCATCGCCTGCAGCGAGCTTCGGCAACCACTTGCGCTTCTGCTCTTCCGATCCGTACGTGTAGATCGGGTACATCACCAACGAGCTCTGCACCGAAGCAAACGAGCGAATGCCCGAATCTCCGCGCTCAAGCTCCTGCATGGCAAGGCCGTAGCAGGTGTAGTTCATGCCAGCACAACCATACTCCTGTGGCAACGTGATGCCGAAGAGGCCAATCTCGGCCATCTTCTTCACGAGATGGAGTGGGAACGTGCCTTCACGTGCATTGTGTTCGATGATTGGCAGGATTTCGTTGTCGACGAAGTCACGAACCGTCTGGCGAACAAGCTTCTCTTCATCCGACAGGAGTTCGTCGAGCTGATAGTAGTCAGGGTGCTGAAACATGATCAGGGTTGGTGTTGATGAACGGAGCCAGGCTCCAAAAAATGCATCGCAAAGTTACGGTAAATGAGATTCCACACGCATCTCTGCTGTAGCTTCGCCGTCATGAACCAGACCCTGCTAACGCAACCCGACCTCGGAGAATTCCCTGCCTATTATGGCGTGTACATCGAACAGGCGGCTGCACGCCCCCTTGCCGATGCTCTGCAAAACCAAGCAGACGAAGTACGCGCGGTTCTGGGCGGACTGACACCGGAACAGGCGAAGTTTCGGTACGCCGAGGGCAAATGGAGCATCTCTGAGCTGCTCGGACACCTCATCGACTGCGAGCGCATCTTCGCAACACGCGCACTCTGCATCGCACGGGGCGAGCAGCAATCAATGCCGGGCTTCGACGAAAACGCCTACGTGGATCGCGCTGGCTTCGACCAGCGCTCGCTGATTTCCCTGCTGGATGAGTTTACCGCGGTCCGCGCATCAACCCTGGCGCTGCTTGACTCGTTTACGGATCGGGATTTGCAACAACGCGGGACCGCAAACGGTGGAATCTTCACGCCACGCGCAATTGCCTGGATCGTGGTCGGACACGTGCTACACCACATGCGAATCCTGCGCGAGCGCTACGGCGTAGCATGAACGCTGCAACTGTATAGTTTTGTGCTGCCTCGCTTCGACGGGGCGTTTCTGTTTCACGACCGAAAGGTCCGCAATGGACCACAGTACAACGTCGGGGCACCCGGCACCGAGCTCGTCACGTCTTCTCGCACTTACGATCGGCGCCGTCGGCGTGGTCTATGGCGACATCGGCACAAGCCCCCTGTACTCCCTGAAAGAGTGTTTCTCTCCTCACTACGGACTCACCCCCGGCGCGCCCGAAGTACTCGGCATCCTTTCGCTCATCTTCTGGTCGCTTACGCTGATCATCAGCGTTAAGTATCTGCTCATCATCACACGCTTTGCGAACGAAGGCGAAGGCGGCATCCTCGCGCTGATGGAGCTGGTGAGTCAACGTAAGGGCTCATACAAGAAGATTGGTGCAATTGTGGCGATGGGACTGTTCGGTTCTGCGCTGCTCTATGGCGATGGCATCATCACTCCGGCAATCTCAGTTCTTTCGGCCGTAGAAGGTCTTGAAGTTGCCGTTCCTGGAAAGCTCGACGCGTTCATCGTGCCGATCACGATCGCGATTCTGATCGGACTCTTCAGTATTCAACGCTACGGCACAACAGGTGTCGGACGTGTGTTCGGTCCGTTCATGGTTGCTTGGTTCGCAATCCTTGGCGCACTCGGCGTGTACAACGCCGTGCAAACACCTGCGGTGTTCGAAGCAATCAACCCGATGTATGCCGTGAACTTCTTCATACAGCACGGCTTCATGGGATTTGCCGTCCTCGGTAGCGTGTTCCTTGTGGTGACGGGTGGCGAAGCACTGTACGCAGACATGGGGCACTTCGGTCGCACACCGATCATGCGTGGTTGGTTCTACGTTGCCTACCCTGGTCTGATTCTTCAGTACTTCGGTCAGGGGGCTCTCCTCCTTCGTGAAGGTCACATCGCATCAACCGTCGAGAATCCGTTCTTCCACATGGTTCCTGCATGGGGCGTGATTCCTCTCGTGATCTGCGCAACAATGGCAACAATCATCGCATCGCAAGCTGTGATCTCGGGCGCATTTTCACTCACGTGGCAGGCACTTCAGCTGGGCTTCCTGCCGCGCCTGAAGGTACAACACACGTCGAGCGAAGAGCGCGGACAGATCTATCTGCCAACCGTGAACTGGGTGCTGTTCGTAAGCTGCGTCTACTTGGTTCTGCAGTTCCGCACATCGGGCGCACTCGCCGCAGCATATGGCATTGCCGTAACGTCGACGATGGTGATCACAACAGTACTTGCATGGTTCGCAATGCGCCGACTGTTCAAGTGGAACATTGCCGTGTCACTGACGCTTACAGCGCTGTTTCTTGCTATCGACGGAGCATTCTTCGGTGCTAACTGCCTGAAGTTTTTCCAAGGTGGCTACGTTCCAGTAGCAATGGCTGCGGCAACATTTCTCGTCATGGTCACATGGCATAAGGGGCGCACCATTCTCGGCAGCGTGATCGAGAAACGCAGTCGACCGTTGATTGATGTGATCCACGAAGAGATCGAGCGCTGTGCAACGGTTCCAGGTTCAGCGTTGTACATGACGGGCTACAAGGGCATCGCACCGCCAGCATTGGTGGCGAACTTGAAATACAATCGCTCGCGACACGAGACAGTGATCTTGCTAACAGTGGTGATCGAGCCAGCTGCACGTGTTCCTGTTACTGCACGTATCGAGCGAAAGCCGATGGAAAACAATGTGTTCCAAGTTGTGCTGCACTATGGCTTCATGGATCAGCTCAACCTGATGCAGGATCTGATGCTGTTGCCTGAGTACGATATCCCTGTCGATGTAACGGACGCAATCTTCGTGCTCGGACACGAGACACTAACCGTGCAAGACAGCAAGGGTATGGCACGTTGGCGCAAGGAGTTGTTCGTGTTCCTTCATCGCAACTCACGCACGCCATCGAGTTACTTCGGCATTCCTGTTAAGCGTACGTTGGAGGTTGGATCGCACGTGGCGATCTAATCAAAACTGGAAGCCAAGTCCAAGACGAATGCCCCGTCCAACCAGCCAACCGATATCCTGGTTGTCGATGGTAGTGGGCTGACGTACCATGTACGAGAGATCAATGAGGATGCGAGTCGCATCCATCGGGAGCACCATGCGTGCACCTACGATCGCGCCGAACCCTACCTGTGCGTCGTACGTGCCAGTCACCGTAACCGGACGTTGACCGAGCTGTTCCTTGGGGAGCTCGCTATAGTCATCCGTCTGCTTCACACTGAAGAGTCGATCACCATACACACCGAGCTGCAGTTGAATTGCAGAACCGGTTGAGTCGAGTTCCGCAACACGGAATGCAAGCGATGCACCGAGCTCGATCGCGGTAGAACTCAGCGTCGTGATAACGCGCGGTCCTCCAGCGCCAGGTTCCACAACATTCAGCATGCCCGTCGGACGACTGAGTCCGAGTGGATCGGGCGGCACTGTCTTTGCGCCACCTGATTCAATGCGGTAGAATCCGTGCACGTTGATCTCGGCACCTGTGGCAATCGCACGTGAGTAGATCGCACCAAGCGCGACGCGTGAAGGGGCTCCATAGGCAGACACACTCGTGCCCACACTTGTGCTGATACCATACGAGAAGTAGGGTCCGATGTATGATTGCGCTGAAAGCGAAAGCGTCGCTACAACGAAGAACGTTGCAGCGACGCTGATGATGCGAGTGGTTGTGTTCATACGGAAAGTTACGACTCAGGAACGATCACTGAGATTGCTTGCTTTGAACCTTCTTCTTCCTTCACGATGAAGAGGATGCCTTCACCGGGCTTCTTGGCATTGACAATCTTCTGCAATTGTGCTGGCGATGATACAGCCTTGCCGTCTGCTTTGAGGATTACTGTGCCCTGGCGCATGCCACGTCGTGCAACAGCACCTGTGCGATCAACCTTCGAAACATACACACCTTCGGAGGTGTCGAACTTCTTCGGCAGATCACCAGTGAGTGGATTCGCCGTGAAGCCGAGATCCTTGAATGTGACGGGCTCGCTTGACGTCGATGACTGTCCATCGCCAGCGCGCGCTGCATTGCTTGCTACGTCAACGGATCCATCAAGTGACTTCAGACGAACACTCTTCGTGAGTGCTTTGCCGTCGCGCCAAATCTTGAGGTTCACTGTGTTACCTGCACGACGAAGCACGATTTCGTTCTGGAGATCATTCGACGTTTTGACTGGCTTTCCATCGACTTCAAGAATCACATCGCCGACTTCAATTCCAGCTGCTTCGGCAGCACCATCTTTCACTACCTTGTTCACGTTTACACCACTGACAGCATTCAGACCAACGGCCTTTGCAGATGCTTCATCGACACTCGTGATTTCAACGCCGATGTAGCCGCGTTGAATCTTTCCATCATCTATCAAATCGAGCGCGACGCTTTTGACCATATCGATCGGAATCGCGAACCCATAGCCGTTGTAGAAGCCAGTGTTTGATGCGATGGCTGTATTGATGCCAACAAGACTACCATTCAGATTGAAGAGACCACCACCAGAGTTTCCTGGGTTGATCGCTGCATCAGTTTGAATGAAGTTCTCAACGGCATAGCGATTACGCTGCGACATGCGACCATTCGTTCCAACAATGCCGATTCCACGTCCGATGGCAGACACAATACCAGTTGTCACTGTCGACTTCAATCCGAGCGGACTGCCAACGGCGACGACCCATTCACCAACACGGATCTGCTCGCGTTGTGCAAAGTGCGCAGGCGTGAACGTTCCCTCGATCTTGAGCACAGCGAGGTCCGTCAACGAATCACGTCCGACGAGTCGTGCCTTGTACTCCTTTTGATCTTGCGTTGTTACAAGAATGCCGCCTTCTTTCGCGCGCTCAACGACGTGATTGTTCGTTACCACGTAGCCATCGCTCGTTATCACGACGCCGCTTCCACCAGCTTCACCTTCCTCCGTATCACCAAGGTCTTCCTCACCATCAGGTCCGAAGAACCGGAAGAACTCGTTCGGAATACGCTGCATTGTTGGACGGCGGGATTCCGTTGTGACGGTGATCGATACAACAGACTTTGTTACGGCGCCTGCGACAGCAACAAATTGATCATTCAATTGGGCGACCGTTGCAGGAGCCTGCACCGGAGCCTGCTTCGCACCCAGATCAAGGTCGCGTGCAAACAGCTCTTCAATCGCATTTGTACTCATCGCAGTAATGAGCACCACGCCCATCACCACACCAATTCCAATGAGTGCCACTGCGGCAAACAGAGAACGCTTCATGTAGGTCAACTCCAGGATAATGTCAGAGTTGACTGACGAACAAAAAAAATCTTTAGTGGGACGTTTTACGCGTCCAACACAAATCGTACCGGTAGCTGGAGCGTCTCCTCCAGCAGCTCCTTGCGACGCTCCGCGCCCCAGAGCTCGATATCGGCAAGTCCAGAAGGCACAACGAGATAGATGTCGATACCATCCCCCGACACATCAACGCGGACCCGTTGGACGAGTTGCTGCTGGCGTCGGTCAAGGCCTTCGGCGATCCGGAGGATCGCGGATAACACCCGCACCACCTGCTGCTCGTCAGGCGTTAGCGCCATAAAGGCAGCGTGTTTCTTCTTTGGATGGCTCTTTCGGTGATAGCGAGCGATGGCGGCAATGACTTCCGTCTCGTCGTTGGTAAAGCCCGGCATCGCTGAGTTACGAATGATGTACTCGCTGTGCTTGTGATGCTGATCAGCACCGATGTGAAACCCCACATCGTGCAACAGTGCTGCAGCCTCAAGAAGCTCCAACTCACGGTCACCATACCCGTGCAGCATGCGAAGTCCGTCGAAGATGCGCACGGCAAGGTTCTTCACATGATCAGCGTGCGGACGTCGCACCCTGTAGATGTCGCACACATGGTCGACACTCTCGTAGCGTAGATGCGCAAGATGGTGGAAGCGACGAATATCGTCGTCCTTCTGCACCGTATCGAACACGATACCCTCGCGAAGCGCATACGACGAGATCTTGAGCTCTTCGATACCCAAACCAAGCATCGCTTGCTCAAGAATGATCGAGCCCGCTACAATCACATCTACTCGTTTCGATTCCATCCCCGGTATTGCAAGTCGTGTCTCAACCGATCGCGCTGCTAGAATCCGATCAATCGTCGTCCGTACATCGCGAAGCGCGTACGACATACCATTGAGCGATTCGGGCTGACGATGATACAGACGCGCATGCGTCATCGCTGCGACCGCCATGATTGTTCCCGAACAACCAACAGCCACATCGAAACCATGTGCACGCATCGTCTGAAACATCGACGTCCATTCACCACGCACCGCTGTGCGACACGCATCAATACGATCCTCCGTGACAAGTCCGTCGGCAAAGAACCGCTTGGTGTAGCGCAGGTGTCCAAGCTTTGCGGAGTGCACAACTTCCGCTTCACCTTGATAGCCGATAATGGTCTCGGTTGAACCACCTCCGATGTCGATTACACAGGCACGCTGATCGACAATCGGCAACGCATGGATAGCACCAGCATAGATGAGACGTGCCTCTTCTGTCCCTGGTACAACCTCAACAGTAATGCCCGACTCCACCAGTGCACGTTCAACGAATTCGTCTTTGTTCAGCGCTTCACGAACTGCGCTCGTAGCGATTGCACGCACAACCGCGCGATGTTGCTCTGCAAGCTTAGCGAACCGTCGCAGCGCTGCAACTCCACGCTCGATAGCATCTGGCGCAAGACGCTTCATATCACCCGCACCAGACCCGAGACGCACCATCTCCTTATCGCGCGCAAGGATCTCCAATTGCCCGCGAGTGCTCACCGATGCGATGACCATGTGAAACGAGTTTGTGCCAACGTCAATCGCTGCGATCGGACGCTGCCCAAGACGATCGTCTGCCATTTCGAGCCTCCTCAACAAACATAGCATCTGTATCTTGCTAAATGCTTCAACGCCCCTTCATCATCATCGGACTCATCGTCGTCGGCTTCATCATGTTCAGTGGTCTCGCCCTCGGCTTTGTCCGTCGTGTCTCTGGCAAGGGGCCTGCATCACGTAACAAGAGACGTTGACTGTAATACCGATCTGATTCAACTCATTGTATGTTGACTGCGACCCTTATCACCACACTACGGGACGTCGGTTATGAAGTTTATCAGCCTCGTGCTTGTGCTCTGCGCTGCGAGCACCCTCTTCGCTGCCACTGCACAGCAACCCATCATCATCGCCTTCCCGTGTCCAGGAGGCTCCGAATTCGGTTACGGACTCGAAATCACAGAGGATCGCAATGGCGATGGTGTAATGGATACACGGTCGGTACGCAACTGCGATGGCAAGTGGGATGTTGACTGTTGGCCTACATCATGCAAGAGGTCTGCCCTGGGTGGCTCAATGTGTCCAACCACACACCATGTGTTCGAGTCTACCTTCGATGCAGCCCTCGGCGCATACCGTTGGACACTTCGCGAATATGCGAGCAAGGACGATCTGACGCTCATTGGGATGCTTGAACGCTCGGGTGAACAACTACGGTACACACCACAATGCAATGCACCCCTCAAGGCCGGTTCTACTCATACATCCAGCAACGAGCGTCCCGAGCTGAGGTCTCTGTCTGTGCTTGGACAAACGGGTGCGATCATCGTCCAGTTCAACATGTCTTCAAGCGACAACGTCACTGTACGCCTCGAGAGTCTCAATGGCGAAGTTCTATACAGCACCACCATGCAAGCTGTTAAAGGTGCAAACCAAATCACCATACCCCCTATCACCACAGCATTACAAGCCGGCTTCATTCGTGTGATCGGCACACGTGAAACGATGACGGCAAAGGTGGTATTCTAACACCCCTACCCCTACCCCCACAACCGACAAAGGCCACCCGAGGGTGGCCTTCGCGGCGTTCTGTTCACGATCGTGGCCTTAGTGAGCCACGGTCACGGGAAGTGTGATCGTGCCTGTTCGGCCAGTGATCGTCACATAGTACATACCTGATGTGAGCGAGCTAGTGTTGAGTCGGAACTCATACACACCGCCAGCTTGTGTTTGATTCGCGAGGAGTGTTGATGCGAGCGAGCCTGTTGCATCTGCAACGCGAATCGTAACGACATCATCACTTGCAAGCTCATAGCGAATCGAACATGCATCAGATGAAGGATTAGGGAATACACGACCTGTGAATGCTGCAACGGCGTTGTCGTCGTTGACGCTCACCGGAGGCTGAGCCTTGTATTCGCGGTTAACTGGGTCATATTCTGTCCATTCGACGTCCCAACGCTCGAGTCCGATCGCACCACGGAACGTTACGCGCTCGAAGAATTCGGTATCACCCTTGCCATCGAATGATGCACCATTGAGTACTGGCGAGCCAGCCGATGGTGAAGCATCAAACTCAACTGTGTTGACGAATGCATTTTCGAGCATCGCAACAGATGGCGAAGACTTATCAACGACGTTGTTGAACTCTGGCTTACCGAGCCACGTGTTGTCAAATCCTGCAGGCGGTGTTGCACCACCCGAGAGTCCTGCAAGCGTGAGCGTAGCGTTCTTCACACCGTACCACGAATTGTTACGGATCGAGAGACTATCACCGTTTGCTGCAATCATCGTAGGAAGCTGCGCAAACTCGAAGCCACGCGGCCAGCCAACAAACACCGAGTTGAGAATGCTCTGACGTGAGTTCCGACGCACTTGCGCAGCAGCACCATAGCGTGCATTGTATTGATTTGCACCACCGCCTGTTGTCCATGACGTATCCTGGAGTGGACCGATGGCAGTGATGTTCGAGAATACAGCTGATGTGAATGGCTGGTTGTACGATGCATTCGCGTCGTTATCCGATTCAAACGCTTGCGACGTCGACACATCTGCAACCGTGCGGAAACGTTGTACGATGCCAAACTGAACCTTACCGCTGAATCCGTTGTCCGTGTCGAAGTCGTCATCGAGGATTCCGTACGAGATCAAGTGCTTGGCATTGACCGTGCCGCCAAACCACTCAAAGCCGTCGTCATTACCGTACGACACCTGAATGTTATTCAGCACAGTCTTGCGTCCAACACCACCCATCGTGAGCGAGTTAAGCTCGTTGTTCGGAGCAACAGCGATACCGGCAAACTCGATACGAACGTATTGAAGCGAACCGCTCGAGTCGTCGTCGTCCTGACCACCAAACCAACCACGTCCACCTGGTGTCGACTCTGCGATACCGCCTTCAATTGCAGCTTGACCACCTGGGTGGTTTGTGCGAGCCTTACCACAGATTACGATGCCACCCCAGTCGCCACGTGCACGCTGACCCGGCAGTGCGCTCGACGTGAAGACGATCGGCAGCTTACGTGTACCATTTGCGATAAGCTTGCCACCCTTGTTGATGCAGAGCACAGAGTTCTGTCCTACTGTATCGCCGAGGATGATCGTACCTGCTTCGATTTCTAGTACGGCACCATCATTGACATAGACATAACCGTCAAGACCGTAGATCTTCGTGTTCGAGAGTTTCACACGACCAGTGATTTCGCCACGAAGCACGGAGTCTGCACGTACAGGTGCCGGAGCGACGATCTTGATCGGATTGTCGTTAATGTCAGTCTTCGTTGTGTCGCTAAGCAACACCATACGGACGTATCCCGTCTCTGTTTGGTCGCTCGGACGGAAGACGATACCACCGGCGACTGCACCACGACGTGCTGCTGAATCAAGAACATTCGACAGGCCAGAGATCGTTGTCCACGGACCAGACGGGCTCTTGCCGAACTCAAAGCGCCAGCGCTGACGGAACGTGCCAGTTGTGTCCCAGCGGAGGTCCACCGACTGACCAACGCGCACTTCGCGAACGTTCGTGCCAGGCTCGATCAAACGAACCGTTGGCTCAACAACTACTGGTGCTGTGATTGCAAATGGAATGTCAGTTACGTCAAACTTTGTCGGATCGCTGATCAGCGTCATCTTGATGTAGCCGCTCTGCGTAACGACGTTCGGAGCAGTAAAGCCGTTCACCAACTTGCCGCGTGTTGCACCAGCGTCAACTACATTCTCGGCACCCGCGATAGGCGACCATGGTCCCTGCGCAGATGTTGCGAATTCGAACTTGTAGCGGTTACCGGCAGCGCTCGTTGTGTCCCACTCAATGTTGACCTTCGTGCCCTGGAGGTACGACTCGCCGGCAGCTGCTCCTGGCTTCGTGATGCGCACAACAACCGCAGCGCGATACTCTGTGTTTACTGGGTCGTAGTTCGCCCAACCTTCATCCCATGCTTCACCGTCTGCAGGGAATGCACCGCGATACGCAACGCGCTCGAAGAAGGTGTCATCGATTGCATACAGCGGTCCGCCATTGGCAAACTGTGCCGTATTGAGGTATGGTGCAACCTCACGCGGACGAGCATTAAAGGTGCCGTCTGTTGCCCATGGATTAACGAGGAATGCATTGTTAGGATTCGATCGATCAGCGCTATTGTTGAATTCCTGCTTAGCAACCCAGTTCGCATCCATACCAGCAGGTGGTGTACCTCCAGCAAGGTTGAGCCATGAACCTTTAACACCATACCAGTTTGATGTACGTACTGCAAGTGAATCGGTGAAGGCTGCAGCCATCGTTGGTGCCTGCGCGATTTCAATCCCGCGTGGCCATCCGACGACAACCGTGTTGAATACGCTCAAGCGTGAGTTGCGACGAATCTGCATAGCAGCACCGTAGCGACTGTTATACTGATTCACACCGCTGCCTGTTGTCCACGAAGTGTCGGCAATTGGTCCAATCAGCGTGAGATTAGAAAACACAGCTGATGTGAATGGACGGTTGAATGAGCTGTTTGCATCATTGTCCGTTTCGATTGCCTGCGATGTTGATACGTCGGCAACTGTGCGGAAACGCTTCACGAGACCGAATTGCAGCTTGCCGCTGTAACCGTTGTCAGCATCAAAGTCGTCGTCAAGGATACCATACGAGATGAAGTACTTGCCGTTCACTGTACCGCCGAACCATTCAAATCCGTCATCATTTCCGTACGATACTTGAATGTGGTGCATCACTGTCTTGCGGCCAACACCACCCATCGTGAGCGAGTTAAGCTCGTTGTTCGGAGCAACAGCGATACCAGCGAACTCAATGCGCACATACTGAAGGGATCCGCTTGAGTCATCGTCATCTTGTCCACCAAACCAACCACGTCCACCCGGAGTTGCATCAGCGATACCACCTTCGATAGCTGCTTGTCCGCCCGGATGATTTGTGCGAGCGCGACCACAGATCACGATGCCACCCCAGTCGCCGCGTGCGCGCTGACCTGGAGCTGCAGATGATGTGAAGATGATTGGCTGTTGCTTCGTGCCATTCGCGATGATCTTGCCACCGCGGTTGATACACAGCACAGAGTTCTGGCCTACCGTATCACCCACGATGATCGTACCTGGTTCGACCTCAAGTACAGCACCATCATTGACGTACACATATCCATCGATGCCGTAGATCTTTGTATTGCGAAGCGTTACGCGTCCCGTGATCTCACCACGAAGGACTGAGTCGGGTGTTACAACCGAAGGGGATTCAATCGTGAAGGGGCTATCGGAGATGTCGAACACGTTGTTCGAATCAGCAATCAGCTCCATCCGGATATAGCCGCTTGTTGTGCCTTGTGCCGGCACGCGCCATCCGCCGCTTGCCGACGGTACTGATTGACCACGGGATGTCGCAGAGTCAAGTACATTCCCACGTCCTGCAAGCGTAGTCCATGGACCTGCTGGTGATGTTCCGTACTTGAACCGCCAACGTGCGCGGAAGGTGCCAGCCGTATCCCAACGCAATTCCTGCGTTGAGCCCGGGCGGAATGTTTCACCGCCATTCGGAAATGTGAGGCGACACGATGTCGGGTTCTGTGCCGAAGCGACACCGACCGCAAATACGAGCGCTGCAATGAGAAGACTCCAAGTCTTCATAACAACCCCTAGGAGAAATGACAAAACAGTCGTTTACTGAATGCGATATCCGACGCCGAACGTGAACGTCCGACCGCGGATGTTTGATTGAATGTTGATACCACCCTGTTCCCAGTACAGAGGCTGATTCAGGATATCGCGCACTGCGAACTTGAGTTCGAGCACACTGCTGAGAGCCTGCGTGAAGCTGAGATCGATAACATGACGAGGCATTTCGTACACGTGCGGATCATCGAACTGATATGCACCGCGTTGACCAACCTTGATGATGCGCGCACCGTAGGTGTTGTAGCCAAGGTTAATCGTTGAACCCGACGAGAAGTTGGTGTAGAAGAGGCCGACATTGATCGTGTATGGACTCTGACCCCACATCGCTCGCTCGTCTACAACGCCACCCTGATTGACGCTGATGCTTGATGTAATCACCGCCGCATTCAACGAGATTGTGAACGGCTTCATGAAGTCGGCAATGAATCCAAGCTGCTTGCGAAGCTCGAGCTCAACTCCATAGTTCTGTGCCAATCCATTCGCGTTCTGAAAGCTGTAGATCAACTCAGATGTAGACGGGAGAATCGTTTCCTCAATGGCGTTTTGGAACGTCTTGTAGAACGCGCTCACACTGATCACTTCACCTGGATTCGGGAAGAGCTCCCAACGCAAGTCATAGTTCTGGACAAGAGCGCGTGTAAGATTCGGGTTGCCTGTGGTAACAGCTTGAATCTGGAAGTTGTAGAACGAGAATGGGGCGAATTCACGAAGCGATGGACGGGCAAGTGTTTGCGTCGCACTTGCGCGGATGTTCATGGACTCGGTCGGACTCACAACCAGGTTGATCGACGGAAGAACGTCTGTGACATCCACAATTGGATTCACGGCACGATCCTGTACGTCGAATGATGCAAGCTCTTGAATGCTACTTTCGATTCGCGCACCGCCAATGAAGCGCACCTTGACATCGGCAACATCAAACGGAACATCAGCCATAGCATAGCCAGCTGCAATGCGCTCGTTCGCTACGTACTTGTCTGACAGTCGGGTTTCTTCTGACATCATCAGACGGTCTGCGCGGAAGTTTGAGTCAGCAAATGCAGTGAACGGATTGACTGGACCAAACTCGTTGCCGCGGAACAGATCATCCACGTCACCTGCATAGTTGCGTGACTGAATGATCGTGAATGAACGTGCTGAGAAGTCGCGATTCCGGAACTCGTAGAGTCCGCCGAACTTGATCTTCGCAGCCTGCACCGGTACAACAGTGTTCAATGAAGCAATGCGGTAATACTCGGACATGTCCGAGTAGAACCGACCAGCCGTCGTGCCATCTCCCGTAGGTGATGGTGAGAAGTTGATCGACATCGTGCCAGGTTCATCAGTCGACTGACGTGAGTACTGAAGGCGACGATAGTCTGGTTCGTTACGATTTGTCTCGGAATACCCAAGCTTCCAGTCAACCACCGTGTTGTTGGCAAAACCAAGCACGTGCTCACCACTAGCCTGCGACGAAAGGAGTTCCTTCTGCACGTAGTTGAAGCCAAACTCACGTCGTGTCTGTGCTTGTGTGTAGCTCTCACCGTAGAGTTCGAGCGACTCGTCGTCCATCGAGCGATTGTAGACATTCTTCAGCGAGAGTGTGCTGCTTTCGCCAATTCGATAGGCCATGTTGAGAAGGCCGCCAAGACTTGCACTGCGCGTTGCTGTTGTGCCCGTCTTTTCGAAACCAAGTGTGCGATCTGCTTGCAGACCGCTACGTGTCATGCGATTGATTGCATGCGATGAGCCATAGTTGAGATTCGCTACAAGACCAAATGCATCCTGTTCGCCGATGTCAAATGGAGCGGTCAACGTCACACCCATTCCCCCGTTGGACGGCGCCGTCTCATACGCCGTCTGCCAATCACGGTTCGGGAATCCGCTGCCGATTTCCGCCACGCGTGCAGCTGCATCGGCATCGCCGATCTGTGCCTTCGAGTTGAGTTCGAGGAACTCCTGACGGTTCGCTGGAAGATTCGCTGGAGCTCTGCGATCACTCGCGCCCCCTGCAAACCAATCGCGCGACGAGCCAGAGTAGGTAAGAAACTGTCCCTGATGGAAGGACACAAAGTCGTTGAGTGACTGCGAGGCGCTGAGCTTTACACCGAACGCTGTAGGGAAATCGATTGTGTTCAGCTGCACCAGTCCACCAGCAAAGTTGCCTGGCAGATCTGGTGTGAATGACTTCGCGACGTTGGCATTTTCAAGCAGTTCTGCGGGGAACATATCGAATGCGAACGCCTTCTTATCAGGCTCGGTTGATGAGAGAGCGGCACCATTCAGCGTTGTGTTGCTGTAGCGATCGCTCACACCGCGGACGTAGACGTACTTGCCTTCGACAAGCGTTACGCCCGACACGCGCTTCATGGCTTGTCCAGCATCGCTATCAGGGAGCTTGGAGATTTCCTCCTTGCCAATTCCGTCACTTACTTGCGATGCATTCTTGCGTTGGTTCAGCAGCGCTGCTGCGTTATCCATCGCACGGTCAGCCTGCACTACGACTTCCTTGCCGACCTTCTTCGTTGCTCCGAGAAGCACACTCACAGTTGCTGGCTCTGATTCCCCAACAACGATGCCTTCAACAACCTTTGGATCGTAGCCAATGAACGTAACGCGAATTGCGTAGGTACCGGGAGCAACCTTCTTAATGCGGAATGTGCCCTTGGAGTCGGTGTACGAGCCTTTCTTCGTGGCTACAACACTTACACTTGCACCACGAAGAGCCTCACCGGTCTCCGCATCCGTAACTTTGCCCTCGATGGAGCCGCTTTGCGCCATCAGCGCAACCGAGCTACATGCGATAAGCACTGTGAGAATGAATTGTTTCATGAGAAATCCGACCACTTGTACGACATGAACAGAACGAACGTCTTCGAAACTATCGGCAGCCCATTAGGTGTGTTTTACCGGGGTGTTATGAATTGGAAACACGCGGCTCTAAGCGCCCTCGTGCTTGCGCTGATGGTGATCGGAATGCCATCAACGGCTCACGCGCAGCAGCGTGTAATGCTCGGCGGCATCTCGTTCCCAAAGACCGATACGCTGTTGTCGGCGTACAAGGCAGAGGCTGCTATGGCGCTCGCCTGTGAGCTCTCGAAGTCGTACGCTATGATTCCGAACGAAACACGTGATTCCGTCGCACGCGCATTTCCCGACTCGCTTCGCACGGCACAAGCAGTAGCAGATCGTATGGGTGCAGAGCTCATCGCGTTTATCGATATCGCACGCATTGTGAATCTCGTGCGCGTACAACTCACGATCGTTGGCGGCGAGGGATGGATCGTAAGCACTGAGGGAACGGGGTACGCTACGTCGTTCCTCACAGAGGATGGTACGGGCCGACGCGTGATTGATCCTGCTATTCTCACCGCAATGCAACGCGCCCTATGCGAGGCGGTGCTGCGTCCCGACCTCTATGCTGCTGCCGATTCAGCATTTCGTGTTCGGCCCACAAAACTCACAGCCCTTGGTGGTACGCATTTTCTTGATGGTGAGAAGGGGCTTGCACCGTGGGCAATCTTTCGTGAAAAGGTCGCTGCTTCGTACGATGTAGCATCAACGATCGTTGCGGCACTACGACGCCACGACTCTCTCACGGTGATTGATATGGAGACACGTGATAGTATCTACGCAATGGCTGGACTTTTCATGGTCGAGAACTATAATCCTGCCTCGGCTACGGAGCTAAAGATCCTGAAGGGGTTCGAAGTAACTCGCCTGATCACGGGACTGTGTGAGCGCATCCGTGGCGGCGCTGGCCTTCGCATCACACACAACGAGCTCAAGTCCGATGCGTCGTACTCGCCCCTTGCAAAAGCCGATGTGATTATTCCGACGGATTCGAAGGTGGCACTTCAAGATGGCGTACGATTCTGTCTCAAGAATCTGTACGGCTCACTTACCGAATAACGGGAAACGTCGTCGAAGTCGACCCCGACATGCGCGTAGCAACGCGCAGGATGTATGTGCCCGACGCTATCGTCTCGGGTAGCTGGATGTCGATGCTGGTCGTTCCAGATAGTAGCTCGCGACTCTGCGTGTGAAGCACCGTGCCACCCAACACATCAACGACATCGATCGCAATCTTGTCAGGAGCAGCAAGCTCGATTGCAATGGTAACATGATCACGCGCTGGTGTTGGCGAGACGATACGAACACCCGCTTGCGAACCGATGCGGATCAGGAACCGGGGTCCGCATGCATCGACTACAAGTGAGCCATCATCATTCTCAACGAGTACGTCTTCTTGAGCCCACACACTCACAGTTGCAAACGAGAGTGGCGTACTGTCGGGTATTGCCGAAAACGCTGTTCCGTGAAGCACAGCAACCGTACCTGCGTCGCCAGCTTCTGTTCCGGTGCGGCGAACAACAAGCACCACACGACCATCTGTTGATGTGGACGTAACGTCGACATCAGGCATCGTACCAGCCGTAATACTGTCGACGCGAAGGTTTAGGCGCGAGAAGATCACATCAAGAGCGACACTGTCGATCACGGCATCGCGGATGGACGACTGCCATTCCACTGGGATGTGAACGATCGAACCTGGTTGCGCCGTGTAATCATCAATGCGAAGCTTCAGTGTGTACGTTACCGGTTGACCTGGTTCACGTCCTACACCACGAAGAGGAATCGTCGTGGTTGTTAAACAGCGCGACACACTTGTTAGAACGATCTCTGCGTTGTCGTCGCCTGCAGACAGTGGCGCAAATGTGAGCTCGAACGTATCCGTCACACCTAGCGCAAGTACGCGTTCCGCGAATGGCTGTGCGAGTGCCCAGCGGCTACTTGATGACACTATCGTTGCGTCAATAATTCGTCGTTCATAGAGATCGGCATTTGTCACCACAATGCGTTGTCGCGATACTGTTCCAACAACAGCAGTTGCACGTACCTCAGTTGGTGATGCTTGCAGCGTTCCAACTGGCTGACGAACACCAACGACAACAACATCGACTGTATCGTCACACGTGGCATTGATAATCTTGACTATCGAACGTAGTGGTCCAACAGGAAGTAACGATGGCTGCACTGCTAGCACGATGTCTGCGCTATCACCGCGCTCAATACGCGATGGACTCGAACCGATGCGAAGTCCATTTACTCCGTCAACCAATTCCACTCGCACATCTGCAGCAATGGTGCCAATACTCTTCACGACAACGCGACGTTCATCGTCTGGCGAACAGACAAACAGCTCACCGAGATCGATAACCGTCGGTTGTACATCAACGGCAGCAAGATCCGTCACTCCTTGTAGAGCCACGGCAAGTGTCTCCTGCTGATCCGTAACAACGCGCACAACCGCAGTCTGATTGTCGAAAACAGTCGGCTGATACGCTACGGTAAACCACGTGCGCGTGTTCGGTTGAAGCGTCTGAGGAACAGTCGCATTCACAAGTTGGAAGGGGGCTGAAGCAGGCACAACCGTCAGCTCACGGATGCCAACCGGACGTTCGCCAGACACATCGACATAGAAGCTATCGATGCGTTGCGTAAGCGAACAGCGTTGTTGCCAGGCGAGTGATGTTGGCCCGTGACGCACTGTTGTTGACATTGCACGGAGGGAAACGTCGGAACTCACCGTGGTGCTACACGACGTCACCGCGACAACTTCGAGGAGACCCTTGTATTCAGCTGGCGTAGGTGAGCCCCATTCAATAGTCACCTCAGCACTATCGTTGCGACGCAGCGTGAATGGCAGCCGAGGAATGTTTGTCGTCATGGCCATCGGCAAAGGGCGCATGCGGATATCAACAACGCGCGCACTATCGCCCCCTGCAAGACGAATCACGAAACGATGACGCATCGTTACGCCTACATCTGCAGAGTCGCGCACCGAAGCTGGAGAAATCGTCAACGCGAGGTCTTCAACAAGCCCCTTGACAATCACATACTCAACAGCGTCGCACGTCGAGAGTCGGATGGCAATTGTATCGCTCAACGGGCCTTTCGCTCGCGCTGTAAACGTGAACGTAAACGATCGCTGCTGTCCACTTATCAGCGTCACGTTGCTTTGTGGCAAGCCGGTGATGTTTGCAGACGATGTCGAGAATCGCATCGACGCGGTGGACGTACCAGTATTCGTTACGCTGATCGACCGATCGTAAAACGTACCAACACACATCGAACCAAGATCAATTACGCGTGGCGTCACCGAGACGAGTGTGCGTTGCGATGTTCCACGCAGTGCAACAATCCATGGTGTCTTCGAACCGCGCACCGTTGTGCGATCGTCGTGCTCGATCGTGAGCGAGACATTGTCAGCGCTCGACTGTGGAACGTACTCGACGATTACGGTGTCGACCTCTCCCGGAGCCAACGTCCACGGCCCGCCAAATCTTCCGCTGACAAATCCACGAATACGGAATGGCTGCACACCCATCGTGGTCGCATCAATCTTCGTGATGATCAAGGGGATGTTTCCCGTGTTCGAGATCGGCACCTTGAGCAAACCTGTAGAGTCGCAACCGGCAGCAACGCTTGCAGCAGAGATCGAATTGAAGATTGGCGACTCACCATAAATCTGCACGGTAACAAGCGTGTCGCGACCGCATGGCGCTAGTGTCACGCGAAACGTTGCCTGCACCCATCCTGTATCGCGAAGATTCGCTGTGATGTAGGTAAGCGTCACTCCCCCACCAACAGTTGCAGGGATCGTTGCCGTCATCGAGATGCCACTATCACCACTAACACGAACAATGCGAACGATCGTTTCGAGTTCTGTAGCCGATGTCGATCTCCACATCATCGATCGCTGCACCTGCGTTCCTACGCGATCGCGGAAACTCACAAGCGTATCCACTGGAAACGCCGTTCGTCCGCGCTGATCACCCTGGAGCGACACCACAAGCGTGGTCTCTGGCTGTTGCACGGTGATCATCAGTGTTGCGTTGTGGGCAGCACGCGTCAGTGGTTTGTATTCAACGATCACATCGCCGAATGAACATGAGCCAAGTTGCGCAGGTAGTGTGTTGACGATTCGGAAGTGTGCTGCATCTGCGCCGATGATCGTAGCAGTCCATGGAGATGACAACCAATTGATATTGGTCACACGAACTGTATCGCGCTTCGTCGAGTCTGGACACACACCGCGGAATGCAAGGATCGAATCACTCGCTCTGCGCAGGGGGCTTGCAGTGCGAAACACACCATTGCCAACGACCCATCCTGTTGTGTCGTTCTGAAAGAACACATCATCGAGATCGGCACCATCAAGTCCGCACGAGCGCAGCGTCCAATTGATTCCGGCATTCGTTGTTTGATATGCAGAACCAGCCCACCCCGCAGCCCATCCATGCGTGGGTGACGTGAGGAAGGTGCCGAACATCTCCTCGCCGGAATTGAATTCGCGCCACGACGTCCCGTTGTCTGGACTAAAGCGCATGCCTGTTGTCACACCAGGAACGTTAGAGCACTTCGCTCCACCAAGGGGCACGCAGATGGAAGCCCCCTTCATTGCAAGTTCTTCGTGCCATGGAGCATTCGTCCCTGTGAACGCATGGACTTGCCACGTTACACCATCATCGTCTGATCGCCAGACCGTGGCCGCACCAGCTGCATACACCGTGTTCGTCGGCATCGTTGCATCCCAGTACGGATCGGAGAGTACACTTCGTTTGACGGTTGTATCAACAAACCGCGTGTAGGTTAGTCCACCATCTACTGTGCGGAACACAACGTTGTTACCACAACCGCCACCGCCAGCGAACCAGCCTTCCGTTGCGTTGCGAAACCATCCACCCCATAGCGATACCGAGGGATCTGGATGAATGTTCGTCCATGTAACTCCGCCATCAGTCGACTTGTAGACACCACATGGACCCGAGACGTAGCCAATGTTTGCGTCGAGGAACTGCACGTATTCGAGGTGACAGTTATTGAGGGCAGGATCAACGACAACACCGGCCCATGTCTTTCCACCATCGACGGTGCGAATCACATAGCCGCGATTCTGATCACATGCCCAGCCACGGTTTGGATCGCTCGGGAGGAAGAAGATATCGAGGTAGTATCCGCTGTTGAACGGGGCTGGCAGAGCCACCTTTTCCCAACGCTGGGCACGCACGTGCAACGCGCTGCAGCACAGCACGAGCAGAAGGAGAAGCATGGTGACGCGGGACCTCATACCATAGCGCTAAAACTATGGCATTGGGGTGAAACACCCTCGCAGAAAGGTTATGACCCGACGAATTGTCGTTAGCGGCGGAACGTGTCTTCGCGCGCTGGGCTTGTTGAAACCCACGTGATCGGGGTCTCAAGCAGACGCTCAATGGTCTCGACGTAGGTCTGAGCAGCCTTTGGCAGGTCGGCGAACGACGAAATACCATCGAGCTGACAGTTCCAGCCCTCAAGTGTCATGTACTCGCACGAGATACGGTCGAGCGTCTTTACGTCGGCTGGGAAGCTCTTCACAGGAACGCCATCGATGGTGTATCCCGTGCAGATCTTGATCTCGCTGAACACACCGAGGACGTCGAGCTTTGTAAGGGCGATCTCGGAAATGCCGTTGATCATGATCGAGTACTTCAGCGCAGGGATATCCAGCCAACCGCAGCGACGTGAGCGGCCGGTTGTTGCGCCAAACTCGTGTCCTTCCGAGCGAAGGAGTTCGCCAGTTGCATCATTGAGTTCCGTCGGGAATGGGCCATTGCCGACGCGCGTACTGTATGCTTTCACAACGCCCATCACCGATGAGATCGATGTTGGCGGAATACCGAGTCCGGTACAGGCTCCGCCCGACGTTGGGTTCGAGCTTGTGACGAACGGATACGTTCCGTGATCAAGATCCAGCAGAGCCCCTTGCGCACCTTCGGCAAGCACGCGCTTGCCTTCCTTGAGTGCATTGTTGAGCAGTGCTGTTGTGTCCGTGATGTACGGATCGATGCGAGAGTCGAATGCCACGTACTCTTCGATCATTGCATCCACATCAAGTGGCTCAACATCGTACAGTGCATGGAGGATCTGATTCTTTTCTGCGAGGTTCGTGCGGATCTTTTCGCCGAGCACATCGCGATCGAGGAGATCGACAATGCGAATACCGCTGCGAAGTGCCTTGTCGTTGTAGGCTGGACCAATACCGCGACCGGTTGTTCCGATAGAACCTGCCTGACGTTCTCGAGCCGCATCCATCATCTTGTGGTACGGCATGATCAGGTGCGCTTTGTGCGAGATATGCAGACGTCCGTCGATGGAGATACCCATGCGTTCGAGCATGGCAATCTCTTCCATCAGTGCAACTGGGTCGATAACGACACCATTGCCAATAACGCAGTGCGTACCAGGATGCAGAATACCCGAAGGGATCAGGTGCAGAACGTACTTCGTGTCGTTGAACACGATGGTGTGGCCAGCGTTTGCGCCACCTTGATACCGAGCGACGATGTCGGCCTGCTCGGAGAGCATGTCGACAATCTTGCCTTTTCCTTCATCGCCCCATTGGGCGCCAACGATAATGCGAACGCTCATGAAGCTTGCAGCGCCTCATCAACAGTCGGTCGAAGATCGAAGACAGAGATCAATTGCGTCATGGTAAGGAGCGAGGTTACGTGGTCTGGCACTGCTGCAAGAACAAGCTTTGCGTTATGCTTGCGCACAGTAGCAAGAGCGCCAACCAGCATGCCGAGTCCGCTCGAGTTCATGCGTACAACGCGTGAGAGATCGAGCACGACGCGAGACGATGGTTCGGCACATGCCTCGCGAATGAGAGAGCTGAGTTCGAGGGCTTCCGAACCTCCGAGTACTTCTTCAGCGAACGCGATCACCGTAGATCCCGGTTCGCCATGACGTATGGAGAACGTGCCCACCTGTGTTAGGCCTTCTTCGTGTGCAGTTCACCGACGTTCTTGTGCTGGACGCGGTCTGAGTACCAGATCAAGAATGCCGATGCGATGTAGATCGAAGAGAACGTACCGATAACGATACCGATGAACATCGTGAAGGCGAAGCCTTCAAGTACATCGCCACCGAGGAACACCATCACGAGAAGAGCAGCAAGAACCGAGATACCCGTGATGAGTGTACGGCTCAGCGTTTCGTTCAGCGACAGATTCACGAGGTCAACAAGCGACATGCCCTTGTGCTTTTCGCGGTTTTCACGAATACGGTCGAACACCACCACCTTGTCGTTGATGGAGTAGCCAAGAATTGTGAGGTACGCAGCAAGCGAGTTGATCGACAGCTCGAGGTTAAGCAGTCCTGTCTTATTGAAGAGTACCGAGATCACAAAGGCCAATACGACGTCGTGCGCGAGCGCGACGATCGCCGAGAGACCGTATGCAAATTGGAATCGGAACGCAACGTAGAGCAGGATGATAATCGTCGCGAGAAAGAGCGACAGCGCCGAGTCGACGGCAAGCTCGCTCGACACCTTTGGATCAACGTTATCTGCGCCAAGCAGCGTTACTGTATCATTCGCAAATGACTTCTGAAGTCCGGCAACAATCGATGCAGAGATTTCCGATGCGCGACCTGTTTCGTTGATACGAATCAGGTACTCACCTGTCGTGCCGAAGCTCTTGATTTCTGCGCCACCGTAACCGATTGCGCCGACAGCAGCACGCACCTGATCAGCGTTTGCTGATTGGTTCGCAAACTTCACGGTGATCTGTGTACCACCTGTGAAGTCGATACCGAGATCGATCATGCCTGGAAGGAACGTAGCGGCGAGACCGATCAGCGCAATGATCACCGACGCGCGGAAGATCGCAACGCGATTCGATACGAAGTCGATGTTGGTCTTTTTAATCAGGTCCATGTTATGCCGTCCTCTTCTGTCCAATGTTGAAAGTTGTCGCGCCGCTCGCTGCGATCAGCGTGAACATTGCGCGCGTTACAACCACAGCTGTGAAGAGCGTAATAACAGCACCCACAAGCAGTGTTACAGCGAAACCGCGAACCGGACCCGAGCCCCAGATCAGGAGCGGGATGGTTGCGAGAATGTTTGTAAGGTTCGAGTCAATAATCGCGCTCCAAGCCTTCTCGAAGCCTTGATCAATAGCTGCCTTGAGCGTTTTCCCTGCATAGAGCTCTTCGCGCATACGCTCGAAGATGAGGATGTTCGCGTCGACTGCCATCGCAGTTGAGAGGATGATACCGGCGATACCAGGAAGCGTGAGCGTTCCACCGAAACCGGCGAGACCAGCAATCACGAGCAACACGTTCATCATAAGGGCGATATCGGCAAGACCACCACCCCACATGTAGTAGATGAACATAAAGAGCACGATGAGTGCAAACGAGAGAAGCGAGCTTGTCACACCGCGGCGAATCGAGTCTTCACCGAGCGATGGACCAACAACGCGCTCTTCGATAATCTTCACTGGTGCCTTGAGTGCACCGGCCTTGAGGACTACTGCGAGAAGGTTCGCTTCTTCTGGGCTTGTTGCGCCTGTGATCTGCGACGATCCGCCAGTGATCTTGTTCTGCACTGTTGGTGCTGAGTAGACACGGCCGTCGAGGATGATCGCAATGCGCTTACCGATGTTTGCACCAGTGATTTGTGCCCAGCGCTCGCCACCTTCGCTCGTCATTTCCATGAGCACCATTGGCTGGTTGCTCGACTGATCGAAGCTTGGGAATGCCTCTGTCACGACGTCACCCGTAAGGTCGGCTTCGCGCACAACACCGTAGACGTTGTAGAATTCTGGAGTGCCATCCTTGGCTGGTGTGCCTTCCGGACGCGCAGCGACCACGATATCGAGGTCGGCTGGCATCGCACGCTTCACGTCTGGACGCTCCAAGTACTTCAGGAATTGCTGAAGCATTGTGCCGCTGACGACGAAGTTATAGATGCCTTGCTCTGGGAAGTCTTCAGCCTTCTTGAGGATGAGGTCGAAGTTCTGGAACGATGCCTTTTCGCTTGGCGCGAAGAGGCCTGTGAGCATGTATGTGAACGGATAGTCGCGCTTGACACGGCGAGCAACTTCGTCGTCGCTCAAACCAGCATACGGATTTGCGTTCTTCTTCGAGGTGTCTGTCTTCGCTGCTGCAGTGTCCTTCTTGGCTGTGTCGGCCTTTGCAATCGCTGCAGAGTCCTTCGCAACCGCTGTCGAATCCTTCGCTGTTGTGTCAACAGCCGGCTCAGCAGCAACGACGCCCTTCAGGACGTTATCGATCGCGTAGAACGTACGGATCAGATCGCGATTCATCATCACGCGCTTGAACTCAAGACGAGCTGTCGTCTGAATCAGCGAGCGGATTTCCTTCTCGTCCTTGACGTCCGGAAGCTCGATCACGATACGACGTGCGCCCTGCTTCTGGATGTTGACTTCCGAGAGGTCGTACTTGTTGATACGCTGACGGATAACCTCCATCGCTTGATCAACAGCACCGGCTGCGTCGTTACGCAGCTTCTCTTCGATGGCCTTTTCCGGATCGCCACCCTTTGCTTCGTCCGAGCTGCTCAGCGGGAAGTACTGCAGGAGCGACTTGCCAGAGGCGCGGAAGTTGGTCAGGTACGTATCGAGAACGTCGAGGTCTGTGTTGTCCGTTTCCTTGCGCGTCTTCTCGAGGATGCTTGTAAAGTCCTCGTCGACGCTCAACGGGTCGGCAGACTCTTCGATCAGCTTGAGGATGTCCACCTCAAGAGTCACGTACATACCGCCGCGGAGGTCAAGACCAAGCTTCAGACGCGCATTGCGTGCTTTGGCGAAGTCCTCACCGTTGGCGAGATCCCAGCTTTCGAGCGCTGCTGAGTCGCCCAACAGGCTCTCGCGCTCCTGGTTCATGCGGTAATAATTGTACGTTGGCCAAAGCAGGTAAGCACCCGCTACGATGGGCAACAAGATGAGCAGCCATTTGCTCCACGTCTTCGAACTCAAGCGTCCTCCGTTCTAACTCTATCGGCATGGGACTCCCCTGCCACTCTATTGTGAAGGCAAGGAAGACGGCGAATATACGGAATGGTACATTTGCAGAACTATGGATCGACGCATCGCCGATAGTCCCGAGATAAATTGGGCGGCATACCCTATGCCCCGGGTTCGCCATCATGTGAACTCCCAGGCCTACCTGCCGGCCTCCCAACACCACATCCTGCCGTCCTGGTATCCGCCAGTTCGGACCGAGGGCGACTGGGCTTCCTGGTTCGCCAATGGCCGTTTGGCTGACGCCTTAGACGTTGGGTGCGGTCGCGGGGCGTTCCTCGTGCGCCATGCGTTGGCCCACCCAGAACTCAATATTCTGGGCCTGGAGGTGCGCCAAATCCTCACAGAGTGGATTTCAGGGGTCATCAAGGGTGAGCATATCGGGAATGCTCACGCGGAGTGGTACTCCATTGCCAACGGACTCGATTGGATCCCGGCCTCGTCCGTGAAATATGCAGTCTATCTCTTCCCGGATCCATGGCCGAAAAAACGACACCACAAGCGCCGGGCATTTACTGAGGAGTTCCTCGGCATGCTCCACCGCGTGCTCGTGCCAGGAGGCAGGCTGTGGTTGGCTACCGACCGTGAAGATGTCGACGCCTATCAGCGGGAGGTTCTGTTAGCCTCGAAGTACTTCACGCTTCACGAATGCGATGAAGCAACGCCATGGCCTTTCCCGTTCGCTACAGACCAGCAAATGTTCTGCGATGCAAAGGGTATCCCCTACGTCACCTATTACGCCCAACGGATCGATGAGCTCCCTGAACATCCTGGTACCTGACCTCCTGATCATTGGGTATCGGAATGGCTTTTTCCCGATGGGCGATCCGGAGACGGGCGACATCCACTGGCACCGACCTGATCCCCGTGCGATTATCCCCCTCAATGGTGTGCGCATCTCGTCGTCCCTCCGCGCAACATTGCGTAAGGGGCTCTACACTGTCACAGTCAATACGCGATTTGACGACGTGATCACGGCGTGTGCCGACCGACCTGACTGCTGGATTACCCCCGCGGTGATCGATGCGTATACCGAACTGCATCATCTGGGCTTCGCCCACAGCGTAGAGTCGTGGTATCAGGGTGAGCTCGTGGGTGGACTCTATGGCGTGGCTATTGGTGGAGCGTTCTTCGGCGAATCAATGTTCTCGCGCATGAACGATGCATCAAAGGTTAGCTTTGTAGCGCTTGTTCAACGATTGCACGAGCGCGGGTTCAGTCTTCTCGACACACAGTACATCAATGACTTTACAGCGTCGTTGGGTGCCGTGGAGATTCCTGACATCACTTATCAGCAATTGTTGCAATCATGCATCGACGATGCAACGTCGTTCGTGTAATCGATCACTCTCTGCATTGCTGCCGTGGCCCCACGCTGGAACATCGATCCTCTTCGCACCACCAAGATCGCGTTATGGGTGATCGGCATCTTCGTTGTCGCAGCAATCACGTTCGTCGCATACGTCCTGAGTGATGGACTTCCAACGCTTGATCAGCTCGAAGACCCGCGCCAGGATCTTGCTACGCAGGTGTACAGCTCCGACGGTGTGCTGTTGGAACACTTTGCCACGACGCGACGGACGTATACACCGTTCGACTCGATCCCACAGTCGTTCGTTCATGCGCTGATTGCCACCGAGGACCGCGAGTTCTACAATCACTGGGGCGTGCACGCTGTCCGCATCGTGAAGGCAGCAGTGAAAAATGTTCTCTCGCTTCGCACGAAAGAAGGCGCGTCAACGATTACGCAACAGCTTGCTCGTAACCTGTACTTCTCTCGCGAGCAGACAATGGCTCGTAAGGTGCGCGAGGCGTGGACGGCGTTCCAGATCGAACGCACGTATACCAAGAACGAAATCCTCGAGATGTATTCGAACACGGTGTACTACGGTCGAGGAGCGTATGGTATTCGCGTGGCTTCACAGGTGTACTTCAACAAAGAACCGATGAAGCTTACGGTCGCCGAGAGCGCCTACCTTGTTGGATTGTTCAAGGCACCAGAGAAGTTCGGACAAGACGACTCAGCAGGGATCTCCCGTCGCAACTTGATTTTGGGAATGATGCACGACGAAGGGTACATCACCGATGATGTGCTTGCACGGTCGCTTGCAGAGCCCCTTGTCAAACCTGCGCTTGCCGAAGTGCGACGTGGTATCGCCCCACACTTCGTGGAGACGATTCGTCAGCTGCTTGGTCGTGATGGCGAGTTAGCCGACAAGTTGAAAGGCCACGATCTCTATCGCGATGGTCTGGTGATCTACACGACGCTCGACTCACGTATTCAACGATACGCGAACGAAGCCGTTGATGAGCATCTCTCGCAATACCAACGCACCTTTGAGTCATCATGGTCGTGGAAGTCGCGATCAGAGCTGCTCGATGCGATGATTCGACGAGCTGCTTCGAAGCGCAGTGATTACATCGCTGCTTCTCCATCCGAACGCGAAGATCTTCTGCGTCGTCTCAAGCGCAATCGTTCGTTCGTCGATAGTGTGAAGCGCGATGTCACAACAATCCAAACAGGGGTTGTGGTCATCGATGTTCGTACAGGGGGCATCCTCGGCATGGTTGGCGCGTCGCCACAAAGCATGAGGCTCAATACCGCTGCGCGATACTCGCTCAACCATGCATCACAGATCCGACGTCAGCCTGGTTCGTCGTTCAAGCCGTTTGTGTACGCAAGTGCGCTGCAGCGGGGTCTTACACCGGATTCGAAAATCGAAAGCGGTCCGTTCAGTAAGATGCTGGCAGACGGCACATTATGGGCACCACGTGGATCAAGCAAGACCGGTGGTCCGATGCCACTGCGCACAGCACTGAAATTCTCGACGAACTCCGTTGCTGCACGACTCATCACTGAGCACACAACACCAAGCGACGTGATTACGCTGTGTCGCGATCTCGGTATCACCTCGCCAATGGTCGCTGTTCCTGCGTTGTGTCTCGGCACGTCGGAGCTATCGCCGCTCGAAATCACGTCGGCCTACGCAGCATTCGGCAACGAGGGTGTACATGTCACGCCAACGTACATCACTCGCATTGAGGATCGTATGGGCAACGTGCTCTATCAAGCCCGTATGCCGGCGCAAGCCATCGATGCTGTGCCTGATTCGGTAGCGAAGCAAATGCTGTCGATGATGCAAGGAGTTGTTGATGGCGGTACGGCATCAAGTATTCGACGATTCTACAAGGGGCCTGCAGCCGGCAAGACTGGTACAACGAATGATTTCGCTGATGCGTGGTTTGTTGGCCTCACGCCAGAGTTAGCATGCGGTGTGTGGGTTGGCTTCGACGACCGTCGCATTCAATTCACAGGTGACTACGGTCAGGGTGGACGCGCAGCAGCTCCAGTGTTCGGTCGACTGATGCAGCGCGTGTATGCTGATCCAAGCGTGCCATGGCGTCGCATGTCGTTTACCGTCGCACGCGATTCAACCGACACCGTTAGTGTGGAGATGATGCGCAATCCGCCATCGGACCAAATTCTCGACGAAGCACAGGACACTATCCGATGACATCTTCGCAGCAGCATGCTATGCCCCATCACGAGTGGCAGTTCACCGACGGACAAACGATGCCTGTGGGCACGCTGTATTGCATTGGACGCAACTATGCCGACCATGCCGCAGAGATGAAGGCCTCAGTTCCAACAGACCCAATCGTCTTCATCAAACCACCTGCAGCATACCTTCCGTCGGGTAGCACGCTTGTGCTTCCGGAATGGACATCAGATGTGCATCACGAAGTTGAATGTGTGATCGTGATGGGAAGTGATCTTCACGAGTGCACTCACGACACAGCGTGGTCAGCCGTTGCAGGCGTAGGCGTCGGACTCGATCTCACCGCGCGTGACGTGCAACAACGGGCCAAAGCCGATGGACATCCGTGGGCAGTGGCAAAATCATGGTTCGGTTCGGCACCCGTAAGTGCGATCATTCCATGCAATGGTTCGCCGATGGGACCATGGGATCTGCGCTGCACTGTTAATGGTGTTCAGCGCCAACATGGATCAACTGCAGCGATGGAACGATCGATCCCAATGCTGATCACCTACCTCGCAAGCGTATTCACACTCCGTCGTGGTGATGCCATCTTCACAGGCACACCTGCCGGTGTAGGACCAATCCGTTCGGGTGATACGGTGGTTGGCTCACTTGGAAATGTTGCACATGTGGAACTCCACGTCGGTTGACGTGTTTCAGTCAGTCTCGTATTTCAACACTTTGCTCGGAACATGAACTAGGTATGGCAGATCGCATTACTATCGTCGGTGGCGGACTTGTTGGTGCATTGCTGGGCACAGTGCTCGCGAAACGTGGGATGGACGTCCACATCTTTGAGCGTCGCCCCGACATGCGAGCAGCAACGATGTCGGCTGGGCGATCGATTAATTTGGCAATGTCCGATCGCGGACTGCGTGCGCTGGAGGTAGCAGGTATTGCGGATGATATCCGTGCGATCTCAATCCCGATGCACGGACGCGTGATGCACGATGTGGAAGGCAATCAAACGTATCAGCCATACGGACGTGAAGGCGAGTTCATCAACAGTGTGTCGCGTGGTGAATTGAACAAGACGTTGCTGACAGTCGCAGAACGCCACGGCGTAAAGGTGACGTTTGAGGCACGTTGCACGGATATCAACTTTCAGACAGGTAGTACCTCGTTCGTTCTTCCTTCTGGCGAGACAATTGTCGCCGAGGCCGACGTTGTGTTCGGTGCCGACGGTGCGTACAGCGCCGTTCGCGGTCGCATGCAAATGGTCGATCGCTTCAACTACTCGCAGACATACCTCGAGCACGGATACAAGGAACTCCATATTCCACCAGATGCAACTGGTGCGTTCCAGCTCGAAAAGCACGCACTCCACATTTGGCCACGCAAGAGCTACATGATGATTGCGCTCCCGAATCTTGATGGGAGTTTTACACTCACCTTGTTCTTCGCGCACGAAGGCGATCCGTCCTTCGAGCAGCTCCGCACTCGCGAATCCGTTGAGAAGTTCTTCAACGAGCAGTTCCCCGACGCGGTGCCGATGATGCCAACGTTGATCGACGACTTCTTCACAAATCCTGAATCATCCCTCGTGATGGTGAAGTGCTATCCATGGGTGATGAACAATAAGGTTGCCCTAATTGGCGACTCCGCGCACGCTATCGTCCCGTTCTACGGACAAGGGATGAACTGTGGATTTGAAGACTGCCGTATTCTGATTGAGTGTCTCGACCACCATAATGGTGATTGGGCTTCTACACTACAGACATATCAACGACTGCGCAAACCAGCTGGCGATGGCATTCTTGATCTCGCCCTCGATAACTTCATTGAGATGCGCGACAAGGTTGCAGATCCGCGCTTCCTGTGGCGGAAGAAGATCGAGGCGTGGATTCACACAGAGTTCCCCGACCGCTTTATCCCGCTCTATACCATGGTAACATTCTCAAGCGACATCCCATACAACGAAGCACGTCGTATTGGACTCGAGCAGGATGTGTTGATGGAAGAGCTCATGAGCATCCCTTCCGTCATCGCTGATTGGACGTCAGATGAGGCGAAGCAGGCAATGCGAGCCGTGATGATGCAGCGCGCTCCGATTGTTATTGCGTCGGGTTCTCCAGCTTAACGCGCGACGATCACTGGCTCAACAAATGTCTGCAATGGTGTCGCCAACCGAATAATGTAGCTGCCCTGCTGCCATAGGTGCGTAGGCAGAGTTACGTGCATGGTACGCTCGGCATCGCCGTGCTGCATGCGTTCTGTACGATGGTACATCGTGTTGCCTTGCAGATCGAGGACGGAAAGGTCGTAGACACCCGCCGCATGCATCGTAGCATCGACATCAAGGACGTCGTGCGCCGGATTTGGTCCAACACGAAGTGTGGTTGGCGTGAGGAACTTCACAATACGCGCATCGGTGAAACACGTTGGCGCTACATCGAGCGTGCCATCCTGTATGATCGTGATCGGCGTTTGTTCGACGAGGATCCACTGCACGCTATCGATATCGAGCACCGTCTTGTCATCACCGCTGAGCAATACAGTGCCACGAATCGATGTCAACGTTGAACGGCCAGCAGGAATCACCAGAGAGTCGATATCAATCGTCACAGTGCGTCGCGAACGTATCACATCGATCACATCATCGACAACCGTTCCACGTGTAATCGCCGACGGCGCGAACATGGTCGAGTTCATCGAGACGGTGATGCGGAGATGCACATTCGGCAGATCTAAACTGTCGGGCAACAACTGCGTTGTGATTGGCAACTCTACGTTGGTTGCTCCACGCTTCGCTGTTGTATCGGGCATCGAGAACCGCACACGTATTGGGTCGACCTTCGCACGGAAGACCACAGGATAGAGCACGCGACACGGCGATGTGACATCTACCGTGAGGGTCTCGAAATACTCATCCGGCATCTTCGAAATGAACTCGATCGGAATCGTTACTGTGCTCTTTGGAGCAATGGACAAAGGGAACACCGATGGATCGATCACTCGGAAATGTGTGCCTGCAGCGATCGATGCGATAATGACGGTATCGTCGTCGCTACTTGTGATCACGAGGTCCTTCGAAAAGCCAGTGCGATAGTCAACCGTGCCGAAATCAATGCGCGTTGGCACGGAGAGTTGCACGGGATCGAGCGTTACCACAATGCCGCGAACTGTTTGTGAACAGCCACTGCTGTCAATTGCTGTTACGCTGTATTCACCCGGAACAGCTGCCGTTACGCTGCGTTCCGTGGAGCCATTGCTCCAACGGTAGAACATGAAGCCTTCGCTTGCGGTAAGTACGCGAGAACCACCCGGACAGATATCACCGCCACCTGTTGCTGTGAGCACAAGCGGTGTGTAGTTCTTCCATGTGAACCCTGTTACCACGCGTCCAGACACACCAGCGGTTGCTCCCCATGATGAGTTACGAACTTCGTCTGCAGTTTCTGGCGAAAGGTGAACACCGGGAACACCACCATCAAGTCGTGCGGTAACTCCGGCAACGGGCGATGTCATGATGACGGCACCACCACCGCCACCGCCACCAGGTCCGTTCGGTTGATAGCGCGCGCCAACATGTCCGCCATTGCCACCACGCACATCGACAGTTGCTGTGCCACGTGTTGCGCCGATGTCGAGCAACACGGTTCCACCCGCACCACCGCCACCCGCGCCATCGCCGGGCTGCTGATATTGCTTGCCATCCCACGCAGCTGTATCGCGCACAGAAAGACCACGCGCAATGATAGAGCCGCCCATCATGTTGAGTCCGTTTGCAACGATGATAACAACGCCACCACCTGCTGCACCTGCTGTTCCTTGATTGTTGTTCTGGTGACCGCCACCGCCACCACCGCCAAGGAACACGCGCTGCTTAAGCAATAGTGTGTCGACCGTAACACCTGGATAGCCACCGATGCCGCGATACCCTACACACCATGTGTTGGCATCACCACCACGTCCGCCACTACCTGCATTGCTGCCGCCTGCGCCACCTGCGTTTGCGCCATTGCCGCCGCCACCGCCGTTCGCGAACGGACCCTTGCTTGCAAGCGCCTGTGAGCTTGGTGTTGTTGCAATACCATCACCTTTTTCGCCCCCTTCACCGAAGAGGTAGTACGAGCCCCACATCGTTGGCACACATACGTCGCGCGGGAATGATGCATAGCCGCCGCGAAAGCCTTTACCTGATACGTCGATATCTGCATCTAGCGTGAGCGTGCCATCAGCACGGAGAACCACAACTCCACCAACCATACCGTTCCATGCGGGTGCAGTGACATCGCCATCAGTAACAACGTCGGTGTAGCGTGGAACGCTCACGAGTTGTATTGACCCATCTGCGCTGTATGGATGTACCCACGGACGTGTAAATGTGATTCGATCTTGGTCGACACGCTTGACTGTGAGGAACTCGACGCAGCCTGCGCCGTTCATGCTCTGAATCTGTCCGTACGTAGAGTCGTTGAGCTCGTTGATACGAGCCCCCTTCATCTGAATCATGAGTACTTCGTCACCAGCACGAAACGATGAGGCACCGCGAACGCGCACGGTTGTATCGCACGGCACAATTGCGGAAACAGATTCATAGCGATTGATCTGTCCGGAGATTGGCGTAACAGCCGACGGCATTCCTTGCTGTCCGTGGGCGATGCCGACAGCACAACAGAGAAGAATGAGGGCGATTTGCGTACGAAATGGTATCATGGTGTGGGAATCGGACCAACTTCCGTGCCAATCTTCATGAGTTTTCCCCATTTTTACCACACATGACGCCAAGGTTTCCCACAGCACTCCGTAAAAAGGCCACGATCGGCATCGTGTCGCCGGCATCCCCTCAACGCGATATGTCTAGGCTAGACAAGGGGATACGCTATCTGGAGGGTCTGGGATACACCGTAGTTGTGGGTGATCATGCACGGTCCCGACACGCCGGCTACCTGGCCGGAACTGACGCTGAGCGGCTATCGGACCTGCACACGATGTTCGCCGACAAGCGGATCGAAGCGATTTTTTGCGCCCGTGGGGGGTATGGCTCTGCTCGGCTGCTCAACCATCTCGATTACGGGTTGATCCGACGCAACCCGAAGATCCTTGTCGGGTATAGCGATATCACGTCCTTACAACTTGCCCTATGGCACAAGGCACGCCTCGTGACGTTCTCGGGTGCGATGCCGAGCGTTGATATGGTCGAGAATATTGATCCGCATTCTGAAGAGCAGTTCTGGCGCGTGCTCACGTCGAAGCGTCCACTTGGACGTCTGCGACAGCCATGGCCGACAACGCCGGTGCAGGATGGTGATGCAGAGGGACGTTTGCTTGGCGGAAATCTCAGCGTGCTGGTTTCCCTCCTCGGCACCGACTACATGCCATCGCTACGCGGGAGCATTCTTGCGTTAGAAGACATTGGTGAGGAGACGTATCGTGTTGATCGCATGCTCGTGCACCTCTTGCATGCAACACAGCGCCGTCGTCCCGCAGGTATCGCATATGGATTCTGGTCGCAGTCGGCACGTCCACAAGGATCAACACCACACCGCGATATCAACGAAGTTCTTGCAGAGCGCAACGATCTCACGCGTGGACCAATCATTGCAGATCTCATGTATGGTCATGAGCGGACAAAGTTCACGCTCCCATTTGGCGTGCGTGCGCGACTCTCCACGCGCACCGGAAGTCTGTCGCTTCTCGAATCAGCTGTGCAATGACGCAGCAACGGCTGCAAGCACGTCATCAATGCGCGTTAAGGGGCGATCAGCCACTTGTTCAACGCATGCATGATAAACAGCGTTCCGAAACAGCGAGCCGTACACGGTAGTCGCACAACTGCGCTCCGGATCAAGCGCATGGACAATCGCACCGAGCTCTTCGGCACCCCGCGTCCGCAATGCGATAGCTACTTCGTCGCCTTCATCGGCATACGTTAACACCGCACCGCCGATGCGTGCTACTCCGTCGATGGAACTCCGACGCAATGCATCACGAACACTCTCAGGATTGTCGGCATCTGCGCGGACGTACGATGCGACAGGACGAATCAGCAACGTCGATGGACCACGTCCGTCGAGCATTCGCGCCACAGCAATGCATGCTTCACGTCCGAGCCAGAATCCTCCTCCAGCATCATCAATGCGCGGACCCCATCCGCCGGCACGTCGAAGTGTACCATCCGGCATACGTCGAAGTCCGATCGAACCTGTACCTGCAATCAGCACAACGCCCTCGTGTTGTCCGTGCGCAGCAACCATCACAAGCTCTACATCACTCATCACGACGAGCTGCGGAACATCCATGCCGACGTATGTCTGCCATGAATCACGAAGCGCATACTGATATCGATGCACCTCGGCTGGCGACCACACCCCTGCCATACCCACAACGACGCCGTCCAACCGCGACGTAGCGTCTACATCGGGAGCGATATGCGTTGATGCGAGGAAGGTGCCGATCATGCGGCACAGCTCATCTGTTTGTGTGTCTGAATGCGTAGGCTTTACGCTCGGCAACACCGTGCGAGCGGCGATCACTCCGTCGATAGCAACAGCTACATCGGTTGTAGAACCACCGCCGTCAACGATTACCGTACGCATTGGTCGCAGCGTTAGCTGGCCTTCGGTGGCTGCCATGATCCGCGGCGCCACTTCTGCAGTTCGATTGTCACAGAGCCAACATAGACCTTCATCTTGGCCTTCACTGGGATGCGCGCTTCGTCATCGCTGAACCAGCCTTCGAAGCGACCCGACAATCCGTAGATACCTGTCCAGTTTGCTTCGCCATTGATGTAGACGGTCTTTACTGGGTAGGATGCTGCATCGATTGATACAGATTCTTGCTTGCCACTGAAGTTGACAACGGTGTTCACGGTATCACCCATGATCACTGTTGGGAGACGCAGACTCTTCTTTGAGTACACAAGTGAGCGTGCTGCAAACAACAGCGAGCTGCCATCGTTGTAGCGCTTCTTGATGTCGTAATCCTGCGACTTCACCTTCTTGTTATCGCGATACTTCTCCATCGTGAGCTTCTTGTTCGGATAATCGAACAGGTACTTATCGAGCTCCCACTTCTTGTTATCGCCTTCAGTGTTCGCAACGAACTGCATCGAATACGTTGCTGTAGCATCCATCCATGATTCGTAGATCGAGTGCAGCGACACGAACGGGATGTTCGGATGCGAATCGATGAACACCTTCACCTTGTATGCCTTCTGTCCGTTGAGCGTTGTCGTTGGCTCTGTAACCGTGCGGATTGTACCTAGTGTGATGTTGAGGTACGACACACGATACGTCAGCTCTTCACCTGGGAAGAGGAAGCTTGGGTCTTGCGCGGTGCTGGAGAACGTAGCAATCAGGGCAACACCGATCACCACAAGTGTGCGGACGAGAGAAGTCATCATTACGTATTCGAGTGTTCGTAAAAGTTGTCGTCAGATTTACTTGATCTTGGCAATCTTCTTTGCTTCCGGGAAGAGTTCGATTGCCTTCTTTGCTTGCTTGTCGCTTGTGAGCATCACGGCAGTGTATCCGTTGTTGTTGAACACTGCACGCCCGATGAGTGCCTTTACTGCCAGACGGAGGTAGTCTTCGTCTTGCTTGTACTCATCTGCCTTCCATTCAACCTCTTTCGCAGCAGCAATCGTCTTCATGATGGCCATGTCGTCGTCGCCAACGCGGAAGTCGCGGAGGAACTTCTTGAGGTCGTTTCCATACGTCGCTCGAATGTCCTTGCCGCGGTTTTTCATGATCTGATCAGCTGTTTCCCAGAACGCATTCTTTGCGCGCAACTTCCGCGCTAAGAAGCCGATCGTGTCTTGCTTGACGATGTAGTCTGGTGTGATTCCACCGCCACCATACACTGTGCGGCCACCAACGGTCTTGAACTTTGGACGTGTCTTCGTGCTATCGTCGAGTGTGTGGTTGATATTGTCAACCTCATCGCCTTCATCGCGACCTTCACCCGAATAGTATTTCGCCTTGTCGTCGTACGGACGTTGAATGAGGCGACCCGACGGTGTGTAGTAGCGCGAGATCGTGAGACGGAATGCAGAGCCATCACCGAGTGGATACTGGCGCTGTACGAGCCCCTTGCCGAACGATGTTTCACCGACAACGAGACCACGGTCGAGATCCTGCACTGCACCTGAGACAATTTCACTTGCAGATGCTGATCCACCGTTGATCATGACAACGAGCGGGATGTTCTCGAGCGCACCACCTGGTGTTGACCAGAAGTCTTCATCGAACTCTGGGCGGCGACCCTTTGTGTACACAAGCTTTTGTCCAGCTGGCACGATTTCATCGGCAATGCGGAATGCTTGGTCGAGGAAGCCACCTGGATTGTACCGCAAGTCGAGCAGCAGACGCTTCATGCCTTCTGCACGCAAGCGGTCGGCAGCGTTCATCAATTCGTCGTACGTCGTCGAGCTAAATCGATTGATGGTGATGTAGCCAATGTCTGTTCCATCAATCATGAACGACGCGTCGACGGAATTGATCGGAATCTTGTCGCGCGTTACATCAAACACGATCAGTTCCTTTTCGCCCGCACGCTTGATGTGCAGCTTCACCACGGTGCCTTTCGGACCGCGGAGCTTCTTCGGAACCATTTCGCGCGTGAGCTTGATCGCCGTGGTGTCGTTGATACGAACGATCTTGTCGCCGGCCTGAATGCCGAGCGCTTCACTTGGTCCGCCGATGATTGGAGCGACAACTGTTACGGTATCGTTTATGATGTCGAACTCAACGCCGATGCCATCGAAGGAACCGCGGAAGTCTTCTTCGACCTTCTGCATTTCCTTCGCTGTGATGTACACCGAATGTGGGTCGAGCTCGTTCAGCATGCCCTTAATGGCAGCTTCGGTGAGCTTCTGCGTGTCAACGTCCTCGACGTAGTTCTTGACCGCCATCGAAAGGACGTCGGAGAACTTGCGAGTTTGGTCCATGACCGAGTCGCCGGAGAAAGCCGGTTGTACGACGAGTCCGATACCAATACCTGCAACGGCCGCAATTGCGGCTATGAGCACGAGGCGAAGTGGGCGTTTCTTCATTGGATTCCAAGCCAGATTGGCGACAAAAGTACGAAGGAGTACGGGTACGCAGACGGTACGGGGTGCCGATCAGTGTCTCAGCGGACGATACAAACCGTCTGAGCGGTGCCGTTTTCGGTGGTAACAAGGCACGCATAGAGTCCCGACGGAACCTCGTCCAGGGCGAGATCGATCGCCACGGTGGTCGAGCCATCAGCGAGAGAGCGATCGAGGATAATCGCCCCGTGGAGGTCGAACAGCTGCACCCTGACCTGTCGGGCGGGCTCACCGAGAACGATGGTGGCACGATCCACGGCAGGCTGCGGGACGACTTGAATGGCGCCCACACGACGTTGTGTGCGCGTACCAACCGGGACGTCGCAGCGCGATATCCCTGCGAACACCTGACTCGTGCCTCTACCCATGAGCACGATCTTTCGGACCAAACATCCCTGCCATAGCTCGAGGGTGTCGGTCAGCACGAGAGACGTATCCGCTGCAACCGGAGCAAAGCACACAACGAGCTTTGCACTGCCATTGAATGCAGCGATGTTAACCGTGAACTGCGAGAGCGGCGCGCTAAAGAGCACGTTGCCCTGAATGAACACATACGGAAGCGATACGCCGCGCACGCCAGTATTGGCGAGATCAATCGTATCGCAATCGAGCTGCGACATTGGAACAAGACCAAAGTCGTGCGTCGTAACAACACTCGTGTCGCCATCAACGAGAAGCTCAAAGCCAGGAATCGTATCGATGCGACGTGTGACGTTGAGTGCAGAGTCGACGGCTTCAAATCCAATGATCGCATCACGGTACGGATTGAATATCGTCACGCGATACTTGCGATCACGGATTGTTGAATCCGTCATCACCACCGCACAGTTCTTGAGTTGATCTTCGAGAACACGCGCCGACATCAATCCGAGATCTGCACCTGTTTCATCTTCGACAAGAACTACTCGCTCTGTTGCACACGAATCATCAGATTCGTCGAGGATTGTTGGCCCCTTTTCATCGCGCCGCTCATCGAGGATCATTGCAAGAATCGGACGCGCAAGACAGCTATCGACGATGCGCAACGTGTCTTCGACGCGCTGCTCCGCAACACCTGTGTGACAGAACTGAATCCACGTGCGCGCACCCGGCACAAGCGTCACAGGCATCGGCGTGGTGACGAGTGTCTTGCCCGTGAACGACGCTGTAAACGTCTGCGGATAGAGTCCGTAGTTCTCGAGCTCAATCGAATCACATCGCTCACGTCCCACAGG
>CAYSMF010000014.1:0-51159 GCA_964432155.1 uncultured Melioribacter sp. | reverse complement strand
GCGGTAACACGGGTTCAATTCCCGTACGGTGTACACCTTCAACGTCCCATTTCACACTGTGAAGTGGGACGTTTTCGTTTTCAGGCCACTCCTGATTTCACAGGATACAGGGCGATCGTGGTAGGTTACGGAGTCTGGTTTTTCAGCGACTGTAGTTTGTGATAGTAAACGTACGACACCGTCAAGATCCCCAAGACGACCGGTGGGAAGAACGTTTGCCCAATGAGTCCATCTACCGCGCCGTGGCTGATAGTAGCAAACATGAAGTCGAAAGCGAAACCTGCATACGCCCACTCCTTCACACGCGCCGGAATGCGCGGAACGACCAGTGCTAACACTCCGAGAATCTTGCAAACGACAAGAGCGTTTCCGAAATACTCCGGATAACCCAAGTGTCTAATGCCTTCTTTTGCTAATTCCGATTGCGAAGTCAGCGCAGGCATAACCCCTTCAAGAAGGGCAATCATTAATGTTGCTGACCAGTAGGTCGTGTGTTCTCTTTTCATGTAGTTGCTTTATCCTAGCCTCTTGATGCCAAATGTTCGCTATGCGATTGCTCTGCAAGTGTTCGTTCTTCAGACACTGTTCTCGGTGTAGCTTTTGAAGTTGTCCAGAATCGCCTGCCAGCCGTTGCGTTGGAGTTCAATTGGATTCTGGGTTTCAGGATCAAAAGTCACGGTGACAGTAACCTGACCGTCTTCGCCAGCAAACGAAATGGTCGCATACCGGCCACCAAATTCATACGTTATACTCTCTCCGATGACTACGTCAGTATAGGTGGCTTCGAAGTCAAATCCGATACTTCCATCTCTAGCTTCCATGCGCGCAACGTATCGTCCGCCTACCCTGAGATCATTCTTTGCTGTTGGACAGTGCCAGCTGGGATCAGCAAAGTTCCACTTCGTAATGTGTTCGGGACTCATGTAGTAATCCCATGCTCTCCTCCTATCGACTGATACGGTGGCGGTGATTGTGATTCTTTCTTGTGACATTGGCAGCGCGCTCCTGTGTTGATTGCTAAGTCAGGCAAAAGATCCGCATTATAGGAAGGCCTGTGACGGCAATCGTGAAAGTACGGACATCATCCGTGGTTCGACAGTATGCGGTGAGCAATACAAGAAAGGCCCCATCACTTGCACGATGAGGCCCTTTGCAGTGTCTTGTCGAGCGAATGACTCATTGGGTAATGACGTCTGCCCACGAACCCTTTACGGCTTTCGTTTTGTATTGCTCGATCTCTTCCGCTGGAAGATCAACAGCTTGCGGGAAGAGAATCTCATTCGCCGCGCAGAATCGCATCACACCCATGAGTTGGTTTTCAGTTGCGGCCAGTTGAACATCGGCAATGAATCGCGCAACCTCAGACGTAGCAGATGCACGTTCTTCGCGAATCTCCTTGATGGCGAAGCACGCCATTTTGAACATGGCATGTGCAGCTTCTGTTTTGTCGTCGAGCTTGTTGTCGAGCCCAACAGCCTGATCCCAGGCTGCATCGATCTCGCTGTCGCCAAACGTGCCCTTTGAGTTTTCAGGAAGTGCTTCCTTCAACTGAAACATGCGCAAGGCCAGCTGCATTGCATCTTCCTGACTCTTGAGCGCTGGATCATTGTTGGCGAAGTATCGCGCTAACTGCACATCGCTGCTGTTTGCTGGTATGCCTGCAATCTCTGCCACAACTTCCTCCTGCGCCTCAGCGTACTCCTGCATATCAGAGAGTTCTTCGGCATCATCCGACGGAAGCGATCCGTATGTCATCAGCACCGCTCTGTACGCCGCGGTGTCAATTGTTGTGGCGCCTGTAGCCGTGTCGACGAAAAAGAACTTCGGCTTCGGCGCAGGATCAGTAGCGTTACTGCATCCAACGAGTGCTCCCAGTATGCACATGCAGCTGATGCCAAGTGCATACGTTCTGAGTGTCTTCATGCTTTCCCCGTAAAAACATGGTGCAAATGAAATAGTCAGCGATTGAATTTAGGAAAATCACTGTTTGGTATGCTCCAGCTAACTCCTATGTCCTTGAGAAGGGGGCTATCTTTGCCCCATGAAGCTTATCGGCATTACAGGCGGTATCGGGACAGGGAAGTCCACGGTTTCCAGGCTCTTGCGCGAGCGTGGATGGACGGTGTATGCGTCGGATGACACGGCCAAAGAGATCATGGCGACCGACGCCGAGGTCCGTACCGAGCTCAGCTCGGCCTTCGGCGCTGATGTCCTTACAGACCATGGGGTTAATGCCCCCTTCCTGGCATCCCTCGTGTTTGGTCCAACCGACGAGCATCACGCGCGCCTTACTCGCCTGAATCAAATCGTCCACCCTCGCGTGCTCGATGCTCACATGCATGCCATCGAGCGCGAACACGCCGCTGGCACGAAGCTGATGGCCATCGAAAGCGCGCTACTGTACGAAGTCGAATTGGAAGATGGTTTCGACTGGGTGGTGGTGGTCGATGCCCCGCACGATGTCTGCGTTGCTCGCGTAATGGAGCGCTCCAAGACCACCGCAGCCGAGGTGGAACGTCGTATGGCCGAGCAGCTCGCCATGGAAGAAAAGCGCGGCATGGCCGACTTCGTGATCGAGAATGGAACGACCCTCGCCGACCTCGAGCGGGCCACCGCGATGGTCGCCACGATCATCGAGGCGTTCCCCGATCCAGAACAGTAAACTTGGTGCACTTGTCACCGTCGGCATTCGTCATCGTTGCGTAGGTTTGCACCTACTCAGTAGCTCTTTCACGAACACCTCTCGTTAGGATATAGGCCTCATGGCACAGCCAAAACATCTCACCGACGATACGTTCTCAACAGAGATCAATGCGAACAACGTAGTGCTTGTCGACTTCTGGGCTGCATGGTGCGGACCATGTCGCGCAATCGCTCCGTTGATGGACGAACTCGCGAATGATTATGATGGCAAGGTGATGATCGCAAAGGTCGACGTCGACAACAACCCGCGCGTTGCTATGGAATTCGGCATCCGCTCGATTCCTGCTCTCTTGATCTTCAAGGGCGGCAAGGTTGTTGACACAATCGTTGGCGCAGTGCCGAAGGGCTACATCACAGAGAAGCTCAACGCACAACTGAACTAACATGGCTCGTCCCTCTCTCCTGAGCGAGGCCGAACTCACCGAACATCTTCAGGATATTCCACTGTGGCGCCGCGATGGCGCCACTGTTGTTCGTGAGATACAAGCCTCAAACTTTGCTGCAGCAATCGGACTGGTGAATGCCGTCGCGTTGCTTGCCGAAGCAATGGACCATCATCCCGATCTCCTTGTCTATGGCTGGAACAAGGTTCGCATTACCCTGAGCACACATGATCAGGGTGGTCTCACCATCCTTGATGTACAGCTTGCAAAGAAGATCGATGCACTCAGCTTCTCAACTCTCTCCTAAGTCGATTCCAAGGAATGCACCTATGAGCACTATTGTTGATGTCGTCGCACGCGAGATCCTCGACTCCCGCGGTAATCCAACGATCGAAGTCGATGTCCTTCTCGAAGATGGTTCGTTCGGCACAGCAGGTGTGCCATCGGGCGCAAGCACCGGCGAGCACGAGGCCGTAGAGCTTCGTGATGGCGACGCTGCCCGCTATGGCGGTAAGGGCGTTCGCACTGCCGTTGGACACGTCGATGGAGAGATCTCCGAAGCGCTCATCGGCATGGATGCATCAGATCAACGTCAGATCGACGCTATCTTGATCGCCTTGGATGGTACCGAGAACAAGTCGCGCCTCGGCGCAAATGCACTGCTCGGAGCATCGATGGCTGTTGCAAAGGCTGCAGCAGAATTCCACGGTATGCCGTTGTTCCGCTACCTCGGCGGTGTGCGTTCAACGTTGCTGCCAACGCCGCTGATGAATATCCTCAACGGTGGACGTCATGCTGATAATAACGTGGACATTCAAGAGTTCATGATCATGCCAGTTGGTGCAGAGACGTTCTCCGACGCACTGCGCATGGGTACAGAAACATACCACACGCTGAAGTCGGTACTCAAGGCAAACGGACTCAACACAAGCATTGGTGATGAAGGGGGCTTTGCGCCATCACTCACATCGAATGAGCAAGCGCTCGACATGATCATGGAAGCGATCACGAAGGCTGGCTATAAGGCCGGCGAAGACATCGTGCTCGCGCTCGACGTAGCAGCATCCGAAATGGTCAAGGACGGCGCGTACGTGATGTATAAGTCAACGAACGAAAAGCGCACACCAGCACAAATGGTCGACTGGTATGCGAAGCTCGTTGCACAGTACCCGATCGTATCGATTGAAGACGGTATGGGCGAAAACGATTGGGAAGGTTGGAAGGCGCTCACGGATGCAATCGGTGACCAGTGTCAGCTCGTTGGTGACGATCTGTTCGTGACAAACGTGAACTTCCTTGCAAAGGGTATCGCTGAAGGCGTCGCCAACTCGATCCTTGTGAAGGTCAATCAAATCGGAACACTCTCCGAAACATTCGACGCCGTTGCGATGGCACAGCGCTATGGCTATTCGGCGATCCTCTCGCACCGCTCGGGCGAAACAGAAGATGCAACGATCGCAGACCTTGCGGTTGCATTGGGTGCTGGTCAGATCAAGACCGGTGCACCATGTCGCACAGACCGTGTTGCGAAGTACAACCAACTTCTGCGCATCGAACAACTGCTCGGTGAAGACGCCGAATACGCAGGCGATGCAACGATTTCCTAAGTGCTGAGTAACGGGGTGTTACTCTATCCCCACGAGCAAGTATATCTGGATCGAACTTCTGGACAACGCCGAGAAGATCGGTACTGCCCATAGTACGTTGCAGTAAAGGATCACTAAGCACAGGCAACAGCACACGCGCACTGAGTTGCAGCGTGTGGCGGAGTTCGTACCGAATAGGGTGGTATAGCCCGACGCAGTGTTTCGTCGTGCTCTTTGTTGACTGGATTACCAACGTGGATTACTTTTACTTGTGTGTGTATATGTACGCATGTTCAAACCGCGTCGAAATGTATGGCCTCATCCCGGAAGTCCATACGGTCGACGAACGTGATTGAATCAATGTTTGGAAGGTTCTCCAGGTGACTATGAACATGCTCCTCCTCCTACTTTGCGCAATCACCTTGTCAATGCAAGTGTTTGCAGGTGATGACAAGTTTTCGATTAGCGTTGCTGATCAGCGCAACCATCTCTATGCGATCATAGAGAACAGATTTGACTCCACTGCACTCCAATTCACAGTGGGTGAGTTTCGTATAAAGCGATCTACCCTACGTCTCCCGGTGCACTACGCAACCACTAGCCTTGACCGCCAGTTTGAGTGGGGTACGTCGACGACAGGGTTGGATTCCGTTTTAACCAACAAGTTCAAATCACTGCAATTCATGGTGTCATCCGGCGACTCTGTTGAGTTCTATCGCTCAGTAGTGGTTTCCAGCGTCCATTGTGACGACCCTACGAGACCCGGAGATCCTGCCCCACCCGATGGTATGGGCAACTATCCCGACACATGGAAAGCGGCATACGGTGATATCGTAGATACGAGCACAGTTATGCTGCGCATAGAACGAGTTTCAGATACTGCTGTGTATGCGACACTTGATTCTGTTGTAGTCTCACCAAATACGAACAGCAAATACGTGCCGCATGGCGGGACGAATCCAGATGCTTACATCCATACTCGCGCAATTCCTGCAGCGTTCGACGGACAAATGTGCAGACTGCGCATTGTTGTTAGGCGCATGGGTGCATCCCCGCTGGGTATGATGGGACAATTCCATCGAGAGAAGATGGCATTGAGCGTGTGGTCCGACCGAGCTGTACGCTCAAAGATCGATGCGGCAACTGTTGATTCTCTAGATTCTCGCTATCTGGAACTGGCGGAGGCCTACGTTGATTCTCTGATGAGTACTTCTAATTCATGGGAATCAATCATGCACCTCAAGATTCCTGATGCCACGTTCAGAAGGATCATGTCGAAACATTTCAGTATCACGGAACATGAAGAAGGTGCTTTTTCGTACACCCCGCTCAACAAGTTCCTTGATACTGCAGGCCTCTATTTGCATACTACTGCAACTGAAAAGGCTGACTACGCTTCCTTTGACGAGATGGCGAAGCCCGGAGTTCACGCTGTATCGTATGCCAGCACTGAAGCTTCAGCTCTATCTATCCGCTACGTGCGGTTACGTAGTGGAATGCTTGAGGTAAACTGCACCAAGCCAGTAGATACGAAAGAGCTGAAATGGAGAATTGTGGACATCACCGGGCGCATACTTCAAGAAGGATATGCTTGGCCTGACTTCACGGCACAGGGTAGCTTGCAATTGCCGTTCCCGTGGCAAGTTCCGGGTCCGTACATACTTCAGTTAGTGGATATTCTCCACTCAAGTGCAGCATCGGCAAAAATGTTGAATCGCTGATGCCCCAGACGTCCCTCTGCAACTACGTGGTGGGCATGTAGGAACGTTAGCAATAGAGCTTCGTTCCCACTCTTTCGGTATTCCCCCGTAATTTGCAGCCATGAGTATTGCATTCGGCACCGATGGCTGGCGTGGCGTTATCGCTCGCGACTACACATTCGAAAACCTGACGCTGGTTGCGCATGCAACAGCACGGTATGTACTCACGCTCAAGCGGAAAGGGGCATCCGTTGTTGTCGGACACGACACGCGGTTCCTCTCGCGTGAGTTTGCGATCGAAACGTCGCGCATCCTTGCTGCGTACGGTATCACGGTACATCTCACCGATACAATCTCGACAACGCCACAGGTGTCGTTTCACACGCTGAAGAAGCGCGCACAAATCGGCGTTGTGATTACGGCGTCGCACAATCCTGCGCAATACAACGGTTTCAAGGTGAAGGCGCATTTCGGAGGTCCTGCACTCCCGGAACAGATCACGGAAATCGAGAAGGAACTGGCAGCTCTCAAGGGTGAGGCGCCATCGAAGAAGGTGCTCACACTTGATGAGTATGTGGCGTCGAAGCAGATCCGTTTGTTCGACGCGAAGGAAGCCTACATCAAGGATCTCAAGAAGAAGATCGACTTCGCTGCTATTCGCAAGAGTGGCATCAAGGTTGTCTACGATCCAATGCACGGGGCAGGGATCAACTTCATTCGCGAAGTTCTCCCGAACGCCATCGAGATTCACGGTGAGTACAACCCATCGTTCGGTGAAGTCGATCACCCAGAGCCTATCGCCGAATGTCTCGAGCCCCTTTCAAAGGCGGTTCGCAAGAACAAGGCTGCCGTTGGTCTCGCGACTGATGGTGATGCCGACCGTATCGGCGCGGTTGATCACACGGGTACGTTTGTCGATCCGCATCGCATCTTCATGCTGCTGATGAAGTATCTCTACACGCACAAGAAGCGTCGCGGTGCAGTGGTCAAGACAGTCTCGCTTACATCGATGGTGAACGCGTTCTGTGAGCGCAACAAGATCAAGCTGCACGAGACGCCAGTAGGCTTCAAGTATGTTGCCAAGTTGATGTCTGAAGAGAAGATCTTGATTGGTGGCGAAGAGTCGGGTGGACTCGGCACGTCGCTTCATATCCCAGAGCGTGATGGCATCTTCAATGGCTTGTTGCTGCTCGAGATGATGGCGGTCACGAAAAAGTCGCTCAAGGAACTGTGCGACGAACTCGACACAGAGTTCGGTCCGCATCGCTACCGTCGTCGCGATGTTCTCGTCACTGAGGCTACAAAGAAGGCTGTGCTCGCAGCATGTGCGAAGAAGCCAACGAAGATTGGCTCATACGAGGTGCGCTCGATGAATACGCGCGACGGCTACAAGTTCTTCGTTGATAAGGGCTGGTTGCTCATTCGTGCGTCCGGAACAGAACCGCTGCTGCGCTTCTATTCCGAGGCATCGTCACTCAAGATTGTGAACGAGTTGATCGACGCTGCACTCAAGCTCAAGTAGCAGTACTAGACGGATCTGTCAAGATGTGGTGCGTTGCGATCCTTCTCGCTGAGAATCGGATCGTCGACGAGCCATCGTATGCCAAGTGTTGGATCGAGTGGGTTTACGCTGCGCTCGCCAGATGGGTTGTAGAGCGCTGTGCACTTGTACGATACGTCGGCTTCATCGCTGAGCACAGCAAAGCCGTTGGCAAACCCCGGCGGGATCCACACTACACGTCCGTTCGTTTCCGACACATCGATTGAGACGTGATTGCCGTACGTCGGTGATCCCTTGCGTACGTCGATCTCGACGAGCTGAATCTGGCCACGCACGACGCGCAGCATCTTACCCATGGGTTCGTCTACTTGGAAGTGCATGCCCCGTATCACGCCACGCTGTGATCGTGAATGATTGTCCTGCACGAAGTCTGTTGGGATGCCATGGCGCAGACAGAAGTCGGCGCGATATGTTTCCTCGAAATACCCGCGTTCATCCGTGAAGCGCTCAGGACGAAGAATCATGACAGCGTCGAAGATGACTTCTTCAAGCATGAGTGGCATTGCAGTCTTCCAGTTATGGGAGTGGACGTCGCTCGTGACGCAGAGGTGTTAACGTACGAAGAGATTCGAAGTCTGCATCACAGCGCACCGTAGAGCGCGTGACGCGTGGGTAAACGTAGGGCCTGCCATCGTCTGCAGGAATGTCTGGCTGCAGCGGTGTGTGCTCAAGCCCAAGCGCATCGAGAATCATCTGTGCGCCCCGCCACTTGGCTTGATACGTGTAACCTGCAATGTGTGGCGTGCAATAGGGGAGATGGTCGAGCACCTGCGGGTCGATCGTAGGCTCATTGGTGAACACATCAAGAACAGCGCTGAGCTCGCCATTCTTCACACGTCGAACAAGTGCCGCCTCATCAACTATCCCGCCACGTGCGCTATTGATCACAAGCGCATTGAGCTTGCACTGATCAATCAGATCCTCCGTAAGCAGGTTACGCGTCGGGTACGATCCGACATCAACGTATGGAACATGCACAGATACTATCGTTGACTGCTGGACGAGTTCGTGCAGCGTTACCGGAGTAACCCACGAGGGGAATGCAAACCCTGCATCAGCGAGCGGAGGGTCGTTCACGAGAATGCGCATACCGCGCATCCGCGCATAGCGTGCGAGACGTGAGCCTACGTTGCCGTAGCCGATGATGCCGATCGTATGCGTACCGGTCGGACGGAGCTCGTCGATCCAATCGAGCACGTACTCTGCGACTGCCTGTGCGTTGCAGCCAGCGGCGCTGATCAAACGAACGTTGCTGCGCGTGAGCGCATCAACATCGATATGGTCGATGCCAGCTGTCGCCGTTGCAACGCAGGTAACCGATGTGCCTGCGAGAAGTGTAGCATTAACGCGTGTGACCGAGCGAATGATAAGCGTTGTCGCACCAGAGCTGCGCAACAGATCGTTCGTAATGGAACATCCGTCGACGGCGAGTACATCGTGGTGCGACGAAAGCGCAGCGACGAGACCTGGTATCTGTGCGTCAACAAGAATCATGACGCCAAATTACGGCGTCACGATGAAGCTTGAGGTGTGTGTTCCGGTAGCGTCGACTACTGCAACCGAGTACATGCCAATAGCGGCACCATCGCCGAGAGCTGATACGGGCACAACCAGTTCGCGCTGCTCCGTTGTTGTGAGGTATGCCAACTTACCACGCGCATCTACGATGCGTACTGTTCGGCGTCCTGGAGCCGGGAACTGAAAGCGAACAGCGTTCTGGACAGGATTCGGAGCAATAACAAATGGACGATCGTCGCTGCCTACACTCGAGGTTGCTGCTATGCGCAAATGCGCCATGCGCGATTGAATACCGTTGGTGACGAGCGTCGCGCTGAACACACTGTCCATGATCGTTGAACGGTCAACAAGCAGTCGCACATAGATAGGTCGTGTCTCTCCAGCTCCTACTGAAAGAGGGAACTGCGATGATTCAACAGCGACCATTCCGGCAGGCGAGATGTCTACGTTGTTGATCAGCACGGATTCGAGACCAATGTTCGTGACCGCGAATGCATCGACTGACTTGCTGATGTTTGTTGTATCGTGTGTTGGATGCGCAAGACCGCGAATCGGAAGTCCGACCAGCGTCGAACTTGTGCTCTGCTCCGAACCATCAGCGCCTGGATAGTACACGCTCGCCTGCGATGTGTACGGATACTCCGTCTGCGGCATGAAGTGCACACGGAACCAGTAACATGATGTGTCTTCTGTTGATGCGCCATCTTGCCAGAAGCGCTGTTCGAAGATGTTCCCTGGATTCGTAAAGAATCGTGTGTAGTTCGCAGGCGTACCATCGCTGCAGAACTGGATCGCTGTACGAAGAGTGTCGCCTGGATTAGCACGCATCACGACGGTATCACGAAGTGGGCGCACGCGTGGCTCGACAGCATCCCATACAGGAAGAAGCTCGACGAGTACATCGTCTGTAGCCTTCGGGAAGGGCTCGATGTTGCGCATGCCTACGTTTCCAGTGCAAACAAACAGTCGACCAGTAGATGTAATGAGAACGTCGCGAATGCGACCATAGCGATGTAGTAGCATCGCTCGCGTTGCAGTGATGCGCGTGTGATCGTCGTTAAGATCGTGCACGAGAAGGCGAGCCCCCTTCAAGTATGTCGAAATGAGCTTACCCTTGAGAGCCGGATATCGATCGTGCTCGTAGTATTCGATGCCTGCTGGTGCGAGTGTGAAGTTACCAGTGGACCATGCAGGCTCAAGAGTTGGTGTTTGTGCGTTGAACGCTTCCTCTGAAGGTTTATCGATCTTGCCCTCGATCTTTGGCCAACCGTAGTTGGCGGCCTTAACAATGAGGTTGATTTCGTCCTCGGTGTTATCGCCGTGTTCCGATACATAGATCGCGCCCTTCGAGGTACGACAGATTCCTTGCGGATTACGGTGTCCGATCGACCAAATGCGACTGCCCGGATATGGATTGTCGGCAGGAATCGTTCCATCGAGATTGATACGAATCGTCTTCCCAATCTCTGACGTCAGGCTATAGGTGCTGTCGGGCGCAGGCTGATCACCATTGGTGAACATCATGGTGTTGTCTGGGAGAATCAGGATGCGACAGCCCTGATGCCACTGCTGTGCTGGACGCAACTCATAAATGATCTCAGGTTCAACGAGCTTACTTCCGTTGTACTTCCACCGTGTGACGCGCTTTACCCAATCCTCGTTGTCACGCACGGCGTATGCAGCGTACACATATGGCTCTGTCTCAAACGCTGGATGGAGGGCCATGCCCAGTAGTCCGATCTCGACGATGTTCGAAACGCCATCACGCATGTCGAGCAACGTATCAACCACGCCGGTATCGGGGTGTACCTTCGAGATAATGCCGATTCGTTCTGTATACCAGATGTATCCTCCCGGACCCTCCACCATATCCCATGGGATGTGGAGATTCGACACAACTGGCCGCGCCGTAAAGTCAACTTGTGCTGATACCGAACCGAGAGCGAAAACCAGAGCGCCTGCGAGGAGTAAGCGACGAAGCATGTAGAACCTGTACCACTGTAACGATGTGTCGATGTAACCGCAAAGATACGGTTTGGTAACAGTGGTTACAGTCCGATCACAACACGGAGATCTTCAACAACCCATCGTGCCCGCACAGGCACAGTAGTCGATGTTGGCCACCACGGTTCGCCGGCAGTCCAAGGTGATATAATGCCGTGGTCGTACCGTCCGTTGCCATTACGGTCGTCGAAGACATCAATCGAATAGGTGCCAGGTGGTACACCATCAAACACGAGCATTCGTGATGCATCAATATTCTGTGTATGAACAACCTGACGCTTATCGTTGAGCAGGCGGATGACAAGCTTAGCGTCTGCTGCCACCTGCACCAACGAATCAACGACACGTCCGCGAATCGTACCAGGCTCTGCTGCGCGCTGCGGTGTTCGATGTGCGATACGGAGTGTGGTATCGGCGATGCGAGTACCATTGAGCGCTGCTACGTTGCGGAGACCAATCTCGGTACTGTACCATGTAAGCGGCACACGTGGCGACGTTGGTGTGATGGCGAGTGTTGTTGGGTCAAGCCACGCTGCACGGATGCTCTGCGCGCCTCGCTCGGAGGTATGCCATATCTCCAAACGCGCTGCAAGCGTATCAACGGGCTGCGATACGGTGACGATGATCGGATCGCTGAGTCCAAGATCCTGTGCACTATCGGCAGGGGATCGCTTGCCGAGCTGCACCTGCGATGTATCAGGGTAGACAACGCCGCGCACTTGACGATCCTCGAGCTTGGACGCTGATGTAGACACCGATGCCTGATTGAGCGAATCACGAAAGAAGCCACGTGGCACATCGACCGTGTACCGCACCGTGTCGACAACATTCTTGAAGCGAACACGCGCCTTATCACTTGGAATCGTCTCCAACCATACCGCCTGCGCGGTGTCGCGCATCGTACCCGACTCAATAATGATGGGTTGCGACCTATCCAGATACGATGATGCTTCCGAGAGCTGCAGCGAGAGCGTGTGCTGTGTTACTGCACGAATGCGCTGCACGATCGGACCCGTTGAGTCAAGGGGCGCACCAAGCAGCAGTTGAAGATCCTCGCTCCGACCTTGCGACACAACGATATCACGCGGAGCTACGCAGAATTCTTCTGTTCCATCGAGTAGCGAATTGCGATTCTCATCGCGCACGGCGAGTACGCGATATCGACCATCGGCAAGACCTCGAATCGCGAACGCACCAGTTGTTCCGAGCGATTGGTAGTACAACGGTCGGAATGACGATGGAGAGAACCCTGCTGAATCAAATTGTTGCTGCGTGTAGCAGAACACAGATACGGACGCGAGCGAAGCGCCGTACACCTTGCCAGCAATCACACCCGAGTCGATGGTCGATCCCGTGGAGAAGGCAATTGTGTATGACTGCGTAGGTGTGTTGCCACGTACGTCGGTCCATGTTGTGCCGAGTGTCACGGTATACGTTGTGTTCTGCGCGAGTTCATCGACGAACGTAATCTCGAGCTCGTCACCTGCATACGCCGTTTGAAAGCGCACGGCGGGGAGAACCGTGATAGCGTTACGTACCGATCGATCAACGTAATCGTCGAACGTAAATCGCACCGTTGGATTCGCAACATTCGTTGCGCCACTCCGTGGCTCGGTCTCGATGACTACTGCAGCTTCAGTATCGCGTGGTCCTCCCGTGGGCGCCACCTTCATTGCACACCCAACAAGCAACACGGTGGCAAGGAAGCCCAACGTGTGTGCGATGTATCGACCGGGAAGAGATTTCATTGCGCAAAACTATGCCCGAACGCCGTAGTTTTGGACACATGTCTCCTCTTCTTACGTCCGTCTGGTCCCGAATTCGCAAGGCGTATGCTGTTGCCTACGAGTTTGTCGATATCACCGACCGACGACACATCTTCCTGCTCGCGTCAGGAATTGCCTTCAACCTGTTGCTCTGCACCATCCCGCTGGTGATCCTGGTGCTGTCGATCGTGAGCGGTGTGATCGAGGAATCAACGACGAAAGAGGCCGTGAAACAGCTCCTGACGAGCTTCCTGCCGCAAAACACGAAAGCAACAGGCCTGATCTCGTCAATCGTGGGCGAGGTAGGCGTTGTGTTCAACTACGGCACACTCACAGGCTGGATCGCCGGTGTTGCTCTGCTGTGGCTGGCCTCCACATTGTTCAGTTCGCTACGAACAGGACTCAATGCCATCTTTCATATTCCGACACCGAAGATCTTTCTCTGGTATCGACTGAAAGACATGTTCCTGACGATTGTGTCGGCAATCTTGATTCTTATCGTGACGTTGCTGAGCCCCTTGCTCACAATCACACAGTCGTTGTGGATGGGTATTCTTCCCGATCCTCTCAACGCCTTCGCATCGGGATTCATCCTCGCTGCGGCATCGCTCTTGTCGACGGCGATTGTGTTTATGGTACTCTATCGCATCGTGCCAAACGGAAGGCTGCCACGCGCGATTGTGATCATGAGCACCATTCTTGCCGTCGTTCTATGGGAAGTAGCACGCGTGCTCTTCTCGTGGTACGTGAACAGCGCAACAAACTTCAGTGCGTTCTACGGAGGATACGTAGCTCTCGCATCGTTTGCGCTGTGGCTGTACTACTCCGCGTTTGTGTTCTTGCTCTCGGCTGAACTCGCGCAGTTTATTCACGCGTATCGCACAAAGAAGCCGATTCCGCTTCCTTAAAAGCGCAGCAGCTGATCCCACGCGCAGAAGAGCTCCCACGTTGCCGCTACGTCGCGCAGACAATATTCTGCGATATCGGTGTGGTTGTTATCTGCAAACAGCTCGCTTACCATGGAACCATCAACACCTTCTGCTTTCGGCGAGCGGATACCAAATGACTTCGCGAAGAAATCGAAGTTGTAGCGACGTGTAGCTCCGGATGCAGATCCCTGGAAGAATGTCAGCTGATCAAGCAGATCGATGTGGCCGGAGTAATTAAACTTGGTGCCCTGCATCAGGTTTTTTGATGGACGAATACCAAGTGTTGCACTGCGCAGCATCAACCAAGGGGCATCGAAGTTTCGTCCGTTGAACGACACGAGTGTGATGTTTCGGTGGGCATTGAGCAGCTTCCAGAAGTTCTCAAGCATCACGCGCTCAGAACTGCAGTACCATGCAGCTCCCGACGGAAGCTCCTCGTGACGAACTGCTTGCTCGTCGGTCATGGTTGGGTCGACGGAATACGCTACGCGCTTCGACGACCAACCGTCTGCTTCACGTGTTACCATCTGCATGCCAATGCACACAATGCGACCGGTGAGCGGACTTAACGCGAACTCGCCAATGCGTTTCTCGCGCTCTTCATCAGTTGCCGTTCCGCGCAGCAGGTACTCTTGCTGCACGTCATCAAACGTATCGATAGGGAGTCCGACCGTTTCAAGATCGAACACGAGATACGACGGTTCCATGGTAACTCCCTACGGTAGAACTGATTGAAGCTGACGAGTGATCGGATGCGTTGGCTGAATGCGCTGTGCTATCGAACGATAGCGACGGAATCCAGCTGTATCTCGACGTCCATCAAGTTGATAGAAGGCGTTTGAGCCGATCTGTGACAGCGTGAGCATTTGAAGTGTCGAGTCGAGTCGCTGTTGTGGTTGCGATATCACAGACATCATGCGCTCGATACCTTCTGTGCTTTCGCGCTGACGTTGACCATCGCGGATCAGTCGCACAAACGGTCCAGCAGGAATACGCTGATACTCCGGCAGCAGTGGCTCGGGTTCGTTCAATAGCTCTGCTGTTACATACACCGGACGTGTAGAGTCGGCACGTACAATCGCATCAATAAGTGCAACGAAACGCTCTTGAATTGCCTGAACGTTTCGTTGATGCTCGGCGATCTTACCACGTAATGAACGATCGAGCTTTGAAGGATCCAGCTCGAACTTTTCAGGCTCGCGTTCAAACACATCGAGGTACGCCATGTAGGAGTCAACTACTGGCTGGATGCGCGTGAAGACAGACGGATACCGCTGCAAGAGATAGGGGGCGTACCACGTGCGACGTAGCAACTCTTTATCGATCACGACAACGTCGTTGTACATCCCTAATGCTTGCTGTCGATACCACAGTGACGAACACAGGTAGTCCCACTGGCGCGTGAGAATCACCGCACGTGGTTCGATGTTCGCCATCGCCCAATCAGTGTATCCATCCACGGCCTCGTGGTGCGAGCGATCCTGCTTCGCGAAGGTTGTTCCTGCAACGACGAGTGCGAGCAGCGCAGGGATTGTAGCAAGAGGCAGTGACGCACGCAGACGCTGTGCAAGCATGGCAATACCGATGCCAGCAAGGAGCGTTAAGATTGTGAGCGACGGAATGAAGTACGCATCGATGTCTGGAATGCCATAGCCAAGTGAGATGCCAAGATTGCCTGCAATCAACGCAAGCAATGCAAGCCCCATGACGCGCGAGTGTCGGAGCAACGCAACCACACCAACGAGCATCGGAAGAAGCCCAACCCACAGCAGTTGCGCAGTGAGCAAGTTCCAGAACAGACGCACGTTTGTATTGAATGCAGCCTTGCTTTCGTAAAGCCACACACCAAACTGCTTGCCCTTGACATGATAGAGGAACGCATGCATGTCGCGATGCACCATGCCCCAATTGATAGGGGGCTCCTGCGCACTACGAATCGGAAGGATTGCGTAGAGCGCGAGCGCTGCTACTGCGGGCACAAGAAGATGCTTCCATCCTTTGATACGCTGCGAGATTGGTTCATCTCCTGAAAGCCACAGCAGAAGTAGTCCAGGTGCAAGCGTTACCGAAGAAACGTGATTCGTCAGCATCAGACCAAACATGAGTCCGGCTAACATCGTCCATCGATTGTTCGGATCCTGGTGCACGCTCTTCATCGTTGCGAGAAGCGTTGCGGCGAGGAGCACAAAGTTCAACGCATACACTTCGATCGACGTCGCTTGTGCCCACACCGTAGCGCTGCAACCGATGAGAAGGCCCGTGCCGGCGGCGATAAGCTCATGCGCACGTACAGCAAGTGTAGGCGCAATGCGCGCACTCAGCGAGCGCGCAACAAGGTAGGTGAGCGCAACACCCGTTGCTACCAGCAGTGCTGCCAGCACATTGAGTCCGAACACGGGTGACGACCACGGCAGTAATGTCCACACATGTCCGAGCAGTGTAAACAGGGGATACCCTGTTGGGTGTGCAACGCCAAACGTCACACATGCTGCCGCCAACTCGCCGCTATCGGTGTACTGTACACCGGGCGCAATGGTAACGAGGTAGAGAACGGCAATGCAACACCCCAGTGCTGTAGCGATGATTGCGTCTCTCGACATCATGATCGGAACAGCTTAGCGTGAGATCACTACCGGAGCGCCAACGAGCTCGCCTGCGGCTGTGCGCATGACAAGACGGTAGGTGCCATTGGCCAAGCCTGCCGTCGGCAGTGTTGTCACCGTTGAGGATGGAGTAGCAAAGGAGCGCACGAGCGAACCTGAGGCGTCGTAAAGACCAAGTGTTGTGAGCGCGGCAATTGCGTCACCGCGAAGCGTGAGCTGATCAGCAGCTGGCAGGGGGCTCACCGTAACCCCAACACGTTGTGCATCGATAACGCTGCTCGACGGAGAGATTTCGAACACAACATCAAAGTTCAGACGCTCAGCTTGATTTGTCTTATCGAACAGGGTGACGCGCACCGTGCTTGTACCTTCTGCGCCGCGTGGTGTAAGGTCGACATAGATCGGAAGTGTTCCGTTCGCTGCAAGAATCTGTCCTTCGCGCTCGAATGGATCATCGCCTGGTCCCGGGAACAACGCCCAGCAGAGTGTCATGCACAGCTGTGCTGTATGATCGATTGACAGGTCATTGAGATCGTACGAGAAGTAGAGCTCTTTTGGTGCGTCGTTCAAGTTGCGGACGGTGCCGTCGCGCTTCACGGTACCACCGTCTGGCGTGCCCTTGATTGGGTTTGGCTTTGCCCAGTCGATCGTAAACGTTTGAGCCTGTGCAGAGCATGCAAGAGCAAGACCCAAAATCAGTGCAAGTACATGAGTTTTCATAATTTGTCGGTTGGTTACTGTGACGTGAACTACAAACCTAACACTCCTCAGGAACATCTCGTGACACGACATCTCCTGGTCTTTCTTTCCGTTCTCACACTGGCTGCCAACATCCTGGTTGGCCAAGACGCTCAGCAAGCCACAACGATTCCGTCCGTGAAGATCAAGTCAGCCACCGGCGACGTGGTCAATACGGCAGAAATCACCCAACACACGGGTCCGGTTATCCTGAGTTTCTGGGCAACGTGGTGTAAGCCATGCATTCAGGAGCTCCAGACGTATCATGGGATCTACGATGAGTGGAAGCAGAAATACGGCGCTAAGCTCATTGCCGTGTCGATTGATGACTCCCGCAACGCACAAAAAGTTGCACCATTCATCAAGTCGCGCAACTGGCAGTACGATGTGCTGCTCGACATCAACCAGGACTTCAAGCGTGCGATGAACGTGAATAACGTACCCCACACCTTTGTCATCATGAACGGTAAGGTGGTGTTCTCACACGCAGCCTACACGCCAGGTGATGAAGAAGAGCTTGAAGAGTTGCTGAAGAAGCTCTCTGGGAAGGAATAAGGATCAATGAAGTTCTCGATGATGGCGCTAACAGCGCTGCTCTGTTCTGCACTGACGGGTTTCGCTCAAGGGATCGAGATACAAGATGTGGGGACGATTAACGGATCGCTGCAGACCGACGCGCAGTATTACATGTCGGACACAACGATCAATGCCCCTGATGTACCCGAGAAGATCCTCTCGAATACGTTTCTGAATCTCACGTTTACGCGCGGCAAGTTCTCGGCAGGTGTTCGCTTTGAGTCGTACCAGGGTCCACTCCTCGGTATTGACCCACGCTATGCCAGCACTGGCAATGGAACGGGCGTCGGCATTGCCTATCGCTTTGCTACCTACACCGATGAAATGTTCGAAGTAACTGCTGGTAACTTCTACGAGCAGTTCGGAAGCGGCATGATCTTGCGCACATACGAAGAGCGCAACCTCGGCTTTGACAACTCCATTGATGGACTTCGCATGAAGTTCATGCCAACGGATGGACTGAAGTTCACGGGCTTCCTTGGACGTCAGCGTGCGTTTTGGAACATGAGCGCCGGCATCATGCGTGGTGGCGATGCTGCCATCGATGTTAAGGCCCTCACGGGTGACTTCCTGCCGAGCGACATGCAGTTGAATCTTGGTGCAAGTGTTGTAAGTCGTTTTCAATCGGATGATCAGGACATTCTGAAAATTCCGGAAAACGTGCTCGCTTGGTCGACACGTGCCAACATGATGTTGTCTGACTTCTCGCTTGATCTTGAGTATGCGCAGAAGATCAACGACCCAAGTGCAGTCAATGGTTCATCGTTCAATCCTGGCAATGCGCTCTACATGAACGCATCGTACGCTGCATCTGGTATCGGTGTGAACCTTGCTGCCAAGCGCATCGACAACATGGACTTCCGCAGCGATCGTACGGCAAATGGTTTGCCACAGCAAGTGAACTACCTGCCAGCGCTCACCAAGCAGCACACGTGGCGCTTGGTAACGCTGTACCCATACGCAACACAGCCTGTGGGTGAGTTCGGTCTTCAGGGCGACGTGTCGTTTACGATTCCGAAGAACTCATTCCTCGGTTCGGACGAGACGATGGTCACGTTGAACGCATCCGTCATTCACGCGCTCGACACAACACGCACGGGTCCGTACACATACGATGCAGCATTTCTGTGGTCGCCACGCACGTACTATCGTGACGTGAACATGGAAGTCACACGCAAGTTTGGTCGTGATTTTAAGGTCACGGCAGCCTACATCAACCTTGCGTACGACCAGGACGTGATCGAAGGCAAGGCTCCTGCGAACGAAACACTGTATGGAACGATCGACGTTCACTTTGCTGTCGTCGAGCTCTGGTGGAAGCTTTCGAAGACATCGAGCCTTCGCACGGAGTTTCAGTACATGTCGGCTGGCACAGCGAACGGCAAGAAGGAAGCCATTCAGAATGGCGACTGGGTGATGGCACTTGTCGAGTATTCAATGGCTCCACACTGGATTATCACCGTGTTCGACGAATACAACTACGGCAACAGCGTTGAGTATCGCCGCGTGCATTATCCTAATGCATCGCTTGCGTACAATGCGGGTGCATTGCGTGTCCAAGCAGGCTACGGTCGTGTTCGTGGTGGTATCCTCTGCGTGGGCGGCATCTGCCGTCCGGTCCCAGCCTCTAATGGCATGACTCTTAACGTAACATATTCGTTCTAAGCGCACTCACGCCTACCATGAAGCACATCATCTCTCTCGCATTCGCGGCGCTCCTCGTGCTCACATCATGTGATGTTGTTGATGCACCATACGAGAAGAACCCAGTTGTTCCTGTTGATACTGTTCTCAAAGACACATCAACAGTAGTCGCACGTACTGGCGGTCTGCAGAATGTGCTTCTAGAAGACTACACAGGGCATACCTGTGTAAACTGTCCAGCCGCTGCGGACGTGGCCAAGGACATCTACACCAAGAACCCTGGACGTGTTGCACTGGTTGCTGTTCATGCCGGACCCTTTGCAAAGCCTGAGCCTCCCGACTACCCAGCGGATCACCGCACAGCAGTAGGCGAAGCGCTCGATGCGCTCTTCCGCATAAGTCGTGTTGGCAATCCAAACGGACTCGTCAATCGCACACGATACAACACGAAGTTTGTGCTCGGCGTAACAAACTGGGAACCAGCGACCGTCGCACTGCTCGCACAGCAACCAAAGATCGACCTAGCACTGAGCCATACCTACCACGCAGAGAAGCGCACCATCATCGCTACGGTCGAAGCAACATATCTTCAGCCTGGCGAGAATGATTACTCCGTTTGCGTCTGGATCACGGAAGACAGCATTGTCGGCGATCAAGCAGACAACCGTCGCAATCCATCGCACGTCAAAGATTACGTGTTCGAGCACATGCTGCGCGCATCAATGAATGGCACGTTCGGCGATTCGCTGACGTCAGAGGTAAAGCCTGTTGGTAGTAGCGTGAAGAAGACGATTCGCTACACGCTCCCTGAAACTGCCGCATGGCGTCTCGATAAGTGCGAGCTGGTTGCGTTTGTCATTCGCCGCAAGGATGATCAAACGCGCGAAGTCCTGCAGGTCGTCAAGCAGAAGCTGAAGCCGTAGGCGGTTCCGCTATTTGCGAACAAGACGCTCGATCGTTGATGGTTCGATGGGGACAACACGGAGTCTGTTGTTCCTCTCGACGAGCACACAGAATCCTTCAGTACTAGAAAACGACATCATATCCATAGCGCATGATAGGTCCTCGATTATCTGTATACCGGGTCTCTCATCGCGCACGTTCTTTGCGACATAGGAACATGCAAGCCCGATCGACGAGGTAGCAGCCGTGCCTCGAACAAGAAATGCCAATACGGCAACTTTACAGGATCTGCACATAACATCGCGCAAGAAGAAGTAGCGCTTATGCAAGAGTGTTGAAGCTCCAGTTGTCGTTTGTATGTATCGTAGGAACTCACTCCGCTGAACATCTGTGAGCACTCGTCCGCCTTGCTCAGTCTTCACACGCGCATACAATGGGCCTGATGGAGCAGCGTGCGACATTAGAAACAGCGTTACGAACGCAACGACAGTTCTAATTACGCGCATTCGAGTTCTCCTTGATACGGCGAAGGTTAAAAGCGGTGAAATCATCCATCGCTGGAAATGTATCCATGTATACCGATCCACGAAATACAAGTGGACCAGGATGCGACACTGCTAAGGAATCCGACACATGAGTGTACGGAAGCCACGATTGTGTCGACACAACGTAGCGACCAATCGTTACAGGTCGTGTACGATATGTATTGAAACGCCCACTACTATTGCGCAGCGGCTGCTGATCCTCGCGCACTACAACGAGGTGATTATTCTCACGATCGTATCCGAGCGCACGAATAGATGGCGCAGTAATGAAGAAATCGCCGACAGACATTGCGTCGTGATCGATTCCCTGTCGTTTATAATGAGTCTGCCAACCGATCGCTATGATGCGTTCAAGACTTGTTGCACGGTATACGCGGATCGTGTCTTCGGTTGCAAATGCAAGAGCATACGTTGATGAGTTTCTATCAATGGGTATCATCTTTGGATAGTAGTTGTAGTAGTTCGGGTCGTTTCGAACCTTCGGGGGTAGACCAGCAATAGAATCCCACGATGTTGATCCCAATCGATGCCGCACCACACAGGGCTTGGTAACGAATGTGTCCACTTCAGTGTTCGCGCCGACGACTGTATAGAGGTGTCCTTTCGCTATGAAAAATGGAGACAAGAGCGAATACGAAATGCCAGATGCATCTTGAAGCCGGGGCACGGTGTAGCGTGTGACTACGTTAAACCCTGTATCAAGTACACATATTACGCCATGCTGGAAGTCAGCTACGTTATAACGTCCTGACTCGTGGTCGACATCAATACCCGTGATCTCAATAATGCCATTTGATCGAAGATCAACCTCACGTTCCGGTATACTATCACCATGACTGTATCGCCAGACTATTGATTGACGATGATCGAATAGAACGAGCTTGTTCGGAGAACCGATCACGTCAACAACTGATGCATAGTCATACCGCATCCCACGTCCAGATGGAAATGGGATGGTGTAGCGATCAATTTCCGTTTGCTCATAGTTGCTTACGCATGAAAGAGTCACGAAGAGCGCGATACATAGCAGGCAAGCATTTATGGGGGTTGACATTGCGTTTCAGTCCAATGCTATTGTGCGAGCGAGTAATCGACGCTGCCACCGTTGGCGTCTACTATGGCCCATTGATACGATGCAGGTGTTGAACTTTCACAAACCACAAGTTTGGACCTGCCTGCCGTGATGTCACTTACGATGGCTGAAGGAATGCTCGACCAAATGCTGTTCCAGTTTGCAGAGTTGCTAAAGAAGCTAGCTTGAGTGCCGTTTTGGATGGCGTCGTTGAGGTTCGAGATATCAATGTGATTGTCAGGTCTCACAACGACTGTCGTAAAGCAATCTCTCGCCGGTGGTTGACAATATGGGTGGACGCGAATGCGCATTTGTGTGACGCGAGCAGGCTGTGCGACAGCAATTACACTTGTACCCTTTCATGTATGCTGGCTGTCGGATGACGAACTCGTCGACAACGGGTCATCAACACTACATCCAGTAAGTACGATTGCTCCTAAGGTGAGCGATACGAGAAAATGCTTGAATGACATACTGACCTCGAAACAGTGGTGAATAAACTGATGCAGCAAACATCAGCAATTCACAATGCCAATGACGGCCATACCTACGGTCGATGTAATGAAGCTGTCTTCCTGTAATGAAACAGGGGAGTAATGTCGCAGTTGTTGACGCGTGAAGCGTTCAATACCCGACTGGCACCATCATCGCTACGGTCGAAGCAACATATCTTCAGCCTGGCGAGAATGATTACTCCGTTTGCGTCTGGATCACGGAAGACAGCATTGTCGGCGATCAAGCAGACAACCGTCGCAATCCATCGCACGTCAAAGATTACGTGTTCGAGCACATGCTGCGCGCATCAATGAATGGCACGTTCGGCGATTCGCTGACGTCAGAGGTAAAGCCTGTTGGTAGTAGCGTGAAGAAGACGATTCGCTACACGCTCCCTGAAACTGCCGCATGGCGTCTCGATAAGTGCGAGCTGGTTGCGTTTGTCATTCGCCGCAAGGATGATCAAACGCGCGAAGTCCTGCAGGTCGTCAAGCAGAAGCTGAAGCCGTAGGCGGTTCGTACCTAACGTAATGTCCGAAGCCACCTACAGAAAGAATCTCCTTCGCCGACCAACCACGCTCTTTGTTTGTAGACGACGATGCAGCGGGAACGATCTTCTGTAGGCATTGTCCCGCTCAGCATACCACGTACATCGGCAATTAGCAGTGTTGATGCCGGATACAGTCGTCGCAATGGTCGAAGGTCTGATGTTCTTGCTACCGAGACGAAGAACCCGGTTCGCGTGGGTGTCGCGCGTGCCACGCATGATCGAAGTGAGTCAATGAGTGCATTCACAGCAACGTCGCACTTGATGCAGTTTGATGGATGCGCAAATCCAAGTATTCTGATTGTGTCATCGCGCTCGGGTAGTACCGCATTGATGATCTGCTCGATTGCGCTCTCCATACGTTGTTGAGCAGAGCTCGCTGCAGGTGCTATGAGTATGATGATCGCCGCAACGAAGCGACATCCTATCTTATTCATAAAGAAGTGTTTCTTACTAACGATTGAAGAATCAACCACTGCTCGCCTCGTCGTACGAGACGTAGAAAGGTAGCGTTGCGCGCATCGGTAGCAGTGCTTGGAATGCTGCACCCAGGACCAATCTCACTCACCGTAAGTTTCGTGACGGATAATGCACTATCGTTCGCCGTAGTATTCGATGGAGTAGGATATACAATCAACGACCATGACGCATCACGTGCTGAGGTATCGATCGTATGTAGTGCAACCTCTACCATGTCGTTAGCAAGAGCTGGATGTGCGAATGCTGCAGTACCAGCTTCCGTCGTGCTGGGCACGTGATATACGCGGTAGACGAGTTGTTCTTCCGTATTTAACTCAAGTGCAAGCCCCTTCGACGAGACCCCCAGCATTCGATTGCGCCACGTTGACCACATCTGTGTAAACATGAACCATGATTGTGTTCGAAGGACGGCTTGAGGAACGTACCATCGATCAGCTTCCACGCGCCCATTCGTGCTTACGCGCGTGAGAATGTGAATCGAATCAGTCCGTCCGTTTACAACACGTTGAGCATTCAGTGATCCCATGACAAGCGCACCGTTACGATACAACATCGCAAAACTTTGCGGAGCACATTCGTCGGTCACGCCGATAAGCGAACATCGCGTCATACTGAGTGTTCGCAAATCAATCTCTACCAGCCCAAGGCTCTGTCGTATCCCTTCCAGTCGCTCCGCACCCTTCCATGCGATGCTTGGCATTGGAACCAGCGCAACAAAGATCGCTGAGGTGTCGGAGAGAACAACACCGTGTTGATAGTGAGGCCTGTAGGTTGTCATTCGCTGTTGATCAAACCACGTGAATCTCCCTTGCTGTAATTCCTTCGCAAGGTCTGGTGTTTCTAGTCCATCGATGAGTGCAGTTGCATCATGCAACGCAGAATCCAGAAGATCCGCGGTCGCTACTACTTCGCCGATAACACGACCATCTCGAATGTCCACGATCACTGGATCTACACGATCCGAATGGAATACGATAATAGCTGTGTCACCGCGAGGAATAATGGCTGATGGTCGAGAGAGGGTTGCAATGCTCTCATCGATGACCATCTCTGATGCGACTATATGCTTCCATTGAGGATGGTTGCGAAGTGAGCAGCCGGCTGCTAGGCAGCAATACAATGTGATTGTAGAAATGATGAACCATCTGGCATATGATGTCATTAGACGCTCCATGCTTGACACGAACGAAAATGATATTCAACAAGGTAGCGTATGCGTAGTATCGACGTCAGAGCAGTAGGTGGCCGTACTGCTCCGACTTCGACTGACAAGATCAGGAATACTAAGGTCCCTGTTCAACTACGTAGGCAGTACCGCCTTGGCCGGGATTGAAATGATTGGGACCGCCTTCGTTGACTGATATTTCATAGCCTGATACCGTGAAGCATGTGAGATTGCTCGGGTAACACATAATTGTCACGGCTCCAGTAGACTGATTCTGATAATGTGAGTTCGACTGTGAGATTCCGGTAACAAAATTCGGGTACGTAGGCCAGATGAACTTACCTCCATTCCGGGGGGGTGTAGTACTGAACCCGTGCAATTGCACTTTCAAGCTTCGAGTTCGTGTGTCGTGCTGATTGCGCTGACCCAACTATCGTCTCGTTGGAACATCCGACGAGTGCTGCTGCAAAAAGCTCAACTGATGCAGCAAACATCAGCAATTCACAATGCCATCTACGGTCATACCTACGGTCGATGTAATGAAGCTGTCTTCCTGTAATGAAACAGGGGAGTAATGTCGCAGTTGTTGACGCGTGAAGCGTTCAATACCCGACGCGTAACTCGAGCGAGCCGAAGAAAAAGTCTTCGGGCGTGTTGCCGCCGTTGCGGTTGGTGTAGCCAACACGGAGATCGGTGAAGATATTCGGCATCCACTCGGCAGAGAACCACACACGGATGCGGCGCTGGTGACTAACGTTGCCGCGAAGGAAGGCGTTGCCGAAAAGGAAGTCGCCATCACCGCGGAGAATGTCGCCCCCTACATTGCCGACAGGAACTTGGTAGCCTTCACCCGGGAAGCGTGGATCCTCGCCCATGACGATACGTCCGGTGCTGTCGAGGATGTTCTCGCCATGACGTGTGTAGTCGAGATCGACACGCACAAAGGTGCGTGCCGTCAACCAGTGTCGAAGTTGGAATGCTATGCGATCGGAGTTCGATTGCATGTTGTAGCCGATCGGTGCGCCAAGCGTTGTGTACGAGGCGTTCATGCTCCGATGGGAGAACGTGAATGGATCGATGCGAGCATACTCAAGACTCAACAGTGTGCGTCCAGCCGAGCCTGCAGAGCCACCGATGAGTTGCGATGCTCCAAGCTGATAGGCGAACTTGTTGTTATTGCCAGCAATTGATGTGTCGCCGATAGATCCGAAGTTGAGATCGTCAGCAACGAACGATCCGTAGATCATGGTGCCGTTGAACGGACGCACGGAAATGTCGAAGGCGATGATCGAGTTGTCGTTGGCATTGCGCTCCGGTGTGCCGAGTCCGGCCGACACGAAGAAGGCGAGGGGATTAAGATAGGCAAAGTCGAGCCCCCTGCCCCAATACACGATCATGTCGCTGAGAGACATACTCAACCACGGCGCTGGGTCGAATGCAACGCGATGCGTGGCGATGAACTTGCCGGGTACTGCCTTGCCAAGCGTATCGGTGCCATTGGCAGCGGAGTGCGTCATGGTAAAGCGGAAGCTCTTGTACGGTATGTCGATGAGGAGTCCGTCGAGCAGCGGCGCATCGATAGAGTGTACGAAGTTGTCGATCGGACTGAAGCCGAATTGCATTGCTTCGCGACCATACCGAATGCGCAACCAGTCGGATTGATATTGCACGTAGCCGATATAGCGATCAAAGAACGCGCTATCCTCGATGCCAAACTTGAGCGTGCGCTCAAGCACAGGATCAGTACGCGCGATCATCGATGATGCACCGCGAATGCGAGCCCCGTTCGATAAGTCGATAGCGTAGCCAAAGCCACCGCCGAAGGAACCCATGAGGCGGACACTTGGCCGTGCGAGAAGAAACGTGCTTGAAGATGAGCCATCTTGGGCATAGCCCGGACGCAGCATCATGCCAAGGTCGAGCGTAGCACGTGCAATGCTATCGCCATACATCACACCACGAAACCGTCCGCGATGCATGCCGAATGCAATCGTGGTATCTGTGCTGTTGTTCGGAAGGAGAAGGTCGTAATACGTATCGATATACCGACCGAACACGTCATCGGTAGCGCGTGCTTGGTTCTGAAGCGTATTAATCGACTGTGGCCACACCGACATCGACCCAAGGGGTGCGCGACCATCAATGGCTTGCAGCAGTTGCATGTCCATCGACACGCGCTCGGCATTTACGTCTGCATTCTGTGCTTGCAGTGATGTCGCAAACACAAGAAGCGCAATTGCTGCAAGGAGGGGGCGCATTAGCGCTTGATCACCGATGGTGTGCACTTACACACAGCTTGCACAGCCTTCGCATCTGCCGCTGCGTCGGATTCCGTCTCGTACTGACCAACGCTTACGATGTACATGGTTTTGCCCTTGAGTGTCTCTGTCGACATCCGAGCGAGGAGGCGCTTGGTCTTGAGCTGTTCCATCAGCTTCATCGCTTCAATCTTCGAGGCAGTCTTCTTCGTTACGATGGTGAATGGCTTGGCCATGGCCGGTGGAGCTGTTTCAACCTTCTTCGGTGCTGCCACCTGCTGCGTCATACGCTCCGTTGGCGATGGTACACCAACTGTTGAGCGGAGTACATCATAAACAAGCGGAAGAAGATCGCTCTGCGAGAACTGATCGCGCATGGTAGCAAACAGCTTCTTTGCACGATCGGCTTCGTTCTTCGTAGCTGCGAAGATCACCAGACGTGCCATCGCGTCATCAGCCCATTCACTCTTCGGATGTGCTTCCACGATGCGCTCAAGCAATGGAGCAGCCTTCTTGCTATCGTCCACAAGGGCCGCATGCAAGAACAACACGCCCGGGTCATCGGGATACTCGATCAACAGATCGGGAAGCGCTTTCTTCGCATCAGTCGTCCACCCCGCGGCTACCTGCTGTACGTACTGCTTTACAGACGCAGGTTGCGCAGAAGAAGCTGCAAACCCGAGGGCAACAGCGAGAAGAAGGAGTGCAGAGCGGAGCATGATCAAACCGTGTGATTGAGAACAACGGGTGAAATTACGCAAGAGGGCCTATTTTGCCGGCGTTTCACTCTGTATTCTATTGCTCGTGCGTCAGGTACCCACATCAGATGATCGCTTTCGTGTGCTCGTTGCCGCTGGTGGCACGGGTGGACATATCTTTCCGGCTGTTGCGGTTGTAGAACAACTGCAGGCGCTGACCAATAACGCGTGCGACGCGGTGTTCTTGGGTAGTCGCGACCGGATGGAGCACACGATCATCCCTGCACTTGGCTATCGGTATGTACCCATGCCGATTGCCGGCTTCAAGGGGCTTCACCTGTCAACACTGACATTGCCGTTGAAGGTGCTTGCATCGATCCGCATTGCACGGCAAACGATCCGTGAGTTCCGTCCGCACGCAGTGGTGTGCACCGGAGCGTATATCAGCTATCCGGCAGGTATCGCGGCAGCCCGTGAAGGTGTTCCGCTGATCGTGCTGGAGAGCAATCTGAATCCGGGGAAGACCAACGCGCGTCTTGCTCCACATGCATCATCTGTTGTTGTGGCGTTTGCCGAGAGTATCGCACGATACCCTGCCTCGCTTCGTAGCAAGCTGCATGATCTTGGCAATCCTGTGCGCGCACAGATTGATCAGCGTCCGAACACACGCGATGCACGTACGGCACTTCATCTCGATCCGGATCGTCCAACGGTGTTCGTCTTTGGAGGAAGCCTTGGTGCACGCACGATCAATGCGACGATAGCGCAACATCTGTCGAGCATCGCCGAGCAACCTTGGCAGCTGCTATGGCAAACAGGCAAGGGCTATACTCCGCCGACGTCTGTCCCGGAAAATGTGCGTGTTGTGCCGTTTGTCGAGAACATGGGTGTTGCCTACGCAGCGGCCGATCTCGTTGTATCGCGCAGCGGTGCTACAACGATTGCAGAACTTGGGATTGTTGGGAAGCCTGCAGTCTTCATCCCGTTGCCGTCAGCATCTACAAACGAACAAGTCCATAACGCCGAGGTTTGCGTCAATCGCAATGCCGCAGTGCTTGTGCGCGATGCAGACCTTGCATCGTCGCTGGTGCCAACGATCGTCGATCTGATGCATGACGCACCGCGTCGTGCATCAATGGCTACAGCGATGAAGGAGCTCGGCAAGCCACATGCGGCGCGTGATGCTGCAATGCTGATTCTTCACGAAAGCGGATGGAGGGGGCTACCATGAACGCCGATCGATTTACCGTTCGTCTTGAAGCATACTGGCAATCGATAGCGATCTATGCCGTGACGTTGATTGTCTACGTTATTGGACAGGCACTATGGAACAGCACGCTGCAACAAGGTCTTGTCAACGTCGTGCTCACTGATCCGATTGTTGCCTTGCTCGGCACATTCGTCCTTGTCTCGCTCATCGCAGTCGTTGTCAACACCGTTGCCAAACGTTCGATCATCATCAGCGACGAAGGCATCACGTATATCAGCCGCTTTCATGAGCGAATGTTCCGTGTCGACGAGATCGAACGTATCATGATGGGTGGCGACCGACGCATGCGTGTGCGGGGCGTGTTCGCTGTGATTCGTGTGTATATCAAGGGGCGACGCAGGCCCCTTCGCGTACGTCCGGGCTTGTACGAAAACGACGCGTTACTGATCGATCGTCTGATGAAGCTTCGCGCACAGGTTGCGGGACGTTAAGCGCAATGTGTGCTCGCTGGATCATCCTCGTACTTGTTGCTGTCGGAGTAACTGCGGCGTATGCTCAAGACGTTGAGCCAACGCAGCGCGTCGTCGAGCGATTGCTGGTGCGCGCTGGTGAAGAGATCTGTGCCCGTGTAGGGGATTCCAGTGTGCGCTTTACTGTATCGCAGCATCCTGATGCTCCATGGATCGCAACGATGCTCCGTGATCCTGCGAATGCACGACGTTGTCTGTCGCAGATCGTTGATTCCTCAGCGTCTGCACAACTCGTGGTTGTATGTCGTGATGTGCAGACAACCTATAGCAACGCTCAGCATCAGGATACCGTAGTGCGGAGCGTTGTAGTGGACGTAGCCGCGATTCAGCGAGGGATCGGATCGCAGATCCATACCGTGCGGCTTGTCGATACAGCACATGTAGCGCGAACGGATGTACCAATGCTTGATTCACGTCAACACATGGCGTCGCATGGTGTGGTACCAGCCCGACCAACCACACTGTGGGAAGACATCGCACAGCCCGTCGTGTTTATCGGTGCAGCGGTGGTTACTGTGGTTCTTCTCTTTACCGTTCGCTCGCAATGAAAACGCTGATCGTTATTCGTCATGCAAAGGCGGTTGCTCACGATGAAGCGCAGACAGATTTCGAGCGCGCACTTGCGCCACGCGGACATCGTGATGCACTCGTGATGTCGCAACGTGTCGCCAACGAACAGCCTGTCCCAGATGTGATGCTTGTTAGCACAGCGCGACGCACGACAGAGACAGCGTCGTACTTCACTGATGCATGGGGGATAGGCGCACATGCGGTACATCGTGATGCGCGTATCTACGATGCCCCCTTGCGAACACTGCTAACGCTCATTGCAGAGCTTCCTAACGATGTGTCATCAGCAGTCATCGTCGGACACAATCCAAGCGTAAGCGACCTTGTGTACTATCTCACATCCGGAGAGTACGGAGGCATGGCGACATGTACTGTTGTCGTGATCGAGATGCGTCAAGCGGCGTCGTGGGATGAAGTTGCCGCAGGCACAGGTCGAGTGCGACGCTCGTATGAACCCGAGTCGGCTTCACACTGATGTATCTGCATCGAACAGCGATGCAATTCCTACTCCAAGAGCCGACGATATACGTTGTAATACATCGACTGTTGGATTTTCCTTGCCCAGCTCAAGGCGTGATACGTAATCGGAGCTTAACGATACACGAACTGCTAACCGCTCTTGCGTGAAACCCTGTTGTACCCGGAGCTTGCGGACGTTCCGTCCAACGAGCTTAGTCACATCCTTCATGGGGCGAATTCTACCTATATTCATCGCCCAGCCATTAGACCTAACGGTCTAGTGATGGGACAACAGTTACACCCCTCACAGCTGATGAATTGTGGTCAACGTTCATGTTCACGGTAGCACCATGGTTGTTCAATGGACCTCGACCCAGTCGAACGTCATCATTGAAATCATGGATGCTCAGGGCGGTATCGTGGCGAGGACAGAAGACGCTCGAAAGCTCATTTACGAACGAAGCCCCAACGATGATGTTCTTCACATCATTGTCAGGGCTTCAGATGGAAATGTGCTTGCGAAGCGAATGTGTTAACGCTTCACGTTTTGTCTGATTACCAAAGGTGCTTGACGCCGTCGCGCTCTTCGAGCAGCTCGTTATACGTAGCCATCATGCGCTCGCGGGAGAAGTCTGAAATCTCCAAGCCTTGCACGATGCTGTATGTGCCATTCGAGCATGTGACTGGGAAGCCGTACACAACGCCTTCAGGGATGCCATACGAACCGTCCGATGGAATACCCATTGTAGTCCAATCGCCAGCCGGTGTGCCAAGTGCCCAATCGCGCATGTGTTCGATCGCAGCATTTGCCGCAGAGGCAGCTGATGAAAATCCACGTGCTTCGATGATCGCGGCACCACGCTTTGCAACTGTTGGGATGAAATTGTCGACCAACCATGCTTGATCGTTGATTGTCGGCCAGATCTTCGCGCCATCTGCTTCAAGACATGAAATGTCTGGATACTGTGTGACGGAGTGATTGCCCCATACAATCATCTTGTTCAGCTTCGATGTATGGATGCCTGTCTTGTCGGCCACCTGACCAAGTGCGCGATTGTGATCAAGACGCATCAGCGCCGTGATGTTTGCTGCAGGAAGATCTGGAGCGCTCATCTGCGTGATGAGTGCATTCGTGTTTGCTGGATTACCAACGATCACAACCTTGACGTTGCGGCTGGCGACTGCGTTAAGTGCCTTGCCTTGAACCGTGAAGATCTGTGCGTTTGCTTCGAGAAGATCCTTGCGCTCCATACCCTTCGAGCGTGGACGTGCACCAACGAGCAATGCATAGTCTGCATCCTTGAATGCTACCATTGGATCGTCCGACTGCGTGATACCATGAAGAAGTGGGAACGCGCAATCTTGGAGTTCCATCGCAACACCACGCAGTGCTTGGAGCGCTGGTGTCAGCTCGAGCAGTTGGAGGATTACCGGTTGATCCTTACCAAGCATCTCGCCACTGGCGATGCGGAAAAGAAGGCTGTAGCCGATCTGGCCTGCGGCGCCTGTGACGGCAACGCGAACTGGCTGTTTCATAGGAGTGTAGGGTAAGTAAGGTTGCAATAAAAAACGCCCCACATGGAGGCGTTAGTTGTTCTCATCGGGAATACACGGAACTCAGTTTGCTTCTGGATAGACAGAAACCTTGAGACGTGTCTTGTCCTTGCGCTCGAACTTCACAACTCCATCGACGAGCGAGAAGATTGTGTAATCCTTGCCAAGGCCAACGTTGTTGCCTGGGTGCACGTTTGTGCCGTTCTGGCGGATGATGATGTTGCCAGCGATAACCTTTTGGCCGCCGAACTTCTTCACGCCAAGGCGCTGTGCATTTGAATCGCGACCGTTCTTGGTAGAGCCGCCACCTTTTTTGTGTGCCATGACTGTTGCCTACTTAGATATTGATGTCAGTGATGGTGATGCTCGTGAACTTCTGGCGATGGCCGTTAAGCTTTTGATAGCCCTTACGACGCTTCTTGTGGAACACGAGAACCTTGTCGCCCTTACCATGCTCAACAACAGTTGCCTTAACGGAACCCTTGATGTATGGTGCGCCAACAGCAACCTTGCCGTTATCGCTTGCGAGAAGGATGTTGGTGAACTCAACAGTGTCGCCAACATTCTTGTCCATGAGAGGAACCTTCACGGTCTGCTTTGGAGCGACCGCGTACTGTTGACCTGAGATCTCGACGACTGCGTACATGAGAATTTGCTGGCGTTGTTATGAAAAGAGACGCGCAATATACGGGTAAGGTCCATGTCCAGCAAATACCTTACGACGATTTCCACAGGAACCCTGCAACCTTTGGCGTCTGCGGGCGTACAACAGCCCCTGGAATGCTGATATCGGGTGCATCTTTTCGCGCTTGCGGGAGGGGGCATCGAAGCCCCCTGAACATTGAAGATCACGGGAAATATCGGCAACTACCATAGAATTCAATGCCTTACGCATGTTCACATGCCCGGCACGCATCTTTCAACCCGTCCGCAGAGGCCGGAAAACATTCCCAAGGGTACCACGATGGCAAATGTGCTCCAATACATCCCAGATGCTGATCCAGAAGAAATCGGCTACCTCAACATGCTGATGTCGCCGATGACCGAGGTTCAGGCGCAGCAATTCGCGATGATGTACCGTCACCGCCGGAAAGAGTCGTCCATGATTCTGATTCTTGCGCTCGTCGGTTTCCTGGGATTTGCCGGGATTCATCGATTTGTGGTGGGGAGCATTGGCATCGGTGTGCTGTACATGCTCACGGGTGGCATCTGTGGCATCGGAACGATCATCGATCTGGTGAACCACCGCAAGATCACGTCCGAGTACAATCAACAGCAGGCATATGAAGTGGCAACAACGATGAGGATGCTGGGACAGTTATAATTGCGGGTGATGAAGCACCTTCTCCTCGTTGTACATCTCCTTTGGTCTGTTGCACTCGCATGGGCGTCTGGCGGACCTGTTACACCACCACGCTTGATCGTTGTGGTGTCCTTTGATCAGCATCGCGGCGATTACTATGCATCGTTCCAGCGATTCATCGGTCAGCACGGATTCACGCGCATCGCGCGCGAGGGCGTGGTCTTCGATCGATGCTACTACAAGCACGCGAATAACATTACGGGTCCCGGTCATGCGGCACTGCTGACCGGGTGTTACCCGTGGAAGACTGGCATCGTGGGCAACGACTTCTGCGATGCGCGCACGGGCGTGTGCGGATACTGCACAGACGATGCTCCCGGACGCAAGAGCGCGATCAAACTCGAGGTGCCGACCGTTGGTGATCTGCTTCGTGCAGCGTCACCACGATCAAAGGTCATCGGCCTTTCCCTGAAGGATCGTGCGAGTATCCTCATGGCAGGTCCGCGCGCAACGGCTTGTGTATGGTACGATCCACAGGCTGGTGGTTGGACAACAAGCACTGCATATCCGACGCCTACCTGGTTGCCCGAGCTGCGCTCACGTGTCGATGCTCGACGGTATGCAGACTCTGTCTGGCGCACGGAGATTCCCGACAGCCTATGGCCAGCAACCGACGATGTGCGCGGTGAAGGGAGCATCCCGGGTAATCGCGATCGACGCAGCTTCCCGTACAGAATCTCTGCTCCTGTCGCGAGCGACACCTTCTCGTCGCAAGTAGCGCTGAGTCCGTTTAGCATGCGCATGCTCTTCGATGCTACACTGCTCGTCCTCCAGAAGGAACAACTCGGACGTGATGCAGCACCCGACATCTTGTGTGTTGGTGTATCAACACCCGACTATGTTGGACACTTGTATGGTCCGGATAGCCGTGAAGTGCAAGAGCTCTATGTGCACGCCGATCGCGAAATCGCTCGACTCATTACCGAGCTTGATCGTCGGGTCGGACGCAGCAAGTATGTGCTCGTGATTACATCTGATCACGGAGTTGGACCAGTCCCTGAAGTGATTCGGCAAGCAGCAGAGCCACAACACACATCCGTTGATGCTGGACGCTTGCGTGCATCGGAGATCAAGCAACTCATCAACACGAAGCTCACACAGCACTTTGGTGCGCCGCAAGGGGGCTCGTGGGTCGACCACGTGATGCCACCATCGATCTATCTGCGCGACTCAGCATTGCAGTCCACCCAACGTCAGGACGTGATCGATACCGTCGTGGCAGCTCTTCGACGTCACCCACATCTTGCCATCGTCGCAACACCATCATCATTGCTCGACGGCGTGGTACCACCCGGTGTCGATAGCGCAACAGCGGCAGCTGTGCGACGAAGCATGCATCGAGCACGCAGTGGCGATGTTGTGATATACCCGAAACGGTACTGGATCTTTGGAAGCAATCCAGCCACACACGGCACGCCGTATGACTACGATCAATGGGTGCCGCTCATGATGATTGGCAGTCGCATCGGTTCCGATACACCATCGGCCTCGGTTGCTCCCGTGGATCTCGCACCAACCCTCGCCTCGCTGTTAGGCATAGCCCTGCCAAACGTCGATGGAACACCGTTGCCCCTGCGACGTAAGTAGGATCCGCGGAACGCGAATGATTAGAGTTCTGCGACGAGCTTGCGCGAGATAACGACCTTCTGGATTTCGCTCGTGCCTTCACCAATGGTGAGAAGCTTCGAATCGCGCCAGAACTTCTCGACCGGATACTCCTTCACGTAGCCGTAGCCACCGTGAATCTGAATTGCTTCTTCCGCAGTGCGAACAGCAACTTCAGATGCGAAGAGCTTCGCTTGCGACGCTGCAACAGTGAAGTCCATGCCTTGGTCGCGCATCCATGCTGCCTTGTACGTCATCATGCGAGCAGCATCGATTTCCATCGACATCTTCGCGAGCTTGAACTGGATTGCCTGATTGTTGGCAATTGGCTTCCCGAACTGTACGCGCTCTGTGCTGTACTTCAGTGCAGCTTCAAACGCCCCTTGCGCAAGACCAACACTCAACGCAGCGATCGAAATACGACCACCGTCGAGGATCTGGAGCGCTTGAATGAAGCCCTCGCCCTCGTTACCGATGAGATGCGACGCAGGTACGCGGACGTTGTCGAACGTGAGACCTGCGGTATCTGAGCAACGCATGCCCAGCTTGTTTTCTTTCTTTGAGCCGTAGAAGCCGGCCATCGACTTATCGATAGCAAACGCAGAGATGCCACGCTTGCCACCGTTTGGATCCGTCACCGCCATCACCACACAGATATCGCCGACATTGCCGTGTGTGATGAAGTTCTTTGCACCATTGATGATCCAATGGTCGCCATCGCGCACAGCCGTCGTGCGTGTACCACCCGCATCGGAACCAGCGCTCGGCTCGGTCAGACCCCATGCGCCCATCGTTTCGCCCTTGGCAAGACGTGGGATGTACTTCTGACGGAGTTCTTCTGAACCGAATCGGTAGATATGGCCTGTGCACAAACCGTTGTGTGCAGCCACGCCCAGCGCGATTGCTGGACATCCACGACCAACTTCCTCCACAACGAGGGCGTACTCCATGTAGCCCATTCCTGCGCCACCGTACTCCGTCGGGATAACGATTCCAAGGTATCCAAGGTCGCCCAGCTTACGGAATACCTCGTGCGGAAACTCTTGGGACTCGTCGTATTGGAGAGCAATTGGCTTCACCTCTTCTTCGACAAAAGCTCGAATGTGGCTGCGAAGAGATTCTTGTTCTTCGCTGAGCTCGAAGGAGATGCCGTTCAATGACTGGTCCATGATGTACCTGTGGCGAGATAGATAGTGTGCAATCCTACAAACCTACGAAGCAGGATTGTTGTGGCATGAACACACCGTCGGTCGATAAAAGTTCGAAGTTGGGGTGTGCGACACGCCATCGCGGTTCTTGTTACAGCTGCCATCCCTGCAACTTTTGATGCGTTCCGACGTCCAACGGCCCGTCACGAACGCGAGCTCTACCGTAGTTTTGTGGCCTTCGTATCTCACACGCCCCCTTGGGGCAGCTCAGGAGCTGTTCATGAATCGACTGTTTGCATTCGTTCTTGCGATAACACTCGCCGTAGGAAGTCTGGCAGCACAAACAACGTTTGCGCTCTCGGATACTGTGCGGTTTAACCCAGCAGTTAAGGTCGGAAAACTGTCGAGCGGCATTCCGTACTACATTCTCAAGAACGATCGTCCTGCAAAGCGTGCAGAGATGATGCTCGTTGTGAATGCTGGTGCAGTGCTGGAAGACGACGATCAGAATGGTCTGGCGCACTTCTGTGAGCACATGGCCTTCAACGGCACACAGAACTTCCCAAAACTCGAACTTGTGAACTTCCTCGAGTCGATGGGTGTGCGTTTCGGTGCCGACCTCAACGCGTATACAAATGCGGACGAGACCGTGTATATGATAACGGTGCCTCTGGAACGTCCGAACGACTTCATCAAGGGCATCCAAGTGCTTCGCGACTGGGCGGGCAGTGTGACGTACGCAGACGCAGATATCGATGCAGAGCGCGGAGTCGTGATGGAGGAATGGCGCTTGGGTAAGGGGGCAGGAGCACGCGTGAACGACATTCACCGTCCGTTCATCTATTACAAGTCGAAGTATGCTGTTCGTGACGTGATTGGCGACACGAACGTATTGCTCCGCGCACCAGGCGAAAACCTCCGTCGTTTCTACCGCACATGGTACCGTCCGGAAAACATGTCTGTTGTGATCGTTGGAGATATTGATCCATCAACAGTGGAGCAGTACCTACAGAAGTACTTCACATCGATTCCATCGAGCGGTGAGTCAGCATCACGCCGTCCGCAACTCGCGCTTCCAGCACACAGCGAAACGCTGATCTCGATCGCGTCGGACCCTGAACTCACGCAAGCAAGTGCTGAACTCTACATCAAGCGTCCATCGGATACGGTCCGCACGTATGGCGACTATAAGCGTCAAATCACGCAGCAGTTGGCATTCGATCTCCTGAACCGACGCCTCGAAGAATTGACGCGCAAGAACCCACCACCGTTTTCAGCGGCAGGATCGGGAACATTCGCATTGGCTCGCGAGACACGCGCGACGTACGCTTCGGTGACAGCGTCGGATAAGAATGTGCTCAAGAGCGTGAATGCTCTTCTGACGGAAGTCGAACGCGTGCAGCGTCATGGTTACACAGCAACTGAGCTTGCTCGCAGCAAGGACGCGATGCTGTCGATGATGGAGAAGTACTACAACGAGCGCGACAAGTCGGAATCACAGCAGTTTGCGCAAGAACTCACACGCCACATTCTGTCGCGTGAGCAGGTGCCTGGCATTGTGCACGAGTGGGAAATCTATCAGACGTTGCTTCCGCAGATCACACTTGATGACGTTAAGGCGGCAGCTGTTGCGATGTTTGGCAAGGAGAATCGCGTTGTTACGATTTCTGTACCAGACGGCAACGGATATGTCAAGCCAACACAGCAGCAAGTGCGCGATCTCATGGCTGCTGTTGAAGCGAAGAAGATTGATGCCTACGTCGATACAGCTCCAACAAAGCCATTGATGGATGCGCCGCCAACCCCGGGAACAATTACTGGTCTCCGTACACTCAAGGAGATTGGTGGCACTGAGTTGACACTGTCGAACGGTGCACGCGTGGTGTACAAGAAGACTGACTACAAGAACGATGAAATTCTGTTTTCTGCACAAAGCTGGGGCGGCCGCTCATTGTCGCCGGAAGCTGACCACTTCACAACAATGGTAGCAGCCGAGATCATCGACAACGGTGGCGTTGCCAGCTTCTCGACGACCGATCTCACGAAGATGCTTGCAGGCAAGAATGTAGCGATCTCGCCAAGCGTATCGATGGAGCAGGAGAGCATCAGTGGTTCGGCATCGCCGAAGGATCTGCGCACGTTGTTCGAGCTCCTGCACCTTGGCTTTACACAGCCACGCAAGGATCCGGAAGCATTCGCAGCTTGGAAAGCCTCGATGAAGGCTAACCTGGCGAACAAGGAGAAGAGTCCGGAAGCAACCTTCTTTGATACGATCATGGTGGTTGCTACAAACAACCATCCACGCGTCCGATCCATGTCGGAAGCTGATCTCGACAAGGTTGATCTCGATAAGGCGTACGACTTCTTCCGTCAGCGCTTTGCAGCAGCAAGTGACTTTACATTCTACTTCGTGGGCAACTTCGACGAGGAGATGCTGAAGAAGTACGTCGAAACCTACATCGCATCGCTTCCATCGTCGCCAACGAAGGAACAGTGGAAAGACGTTGGTATCCGCAGCCGCAAGGGCCAGTTCCGCAAGACAGTGTACAAGGGTGTCGATCCGAAGAGCTTTGTTGTTCTCTCGACATCTGGACCAATCACGTACGGTCCACGCGAGCGCTACGATCTACTTGCACTCTGCGAGGTAATGGAGATTCAGTTGCGTGAGCAGATGCGTGAAGAAAAGGGCGGGGTGTACTTCGTCAACGTGATGCCAAACTTCACACGCATTCCTACACAAGAGTATTCTGTGTCGGTCATGTTCAGCTGCGCGCCTGAGCGCGCGAATGAACTTGTGAATGTTGTCAAGAGCGAGATGGCATCTCTGCGCACAACTGCTGTTCCTGACTCTCTCGTCGCGAAGGTCCGTGAGATGCAGAAGAAGGAGCGTGAAACGGGCATGAAGACGAATCGCTTCTGGCTCAGCGTAATGTCGCAGTTCGAGCGCGACGGCGAACCATTCACGAATGTGAACCTGCGTGATGAACTTATCGCAAAGCTCACGCCACAGCAGGTGCTCGCGGCTGCGAAGACCTACCTTGGTGGTGCAAACATTGCAGAGTTCGTCCTCAAGCCTGAATCAGAGCGTGGCAAGGATCCTGCCGACACACCGGCAGCATCGACACCGGCTCCAAGCAAGGGCACGGGCAAGAAAAAGAAGTAACGCGTTACAGCGTTTCGATTGACAGCATGTTCGTTCGGGCGCGACCAACCAGTGGTCGTCCTACCGTAAACACAACAGTTGATCCCACAGGAAGGCGCTTCTCTTTTACGAGGAGCGCCTTTATCTGTTCTATGGCCTGGTCTGTTGACGATGTCTTCTTGAAGGTCATGCCAGTCACGCCCCAAAGCAGGCCCATGCGACGAGCAACGGCTACTTCCGTGGTGATCGCGAAGATTGGTGCGCGAGGACGTCGATTCGAAATCAGACGCGATGTTTCACCGCTGTAGCTGAGGCTGGCGATCGCGGCCACGCGTTTTTCTTCTGCAATGTGCGCAACGGCCATTGCTACGGATTCCGTGTTTGTGCGATTGCCATCAGGTGCTGGTTCATACCCAACATGAATCTCTCCATCATTGAGGAGGACGGATTCAGCTTCCTGACAAATCGTACGCATGTAGTGAACAGCTTCAACGGGATATGAGCCAACGCTCGTCTCTGCGCTGAGCATCACCGCATCTGTGCCGTCGAGCACAGCGTTTGCAATGTCACTCGCTTCGGCGCGCGTTGGACGTGGTGCAAGGATCATCGACTCAAGCATCTGTGTTGCCGTAATCACCGGCTTTGCCTTGGCGTTGCACATGCCGATCAGTCGCTTCTGCACGATCGGGACAGCAGCCGCAGCAATCTCTACACCCAGATCACCTCGCGCTACCATCACAGCATCTGATGCATCAACAATGGCTTCGATGTTTGAGAGCGCTTCAGGCTTCTCAATCTTGGCGATCACCCATTGCAGACCGCCGAGCTTTGTGATGTAGCGGCGAACGTGCTGAACATCGTCGGCAGTGCGAACGAACGACAGTGCGATGTAGTCGACATTTTGATCGATCGCGAATCGCACGTCGGCGCGGTCCTTCGCTGTGAGCGCAGGCTGCGAAACAGCTGTGTGCGGCAGGTTGAGCCCCTTGCGTGGTTTGAGTGCGCCACCATGGATCACCACACCACGAACAACCTTGCCGTCGGTATCGCGCACCTGCACTTTGAGCAGACCGTCGTCGAAAAGAAGAACGTCGCCCTTCTTCACATCCTTTGCGATGGTTGGATACGTAACGGGGATGATTTCGTCGCTTGTGCGAAGCTTGAGCGACTTGAGCATCGACGCATCGACGATCCGCACTTCATGTCCGTTCACAAGCGGGATCGACTCACGATCCTTGAAATCAGCAACGCGAATCTTCGGACCCTGCAAATCGGCGATGATGGGAAGGTAGATGCCGAGCTTACGCTCAGTGTCGCGAATTGCCTTGATGTAAGCAGTGTGGCTCTCATGCGATCCGTGCGACATGTTTAGGCGAAACGCGTTTGCTCCCGCTTGCACAAGTGCAGTGATCTTTGCGGCCGACGCAATGGCCGGACCCATGGTACAAAGGATTTTAACCTTCTGGTGCATCATCACATTCGTCGAAGCCATACGTGTCTGCTCGGTAGTAGGTGATTAGCTCGTGCGTGTCGCAGGGCGCGGCAACATAAACGGTTCGATCGCGACGGCCTTGCCGGTATCCTCGTCGACCACGCAGTGTACGCCACAGATACGAACGTCGCCATCTGCTATTTCATACTTGTGTGCTGTTTGAAGCTGCAATCGGCGCAGTGCAATGTCTTTCTTCATTCCCAACACGCTGTCATACGGACCCGTCATACCGACATCGGTCAGGTATGCAGTCCCTTGCGGGAGGATGCGCGCGTCGGCTGTCTGCACGTGCGTGTGTGTGCCAACGACGGCGCTCACGCGTCCGTCGCAGTGCCAACCCATTGCAATCTTTTCGGCCGTCGCATCAGCATGGAAGTCGAGGAAGATCACCTTCGTCTGCGGAGCGATCTTGTTGATCGCTGCATCAACGCCCTTGAACGGACAGTCGATTGCTTGCATGTACACGCGACCTTGCGCTTGAATCACGCCAATCGTGCGTTTATCTGGAAGCGTAATCAACGTCCAGCCACGACCCGGGTTTTCGCTCGGATAGTTGATCGGACGGAGCACGTTGGCATTCGACGCAAGGAGTGGACGTGCCTTCCAGTTTTCCCAGATGTGATTGCCTGTCGTGATGCAATGCACCCCGGCAGCAAACAGCTCGTCGGCCTCTTTTTCGGAAAGCCCCTTACCATCGACAATGTTTTCGCCGTTGACGATGATGCAATCGGGGTGATACGTTTCGCGCAGTGACGGCAGGTTCCTGAGCAGCTCGCGCAGGCCAACGTGACCAACCACATCGCCAATAAACAGAATGTTGAGTGCTCGCATAGTGCACAAACCTACAAAAGCCATGGAAAGGGGGTATCTTCGTATCCACATGGCAACACGCATCTATACCAAAACTGGCGACGACGGCACCACCGGATTGTTCGGGGGCACCCGCGTTCGCAAGGACCATCTTCGCATCGAAACCTACGGAACTGTTGACGAGCTGAACTCGATTATCGGAGTCGCGCTTACAACAGAGGTTCCCGAAACACTCGCTGTGCAGTTGCGGAGTATCTCGTCGGTACTCTTCACGCTCGGCGCTGATCTCGCCACACCGCTCGATCCGCCGCCGGCATATGATGTGCCGCGTATCAGCGATGAGCACATCGCCGAGCTCGAGCAGTGGATTGATGGACACGACGACGCGCTCGAGCCACTGAAGACGTTTATCCTGCCGGGTGGATCGCCTGTAGCCGCGCATCTGCATGTAGCGCGCACTGTGTGCCGTCGCGCAGAGCGCAACGCTGTCGCATTAGCGTCGTACGAGGACGTTGGTGCACATGTTGTGCGGTATCTCAACCGTCTGTCGGACTACTTGTTTACAGCAGCACGTGCAGCAAACGCCCTGCTTGGCGTTGCTGATGTGCCGTGGCGTCCACGACAGTAATCGCAGCGTGTTAGCGCGTGCGCACTAAGCGCGCACCGAATGCTCCATCTGACTTATGCAGATGCGGCAGGGTTTGGAGCATTCCATCCTTGCAGACATCTCCGGGGAGACGTGTGTCTGCTGGATCGAGCGCGAACTCTGGATGCTTCTCGAGGAACCACTGAACGATGTTGCCATTTTCCTCGGGTTCAATCGAGCACGTCGAGTACACAATTACACCACCCACGGCTACGAGCTGCGCGGCATGGTCGAGGATTTCGCGCTGTGTGACGGACATTTTGCGAATGTCGTCGATGTCGCGACGCCACTTGATGTCTGGCTTTTTCGACAACGTGCCGAGTCCAGAGCATGGTGCGTCGACCAACACCAGATCTGCGAGCTCCTTCGTCTCGTACGTGCGCGCATCGCCATGTTCTGGACGAACGATTGAGCAGCCAGAACGTTCTGCGTTTTCCTCGATGAACCGCAGCTTTGATTCGTACTTCTCGAGCGCAATCACGCTGCCTTGGTTCTTCATTAGTTCGGCTGCGTGAACCGCCTTGCCGCCAGGCGCAGCACAGAGATCAATCACGCGCATGCCAGGTTTTGGATCGGCAAGCTGAACAGCGAGGCTCGCGCTTGCGTCTTGTACCGATACGTGACCCTCTTGAAACAGCGGGAGTGATCGCACATCACGGAGTGATGTGATGAGCACGCTCGATGGATGTACAGGGGAGAGTTCGTACTTGATTTCGGCTTCCGTGAGCTGGCGCTCAACGTCGGCCACGGTGGTCTTCATCGTGTTCACGCGCAGCGTGAGCATCGGACGGTGTGTGTTGGCCGAGAGCAGTGCTTCGGCACCCTCACTGCCATAGCGTTCGAGATAGCGCTTGACGATCCACTGTGGGTGCGCGTAGTGCACCGAGAGATGCAGCGCTTCATTCTCTGAACGGTCTGGGTAGCGAATCGTCTGGATGTTGCGAAGAATGTTGCGCAACACGCCGTTGACGATACCTGCGTGGCGGTCGCCCTTAATGCGCTTGACCAGCTCAACAGATTCGTTGATCGCAGCGGGAGCGGGGATCTTCGACAGGAACATGATCTGGTACAACGCAATGCGCATCGCATTCTTGACCAGTGGCAGGCACTTGGCGAATTCGCCGTGATAGAATCCCGTCAGGACCCAGTCGAGACGTGATTGCCAGCGGACCGTGCCATTGACAAGTTCTGTAACTAATGCTCGGTCTGCAGCTTCAAGCTCCGAGCGGCGAAGCTCTGCATCGAGCAACTTGTCGATGTACGAGTCGGAATTTTCGTACCGACTCAGGAGTTTCACTGCTGTGCCGCGTGCAGTTTGGAAGATCGTCGTCGAGGAATTCTCGATCGTCGGTGCCGCCTGTTCATCACGTTCGGCGGTCGAAGGTGCTGTAGACTCTGTCATGACACAAGTATAGTCAACAATGTTCTGTTGCGATTGACCCCGAATGATAGCAAGTTTGTTCATCTCTCGTTTGGAACTCCAGGAAGCCATGCGCCCAGCGTTGTCGATCCTTGTCGTCGTCCTTCTCTCGCTCCTCACGGTAGCGACAGGAGTGGCGCAAGTCAATGTGATGGACAGCGATCCCATCGCCGCCCGCAAGCGTCTCGTCTACAGTCAGGTAGGGGGCTTTGCAGGACTCGGAGGGGTGATGCAGGGCGGCACAATTACCACCGACTGCCAGTGTGATTTCACGGGAGGGGGCGGCACCCAGTTTGTTGTGGGTGGTGTATTCGAGCGTCTGACGCGCTCCCAACTCATCTGGGGTGTCGCTGTTGGGTACGACCGTCGCGGACTTACTGGCCAGTTCACGGAAATCGAAGGGGTGGCTCAGAAAAGCCCATCTGGACGTGAGTTTACCGTACCAATGACGTTTTTGAACGAGGCCGATCTGGCGCTCGATGTGGTGACAGTAATGCCGTACGTCAAACTCAAGCCCTTCGGACCCGTTTTCGTACGTGCCGGGGCGTCTGTGGGCTACGTATTGTCCTCGTCCCTCGTCCACCGCAAGACCCTGACGACATCGGAAGTGGTGTTTCCCAACGGAGAAGTTGCCTCGGCCGAGTTGGTTGGCGTCGATGGATCGTCGGTGGTGCTTCAGGACGGACCTGTTAAGGAACTTCAGCCCCTGCAACTTGGCCTTTTTGGTGGGGTGGGGGTCGACGTGAACCTCTCAAAAAAGGTCATGCTGAGTCCAATGCTTCAGTATTTTCAGCCAATAACTTCGATCAGTGCTCAGGGAACGGGCTTCTCGGTGCGTTCCTTTCAGTTTTTGTTGGAACTCCGCCACATTCTGTAACTCTGGGCTTGGGTGGTTATCCACAATTACCTATTTTTTCCGTCCGTTGCCTGGGGGCAGCGGATCATCTTTTGGGACCCAAGTGGTTGGGACACAATCACCATTAGGACGGGATGTGTATGATGCAGCGATTGGTGACGGTCTTGTTCAGCGCTCTATTCCTTGTTGCGTTTGGGCATGCCGCAGCATCGGAACCTGAGTTGTACCTCATTGGTCTGACCATTGAGGCAACACCTTCGGCAGATGAGGACTCACGGGGAGATATTCTTGAAGACCCCAAGAAGATCCGAATCTTGAATCTCGGGAAGGTGATCAACCATAAGGGTCTTGATTACGGTCCAACGATCAGTGCCGATGGTAAGACACTCTTCTACGTGTCGAACCGTCCGGGCAGCCGTGTGACGCGCGATGGCGACTTCTCGCACGACTTCTGGTCGGCTCGTAAGGCAAACAACCTTGACACGATCTTCAGTGATCCAGTCAACATCGATACGCTCGATGCTGGTGTGAACACGATCATGAACGAAGGTGTCGCATCGATCGCAGCTGATCGCCAAACACTCTTCTTCACTGGTTGTAACCGCGCTGACGGTCTTGGTGACTGCGACATCTACGTTGCAGACATCGAAGGCGATCGCTGGTCGAAGCCACGTAACCTTGGCCGTGCAGTGAACTCAGAATACTGGGACTCACAGCCAACGATCTCTCCTGACAAGTCACGCCTGTACTTCTCATCGAACCGTCCATCGCCAACGAATCCGAATGGCGAAGGCGACGACGACATCGACATCTGGTACAGCGACTGGGACGACGATCTCGGTGAGTGGAAGCCAGCAAAGAATCTCGGACCAGAAGTCAACACATCGAAGCAAGAAGTGTCTCCGTTCATCGCATCCGACGGCTACACGCTGTTCTTTGCATCGAATGGTCACACGCCAAACATGGGCGGACTCGACTTCTATCGCACAAAGAAGACTGGCGAAAAGGAACGTGATGGTCGCGAGAAGTGGTCGAAGCCACAGCCGCTGCCAGCACCAATCAACACGCCGCAAGACGAACAGTTCATCTCGTTGCCAGCCTCTGGTGACGTTCTGTACTTCTCGTCGCGCCGTACGGACATCCCTGGATATCAGGGTGAGATCGATGTCTTCATGGCATTCATCCCAACGTACTTCCGCGCTGTCAACGTTATCGTGAATGTGATCGACGAGTGTACTGGTCAGAACGTTCCAGCTACGCTTACCTTCCGCAACAACAAGACATCACGCTCGGTCAAGGATAGCGTCGACATCCAGCGCGTTGAATCGAACATCATCGTTTCTGACGATGATTACGGTCTTGCAAGCGCACGTGATGGTATGACGTCATTCACCGTCACAGCATCGTCGCCAACGTACGGCGAGCGCTCGATCACAATCGACGTGAAGGATCCAGGTAAGACGACAAACCAAGACGAAGCAAAGCAGCAGACAGAAATCCGCAAGACAATCACACTTGGTCAGCGTCCGAAGCTCGCCGCCGAGATGGAATTCTCGAAGTGGGCAAAGGGCAAGAACAACGGCTTCAAGGGTCTGGTGATGGAAGAGCGTGCAACGATCCAGCTCTATCCGCTCCTCCCATACGTGTTCTTTAACCTCGGCGAAGCAACAATCCCTGGTCGTTACAAGCAAATCACAAGCGGCCAAACATCAGACTTCAACGACGAGCGCATTCCTGGTGGTACACTCGATAAGTACTACCACGTGATGAACATCTACGGATACCGCCTGCGCAAGTATCCAAACGTGAACGTCGAAATCGTTGGCTGTCTTGACGAAACAAACGAAGACAAGAGCTCGGACCTTTCGAAGCGTCGTGCACAGATTGTGTATGACTACCTCAAGAACGTCTGGGGTATCAGCGAAAGCCGCATGAAGCTTACAGCTCGCGGATGGCCAGAAGTTCGTTCGAATCCGAAGGATTCGTTCGGTATCGTCGAAAACCGCCGCACAGAATTCCGCTTCTCGGGCGGAACAGCTGATGATCTCTGGGAAGTACAGCGTCCAATCCTGGACAACGACCCTACGGTCAGCCCAGATCCAGACCGTATGACATGGACAATGGCGAACGGTATCGACGAGAACATCGTCGCATCACGTCGCATCGAGATCCTTCGTAACGGTCAGCCATGGAATACGCTCACAGCTGTTGGTACAGCAGATGCATCAACGCAGTGGGACTGGCAGAACACAGATCTTGAGTACCCGAAGGAAAAGGGTGCAGAAGGTGCTGCTGAAGTTGGTCTGAACCCATTCAAGGCAGTTCTCGTGGTAACATCGAAGAACGGTCAAGAGTGTAAGTCCGACACCGTAACAGTTCCTGTCAAGCGCGTCTCATCGAAGATGATGGGTACTGAGCGTGGCGCAGAAAAGACACTCGAGAAGTACAACCTGATCCTCTTCAAGTTCGACTCTCCAGAAGCTGGCGAACTCAACGAGCGCATCATGGCAACGTGGGTATTCCCACGCGTGAAGAAGTCATCGGACATCCGCATTGAAGGTCACACAGACATCGTCGGTCTGGACACACGTAACAAGAAGCTCTCGGAAGATCGTGCTCGCACAGCTGAGAACTTCATCAAGAAGCGCACATCGGCATTCTCGTCGCTTCAGTCACGTGGTACTGGCGAAGAAGAGCCTCTCTACTCGAACGAGTTGCCAGAAGGTCGCTTCTTCAACCGTACGGTTCAGGTGATCATCGAAACGCCACTTGCTGACGCAGAACTCGGCGAGTAAGGCCTCTAACCATAGATTCACATGCAGTGCCCGACCATTGGTCGGGCACTTCTGTTTAGTTTCGCACCTATGATTGAATGGAACGTTGATCCGATCATGTTCACCGTCGGACCGCTTTCACCGCGGTGGTACGGTGTGATGTTCGCGCTCGCCTTTTACCTGTCGTTTATCGTGATGAAGAAGATCTTTCTCGCCGAGAAGAAGGATCTCCGTCAGTTAGACTCGCTCACGATCTACATGATTTTAGGCACAGTGCTAGGTGCACGCATTGGCCATGTGGTCTTCTACGAGCCCGAGATCGTTCTCCAAAACCCACTTGATTTGTTTGCCGTGTGGAAGGGTGGACTTGCTAGTCATGGTGGTGCGCTTGGTATCATCACTGGACTGTGGCTCTTCCACAAGAAGTACGCGGGCTACCCGATGATCTGGTTGCTCGATCGTCTTGCGATCGTTGCAGCACTCTCAGGCATGTGTATCCGCATCGGGAACCTGATGAACTCGGAGATCATTGGTAGAGCAACTGATGTGCCGTGGGCATTCTGGTTTCAACGCGTGGATACCGTCGCACCCGTATGGCGTCACCCAACGCAGATCTACGAAGCACTCCTATGCCTCGTCGTCTTTGTGTGGCTTTGGTCGCTTTACAAGAAGGGTGTTGCGCTTCAACGTCCAGGTCAGCTCATTGGCAAGTTCTTGATCGCAATCTTTTGGGGACGATTCGTGATCGAATTCCTCAAGGAACATCAGGTTGATTTCGAAGCAAGTTTGCCAATCGATATGGGGCAGATTCTCAGCATCCCATTCATCGTTGCAGGTATCTACTTTGTCTGGCGCTCCTCACGCACACAACACGCATAACGATCATCTCTCTCATTGGAGTTTACAATGTCGATTACACACATTACCGTAATTGGTGGCGGAACAATGGGCAATGGAATTGCTCACGTTGCTGCACAAAGCGGGTTTTCTGTAACACTCGTTGATGTGAACGACGCGGCTATTGAACGTGCGATGAAGACGATCACAGCCAACCTGGAACGTCAAGTCAAGAAGGAAACAATCTCTGCCGACGATATGAAGGCAACGCTTGCACGCATCGCTACATCAACATCACTCGAGCAAGGGGCTGCCAATGCCGATCTCGTGATTGAAGCAGCAAGCGAGCGCATGGAGATCAAGAGGCAGATCTTCGCTACGCTGGACGCAGTGTGCAAGCCAACGGCAATCCTCGCATCGAATACGTCGTCAATTTCGATCACGGAACTCGCTGGTGGTACGAAGCGCGCCGACAAGTTTATCGGTATGCACTTCTTCAATCCAGTGCCGGTGATGAAGTTGTGCGAGATCATTCGTGGTCTTGCAACGAGTGACGAAACGTACGCTACGATCAAGGCGCTTGCCGAAACAATGGGCAAGGTACCGGTCGAAGTGCAAGACTATCCAGGTTTCATCTCGAACCGCATTCTGATGCCGATGATCAACGAGGCAGTATACTGCGTCATGGAAGGCATCGCCAGTGTTGAAGACATCGATACTGTGATGAAGCTTGGTATGGCGCATCCGATGGGACCGCTCACATTGGCCGACTTTATCGGACTTGATGTGTGCTTGTCGATCATGGAAGTGCTCCACAACGGCCTGGGCGATTCGAAGTACCGTCCATGTCCGCTCCTCCGCAAGATGGTCGCTGCCGGACACCTCGGCCGTAAGAGCGGCAAGGGCTTCTACGCTTACTAATCCACGCACAGCAATGATGAAGTCCGTACTCGTCGCATGTATGCTTTGGTTCTGCACCACAGGCGCACATGCGATGGGTGCGGACTCTGTCGTTTGGCGCTGGTCGCCGTATATCAGCACGGGCGTTGGACTGCCCAATGGCATGCGCACGGAAGTCGGCATGCACATCGCTGGCTATGGCTCAATCGCCATCACACACGGACTCTACGCATCGTGGACGCGTGAGGCTACGCGTCCGATGTTCGGACTCAATGCACGGGTGTTTGTTCCCGTTGATGTGCCCCTTCATCCCTATGTGCTGGTAGGGGGCGCCGGCACCGTCGAGATCTTTGGTGGAAGCGACGAATACTGGCAAGCGATGATCGGTGGTATGATTGAGATCACGCCGTGGATGCATGCACGACCAGAGATCGGTGCCATTCAGGCAAAGAAGCATATCTCTGGCGGACCCGGTCTGTGGAGTAGCTCGCCAGAAGTGTACACGCGCACACTGTACATGTGTGCACACATCGGACTCGAGCTCGACATCGTGCCGATCTTCACTCGCTGAACACGAAGTATACAGCACCGCACATGCAGAGCGCAGCCCAGAGATAATTCAGCTTGAGTGGTTGCCCCATGTAGTACACCGCGAATGGGATGAATATTGCCAGCGTGATCACTTCCTGAAGAATCTTCAGCTGTCCGATGTTCATCGCAGTGAACCCAATGCGATTGGCCGGCACTTGAAGGATGTACTCGAAGAACGCGATGCCCCAGCTCACGACCGCTGCTATGTACCATGGCTTGTCAGCAAGATTCTTGAGATGAGCATACCACGCGAATGTCATGAAGACGTTCGAGAGGGTAAGTAGGCCGATCATTTGCGCGATGGGCATGGAAATACTTGGCATAAGCACAATCGTCGATGTAGTTTGAGATCATGAGCGCATGCGAAGTTAGCGTGCGAAGGAGGTGGGTATGCATCGTTGTGTCGTCGTTATCGCGCTGTTCGTTCTTGGGTCCACAGCGTATGCCCAGTCGATCGACTGGATCCAACGTATTCCGTTGTTACAAACCGGATGGCAGTATCCTGGTGAAGCGCAGGTGTTTGAAGACTCCTTGCGCAAACGCCTCATGACTGTTGGCTGGCGCTTGGGCACTGTGTTCCGCAGTGAAGACAACGGAGCATCCTGGCAAGGTCAGTACGCACTTGGAACAGATGTCGTTGGGAAGTATGGCACGATCTATGTTGCCCCCGACGGTAGGTACATCTGGCATGGACAGACACCATGGAACCAGCGTGTGGCTCTTATTTCGTCAGACGGTGGCGAGACGTGGGGAACATACACGCGTGACACACTGGTGTACAAGGACGGCTCGCATCGTGGCCTCCTTACGATCATCCCGCCGTACAACATCCGTGCGTATGAGAGTATCGCTACTGGCGCGATGGTGATGAGTTCCGATCTCGGCAAGACGTGGCGTCGAATCCAGTATCCACCTGCAGACAACCCACCGGTGAGCGAATCGCGCGAGATGATCGCAGCGCCCAACATGCTCTACCACAATGGCAATCCGCACATGTATCGGTTCGATGCAAGCAAGGATACAACGTGGACGCAAACACGTGTGCATGGAAATGGACGCTTCACGAAGGAAGTTGATGGCGGTGTGGTGACTGTTGTGTCGGACATCTTGTACGTGTACCCATCGTGGTCAGATACGGCGTGCCGCATCCTGCGCACATGGAGGGACGACGTTGCAGGCGATACGATCACGCTATCAATTGGCGATGTGAAGATCGTTGACGACTCCACGGTCTACGCGTTTGACGATCGTGGGTGGATCTTCGAGATCCGTCCGAGCACGATGCACATTCGATGTATTCAACCGTTCGGTGTGGCATTTCCCAAGCCTGCGAGCGGCATCACACTCCGTCCGGACTTTCTCTGGGCGAGCATCTACA
>CAYSMF010000013.1:51702-62732 GCA_964432155.1 uncultured Melioribacter sp. | reverse complement strand
CTGCTACACCGCTGCAATTCCCTATCTTTGTGGCTTGCACTAACCCATTCGCAGTTAAGGATATGGCTCTACAAGACCGCTCAGATTTTCGCAACATCGCAATCATCGCCCACGTTGACCACGGGAAGACCACCCTCGTCGACCACATGCTTCGTCAAAGCGGCACCTTCCGCGACAATCAAGTTGTCGCCGAACGGGTGATGGACTCGAACGATCTCGAGCGCGAAAAGGGTATTACCATCATGGCCAAGAATGCGGCCGTGCGTTGGAACACCTACAAGATCAATATCGTCGACACTCCGGGTCACTCCGACTTCGGTGGTGAAGTTGAACGCGTCTTGTCGATGGTCGATGGCGTGCTCCTCCTCGTCGATGCTGCTGAAGGGCCGCTCCCGCAAACACGTTTCGTGTTGCGTAAGGCGCTGGACATGGGCCTCAAGCCAATCATTGTGATCAACAAGATCGACCGTAGCGATGCGCGTCCGCAGGAAGTGCTCGACGAGATCATGGAGCTCTTTATCAACCTCGGCGCCTCGTACGAGCAACTCGACTTCCCAATCATCTATGCGATTGGCAAGTTGGGTGTTGCAAAGGCCAAGCTCGAAGAAGAAGCAACATCACTCGATCCCCTCTTTGAAGCGATTGTCCGTCACATCCCGCCTCCGAAGGTTGATACCGATGTGCCGTTCGCCATGGTGATCAGCGCGCTTGCATGGTCGGACTACGTTGGCCGTATCGCCATCGGTCGCGTGATCGAGGGTTCGGTAAAGGTTGGCGACAACGTCAACCTCATCAAGCCAGATGGTAGCCGCGAATCAAGCCGTATCACGAAGATGTACGTTCACGAAGGCATCACACGTGCTGAAGTTGATGAAGCATCGGCCGGTGAAATCATCGCGCTCTCAGGCTTCGAAAACGTCTACATCGGCGAAACGATTGCGCATTCATCACGCACAGAACCACTGTCGTACGTCAACATCGAAGAGCCGACAATTGCCATGTACTTCATGGTGAATACGTCGCCCCTTGCTGGACGTGAAGGCAAGTTCGTCACGACGCCAAAGATCCGTGAGCGCCTCTACCGTGAGCTGCGCAACAACGTTTCTCTGCGTGTCGACGACACCGATTCACCAGACGTCTTCAAGGTTTCTGGTCGTGGCGAGCTCCAGCTCGCAATCCTTATCGAAACCATGCGCCGCGAAGGCTACGAGTTTGCCGTATCACGTCCGGAAGTTCTCTTCCGTCGTGACGAGAAGGGCACGCTTGTAGAGCCTATTGAGCACGTTACCGTTGACGTACCACAGGATCACGTTGGTACGGTTATCGAGAGTCTTGGTCGCCGTAAGGGCGAAATGACCGCGATGACTCCAAGCAACGACAGTGTGCGGTGTGAGTTCCTCGTACCAGCACGCGGTCTGATCGGATTCCGTACGGAGTTCCTCACATCAACGCGCGGCGAGGGTATCATTCACCACACGTTCGATTCGTATCAGCCATTTAAGGGTGCCATCAGCGGACGTTCCCGCGGTGCACTCGTGTCGATGGAAACAGGTCAGGCTACTGCCTACGCCCTGGAAATGGTCCAAGCCCGTGGCACGCTCTTTATCGAGCCAGGCCAACCGGTATACGAAGGACTCATCATCGGCGAAAATGCCCGCGAAGAAGATCTCAGCGTCAATGCATCTCGCACCAAGCACCTGACGAACATGCGCTCAAGCGGTTCCGACGGTCTGGTAAAGCTCGAAGCACCACGCCAACTCTCGCTCGAACAGTGTATTGAATTCCTTGAGGACGATGAGCTCCTCGAGGTGACACCTTCGTCTGTTCGCATGCGGAAGAAAATTCTTGACACCACGATGCGTCAACGTGCCAAGAAGCGTGAAGCTGCTGCAATGGAGTAATCACATCGAAGGGTGATTGTTGATGCACCGTCGTCCCAACATCAAACGTCTGTTTCTCCTGGCTTCCCTCGTCGTTCTATGCGATATCGGGTTGCTCGGTGCAGGCATTCGAGATGAACCCGTCCTACTGCGTGTACGTCTGAACAAAGGCGATGCGTTTCGCTATGCGCTGACGTCGACGACAACCCAGGACATGACGGTGGCGATGAACGACATCACCAACGAAGCAACGTCAGCGATGAAGATTCGATTCGTCGTCAACGAAGCAACACTTGACCGAGCAGAAGTAACGGCAACACTCTCCGACGTGACGAGTTCGGTTCGTGTGCGCGGCATGGAGGAACTTGACATTGCACGCGACACAACGATGCGACTGACCCAGTTTGAAGGCATAAACTTGCGGTTCTCAATGGACCAGTTTGGTCGCGCAACGAAGTCATCGACATCACTCGATGGTAGCGCGTCGTCGTTCATCGCCTCGCTGAAGATGTTCGATCGCTTTTCTTCCTACCTGCCTAAAGAGCCAATGCTGCCAGGGGGCACGTGGACGATCACCAACACGGATACAACTGCGGCACCATCGGGAACTGGTGATGTTCGTTCAACAGTGACGATGCAATTCACCTATCGTGGTATGCGCGACACACTCGGTGTTCGTTGTTGGGTAATTGACGCACTGTCGACGTCGCTCCAGCAAGAGGGCACCATTACAACGAACGGCATTGAACTCGAACTCGAGGGTACGGGACAGTCATCAGGAACCTCGTACCTCGACGTCGCAAATGGGATGGTGGTTGCCTTCCACGGCACGCTCGCGATGCAGACCCAAATGTCGCTCAGCGGACAGCAGTCGATGGTTGTTCCGGTTGCAACGACAATGACCTACGCCATGACACGAGTCTCGGAGCGTCGGTAATGGTGCGAGTTATCGTTCTGCTGCTCATCGTCTGCGCTACTGCGACACAGGCACAGTTCCAGATCGCACCTGGCGGTACACCTCGCCCCCTTGGCAAAGACACGATCTGTTTCCGCTACGACCTGCGGGCGGGCGACACACTGATCTACGATATGCAGGCATTCGACAGTATTGCTGTCGACAAAGCCATTGGCGAATCGTTTCGGAAGCAGCGCGTTGAGCGCATTCGCGTCATCTGCGATAGTGTTTCGCGCACTGGTGTGATGTTCCTCACACGACAGCTTCTGGCAACCCGTGAGGAGAACTATCGTCTCGCTCCACCCTACGACACGACACGTCGCGCCAACCATCCATGGACATCGCGCACGCATCGTGTAGCCATCGACACCCTCGGACATCGTGTTTCTGTGTCGATGCATGACGAACGACGCGGTGGTGTATCTCCGGGCGGCCTCTTCCATCCACAGCTCTTCCCTATTCTCGATACGTCATGTGGTCGTCAGAATCAAACCTGGCTGGCCATTGATACTGTGCTGCTCGTAGAGAATGCATCTCCCAGCCCGGTGCTTGTGCAGCAGAACTACTGGCGTGTAGTTGATGTTCTTGATACCCTGGGCCGTGGCGTAAAACGCATTCAATACACACAGTCGGGTACTGGCGCGTTCGAAGTGGCTGGGTCTGACGTTGACGGACGGGTGACATCCATCCTGGCATCCTTCGGGGTCTGCACCTTCGACCGGGTATTGAACGTGCTTCTCCACCAGTATGTGACATCCGAGATTAAGTTTACGATGACAACTGCGGGGCGCGAAGCGCAGGGGAAGCATTACGTAACGGCACAGTACTCTCTGCGCTCACTCCGTAGCCGGGATGCGAACCGTCGCTGGGACGCTCCTCGGTAACGCAACTTATTCTGGCTCTTGACGTAGTATGCCGCTTCGCGCGGCGCATGCCCACTATGTTCCTCATCTGCGTGCCTCTGGTTTTATGACAAGTATTCGTCGTCTCTTGCTGCTTCTCCTCTTCGTTGGACTTGTGCACGGTATCACGGCACAGGAGCGTGGAGCGCAGCGCCTCACACTCAGTGAGTGCATTCGTATCGGCATCGACAACAGCTTCGACCTCAAAGAGACCTATGCGTCGTCGCGTGCTGCAGGAGCAAATCTCACACAGGCCTTTGGCGCATACCTTCCGTCGGCCGACATCGCGGCGAACTACTCTCGACAGCTCACGAATCTGCGTGAGCAGTTCTCGATCGTGAACGGCGTGCCGATTGTTGGTCAGCCCCTTCCGAATACCTACAGCCTGAATGGCCAAATGAATCTGACGCTTTTTAATGGATTCCGACGCGAGGCTGACTACGATGCAGCGCGGAGTTCTGTCGAAGCTGCATCAGAGGATATCCGCAGTAATCGATTGTCGATTGCATTCACGGTGACACGCAACTACATCGATGTGTTGCGAAAGCAGCAGATCTTGTCAGCCCGTCAAGAGAATCTCTCTTTGAGCAAGGCCACCTACGATCGCATTGCTGCACTCAAGGAGAACGGTCGCGCAACGATCCAGCAAATGATGTCGCAAGAGACAGAGCTTGCGAATCAAGAAGTGTCGGTGGTCACAGCACAGAACGATCTCGATGTTGCGAAGGCAACCCTCCTCGCATCGATGAGTGTCAATCCGAGTCAGTCCATCGAGATTGATCCGTCGTCGATCCCTGGCGATGTTACAAGCTCAACTGTTGAAGCGTTCCGCGCGAAAGTGGGTCCGGAGCCAGTTGCGATTCAACGTGCGTTCTCGACACGTCCCGACATCACGTCGTCACAGATTCGCGTTGATGCAGCGAAGTCTGGCATTACCACTGCCGAATCTGGTTACTGGCCAACGCTTACGGCTGTGGGTGGATACACGTGGCGCAACTTCACGATTGCCGACTTCGATCGTCAGGGTCAGGTCTACGTTGGACTAAACATTCGCGTCCCGGTATTTGACCAATTCACGACGAATGCGAACATCGAGAATGCGAACCTGTCGCTCACACGTCAGCAGATGTCACTTGCACGATTGCAGAATGACGTTCGAACAAACATTCGCAGTGCTTATCTCCAACTTGGAGCTGCCGAGAAGGGCCTCGAGATCACTGAGCGTGCGCTCAAAGCAGCATTGACAAACTTCAATGCCGTACAAGAGCGATTCACTGTCGGATCGGCAACGCTGCTCGACGTGCAAACCGCAAACAACCAGCTTATTACTGCTCGCGTCAATCGGGTTACGGCAATCTATGCCTACCATGATGCGGCAACCTTCGTTGAATTTACAATTGGTACCTACGGAGTTCAGTAACCATGGCAAAGAAGCGTTCCCGCAAGGGACTCATCATCGGCCTTGTCGTTGTAGCACTACTTGTCGCAGGAACGGTCGTCGTTCTGGTGCGCTCAGGCAACGAGGGTCCGATCCTCGTGAGCGTGGAACCAGTAGCAACGCGCACGATTACGCAAACTGTGAGCGCCATTGGCAAGCTGCAGCCCGAGCACATGGTGAAGATTTCATCCGAAGCGAGCGGTGAGATCATCTACCTCGGTGCAAAGGATGGCGACATGGTGAAAGAGGGCCAGCTTCTGGTCCGCATCCGTCCCGACATCCTTGAGTCGCAACTCGCACAGACGCGTGCTGCCACCGATGCTGCTCGTATGGAGATCACCATCGCAAAGGCTGAACTCGATCGTTCAGAGGCCGACTTAAAGCGTGTGACGGAGCTCTACAAGAAGGAGTTCGCAACGAAGGAAGAGTTCGATCGCGTGAAGGCTACCTACGAGTCGGCGGCTGGACGCTATGCGCAGTCGCGCTCGGAGTTCCAGCGGTCACAGGGTGCATTGCAGCAGACGCAAGCATCGGCGAGCCGCACGATGATCTATGCGCCCATGAGCGGTACGGTAACGTACCTCGGCGTTGAAGTCGGTGAAAAGGTTGTGGGCGTTGCGCAGATGCAAGGCACCGAGATGATGCGTATCGCGAATCTTGATACGATGAATGCATGGGTTGATGTTGACGAGAATGACGTTGCCCTGATCAGCATCGGTGATACAGCTCGCGTCCGTGTTGATGGTCTACCAAATACCACATTGCGTGGAGTTGTCTACGAGATCTCACACTCGGCAACGGTGAGCGCAGCTGGTACGCAGGAGGAAGTCGTGAACTTCCAAGTGCGCATTCGTTTGATTGACCGCGATGCGCGAATGCGTCCGGGAATGTCGTGCAATGTTGACATTGAAACCGAAACCAAGTCGGATGTTCTCAGTGTGCCGATCCAATCCGTAACCGTGCGCCAGGATGCAAGTGCGACTGACAACGGTGAGCAGGATCCACGCGTCGAGCAAAAGAAGTCAGCATCGTCGGCAGCACGCCGACCAGAGAGCATCGTGTGGGTATATGGTGGTTCATCTGTTGCGTCGCGTGTCGTCACCACGGGCATCAGCGATGATGGCTACATCGAAATTCTCAGCGGGCTCAAGCCCGGCGAGAAGATTGTCGCGAGTCCATACCAGGCCATCAGCAAGCTTCTCACCAACGGAGCAGCGGTGCGTGTTGAAGATCCAGCCGCACGTAAGGAACGCTTCCGTCAATTGCGGCAACAGCAATGAGTCAGCCAATTATCGAAATCGCGAACCTCGTCAAGCGCTATGAAATGGGCGACGAGGAAGTGTTCGCGCTTCAAGGTGTAACACTCACCATTGCGCGTAACGAATACGTTGCACTCATGGGTCCATCAGGGTCGGGCAAGTCGACACTGATGAACATGCTCGGCTGTCTCGACACACCAACGTCTGGCACATATCTCTTCAACGGCGAAAACGTGAGCGAGATGGATGACGATGACCTCGCTGAGATTCGCAATCGTGAGATTGGCTTTGTCTTCCAGACATTCAACCTGCTCCCACGCGCATCTGCGCTGCAAAACGTTGAGTTGCCACTTGTCTATGCTGGCACAACAAAGGCAGAACGCCTTCAGCGAGCAACCCAATCTCTTGAGCGTGTAGGTCTTGCTGATCGCATGGATCATAAGCCGAATGAACTCTCTGGTGGACAACGCCAGCGTGTCGCCATCGCGCGCGCACTCGTGACGTCACCAAGTATCATCCTTGCCGACGAACCGACGGGAAATCTCGACTCCAAAACCGGACAAGATATCATGCGTCTGTTCGGTGAACTATGGCGCGGTGGTAACACCGTGATCCTTGTAACGCACGAAGAAGACATTGCACGTCATGCACACCGCATCATCCGTCTGCGTGACGGTCGTATTGAATCCGACGAGGTAAATCCACATGCTCCGTTGGCCTGAGCTCCAGGAATCATTTCGCATTGCAACATCGTCGCTGCGTGTGAATCTCCTTCGATCAATCCTGACAACAGCAGGAGTAGTCGTGGGCGTGGTGCTCGTTGTGCTCATGGGATGGACAATCAATGGTCTTGATGCTGTGTGGGAACAGACGATTTCCATTATCGGCAAGGACATGATGTACATCGATAAATGGAACTGGGCAGGGGGCGGCAACTGGCGCAAGATGGAGGCGCGGAAGGATATCTCCCTTGATCAGGCACTGATGCTGCAGCAACGCATGGAATCAGCCGAAGAAGTCATTCCCCTGATTCGCAAATGGGGTGGCTCGGTGTCGCTCGGAAACACGAGCATTCGATGCTCGGTCACAGGAACGACAGCAGCATACGGGAACACAGCAGCTGGTACAACACTCGAGGGACGCTTCTTCAACGACATTGAAGAACGCAGTGCCGACAATGTTGTGGTGATTGGCTACAACGTGAATAAAAATCTCTTTCCCGGTCAGTCAGCCATCGGACAAGCAATCAAGATTGCAGGCATCCCCTATCGCATCGTGGGCGTGATCGAAAAGCGTGGCTTCCTCTTCATGGACTTTGTCGACAACGAAGTGTTCATTCCACTGCATGCCTTCCGCGGTGCATACGGGTTCGTTGGTCGCAGTTTCTCGGTTGGTATCAAAGCTGGCAACGAGCGGTTGCTCGACATTGTGCGTGACGAAGCTACCGGTCACATGCGCTCAATTCGCAACGTTGCGCCCGAAGACGAAAGCGACTTCTCGGTGAACGAGATGAAGGCCTTTGACCAACAAGCCAAGAACATCCGTGTAGGCATCTGGGTTGTTGGTATGGGGCTCACCCTCCTCGCATTCGTCGTCGGCTCGATCGGTATCATGAACATCATGTTCGTTTCGGTTACAGAGCGCACAAAAGAGATTGGCGTGCGCAAGGCTATCGGCGCACGACGTTCATCGATCTTGCTGCAGTTCCTCATTGAATCTGCGCTTCTGTGTCTAACGGGCGCTGTCATTGCCTTCCCCATTGCGCAGCTGCTCGTGGGCTCGGCACGCTTTCTTGCCGTATCTGTCTTCGAGCTCGACTGGGCATCGGTGGTTAGTCCGATCATCCCACTCGACCTGCTAGGTATCGCCGTTGGCGTATCGATTGTCGTTGGTCTGCTCGCAGGATTGCTCCCTGCTCTCAAGGCATCAGGACTCGACCCCGTGGAGGCACTGCGATCGGAATGAACGCCTTTGAATCCATATCGATTGCCATCGATGCCGTCCGCGCGCAAAAGCTTCGCTCGAGCCTTACGCTGCTAAGTATTGGCATCGGCGTCTTCGCAATCATCGCGTCAACGTCAATCATGAGTACGTTGCAACAGGCAGTGAATGGACAGTTGGCCGATCTTGGTGAGAACTCAATTCTGATCCAGCGGACTCCGTCGATCAACTTCGGCACGAACTGGGCCAAGATGCGCAAGCGGAAGAACATCACGTACGCACAGGCACAGCAGTTCCGCGATCGCATGACATCGACACAACTCATCGCCATCAGCAATGAGTCGCCAGCCTATACCATCAAGGCAGGCCTGACGTCGACAAATCCTGATGTAACGCTCATTGGCATCGACGATATGTACTTCGCCGTGAATGCCGTTGCAATTGCTGACGGCCGCTCGTTCACGGAATCCGAGGTTACACTCAGTCGTCGTGCCGCCATTATCGGTGCCGACGTTGTCAAGTCGCTCTTCGGCTCGGGAAGCGCTCTCGGCAAGACCATAACGATCAAGAACCAGGAATTCGACGTGATTGGCATTCTCGAGTCACGCGGAGGTGTGCTTGGACAAAGCCAAGACAATCGCGTGCTGATTCCCATCACCGTATTCAATCGCTACTATACATCGGAGTGGGATGCCAGCGTCGACATCTCCGTGAAGGCAGAGTCGAAGTTCACACTCGAGTCGACCTTTGATGAAGCAGTTGGAATCATGCGTGCGTTACGCGCAGTGAAGCCCTGGGACGAGAACAACTTCGAGATCGATACCAACGATGCCCTTACCGGACAGTTTAGTGGGTTTTCATCGGCACTGTTGATCGTCGCATGGATTAGCGGACTTGGTGCATTGATCGCTGCAGGTATTGGTATCATGAACATGATGCTCGTCAGTGTCCGTGAGCGTACCCGTGAGATTGGCGTGCGAAAGGCTCTTGGTGCGCGCAAGCGCTGGATCATCCGCCAGTTCCTGATTGAGAGCATTACGCTCTGTCAGCTGGGTGGCGTAACGGGCATGGTTGGAGGTCTGGCCTCGTCGTGGGCTGTCACCGAAGTCCTCCGCGGAACAATGCCATCCTTGAGTTACGTGATGCCATGGGGCACCGTGGTGTTCAGCATCGTGATTTGCACGGTGATCGGACTTGGCTTCGGACTCTATCCGGCGTGGCGGGCCGCTACGCTCGATCCAATCGAAGCATTACGGTACGAATAAACCGTCCATTGTCCCTGCCGTCGTAACTTGCCGTTATGTACGGCCGCCTCATCGCACCAGAGATCGAGGAACTCATTGCGGCACGAGACTTCGCGACGATTCGCGATGTCGTTCTGGATTGGGAACCTGTTGAACTCGCTGATCTACTCGCCGACCTCCGTGAGGAGAGTCGGGTGGTTGTGTTTCGGCTCCTTCCCAAGGACATCGCAGCAGAAGCATTCTCCTACTGTGAATTCGACACGCAACAAGAGCTCCTTCACGACATGGCACGTGAAGAAGTCGGTGCACTCCTCAACGACATGTCGCCGGACGACCGTACACAGTTGTTCGAAGATCTCCCAGGCAATGTCGTATCCGAGTTGATCAACTCGCTCAGCGCAGAAGAGCGCAGCATTGCCCTCGCACTGCTGAACTGGCCTGAAGATTCGGTTGGACGTCTGATGACGCCCGACTACGTGATTATCAAGAAGCACTGGACCGTTCAGCAAGCACTTGATCACGTGCGCAACTACGGCAAGGATTCCGAGACACTCAACTATCTGTACGTCACCGAGCACGGTACGCTCATCGACGACATTCACATCCGTGAAGTCCTGCTGGCGAGTCCTGATACGCGCATTAGCGAGATCATGGACGACAAGGTTGAATCGCTCCTCGCCACTGATGATCAGGAAACAGCGGTTCTTGCCTTTAAGCGTCTCGACCGTTTTGCCCTTCCCGTCGTCGACATCGACAATAAGCTTCTTGGCATCATCACGCTCGACGACGTACTCGACGTTGCTGAAGAACAAGCAACCGAAGAGATGCAACGATTCGGTGCTGTTGAAGTGCTCGATGAACCATACATCGATGTGCCGCTGCTTGAACTCGTTCGCAAACGTGCGACATGGCTCGTGGTGCTGTTCCTAGGGGGCTTCCTCACCGCCACCGCGATGTCGGCATTCGCAACAACGATTGATGGCGCTGTCATCCTTGCATTGTTTCTTCCCTTGATCATCTCGTCAGGCGGTAACTCTGGCTCGCAAGCGGCGACACTCATTGTGCGCGCGCTCGCACTCGGCGAAGTCACACTCAGTGACTGGTGGACGATCATGCGTCGTGAGATTGCCGCTGGCTTCATTCTTGGTGTGATCCTCGGCGTGCTCGGATTCCTCCGTATCGTCGTTGGTCACTCACTCGATGGCACGTATCAACAAGAGTCGACCTTGATCATCGCAACGGTGATCGGACTCTCACTCATCGGCATCGTGATGGCTGGCACAATTGCAGGCTCGATGCTCCCGCTGCTCATGAAGCGCTTGGGCTTCGACCCCGCTGCATCGAGCGCACCGTTCGTCGCCACGTTTAGCGACGTCACAGGCATCGTGATCTACTTTACGATCGCAACACT
>CAYSMF010000013.1:0-51602 GCA_964432155.1 uncultured Melioribacter sp. | reverse complement strand
TCGCCACGTTTAGCGACGTCACAGGCATCGTGATCTACTTTACGATCGCAACACTTTTACTGCGTGGTATCCTGCTCTAACCAGGAACTCAACACTGCCAACAGCGACAAGCAACGGCATGATCGCAGCGAACATCATCAGACTATTCCCATCGGCCGATGGTGCGGTGAAGCTGATGATTCCGAACCCTATCATCCCTGCGACGGCAATTGACAATAGCGCTGGTACAACGATCAATGGGGTCCACCCCGGACGTATCGCCGCGAGCACGCCAGGCACAAACAACGCAGGTCCAGCCGTAAGCCACAATGCAATGAGCGAGAGATTCTGTTGAAGGGGCTGATGATGCGGACCCCAAATAAGTGGTACCCATTGCAACAAGCTCCAGACGCCCCCTGCTACAAAGACAAGCGTCACACCCCATTGCGCGACACGTCCACTATGTGTTTCCGTGCGAGCAACGGCTGCGTAACCGAACAGGAACATGATCAGTCCATACGCTAGCGTGTAGAGACCATACTCGCTGGTGAAGAGCATGGCAATGGCATAGAACGTATTCGTCACACCAATGCGTATCGCAGGAGCTCCGACAACACGCGTGTATGCACGCGCGCGATCAAGGTCGGGACGATCTGTTGGCACCATACGTGCCTCCTAGAAGACGTTGTACACGATCAGTGATGCAACGTAGGCCATTACGAAGGTGATTCCAAATGCAAGCGTAGGCCACTTCCATGAACCCGTCTCACGTTTCATGATGGCCATGGTACTGATGCACTGCAGCGCAAACACATAGAAGGCAAGGATCGATAATCCTGTGCGAAGCGGTATTTGCTCCTGCAGAACTTCTCGCAGAGGGGCATCAGACTCTGCAACATCGGCTGCATAAATCTGCCCCATTGCGCTCACAAACGTCTCGCGTGCTGCATAGGAACTCAGCACACCGAGTGTAATACGCCAATCAAATCCGAGTGGTTCGAAGATGGGTTGAATCGTCCGACCCAAATCTGCCGCATACGAATGATCGAGCTGATGTTGTTGCTGTTGTAGTTCCGACATTGACGGATCTGGTTGCGTACGCGGCAGTTCTGTGAGAATCCACAGCGCAACGGAGAACGCCAAGATCACCGTACCTGCCGTTGTCACAAAGTCGCGCGTACGATGTACCATCGTCACGCCGATGCTGCGAAGCGATGGAACGCGATACGGAGGGAACTCAATCATAAACGGTACAACAGCACCGCGGAACAACGTGCGCTTGAGGACGAGTGCAACGAGGAGTCCGCTCAGTGCGCCGAGCACATAGAGTCCAGCCATCACCGCTGCTTGCAGTGAGAACCCTCCAAGCACCGTCACAGCAGGGACCACGGAACTAATCAGCAGCGTATACACAGGTAGTCGCGCTGAGCATGTCATCAGCGGCGTGGCCATGATTGTAGCCATGCGATCACGATACGACGGAATGATGCGCGCCGACATGATGCCCGGAATAGCGCAGGCAAACGATCCCAGCAACGGAATGAATGAGCGTCCCTGCAATCCAAACACACCCATCGCACGATCAACCAAGAATGCTGCGCGTGCAAGGTAGCCGCACTCTTCAAGGATCGTCACCAGAACATTCAGGATGATGATCTGTGGGAGGAAGACGAGGATCGATCCTACGCCGCCGAGGAGCCCCTTGACCACAAACGAGCGAAGAAGATCGTTGCTTATCCACTGCGCCGCAACGTCGGAGATAAGTGCCATCATGGAATCGATACCATCCATGAGCGGTTGCGCCCAGGAGAAGATCGATTGGAAGAACAACGCCATGACGACGAGGAAGACAATCGCTCCACCGACAGGATGCAACAACACACGATCGAGCAATGCCGTTGTGGTGTCTTCACGTCCCCGAACCACTACCTCATCAAGCACTGAATGTGCCCACGCCGAGCGAGCTTCGACCGTTGATGTACCAACATCAACCGGCTGCGGAACGGTTGCCTGATGCGTGAAGAGTGCATCACGGAGTTCACCCATGCCAAGGCCCTTGGTACCAACGACTGGGAGCACTGGTACACCAAGTCGATGGTGCAGCGTGATATCGTCGAATACTCCACCGCGCGCCTTTACGGCATCAACCATCGTTGCCACAACGATCATTGGAATGCCAAGCGTCGAGAGCTCTGCAAAGAGCGAGAAACACTTCGATGGGTGATCTGCACTCATCACGTGGACAATTACATCCGGACGTGGAATCGATGGGTGCGTGCCACGAAGCACATCAATCGTGAGCTGTTCATCTTCCGAGGCAGCTGTCAGACCATAGATGCCTGGCAGATCGATGACCGTGAGCGTCGACGCTCCGTCGCGCAATGAACCAACCATCGGCTCAACCGTGACGCCCGGGAAATTGCCGACGCGTTGCTGCAACCCCGTGAGTTCATTGAATAACGTCGACTTGCCAACATTGGGCACGCCAACAACGGCGATGGTGATCTCTTGCATTACGCTTCCACGTAAATGCGCAGGTCCTGCGTCGGTCGAACACCGAGTCGCGACACCTCGAGCGCAATTTCAAGGGGGCCACCAAATGGCGCTTTGCGTACGATCGTACACCATGCGCCCGGGACCATGCCCAGCTCCATCACACGACGCGTGTGGGCGGTGTCGCCCTCGAGTTTTACGATGCGGCAACGCGTGCCGACCGGGAGATGTTGTAGGAGCTGCGTCATGTTATCTGGATTTAGTCCAAAACTACGGAATTGTACATCGCCAAAACTTTTGACAATTTGTAGAATGCTTCGGTCCCTCTACGTCGACCTTAACTCGTACTTCGCATCCGTGGAGCAGCAACTTGATCCGTCGCTCCGCGGACGTCCGGTAGCTGTTGTGCCGGTGATGGCCGACACCACATGCGCGATTGCCGCATCGTACGAGGCCAAGAAGTTCGGCGTCACCACCGGCACAATCATCGCCGATGCCAAGCTGAAATGTCCGGACCTCGTGCTGGTGCAGGCCAAGCACACGGTGTACGTCGAGATGCACCACCGCGTCGTCGATGCCGTCGAGCGTGTGATTCACGTCAAGCGCGTTGCATCGATCGACGAAATGGTCTGCGACCTCACGGGGTCGGCACGCGATCGTGATCGTGCACTTGCAATTGCGCGCGACGTCAAAGATTCGATCTACTCACATGTCGGCAGCGAAATGCGATGCAGCATTGGCATTGCACCAAATGACTACCTCGCCAAGACGGCAAGTGATATGCAGAAGCCCGATGGGTGTGTTGTGATTGATGATGACGATCTCCCCCACCGTCTGCATGAGCTTCAGCTTCGCGATCTCTGCGGCATTGGACGGAACATGTATGCACGCTTGTGGAAGCATGGAATCTACACCGTCGAGATGCTTTGTGCCGCAACGCCACGTCAACTCCGCGAGGTATGGGGCGGCATCGAAGGTGAGCGCATGTATGCACGCCTGCGTGGCGAAGATGTGCCGCTACCACCAACACAGAAATCAACGGTCGGACACTCACACGTACTCGAGCCCGAGTTTCGCTCTCGCGAGGGGGCTATCAGCGTCCTGCACCGACTCGTGCAGAAAGCAGCCATGCGCTTACGCTCGTACGAACTTGTGGCAGGACGCATCGACGTAAGTATCCGCTTCCGTTGCGGTACGCGTTGGAAACACGGAATGAACCTTGCATCAACGCAAGACGTGGTGCAATTCACGCACGCACTAAGCCGGTTATTGCTCGATGCCCCTTACGACCGATCACCACTCAAGGTGAGTGTATCACTCAACGATGTTGCGCCGCGTGCACAGGTGCCACAGCCGCTGCTGGACGATGTTGGACCCGTGCGTGAACATCTCAACGCATCAATCGATGCCATCAACCACAAGTATGGCAAGAACACACTCTACGTGGGCACTGCGTGGAATGCGCTCCACAGTGCACCGATGCGCATCGCGTTCAATCACATTCCAGATCTTGAGCTCGACGACGACGAGTGATTATCGCACGAAGTAGGTGCGATGATGATTCGTGCGATCCATCGCATTGTGGGGATGCCCCTTCACATAGGGCTGCACAAAGCGGAAGTCCTCATCGTTGAGAATCAGAAGCATCGGTGCATTGTCGATGGCAATCTGTTCGGCTTGACGGTAGAGCGTCATGCGCTCTCCGCGATTCGTTGTGGCAAGCGCTCGCTCGAACAGTGCATCGAATGCAGCATTCTGAAATCGTGTCGAGTTAATTGGCGATGGCTGCGATGGATCAGGGACGATCTTGCCATAGTAGAGGTTGAGGAACGACTCAGGATCGGGATAGTCGGCAACCCATCCGAGGCGGAAGAACGGCGCCTTCCCTGCATCGATCGATTCGAGATGCTGCGCGAATTCTACTTGGAGCAAGTTGACAGTAATGTTGAGATGCTCCTTGAGCATACCCTGAATTGCTTCGGCAATCGACACGTTGCGTCCGCCCCCTGCATTGAGTTGCAACGTTAGTTCCGGGAATCCCCGTCCGTTCGGGTACCCTGCTTCGGCCATTAGTGCACGCGCGCGTGCTGGATCGAACTGATACCCACGCACACTATCGGAGGCATACCCTGGCATTGATGGAGGAACAAGACCATGATGGGCCGGACCCGATGCCTGCCCCTTGAGCACATAGCGTATGATGCGTTGTCGATCGACTGCATAGTTGAGCGCTTTACGAACTCGCACATCCTTGAGCACGGGATCAATGTTCACCATGCCATAGAACTGCGTCGCAAGCGCTGTAACATGGAGAAGTTGGTACTTGGCCCACTTCCCCTTCTGCTGCTTCTTCTCGTCAACGAGTTCGGCGAAGAACTCATTCGGTATGCGATACGATTCTTCGAGGTTGCCTGCGTCAAACTCGAGGAGCTGCATCTTATCGTCCTTCATAAACGTGAACCGAATGCCGTCGAGGTACGGCAGGCGGTTCCCTACTTCGTCAACATCCCAGTACGAGGGATTTCTGCGCAACTCGCACGAGCGATCAGGCGTCCATGAAACAAAGCGGAACGGACCCGAGCCGACGGGATGCTGCGTGAAGCGGTCGCCATATCGCTCGATTGCTTCACGAGGAACGATGCCCATCGATGTCTGCGCGACGGTGTATTCGAACGGCGCAAAGGGCTTGATCAACACAATCTGAAACGTCGTGTCGTTGACAGCAACGAAGCCTCGCACACCGGCAACCGTCGGCGCACTACCTGAGCGCTGCGCCTGTCGCGTAGCCTCGTAGTACTCGCTGGCGCCCACAACCTTATCGCGGAAATACGTGTCGTTCTTGGTCTTCGTTCGCACGTCGCACACGCGCTCGAAGCTGTACTTCACGTCGGATGCGGTAACGCGACGCCCCTTACCGCCGGGGAAGCACGGATCATCATGAAACATTGCTGATGAGCGGAGATGATAGGTGTAGGTTCGCCCATCGTCCGACACCTCGTAACTCTTGGCGAGCTGCGGCACAATGTTGAGGTTGTGATCGAAGCCAATCAGCTGATCGTAGATATTGATGATGATGTGCGACGACGTCATGTCGTTTACACGTACAGGATCAAGCGAACTCAGTTCGCCAGTTTCATTTTGTCGATAGATCCCACCATACATCTTGCCGCCAGCCGCTGGACGTAGCTCGCCCTCTGGCTGTCCTTGTGATGTGCACGCAGCGACAATCGCTGCCAGTACCACGATGTATGATCCAGCTCGCAGTGTCATGCATTGTCCTATCGAACCGGTGTTACCACCTCGATCTGCACCGTACGCGAGTACGAGCGTCCTTCCGGCGTATCGTTATCGTAGAGCAAGCGATCGGAACCAACCGGTTCAATCACAACACGATCATCGCTCAGACCAAGTGCACGTTGTGCTTCAACACAGCGCTTACGCGCAAGCTCGCGGTTATACTCGGCATTGCCCTGACGGTCGGCGAATCCCATGATTCGCACCTTCGATGTCGATTGAATGCGATCCTTAACGCGCTGCATGATGCGCTGATTCGATGGATTCAGCTTTGCGCTGTTGAAGTCGAACACAATCAGGGAGTAGCGTTCGACCATCTTGCCCTCTTCCTGACGTGCCTTCATTGTCTGCAATGTGACGTAGTCAACGGCCACAGTGTCGGACGCTGTGACGCTCGAGCCAGCGGCATCACGGACGCGATAGGTAGCAATCACCGAACCATCGCGCTGGAGCTTTGTGTCGGACTTACCGAGCGACCACGTGACCTCACGCGGAGTACCTCCACCGTCGTCGGCGAGAAGTTGACGTCCGTTCTGTGATACCCGGAGCGACCATTCATCGATACCCTGCTCATCACGCACCGTTGGCTTGACAACAACCGTTGTAGGATTGATAATCAAATCGCGATCACGGAACTCAACGGGCTCGAGCAGTGCCGCATTGCTTGCTTCGATCTCGACACGCTGGTTCTCTGCACGTCCATCAACAGTGGCAGGATTTGCCGGCTCAGCTGGAAGAAGTCCGGCACGCGTGACGATACGTTCTGGAGCGATGCCCCATGCAGACACGAGATACTCCTTAATGCCCTCTGCACGTTGGCGCGAAACCTCACGATTGCCTTGCTCGACGCCAGCATTACTACAGTATCCGCTGACGGTGATCTTACCGTCTGTAATCGTCGACATACGATAGCCGATGATGTTGAGCACGTTGCGGTACACATCGAGCTGATTGCGCTCGAGCTTTGTTGGTTGGAAACCTGGTGCTTCAGGAGCTGCCATCCGACGTTGTGTCGTAGTAGCGAGATCGCCACTACCTTCTGGGTAGTAGATCTGAGGCAACAACGGATAGCTCTCAATCACGTCAAGCTCTTCAACGCGAATAGACTCAAGCGGCGCCATCGTTCCGTCATCGCGACGTGCCATGAGCTGCGATGTAATGCCCGGCGAGAATGAACGCGGCGTCTCCCGCAGATATCGTTCTTTGATCGTGATTGTGTGATACTCGATATCACCACGACGCTGCACATCGTCGTCTTCAACACGATTCTGAAGCGTAATGCGAGGTGCCGGAATCCCGGCACGTTCTGCAATGATCGTGTCACGCACGAACACGGTATCGTACTTCTTTGTGGCCTCAACCGGTGTATAGACGCCAAAGCGCACACTCACGCCAGCTTGAACTGCAACAACGCGCCAATCCACTGTCGAGATTGCGAGTGCCGGAACATAGGCGCGAACCTCTGGACGTACCATTGCTCCTGACCGAAGTGCGAATTCATATCCGATGCCGAGGGAACCATGGAGCTGCAGCGCATTCGCCTCGGGAATGTCACCATCCACAGCGTTGCGCACGGTTGATCCACTCGTGAACGTATAGCCTTCCGGCTGGACGAGCGTCTCACGTTGTGCAAAGGTCTTCTGCAACAGAAATCCAGCGCGGACTCCCGCAGAAAACGAGAGCGAAGAACCAACGCGGAATGCGAGCGATGGCTCGAGAGCAACCATCGCAAGACCAGCATCAAGAGTATGGTCAACAACGATTGAACGCCGATCTTCCGTGGGAATTGGTCCGTCGGTGAGCACGGGCTCGTTACCAATTGTCTGCGACGCACGAAGCACACCACTCAGTCCGGCATAGCCAAGACGATTCTGAAGCTCCAGGCTCTCCGAGAGAGGGAAATCAAGCGACACACCAGCTGCAAGTCCGATCGAGAACGCATTACCGTACGATGTACAGCAGTTCGGCACACCGGGAAGAGCTCCGAACTGAGCAAGGTGCAGATTACCGTGGGCCCCGGCATAGCCGCCAAGGTACATCGAGAGTTTTTCGCTTCGTTGCGTTGCGGAATCACGACGGACCATTTGCGCGTCGGCATCAAATGCGCTCAGCGACAAGACTCCGATCACCAATGGTGTTAACCAAGAACTACGCTTCATCATCACGGGATTTATCGGAGAATGGATAGTGGTACCACGCGGCGGCGCGTCGGTGTTGAGAGAATCACTGAGTAGGCACCCGGTGCCCACTGCCGCACGTCACGCACAGCACGATGCGGTGCGTCACCGCGTTGATGCATGAAACTCCACGCATCAATGCACTCGCCTGTCAGCGACACCACAGAGATCGTATGTACACCGGCTTCAAACACCTCGGCAACAATCTCTGCGGATTCACTCGATGGATTTGGGACGATGCGCATTGCCAACCTACCTGCACGCGTGACGAATCGATCGCCACCCTCTCGACAAATGGCGAGTGTGAGAGATCCATCAATCGGCCGAACAATTGGTGCAAACGCAGGAGTCTCGATCCGTGCCTCGACAACCCGAAGAGGTGTCGATCCGATCGATCCGAGGGTCATATCGCCAATGATCGACGTAACGACACTTCGTGAATCGGTAACGCTAATGCCAGGAACTTCGAGTTCCAGACTGGTGACGCCCGACTGCGTCGTATTTGAGCGAATTGTACCTCCAGCAACGCGCTGTGCTACAAACGTCTCCGTGTTGTATTCAACGCGCAGGATCAGCGTACCACCCGTTAGGTTTTGATCTCCACTCACACGACGCACCGCAATTGGCAATGCATAGTCGCGTGCCGCAGGATCGACGGTGTCGTTGGGCATTTCGAGAAGAACTTCGATGTTCAGCTGACCAATTCCTGTGATCGGGATGCGCCGCGTGTCGTTGCACGGTGAGTCGAATGTCACCAACAACGTATCGACATACGGCTGTTGCACGAGAGGTGCAAACGTTACATCAATATCAACCGATGCGCGATCTGCAAGAACAAACGGCGCTTGCTGCGACGGTGCAATGGTTATCGCACCACCGCTTGTTCCCTGCAATGCAATGCTTGATATGCGCGCACTCTGGGCACCCACGTTCTGTACGGTCAATCGTTGCGTCGAGGAATTGCCGACGCTGATGGTACCGAACACGACACGATCAGGAGTCGTAGCGAGCAACATGCGGCGCTCACCCTTGAGCTCGGTGACAACTGTGAGATCACCACCGGCGATGCTCGCCGTTACCACCACATTCGCTTGCTTGCGACCATCCGTCGACGAGCGTGCATCAAAGATCACAAACAGTGTGAATGACTGCCCGGGTTGAAGCACTGCACCCTCGAGAGCGATTCGATTCTCGAGCCTGAACACTGGTGCATCTGGCCCTGTGACCGTAGCTGTACGAAGTGTGAGTGGAACAGATTGCGTGTTTGTGTAGACAATGCTATCGCGCCCAAACGCGCACTCGGCAACAATCCCCATGTCGATGATTGATGCAACACTGATCGATCGAGAGAACCCAACTGCACGCACCAGCACAACAACGGTATCTGCGCAAGGTTGCGTCAGTACAACAAGGACCGTATCCTCAATTGCACCTTCGTTCCGTGCCTGGAGCGTAACGGTGATATCCGTTGAGTCGCCGCTTGCGAGGGCAAACGTTGGTGGTGTTGCTGTCGTCGAGGTCGAACCAGCGCTTGGCGCAATCGTTCCTGATGCTGCAAGGGCCGACGCATTCTTATACGATCGCTGTGCCTGTCCTTGAGTACCAACTTCAAGCAACCCGAGATCGATAACGCGAGGACCAACGAGGTTGGCTGATGCACGATATCCGCTCAGTGGAACATTCAGCGTGGCCAACTTTGTATCGCTTGTACGAATGCTAAGGATCGCTGACTTCAGTCCATCTGGTGCTGTTGACCCATCCATCAACACGACGTACGTCGCCGACGCGCCAGGAGCAAGATCAACATCATTCAGAGGTTGACGCACGATGCGGAATGACGCTTGGTCGAGTCCGTTCAGTGATGCTGGATACAGAAGCGTCACTGATGTCGACCCGGTGTTCGTAACAACGACGCTATCAACGCTGCTATTGCAACTTGATACGGTATCGAATGACACTGAAGGTTGCGACAACGTGATGCTTGCACCACGTGCCGAACCTGCGAGAACGGCTACGAGTGTAGTTGGACAGCTGCCGTTGGTGGAATCCGACGCAATACGAACGGTGTATGCATAGTCGCCATCAACACTCGGCTCGAATGCATAGGTGATGCGCAGTGATGCACCGGGTGCAAGCACTGCAGGTAGCGGCGGATCGACGCGAACAACGCGGAACGGCTGACCAGCTGGGATCGCTGGCAACGACGCGATACGGGCATTGTCGCTTCCGTCGTTACGAACTTCAAACGTAAGCTCAGGGCGATCACCAACACGAACCAACCCGAACTGTCCGGTGCCAACGAGCGTGAGGTTTGATTCGCGCACATCAGCACGGAACCATACGGTATCAGGACGCGGACACTGCGCCGTGTAGAGGAGCACTGGTACGAGATACACGCCGCGCGAACGACCACGGAACTTCATCACAAACGATACGTTCCCTGTCCTCGCTGGAAGATCTGCGAATGCCCCACCAATAATGGTGACCAATGCTGGAGAGGTCGACACCGTGCGCTCAATACGCATTGCCGATGCGCCCTCATTTGCAACCGTCACCGACAGACTCACCTCGCGTCCGACACACACCACGCCTACGTCGAACGTGTCACGCTTCACACCGGCAACAGCGTATGTGAAGTCGTACGGGCGAACATCAACGCGCACGTTGATACGAAACGGTCGCGCAGATGATGCTGCTGTGTCGTTGTGTTGGAGCTGCAGCTGTGTTACGACACTTCCCGACTGTCCGGCAAGGGGCGCAAAGGCCACAACGTATGCTGTCGAGTCGTACGGCTTGATCGTATCAGGAAGTTGTGGCGACACCAGACGGAAGCCCCCTGCGCCAGAGAATGTTGCCTGCGAGATCACAAGCGGAGATTCACCGACGTTCTTTACCCACACTGAATCACGGAGTTCGTCGCCCGGACACACATATGCTCCGAGATCGATCGACGTTGTACCGTTGATCACGGGTGGACCATAAATGCGAATGATGTTCCACGCCGACTGCGAAAAGATCATCTCCGGCACAGCTGTATACTCGCCAGCTCCGGTGGTTGGCATTGCCATACCGATTGCGACGTAGTACAGCGTGTCGCGTCCTGGCCATGTGATTTCTTGACGCCAGAAACCAGATTCATTAATACGATACCCGCTGACGAGCGGACCTCGCTGCCATGGACCATTCTCGGGCTTGATGTAAATCTGGAGATCGTTTCCGTTGCCTTGTCCGGTGAGCAAGTGTGTTCGCAACGCATTGGTTGAAGTGTCCGTCATCGGACCGACCATCACGCCAAGGTTGAGCGGAACAGCGCCATCATAGCGCGCACGTCCACGTCCACCTGACATCATGCGAGCCGCTGGATTCGGATTTGCATCCGAAGCACCTGTTATCTGCCATGTCACGGCGTCTGTCGGACGAGGGTTGTCGAGTCGACCACCGGCGATCACGCCACCGCCCGATCCACCACCACCAAGTACCGTGCGTCGTGCAGGCATAGCGCCACGCGCAGAAATGTTGAGGCTACTCAGGAAGTTTGCATGAATAGAAATCGCACCGCCCCCTCCACCGCCACCGCTTGCGCGGTTGAACAGATCAGGATTTCCGCCAGCGCCACCCGAGCCCCCTGCCAGCGGCACGATGACAATGTTGCCATGCGCATTGCCGCCGTTGGTTGTGCCCGTTTCATCACCGCCATCTTCTCCGTATCCACCACCACCGCCACGCTTACTCTCCTGTGAACCCGATCCGCCGCCATGGGCTCCAACGGGAGAGCATGTGTTTCGATTGTCGCATCCGGTTCCACTCTGTCCGAATGGATGACCTGTTCCACCACCTGCGTTCTCGTACGATGTTGTGGATTCACCACCTGGTACGCCATTCAGTGATTTCGATCCGCGTGTGTTCCCATTATCGCGTGGTACCTCTTCGCCCGAACCAACACCAGGCTTTTGACGACGATTACCAAACGTGCTGTTGACACCGCCTGGCCCACCACCTGAATATCCGGCACCACCCTCTGTTCCGCCTGATGTTGCCAGAGAGTTTTCGTACTCACCTGCGCCTCCGCCACCTCCCGGTCCACCATCACTGCCGCTGGCACTCACGCTGATGTCGACCGTACCAACGCCACGAATCGTCGATGGTGAAAGCAGTGCAAATGGCAAGTATGCTTGATTGCCTGGCGTGCGCGAATCAGGATCGCGCAATGACACGTTGTAGGTTTCACCACCAGGTAGAATGAGCGAGTCAACGATCATGGCACCGCGACGCGAGCGCTTACCGAGGGTTCCTTCGCCGAGGATACGTCCTGGATCTGCCGTGACGTTTCCGAGCTTCCATGGTTGTACAATGTAGAACGTGTCGATGTTCGATGCACGTCCGTTGACAACGACCTTGACCGGAATGCGGAACTCGGAACGGAGAGCTTCCCAATCGCTGCTGTTCGGCGTTACTGTCGGATGCACAAAGGCATGTGTCGAAACCAGGCGTCCGTCCCAACTCACAACGAGCGGACCAAACGTCACGCGCGTTGAATCGCTTGCGCGATCACACACGATACGAACGTCGTCTCCCGGATTGTTCAGCCACACACGGTCGGCACCGAAACTCCCACGCGCCGTCACAGGTGCAACGAATTCCACGTAGGTCGAAAATCGCGGTGTTCCGATATCGGGCAGGAGATACGCAATCTGTGGCTGTGCGTACACGGACGGTGCCGACAGCACCCATGCAAGCGCGACGGCAAGGCACAGGAAGAAACGATGCATCATATCGTTGCAATGACTTTGAGTTCAACAGCAATCGGCGTCGGCAATGCGCCGATCTCAATCGTTGTGCGACATGCATGCACGCCGGCAAAGTGCTCGGCGTAGAGACGATTGAACACCGGGAAGTCCTTCTTCATGTTCGTCAGGAATACCTGCACATCAACGATCTGATCCCATGATGAACCAGCATCCTCGATGATGTAGCGGATGTTGCGGAACACACTCAACGTCTGTGCTTCGATGTCGTACTCACGCACGGTTCCGTCATCGTTGAGCGTCACACCAGGGATGACACGCGTTCCACGCTCGCGCGGGCCAACACCACTGAGAAACAACAGATTGCCAACACGTCGTGCATGTGGGTAGGCGCCTACTGGCTCTGGTGCACGATCTGAATTGATGATGATCTTGTCCATGCGATTACACCTGAATACAAATGTTCTTTGGTTCGGTAAAGAATCGGAGTGCTTCGATGCCCCCCTCACGTCCAACGCCGCTCTGCTTGACGCCACCGAACGGTGTGCGGAGATCACGGTTAAGCCATGTGTTCACCCATACGATCCCACTCTCGAGTCGGTTCGCTGTGCGATGGGCACGCTGCAGTGAATTCGTCCACACCGATGCGGCGAGTCCGTACGCTATTCCATTGGCCATCGCGAGCGCATCATCTTCCGTATCGAATGGGATCAGCGTAGCGACAGGACCAAAGATCTCTTCTTGATTGACGCGGCATGCGGCGTCGAGACCTTCAATCAGCGTGGGAGCAACGAAGAATCCATTCGCGCACCGTCCGTCGAGATGTACACGCGATCCACCACAGAGAATCGTTCCACCCTCTTCGCGCGCGAGCTCGATGTACGACAGCACCTTGTGCATGTGTGCTTCATTGACGAGTGCACCGAGGCGCGTGCCTTCGGCAAGCGGATCACCCGGCGTGAATGCCGCCACCTCGTGCACGAGTGCATCACGGAATGCATCGTAGATGCCGCGCTGCACGAAGATGCGCGAACCACACAGACAGATTTCTCCCTGGTTGGTAAACGCTGCGCGTGCTACATGTCGAGCCACATGCGCTACATCGACATCGTCGTACACGATGGTTGGGTTCTTTCCACCGAGCTCTAAGCTCAGCTTCTTGAACATCGGGGCAGCCGTACGCGCAATCGTTGCGCCTGTCGCTGTTCCACCCGTGAACGATATCGCCTTGATCATCGGATGTTCAACAATCGCTGCACCAACTTCACCACCGTAGCCATGCACGATGTTGAGCACTCCAGGAGGCAAACCTGCATCAGTACAGATCTGTCCGAGCAGAAACGCCGTCATCGGCGTAAGCTCGCTTGGCTTTGCAACCGCCGTATTACCGGCTGCGAGCGCAGGAGCGATCTTCCACGTGAACAGGTAGAGCGGCAGATTCCACGGCGAGATACAACCAACCACACCAAGCGGCGAGCGTGTGACGTAGTTCATCACATGCTGATCGGTTTGATACGCCTCGGTGTGCGTATGCAAGATCTCGGTGGCAAAGAATGCCATGTTATCGATCGCACGAGGAATGTCGACACTCCTGGCAAGGGAAAGGGGCTTCCCTTGATCATTCGATTCGGCGAGCGCCAGATCATCGAGATGCGCGGCGATTCCACGCGAGATGGCCATGAGGATTTCCGAGCGTCGTTTCGCTGTCAGCGCCGACCATACAGGGAACGCCTGGCGCGCAGCTGTTACGGCGAGTTCGACGTCGGCAGCCGTGCTTCGTGCAATGGATGAATACACTTCGCCGGTAGCAGGATTGACGTTGTCAATCCACCCACCTTCGACGGGGTCGTGATAGTGTCCGCCGATGTAGTTTCTGATATGCAACATGATGATTCCCTTGAACTTGCGAATATACCGTATGTTGCTGCATGGAGTTCGCAGAAGCCGTCCGAATGTATCTCACGGCACTCGAGGTGGAAAAGAGTGCCAGTGCGCACACAATCGTAGCCTACGAGGGCGCCCTCACGCAATTCCAGCGGTTTCTCGAAGAGTCATGGGGTACGCTTCCCAACGTCGAGGACGTGACCGAGGCCGACATACGTCCGTTCCTTGGCTGGCTGCATGATCGCGGACTCGAAAAGCGGTCGTTACGGATGAAGCTGGCAGCCGTGCGGAGCTTGTACCGTTTCCTCGTTCGGTCGGGCATCATCGAGAAGAACCCCGCAGCGCTCCTACGATCCCCGAAGATCGACAGGAAGTTGCCATCGTTTCTGCAGGAGCACGAAGCAACGTCACTTTGGGAGACGTTTGACACAGAGCGCGTGCAGGGTCTGCGTGATCGCGCATTGTGCGAGCTTCTCTATGGCTCGGGTCTGCGTATCTCCGAAGCACTGCAACTCAACATTGGTGATATCGATGCAAGCCAGCGCACCGTGCGGGTGCTCGGTAAGCGCTCGAAGGAGCGCATCGTGCCGGTCACGCGCGAAACGCTCGACAGCATTGATGCATATGTCCTGCGCCGGGCAGAGCTCAATCCCGAGGCAACTGAAACTGCGCTCTTTCTTGGCGACCGTGGTAAACGTCTCACTGGCGTGAGCGCGTGGCGGATCGTTCGCAGAGCCCTTGGTCCTGTCACCGAAGCCGATCGCAAGAGTCCACACATCCTGCGACACTCCTTTGCCACACACTTGCTCGACAATGGTGCGGATCTTTCAGCCGTGAGTGACATGCTCGGACACTCTTCCCTGTCGACCACGCAAGTATATACGCACGTCAGTGTGGAGCGGCTCAAAGACGCCTATAAACAGGCACACCCTCGATCGCGGCGGAGCACGAAATGATCGTAGATTCGCACATGCGAATCTCCGTCATTGGATCAGGTCACCTCGGTTCTATTCATGCACGTCTTGCGGCACAGCAATCCGACGTAACACTTGTCGGCATCGTCGATCCCGATCAGGTCCGTGGGAGCGCGGTGGCCACCGAACATGGTGCCACGTGGTATCCATCAATCGATACCATGCCTGATGTTGATGCCGTGATCATTGCTGCACCAACATCGCTGCACTTCGAGCTTGCAACGGCATGCCTCGACCGCGGGTTTCATTGCTTCATCGAAAAGCCTGTGACGGCAACCTATGGCGAGGCCGTTGCACTGCGAGACCATGCGCGGACGCTGAATCGCATCATTCAAGTTGGACATGTCGAGCGCTTTAATCCAGCTGTGCGCGCACTGGCAGGATACGCTATCGAGCCAGTTTTCATTGAAGCACACCGTCTGGCCACCTTCAAGCCACGCGCGATTGACGTGAGTGTGATTCACGATCTGATGATTCACGACATAGACCTGCTGTTGTGGATGACGAAGAGCGAGGTTGTCGACGTGCAAGCAACCGGAGTTGCGGTGCTTACCGCTACGCCAGATATCTGCAATGCACGACTGACCTTTGCCAATGGATGCGTTGCCAACATCACCGCTTCGCGGATTTCGGCAAAGCCAATGCGCAAGCTTCGCGTGTTCCAGCGCGACAGTTACGTGTCGCTCGATTTGGCCGCAGGTACTGTAGAGCTCTACCGCTTGATCGACTCGACACAAATGGAGCCATCGCATCAGGTGCCCCTTGGCACCGTCAATACTGAACACGGCGACAAAATGATCGTCTTCGATACACCACATGTCGAAGCCGTAAACGCAATCGCTGAAGAACAACGCGCGTTCCTTACGAGTATCACCACTGGTTCGGATGCTGCTGTTACCCTTGATGACGGTGCACAAGCAATCCGGATAGCTGAATGGATCGATCGCGTTCGCCGCGCATAACGCTGCACGCTCGTGCCGTCGTTGCGCTGTGCATGTTCTGGTGCACAGGCATGCTTGCTCATGCGCAATCGGAATCGAGTGATTTCGCTCGCATCGGTCATGCCGCATTTCTCTCGACTACGGCCACTGATTATCAATGCGTAGGTATCAACCCTGCCAACCTTGGCTTCGTGCCTGAGACCGAGATCTTCACGCTTGCTGAGCCCCTTGAAAGTGGTGTGTCGCGCCGACGAAAAGATTGGGCATTCACGATTCTCGAGGGAGGCGCATCGGTGCACAGCAATGCGCTCTCAAAAGATGGATTGCTCGACGTGATCCTCCAGCAAGGGGGCGTGAAGTTCACGCAGGAACAAAAGGTTGCCGCGGCGAACGCATTTAGCGGCAATGGCATTCGATTCAATGCCGACATGATCCTGTTTGGTTTGTCGTTTCAATCGCAGGGCTTTGGTGGACTTGCCCTCACGGTGCGCGAACGGGGCTCGGGCAACTTTGTGCTCAACAACGAGGCCGCATCGATCATCTTCGAGGGACGTCGTGCAACGTACTTCGATTCGCTCGTTGTGAATTGGCGCGGCGATACTGTCGGCTTTGCGAAACAACCGAAGCGGTACTCTGAGCTGTTCAATGGCACCATGCTTTCGATGGTGTGGTACCGCGAGTATGCCGCAACGTATGGCGTGCGCTTGTTGAACTTCCGTCACGTGAAGTTCTATGCGGGCGTTACCGCAAAGGCGCTCGAAGCATTCGCCTACCTTGATGCTCGGGCCGACGGTACAAACTTCGCAGCTCGCAGCGCGCTGAGTCCGTACTTCGGCATTAATTACGGAAACGCCACCACGCCGTCGTACATCCCGGGAAGTTCGCTCTCCCCTGTTGGCCTTGGCTGGGGCATGGATATCGGTGCAACACTTGAGCTTGGCGATCTGACGCTGAGCGCATCGATGATCGACCTTGGCAAGATGACCTTTGATGGCAATGTCTTCACAGCCGGCGACACGATCCTCAATGGACTTTCGAGTGGTGGATTCAACAACTATAACATCTTCAACGAAGCTCAGCTCATCACGGGCGAAGGTGGCTTCTTCAAGTGGGGTGGTTTGCAGACGGCAGCGACAGAACTGCCAACGCGTGCGAAGTTCGGCGCATCGTACTTCGTCAACTACCGGACGCGTATCGGACTTGATGTGATTGCATCGATCAATCGATCTGCCGGTGCGCTCGAGCAGCCACTTGTGAGCGCAGGCATCGACTTCCGTCCGGTTACGTGGATCAAACTGGGCACAGGCGTTGGATGGGGCGGCACCATGGGCGTGTTCGTCCCTGTCTCCGTGATGTTCTCCTTCTTCGGAGGAACATGGGAAATGGGCGTGAGCTCGCGCGACGTCGTGACATACCTCGCCGCAAAGCAGCCGGTGATGTCACTCGCCGTCGGAATGATGCGTCTGCGCTTCTAGCTTACCACGCGTAAGCTTCAGGAGCTTGGTTCTTTTCGCCGGGCCAGATTTCATCAAGTGCCGCGAGTACCTCAGCATCAAGCCTAATGTCCAGCGTTGCAACGTTTGCGTCCAATTGTGCGATTGTGCGTGGTCCAATGATCGGACTCGTCACGCCGTCGCGTTGCAGGATCCATGCAAGTGCAACATCTGCATAGTCGACACCAATCTTGCGACAGAGTGCCTCATAGGCCTCAATCTGCGGTCGAAGCGGTTCCGCTGCAGCAAGCAATTGCGGACGCTTGCGGCGCACAGCATCCTCAACCGAGAAGATGCCGCACAGCATACCACCTGCGAGTGGACTCCACGGAATGAGTGCCATACCGTACGCTTTGACAGCTGGGATTACTTCGAGCTCAATGCGACGGTTGCGTAGCGAGTACACGCTCTGCTCACTGACAAGGCCCACCATGTGTCGCTGTGCCGCGCGCTCGTTGGCCATCGCGATATTCCATGCAGCAAAGTTTGATGATCCCACGTAGAGCACCTTCCCCTGTTGGATCAACACGTCCATCGCCTGCCACACCTCTTCCCATGGTGTGCTGCGATCGATGTGGTGCATCTGCAGGAGATCGATGCGATCCGTCTTCATGCGACGCAGTGAGTCCTCAACCGACTGACGGATGTGGTATGCCGAACACCCACGATCATTCACGCCAGGCCCCATCGAGCCATAGAACTTCGTTGCCAGGACAATCTTTTCGCGACGCGTTGGATCTTCGGCAAGCCAGTTGCCGATCACTTCCTCAGTGCGCCCTACACCCTTGTCGAAGCCGTAGACATTGGCCGTATCGAAGAAGTTAATGCCGTGCTCAAGGGCACGGGACATCACCGGGAACGACTCCTTCTCCTCGACCACGTGACCGAAGTTCATCGTGCCAAGGCAGAGTTGTGAAACGCGAAGACCGGTGCGACCGAGGTGTACGTATTGCATGGCGGAGAGGAGCGATTTGTGGCGAAAAGAGCTCGAATTTACGCGGTATCTTTGCGACATGCAGTACCCGTTTTCCTCTATCGAGAAAAAATGGCAGTCCACCTGGGCTGACCAACAGACCTATCGCACGACCGATGACACGTCGAAGCCGAAGTACTACGTGCTCGACATGTTCCCGTACCCGTCTGGACAAGGTCTTCACATCGGTCACCCTGAGGGGTATACCGCATCGGACATTGTCAGTCGCTTCAAGCGCATGACGGGGTTCAATGTGCTTCACCCGATGGGGTTCGATGCGTTCGGTTTACCAACCGAGCGCCAAGCGATGAAGGAGAACATTCATCCTGCCATCATTACAGAACGCAACATTGCAACGTTCACACGCCAGCTCCAGGCAATCGGGTTCGACTACGATTGGTCTCGCATGGTCAACACGACCACGCCCGAGTACTATCGCTGGACGCAATGGATGTTCCTGACAATGTACTCGTCGTGGTTCGATCGCACACAACAACGTGCGCGTCCGATCGACGAGCTACCAATCCCTCAGCACATCACCGATCCTGCAGAACAAGAAGCCTACCGCGATCAGCATCGTCTTGCTTACATCGCAAACATTCCCGTGAACTGGTGCGAAGAACTCGGCACTGTGCTCGCCAACGAAGAAGTTGATGAGTGGAAGGGAAAGGGCTACACCGTCGAGCGCAAGCCAATGCGTCAGTGGATGCTTCGCATCACAGAGTATGCAGAACGTCTGCTTGCCGGACTCGACACGCTGAACTGGCCATCGTCGACGCTTGACATGCAACGCCACTGGATCGGTCGTAGCGAAGGCGCAGAAATCGCCTTTGATCTCGATGGTTCAGCTGAACGCATCCACGTCTTCACGACACGTCCGGATACACTCTTCGGTGCAACGTATGTGGTGCTTGCACCAGAGCACCCGCTTGTCGAACGCATCACCACCGATGCGCAGCGCAACGACGTTATCACCTACCGCGAGGCAGCTGCACTCAAGAGTGATCTTGAGCGCACGGAACTGAACAAAACAAAGACCGGTGTATGGACAGGTGCACATGCCGTGAACCCAGCCACTGGTCAACCCGTGCCCGTATGGATTGCCGACTACGTGCTGGCGCACTATGGAACGGGCGCGATCATGGCCGTGCCTGGTCACGACGAACGTGATAATGCATTTGCCTCAGCATTCTCGCTGCCAATCATCCAAGTTGTGCAACCATCAGCAGGTACGTGCGACGTACAGACTGAAGCCTTCTGTGATGACGGCGTCGCATGCAATTCATCGAGCGCACACGTGAGCATTGATGGACAAGCCTCGGCTGATGCACGTCGCACAATCATTACGTGGCTCGAACAATCTGGTCGCGGTAAGGGGCGCATTCAATACCGTCTGCGCGACTGGCTCTTTTCACGCCAGCGCTACTGGGGTGAACCAATTCCGATCCTCTTCTTCGACGACGGAACACGCCGTGCGCTCGACCCTGATGAGCTGCCGTTGTTGTTGCCCGACGTCCAGAGCTTCCAGCCCGCTGGTACAGGCGAATCCCCATTGGCAACAGTTGATCAGTGGATCAACGTCGTCGACCCAAAGACTGGTAAGCATGGTCGCTTCGAAACCAATACGATGCCGCAATGGGCGGGCTCGTGCTGGTACTTCCTGCGCTATATCGATCCGCACAACAACGATACGTTTGTCGATCCTGAAAAGGAGCGCTACTGGATGGGTTCAACCGGTGTGGATCTCTACATCGGTGGCGGTGAGCACGCCGTGCTTCACTTGCTGTATGCGCGATTCTGGCACCAGGTGATGTTCGATTACGGACGTGTCTCGACTCCGGAGCCATTCACGCGTCTGTTCCACCAGGGGTTGATCATGGGCGAAGATGGACGAAAGATGTCCAAGTCGCTCGGCAACGTTGTGAATCCCGACGATGTGATTGCCTCTCACGGTGCCGATGCACTCCGTCTCTATGAAATGTTCCTCGGTCCACTCGAGGCGTCAAAGCCGTGGAATACGCAAGGCATCGACGGTATCTCACGCTTCCTCAATCGCACATGGCGCATGATGGTCACCGAAGACGGCACATTATCGCCTGCTGTTGCCGATGTGCCCTGTACACCCGAGCAGGATCGCGTGTTGCATGCCACGATCAAGAAGACGCGTGAAGACGTGGACGCACTGAGCTTCAATACGGCCATTGCGCAGTTCATGATCTTTGTGAACGAGTTCACACCGGCCGACGTACGACCGCTGCAAGCGATGCGTGCCTACGTGCAATGTCTTGCACCATTCGCACCGCATATCGCAGAAGAACTCTGGCAGATTCTCGGCGGTGAGGGTTCCGTGCATACATCGACGTTCCCCGAGTATGATGCGTCCAAGCTGATTGCACAAAGCGTCGAAGTTGTTGTGCAGATTAGCTCGAAGATTCGTGGCAAGATCACCGTTGCACCGGATGCTGATGCCGCAACGATGGAAGCAGCCGCACGAGCAGACGAAAACGTCGTCAAGCACTTGGATGGAAAAACTATCGTCAAGACCATCGTCGTGCCCGGCAAGCTTGTCAACTTCATCGTCAAGTAGTCATGCGCTTTCTCTTCGTCATTGCTGTAGCCGTGCTCGGCGCTACCAGCGCCGTGGCACAGCCTACGTATGCAGGACCATTCATTGGTGGCTCTCTCAAGGCATCGCTCTTGAACGAAGTATCGGGAATTGCGGTTGAACCAACGCAAACCCCACGTCTTTGGCTCATCAACGACTCAGGCGATAAGCCACAGATCTATTGTGCCACCATGCGCGGCGAGTTGCAGTACAAGATTCGCGTGACGAATGCGACGAACGTCGACTGGGAAGATCTTGCTGTGAGTGGCGAAGAGAATTGCGGCATCTATGTAGCAGACATCGGTGACAACAACGCCAAGCGCACGGCCATCACCATCTATCGTTTGGATTCCCCATCGGAACGTGTCGACACGATTCCAATGGACCGCGATGGGATCGGCGTTCTCAGCGACACTGCCGAGGTGTACACGTTCACGTATCCGGATGGAGCACGTGATGCCGAGACGTTCCTCGTCGATCCACGCACGAACGACTTTTACATCATCTCGAAGCGCGATAAGCTCGCACGCGTCTATCGTGCGGCGGCACCGCACCGTCATGGCACAACGCGCACACTCGAGTTCGTCACCACGCTCCCAATGTCGATGCTTACCGCCGGCGATGTTTCGCACGACGGTTCATCGATCATCCTTAAGAATTATCTTTTTGCATGGCAATGGGAACGCCGTCCCAACGAATCTGTCGCTGACGCACTCAAGCGTCCCGGTGTACGCTTGCCATACATGCCTGAGGAACAGGGCGAGGCCATCTGCTTTACGAGAGATGATCGCGGATTCGTCACAACGTCGGAGCGTGAGAATGGTGGATCGAATCCGCCTATCTACCTCTACCTTCGGAGCGATGGCGCTGCTGGCAATCAACTGCAGCGTGACGCTAAACTGCCGAACATCAGCATTGCTCCAACGCCTGGCAAGCCAGGATACATGACGCTTCGGTACGTTGTTCCAGAAGTCTCTCGCGTATCGATCACCGTTGTCAACATGATCCTCATGACCATGCAGACCGTTGACGAAGAATCTGGCGAAGCAGGAGTGCAGGAGCGCGAGATCGACATCCGACGCTTGCCCCCTGGCGACTACGCCGTGTTCATCAACTCAAGCATGTTCAGCGTCAGCGTGCCGTTCACGAAGCCGTGAATTCTTTGTACCTACAACTCGCACCATGAATACTCTCTCGGTTCGTGTACGCCGATCTCTGCGCATCGCAATGATCGCAGTGGTAGTTCTGCTGGCGTGTGTACGCCCCCTCGCAGCTCAGTCGCTCTTGTCAGCGCGCCTGAACGATGTCTGCGCCTTGCTCAACCTCAAGAGCATGCAGTTCGACACAGTGTTTACATCGGAGTTCCTGCAGAAGGTGCCACCGATGCAACTCACAATGGTTACGCAGCAACTCACGAAGGAATCAGGCGGCTGCGTATCAATTCGTGTGGTGGATTCGACATCAGCCTATCAATGCAGAGCCGAGGCTGTTACCGTGAACGGATTCACAATTCCAATCACACTGTCGATTCGCAAGAACGCACCACATCTGATTGAGGGTCTATTCCTCAAGCCACCGATGCGTGTTGGTTCCACGTTGGAGTCGGTGATTAAGGACTTGAAAGCGCTCAAGGGAACAACATCGCTGTCGGCAATCAACTTGTCGCGCAAGCATGTACTCGCTGCGCACGACTCATCGGCGTACTTGCCAATTGGTTCAACGTTTAAGCTCTACGTACTTGGAACGCTCGCCGAGCGTATCCGCCTCGGAACGCGTCGTTGGGACGATGTGGTCCTCCTCGATACGTCGATTCGTTCGCTGCCCTCGGGGATTCTTCACACGTGGCCGCATGGTTCGCCACTCACCCTGCATGCGCTTGCAACGCTGATGATTTCGCAGAGCGACAACACAGCGACCGATCTGCTGATGCACGAGCTGCACCAGGATAGCATTGAGCGCATGCAAACGATCATGGGTCATTCAAACGCATCACTGAACGTACCGTTTCTGACAACCCGCGATGTGTTTCTGTTGAAGTTTACAAATGAGGGTCAAGGGGCTCGTGAGTACGCTGGTCTCCGTCCTGCTGACCGACGGAAGTATCTCGACCGTATCAACGAGCAGACGCCACTGAGTGCTGTGCGATTTATCGATACGGCAGTTGTGCCCGACCGAGTGGAATGGTTTGCGCGCACAACTGACTGTATCCGTGCCATGGACTGGCTTCGCGATGGACGTCTCTCGCCTGCTGTTCTTGACATTCTCGCGGTCAACAAGGGCCTCGATATCAATAGCAAACAGTGGCCGTATGCCGGATACAAGGGCGGTAGCGAACCTGGCGTGATCAATATGACCTATCTGCTCCGACACAGCTCAGGCGATTGGTACGCACTTTCGGCATCGTGGATGAACTCTGACAACTCCAGTAGCGGCGAAAATGGCGTCAACGAGGCCACCTTCGCCGGCCTCGTGCAGCGCGCGATTCAGCTGCTCGCCCCCTAACTTTGCACATGCTCTGTCTTGCCTGTGAATCCAATCCGGAATGGGTCGATGTTGCGATAGCACATCCCGACCACGTGCTCGTTGACCATGCGCTGTGCGAAAAGAAGGCGGCAGCCTTTGCAATGGCCATGATCAACCGCTACCCCGATAAAACGCGGTTAGTGTTGGAGATGATTGACCTGGCGAAAGAAGAGCTCGAGCATCTCGATACCGTTGTTCGCATTCTTGATGCACGCGGGATTACGATGGCACCGGATGAGGGCAACGTGTACGCGCAGCAACTCCATGGACATATTCGTGGACAGGAGCCGTATCGGTTGCTTGACGCGTTGATCGTTGGTGCATTTATCGAAGCGCGCTCGTGTGAGCGCTTTTCGCTTCTTGCAAAGCATTCACCCGATGAAGAGATGCGAGCGTTGTATTCCTCGCTGCTTGCAAGCGAGGCTGGTCACTATCGCATGTACACCGACATCGCACGCGAGTACTTCCCTGTGGAAGATGTTCGCTCTCGTGTGAAAGAATTCGCCGAGATTGAGGCCTCGATCGTCAAGGGGCTTCCCAACCAACCAACAATGCACGGATAATGGCACGCATCATCTTCATGGGTACGCCCGAGTTTGCCGTTCCGTCGCTGCAGGCACTGCATCGCGAGTTTGGCGTGCAGACCGTAGTGACCGTGCCAGACAAGCCTCGAGGCAGAGGATTGGAGATTCATCCAAGTGAGGTGAAGTCAGCCGCGCTCGAGCTTGGCATCACCGACATCTTGCAGCCCGCATCGCTTCGTGATGAAGCGTTTCGCGAGCAGATCGCTGAACGCTCGCCCGACGTGATGTGCGTGATCGCATTCCGCATTCTGCCGAAGAGCATTTACTCGCTCGCACGCGTTGGCGCATTTAATGTGCACGCGTCACTGCTGCCGCGGTTTCGCGGTGCAGCACCGATTAATCATGCGATCATGTCGGGTGATCGCGAGACGGGAGTTACGTCCTTCCTGCTCAACGACGTTGTCGACACAGGCACGATTCTTCTCCAGCAGCGATGCGCTATTGACGATGGCATGACGGCCGGCGAGCTCTACGCGCGACTCATGCCACTGGCTGCTGAATGCGCGGTTGCAACCACGCGCGGGTTGGTGTCTGGCGTGCTCACGCCACAACCCCAGGATGATAGCCTTGCGACTCCTGCACCAAAGGTGTTTCGGACATCGAGTGCACTTGATCTTAGCCAGTCACGACACACTGTGCGCAACATGATTCACGGACTGTCGCCGACGCCATGTGCGTGGACGCACTGGAACGGACAGATGCTCAAAGTATACCGTGCGTCGCTTGTTGATGCGACCACGCCAATGGGTACATGGCGCATCGAAGACAATCAACTCCTCGTTGGATGTGCCGACGGATCGCTTCGCTTCGATGAAGTACAACTCCCCGGGAAGCGTCGCATGCACACCATCGATGTGCTGCGCGGACACCGTGGCGATCAATCAGGAACATGCGCATGATTCCGCTCGTCGATACCGTTCGTGCAACACCGGTGATGGTCTGCGCACACCGAGGATCCTCGGGCAATGCACCAGAGAACACCCTCGCTGCCATCGCGTCAGCAATTGCCGCTGGTGCCACGATGATCGAGATCGACATTCAGATTACGCGCGATAACCGCATTGTTGTGTTTCACGACGAAGACCTTGGTCGCACCACGAATGGCAGCGGCGATATCCGCGAGCAGCTGTATGACGATGTGCGAGTGCTTGATGCAGGGTCATGGTTCAGTCCGACGTTTGCCGGTGAACACATCCCACTCCTCGATGAAGCGCTTGCGCTCATCAAGGGGCATGCATACCTCAACATCGAAGTCAAGCCAATGGACGATTCGGAGCGCACATCTCGGATTCTTGATGAGGTGCTCCGTGCGATTGATGCTCATCAGATGATCGACGCAACAGTCTTCTCCAGCTTTGATCACCGTGTTCTCCTCCAGCTCAAGCATATGCGTCCCGACGTTCGTACGCTTGCGCTCAATGTTCCCGGCGATCCACGGCGTCCGCACGAGGTCGTGTCTGCCTGCAATGCCGATGCCTATGGATGCTCGATTGAGGAGTGCACCGCCGACGTCATGCAGGACTGTTCGCAGCATATGATCCCAGTCGGCGTGTATACCATCAACACACGAGAAGAACTTCTCCATGTGATCAAGCTTGGAGTACGTGGTGTCGTGACGAACTACCCTGATCGTTTGCAGCAGGTGCTCGTGGAACTCAACATGACTTCTCACTCATAACAGACTATGGACCACGTAACACTCCTCGGACTCGCTGCTGGTTGTTGCTCAACGTTTGCCCTTGCACCACAGGCTATCAAGGTGTGGCGCACGCAGCAAGTTGATCAGCTCAGCATTGGCATGCTTTCACTGATGTTTTGCGGATGTCTTCTCTGGCTGTCGTATGGCTTGCTCGATGACGATATCAGCATCATCTGGGCGAACGTGATCGCCTTTTTCTTCATCATCTACATGCTCACAAAGAAAGTACTCGACATGCAGCGTGGAGGTCAGCGATGAGCCAGCCCTATCGTGTAGCCGTTCTTCTCAGCGGCTGTGGTGTCTACGACGGCTCGGAAATCCACGAGTCCGTTCTTACCCTCCTCGAACTCAATCGCCATGGTGTCGAGGCAATCTGTGCTGCACCAGACATCGCGCAGCATCACGTGATTGATCACCGCACTGGCTCTGAGCTCCCGGAATCCCGTAATGTGCTGACGGAGTCTGCCCGCATTGCTCGCGGTGCCATCGTGCCTCTCAACGAGCTGGCCCTTGATACAGTCGATGCTATCGTACTTCCAGGTGGATTTGGCGTTGCAAAGAATTTCACAACGTGGGCCTTCGACGGACCCAACGGCGGAATCGATCCATCCGTTCAAGCATGCATCGTTGCATGTCATGCAGCTGGCAAGCCAATCGTTGGACTGTGTATGGCTGGAACAACGATTGCACGAGCACTCAGCGCCAGCAGCACACATCCAACGGTCACGGTAGGAACACCATCAGAACCGTCGCCGTACGATATCGCAGCGATCAATGCTGGGATTAGTGCTACAGGCGCACAGGTAGCAGCATGTACTGTTCGCGAAGTATCCATCGACGCACAGCATCGGATCATTACCGCACCGTGCTACATGATGGAAGCGTCAATCACCGACGTGCATACGAATGTTGCAATGGCAATCGATGCGCTTATGACCATGCTTGCACAGCGCAATGGCTGAAGAACTGCACCTCCCACCGTTGATCTTTCCGACGTTTGAAGCGCGGATCTCAAGCGACGACGGACGGTTGTCGATCTACGATCCCGTGCGCAGGCAACGCGTTGCACTTACTCCCGAGGAATGGGTCAGGCAGCACTGCATCAACTGGTTTATCGCTCGAGGCTATCCCTTGGGCCGATGCAGCGTTGAACGTGTTGTCGACGAGCGAGGTCAGCGATTCGACGTCTTATGGCGAGATGCAGCGCTTCAGCCCTTCCTCCTTGTCGAGTGCAAGTCGTACGACGTTGCACTCACGCATGCAGCGCTTCGTCAGTCGGCCTGGTACAACCTGAAACTCAATGCCCCCTACATGTTCCTCACCAACGGACGTGTTGCGCACTGTGCGCAGGTCTTGAGCGACGGAACCGTAGATTTGCTCGACGATATTCCACCGTATCCATCCCCATCACCATGACAGAACTTATCCTGACGTCGCCCCTTGACATGCACCTACACGTGCGCCAAGACGCGATGCTCGACGTTGTTGCCCCGCTCTCTGCACAGCACTTTGCTGGTGCCGTGATCATGCCAAACCTCGTTCCACCGGTCGATACCGTTGAACGACTCCTCTGGTACACGGGTGAAGTCCGTCGAGCAACAGCAGGACATGCGTTTGATCCTTTCATGACGTTGTTCTTCCGCGACTATACGCGCGAAGAGCTCGTTGCGGCAAAGCCGCACATTATCGGCATCAAGCTCTATCCAGCAGGTGCTACCACGAATAGCGATGCCGGTGTTCAAGAGATCATGTCGATGGCGCATGTGTTTGCGATGATGGAAGAGCTCGAGATTCCCCTGCTTGTGCATGGCGAGACACACGGCTTTGTGATGGATCGTGAAGAAGAGTTTTGCGAGGTCTATCGCGCCCTAGCGACGCGCTTCCCACGCCTTCGCATCACGATGGAGCACATTACGACACGTGCAGCAGTGCAGCTCCTCGATGAGTTTCCGAACCTGCGTGCAACCGTGACGCCGCACCACCTGATCATCACGCTCGACGACGTAGCTGGTGGCCTGCTCAACCCACACCTGTTCTGCAAGCCAATTGCAAAGCGTCCGGAAGATCGCGACGCGCTGTTGCAGGCTGCGCTGGCAGCGCATCCGAAGCTGATGCTAGGAAGCGACAGTGCCCCGCACCCAGTGTCGAAGAAGGAATGCCCTGGCTGTGCAGCCGGCGTCTTCACAGCGCCGATCATCCTGCCAATGCTGGCCGAGCTCTTTGAACGACACAACGTTCTGCATAACCTGCAGGCCTTCGTCAGTGACCGTGCACAACAACTCTACGGTGTCACGCCACCGCGTACAACGGTACGTCTGGTCCGTGAAGAAATGACGATCCCAGAGCGTTACGGCGACGTTGTCCCTATGTGGGCCGGACGTACACTTCCGTGGCGCGTCGCGTCGGTACAATCGTAAGGTGAATCGTGCAGTGGCAGAGCTGGCGTGCGTACAGATACGACGTCCGGTATCAGCTCGTAGCCTCTTCTACGACGAGAATCGATGATTCATATCCGCAGATGCGCACACGTGTGTTCGGATGAATCTCCGTCGCACGCAACGACAATGCACGCCATGCTTGGCCGTCAACCAGCACCTTGCCCTGCGTACCATCTGATGTGATCATGTCGGTTACGATCACAACACGGCCCAGCAACGCATCGACTTCCGAGGGCTGCTGTTCCAGTGTTGATGCCCGTGGTCGACGAAGGAATGGTCGTACGGTAACGAAGCTGACCAGACCTACAACGACGAAGGTGATGAGTTGCCATGTCAGCGAGCCGCCGATATCGGCTACGATTGCCGCGGCAAGTGCGGCCAACGCAACGTTTGCCAGGACGAATCCCGGAGTGATCATTTCGAGAATGAACAGAACGATCGCGCAGGCATACCAGATTTGTGACGGTGTCATGCCTACAGAATTACTGATTTTCTCGAGTTCTTGGGCACTTGATTTTGGTATGACTCCGATCGGGAATGTTCGCGTAACTTCGTCGATATGCCTTGGACGCCCCCTACCGTTGTTACGCTTGCGAATGGAATTCGTGTTGTCTGTGATCACGTGCCCCACGTTGACTCATGCGCTGTGAGTTTTTGGGTCGATGCCGGCACGCGCGACGAACCCAAGGGCGGTGATGGTGTTGCTCACGTGGTTGAGCACACAGCATTTCGTCGAACTCCGACGCGCACGATGTCGAAGATTTCGCGCGACTTTGAAAACGTCGGTGCGTATGTCAACGCCTACACGACCAAGGAAGAGACGTGCTATTACGTTCGGACGCTTACCCAGCATCTTCCTCGCGTGATGGCGACCCTTGCCGATGTGGTGCTCCACCCAGTCTTCCGCGATGAAGATGTCGACACAGAGCGTGGAATCATTATCGAAGAGATTCGCTCCTACGAGGATGAGCCGGAAGAATACGTGTTCGACCTCGGTGAGCAACAACTCTTCGGTACTCACCCACTGGGAATGCCGATCGTTGGTTCAGTGGCAAGCGTGTCGACCATTACCGCAGAGCAAGTGCGCGCGTTCCATGCAAAGCACTATGTGCCGTCGCGCATTATCGTCGCGGTAAGTGGTAACGTAACGATCGAGGCCATAGTTGCCCTCGTCGAAGAGCATACCAAGGGGCTACGCAAGGCAACGTCGCCGCGACGCCGCACAACGCCGACCGCACGCACACCAAATGAGGTTACAATCCGCAAACCACTGCAACAGGCACACGTCCTGTGGCAGTCGCGCACCCAGGGGTATCACGACGCTGATCGATACGCACTGCAACTGATTAACGTGATTCTCGGCGATGGCATGTCGTCGCGACTCAACGTACGTCTGCGCGAAAAGCGCGGGCTGGCATACTCGGTGTACTCACAGGTGCAGCTCTTTGCCGATTGCGGCTCGTTCTCGATCTACGCAGGTGTTGATGAGTCCCGCATGTCAACCGTCCACCGCTCCATTGCGGCAATTCTTACAGAGCTTGCAACCGATGGTGTTACGCCATCGGAGCTTGCACGCGCGAAAGCACAGCTGCGTGCGAGCAAGCTGATGGCTCTCGAGAGTCTCTCAGCACGAATGACAATGCTGGGTAAGGGGCTCCTCGAGGATGGCGCGCCAGAACATCCATACGCAACGATCGCATCGCTCGAGGCGGTCGATCAGCAAGCGATTGCGCGTGTTGCAGCCGCCGTCTGCGATCCATCGTCATGGTCACGCTGTCTTCTTCTCCCCTCCGGCGAGGAGTAACCTGATGATGCAGTTCACGCCAGAGCAACGTGCCGCACTCGATCTGCATGTGCATTGTGCTGTGCATGCAAATGCGGGCTCTGGCAAGACGAGTGTTGTGACGCATCGCTTTGTGCGGATTCTCGTAGAGACGGGAACGCCCCTTGATCAGATTATCGCCATCACCTTTACCCGTGCCGCTGCAGCTGAAATGCGTGAGCGGGTACACCGACTTCTCACCGAGGCGCAGCACGATGCAGAGATTCGCGCATCGTTTGCGTCGCCTCTGAGCGACGTGGAACTCTGCCGACAACTTCGCCAGTGGTCGAGCGCAATATCGACAGCACGCATCAGCACGTTCCATAGCTTCTGCGCGGGCCTTGTGCGGCAGTATGCCGAGGAGCTCCAGCTCGATGCCGATCTACGCGAACTCGAGGGTACAGAGGCTACGTCACTGGTCGACGACGCGGTTCGCCGTGCGATTACCGAGCACCTTGCAACGGGTTCGCCAACAGCCACGTCACTCACGACGGCCTTTGATGCCGTATCAATCGACATCGTCCGGTCGGTGCTCTCCTATGCAACACGCGACACGTCATTCGCACAGATGCTCGCGATGAGTGCTGATGCATCAGCGTACGAGCGTCGGCAGACGTTTGTCAACGCGCATCTGCGTGTGATTGCACGAGACGCACTTGATCTGTTCACCGCTGTACTCGCCCCCTTGCATGATGTTCCAAACATTGGGCAGCTTCTTGACCGTGTTCGAGCGCTGGCGGTGCGATGTGGCGATCCGAGCGATACTGCTGTTGCTCGAGATGTTCATGGATTGTATAGCGAGACCTTTACGACAAAACACGAGCTCCGGGTTTCGCTGCTCCCGAAGGATGTACGTGCGCAACTCGAGCGTGTTCCAACAGCGCCGTCAGAGCTGCGCAGTATGGTCGGCATGCTTGCCACACCATGGGATGCTATCCAGGAGCAACGATTTGATGCGACTCTCCGCACCATCCACGACGTAGCCATTACTGCTCGGGATCACTACCGTCGTGCAAAGCGGGATCGCAATGCGATTGACTTCGACGACATGATACATCTCACTCTAGAGCTGCTCAATGACACCTCTGTCGTTGAAGCACTTCGCAAGAGTGTGCGCTATATCATGGTCGATGAGTTTCAGGATACGGACCCCCTGCAGTACGAGGTTCTGTCGCGCATTGCACCTGCACTCCGTGGTGATGATGCACCAACGCCAAACGTCTGTATCGTAGGCGACGACAAACAGAGCATCTATGGATTTCGCGACGCGGATGTTCGATTGTTCCGACGTGCAACGTACGCGCTACAGTGCGCCAATATGCATCGTGGGTCGGACACCGGGTACCGTCCGCTGGTTACTTCATTCCGCATGCACGAGCGCGTAGCAGCGAGTGTCAACGCTATTTGCGCAGCAATGTTTGGTGCTGTTGCCCCACCGCCAATTACCGATACGACGTCGTACGACGTAGGCTACCAGCCGCTGCGGAGCATCACGACTGATGTTCAGTCAGACAACGTCGGTACAACAACGGTGCTCGCAACAAGTACCAACGAGTTCGACGCAATCGCGAACCTGGTCGGGAATGTGCTCAACGGTAAACTCCCCCGTGAGATCGCCGAGCGCGACCGTGCCACCGGTGCGTGGTCAACACGTGCTCCACGTCCGTCGGATATTGCCGTGCTGGTACAGACCAACCCACAGGTTGTCTCCGTCGGCGAAGCACTTGCGAAACTGAAGATCCCCGTGGATCTCCACGGCGGTGCGTCGTTCTTTGCGCGACCCGAAATCGCCGACATCCGGGCGTTGCTCACTGCGTGCATTGCACCATCAGACAATCTGGCGGTGGCCACGCTGTGTCGTTCTCCATTGCTTCGCTGTACGGATGCAGACCTTGCAACGGCAGGCCTGCTAGGCCGACGAACGAGCATGCGCGACGGAATCTCGCAGTGTGTTGCTGACGGCAGTGCTTCGCCATCGCTACAGCGAGCGCATTCATTGCTTTCGGACTGGGAAGCAGCGAGTCTGCGCATGACGCCCACTGACCTTATTCAGCATGCACTCGATACGTCGGGTTGGTATGCAACACTCGAACTTGAGGATCGGCGCGAACAGATCTTGGCTAATGTCGACAAGGCGATGGAGATGATTCGCTCCGCTGTTGATGGTACCGGCGGTACGCTGTACGATGCCGTCGCTGCATTGAATCCATTGAATGGCGATCGTGAGCGTGATGGATTTGTTCCATCCGACGGTGATGCTGTGCGCGTGATGACGATTCATGCATCGAAAGGTCTGGAGTTCGGCATCGTTGTTCTGGCTGGTCTTGCAACGACATCTCGAACGCCACAGTATGTGTCGTACGATCCTCTGGGCGTCACCTTTTCGGTGTCGACCGATGAGATCAATCCTGAAGCACCGCAGCAGATTACTGAACTTCCTGCGCTGGCATCGCATCGTATGGCAAAGCTCCTGACATCACAGCGAGAGCTTGCCGAGTATCGACGTCGACTCTACGTTGCGCTTACACGAGCAAAGTACCACCTTGTTATCCTCCACGCCGACGACGATATCCATGGCGACCTCTCTGGCATGGGAGGCGTGATGGGTCGAGCACTTGAAGAAGCTCGTCAGGCCTACACCACTGTGTCTGACCTCACATCCGAGCCCTACCATCGTGTGCAGATCGAACGGTCGCAACTCGTGTTGCTCGATCCACTGCCGACGCCGCTACCGGAGCTCGTAGCGCCAACGCAATTCGTCCATGCACAACGATGGACCGAGGACGACAATCGAACACGCGAAGGTGATGGTGCGGGCGCAGCCTATGGTATTGCAGTGCACGAAGTATTGGCAACGATTCTCCCCGGCGCTCTTGACGCATCGGAGTCTGATCGACTTAGCATGATCGCACGCAGTCTCTCTGTGCACCAACTTGATCGTGCGCGCGCAACTGAAGCTGCGCTTGAGATCACGAGTGTGCTCGACGCACCGATTGTCCGTGAGCATGTCGACGTGCTCCGCAGCGCACGCCGCGAAGTACGTCTGGTTGGAGCGCTCGACGATGTCGTTCTGCAGGGCATTCTCGATTGTCGTTGTTCGCACGCCGACGGATCGATCAGCGTCTGGGACTGGAAGACAAATGCTGTTCGGAATGAGGCCGACCTTGATGAGTTGGCACGGCTGTATCACAAGCAAATGCAGACTTATGCATGGCTGTGTTTGCGTGCGTATCCCGAATGCACACGCGTAACAACACGTCTGGTCTTCACCAAGGCCATTGCGCGCGGATTCGCGTCATATGAACGCAGTGTCGTCTGGGAGCGCGCCGACATCGACCAGCTGGAGTCGGACTTACGCCTCGCGCTTGCTGAGCTCAACGCCAGCGGCAACGGCTGAAGACCAAGCCCACTGGAAGTTGTAGCCCCCTAGCCATCCAGTTACATCGACAACTTCACCAATGAAGAACAGGCCAGGAACGCGTGCACTTTCCATCGTCTTGGACGAAAGCACACGCGTATCAACGCCACCACGTGTGACTTCGGCTTTTGCATAGCCCTCTGTTCCCGTAGGGACGATGTTCCACGCATGGAGCGCATGCAACGCTGCTTCGAGGTCGCGCTTCGGTGTCGCGTTCACCGGTCGGTGCAGCGTAGGGTCGTTCCACTCGTCGATAAAGCGCTGCGGCAAGTGCTCGTGCAGAATCGTTGCCAGGTGTCGCTTCTCTGCCGGAAGCGAAGCAACACAGTCATCCAGTGTGATATCGGGCACAACGTCGATTGTGATGCCCTCTCCAGGTGCGATGTACGAAGAGATCTGCAGAATAGCAGGTCCACTCAGCCCTCGATGGGTAAACAGCAAGTTCTCCCGAAAGGCCATGCTGTGAGCAGACACGCGTGCATCAACACTGATGCCCGATAGTCCAGCCCATCGCTGCTCATACGAAGCATCGAATGTAAGTGGTACGAGTGCAGGCGCAAGCGGCACAATCGGATGATCAAACTGTGTAGCGATACGATACCCAAGATCGGACGCACCCAGCGACGGAATGCTGAGTCCGCCCGTAGCTACCACAACGTTGCGGGCATGCACATCACCGGCAGACGTAGCGATCACAAACACATCACTCTTCGTTACGGTACTCACTGCGACGCGATAGCGAAGATCAACCTTCGCGCGATGGCATTCTTCAATCAGCATGTCGATGATCTGCTGTGCAGACTCGTCGCAGAACAGCTGACCGAGCTTCTTTTCGTGCCAGGCGATACCGTGCGCATCAACCAGCGCAATGAAGTCGTCGGGTGTGTATCTCGCTAACGCCGATCGAGCGAAATCGGGATTCTCCGACAGCATCTGACGGTGCGTCACAACACGGTTCGTGAAGTTGCAGCGTCCGCCACCAGAGATACGGATCTTCTTACCTGGTCGATCGTTGTGTTCGAGCACAACAACAGACTTCCCCGTTGCCGCAGCATGCGCCGCACAATGAAGTCCGGCAGCACCAGCACCGATTACACACACATCAACTAGCGTCATGTTATTTGGCCACAACAAACGGGATGTTCTGGCTAAACACGCCTGCTTGCAAGCGGACGATGTACATGCCTGAAGGAAGTTCAGCCGTTGATGCACGAACGGCGTACTCACCTCCTGGCAAGGTCGTCGTTCCATCAAGAAGCTGCGTTACAACAATGCCGCGTGCATCGACGATGTCGATCACAACGGGCACAGTTTCTTGCATGCGGAAGGTGATAAGCGCTTCATCACGCACAGGCTGTGGAGTGACATGCATCATCGGACGTCCAACCGTTGCATAGCGAACAACCGTGACGTTGCATCGCTCGCCCGTGACCACCGGAGCGCGACCGCCAGCTGGGATCACATCGAGGAATTGCAACGAGTCGGAGGTAAATCCACGAGATGTAACGCTCACATCTGACTGCGCGACTTCCGGCACCATCACCACATATCGTACGCGTGCGAATGGTCCGGAGCGAATCGTATCGGCACCACGAACAGCAAACTCAATGTCGCCCAGTGTTGATGTAACAGCTGTTGCCGTCGGCTCGGCCAGGAATGACACATCGAGGAACTTCAGTGATCGCGGCACGTAGGCCAGGTTCACATTGAAGTTCAGTCCATTCAGGAAGTACGTCACACCACCATACGTGGCAGAGATATCCTTATCGATCATAATCGGGATCTCGATCGTATCGCCAATCGTCGCAGAGATCGAATCCGGTAAGAAGAACGTACGCGTCGGCGCGAGCGTTACGTCGAACTCTGGAGCGTAGCCGAATCCGCGTACGACCGATGTGTCGCGTACTTCGCATGGCGTAAGGCTCACGCCGGTAACGGCTGAATCAACTGCCATTTCTGCACGAGGACAGAAGCGTAGCGTGATCACCGCTGAATCGCCCGGCGCGACGAGTCCGCCCATCGGCGGAACAGAGCCCACAACGGTCACCGTTGACGGTAGGTCGAGGAGCATGTCAACCGCGTTGGCCACATCACCGGTATTGATCACGGTGAGTGTACGATCAACGCACTCAAGAATGCGGACGGAATCGAACTGTGGTTCATTCTGAAGGACAATCTCAGACTTCTGTGCAATGATTGTTCCTCGATCACCTGTTGCAATCAGCTTGTAGAGAATCACATCTTCCGTATCGAAGTTGATACTGTCGATGGTTATTCGACTGTTAGCACGATTATTCGCGAGGGTGACGAAGCTCATTACGGCGAACGGACTCAGCGAGTCGATTCCGCAGAAGTTCTTCAACAAGATGTTCTGTCCACCATACATCGATGGCGCGATCGTCCGCGATGGTGTGAACTGCACGCCCCCTGTCGCCGATGAACACGAATTGGCCAACAGCGGCGAGGTCACGTCGAGCAAACGAAGCTGCGTCGAATCATAATCAACGCGCATGGTCACGTCGACCACCGATGCGTCAATCTTGATGGAACTGTACAGCGGCACGTAGAGCGTGTCGCACGATACCATTGTGAAGGTATCGGGCAGTGCGCGTCCCTGACTGAATGTGAACTGCAAACCTCGAGTCTGTGCGAATCCACCGCCGCGCACCAACACGGTGGTATCCCACCCAACGCATGGCTTGCTCATCCACAGCTTCAAGCGTGCACGATAATCACGTGGAGCACGCGGACGCTGGCGAATGTTGAGCTTGAGGGTGTCGCCAGGATTGATAACCTGTGGCCACGTTGTTGGTGCATCCACAAGGAACACCCGTTCGTTTGGCTCGAACGTGACAGAATCGATAACCACCTGGTCTTGACCAGGATTGAGCGTGTAGTCTGGAATTCGGACATCGACGCGCTGACTCGCTGGACTGATCACGTCGACCACGCCGTATGGGAATTGCACAGACGACGGTGTTGGACGGAAGGTAAGCGCACGCTTACCAATCAGGAAGGTCTCCAAGTTTGCCGACCACTGTGAACCGCGAGCACTGATGTTGAGCATTGCCTTGCAGTCCATCTGATTCGTCTCTGCCGGTGTGCGCGGACAGAACGAGATAACCACCGTGTCGCGCTCACCAGGCGGGATCGTGTACGGTACAACGCCGGTTGGCGAGAACTTCGATCGCCACGTAAAGAACTGTGGCTTCCCTCCGGGCACTCCAACACTGTCGATCCACATACTATCGACAATCATGTCGAATCGCAGCGATGCATTGAGGAGCTCGACGGAGCGATCAAGGCATTCGCATGGTCGGGCATAGCCGAAGTTCACAAGGCTCAGAGCATTCTCGAGTTTGAGGATCACGCCGCGTCCGCTCAGCTTACCGGCACCCTTAATGACGCATGGATCATTCGAGTACACCGTGATGTTGGCATCAAACGTCCGCGCAGCATCTGGTCGGAATTCCACGACAACGCGAATAGAATCGCGCGGGGCAAGGACAACTGGCAGTGGCCTGCTGGTGCTGAGGATAGTATACCCCGCACCGATTGTCATACTATCGAGTCGGATCGGAAGCGACGAGGTGTTCTCAACGATCAACGTCGACTGACGTGTATCGCCTACTTCCACCGTTCCGAATGCCGTGAGCTGCGTAACGAAGATCTTCGGTGTAGCAGACGTTCCAATGAGCTGCACTTGCCACTCTGCCCTATCGACACTGCGATACCGAATGTAGGCGCGATCTGCACGATCAGCCGTGACATCATTCGGACGGTAGTTCGTGATGAAGAGTGCTGAATCGCCACCAGGGATGGTGATCGACTTGTTCACCCATGGCAGAGGCGGATCAACAATCGTCAGGCGTCCACCGCTGAGATCCACGAAGGTCAATGAGTCGATCGTTGCTGCTGTCGATAGCATGTTGACGATGTAGACCGAGTCGCGACGTTCCGAGCACGCGACTACATTCTGCGTTTCCATCACCAATGGTGACGCGCGGAATGTCTGAAGAATGCCCTTGCCACGCAGATCAATACAGTCGACGGTATAGCATCGCGTTTCGAACAGACATAGGCGATCGAGATACTCAAGCGAGTCTGTCGGACGGAAGGTGACGGGAATGATCACCGAATCACCAGGACGAATGGAGCGCCCCGTACCCGCGAGGAGGGCGAACGATTCACCTTTCTCGACGTACAAGGCAACGTTCAGCTGATCGAACTTGCTGTTGTTGCGGGCACGAATATTAATCGTCTTCTGCTGTCCAACGATCACCGTACCAAAATCAACCAGTCCGTTGATCGACCACTCCACCTTGTTATCGAGGCCGCGACCTGTGACGTAGATCTTGCGTTCGATCACACAGCCATCAATACGCGTGCGGATGATGATCGAATCGAACACAACGCCCGGTTGGCGCGGCAGGAAGCGAACGGCATTGCCCGGATATCCCGTCTTTGGATTCAGGACATACGGGAACCGCAGACGGTAATGCGTGAAGTCCTTCGGTACGATAACGGTATCAATCTGAATCGCCGTCAACGTTAGATTCTGCCATACATAGTCGCGTGGAGCACTTAGCAGACCTGGACATGTATTCTCAAATCGCATCGTATCGATGCGACGTGATCCATCCGGCGTGCGAATCGAGATCACTTCCTGCGATCGTCCCTGCAACGCAATGCGAATTGGCGTGCGCTGACAGATATCATCGGAGATCACTTGAATTGTATCCAGGTAATCGGCAGTGGTATCGCGAACAAGCGAGCGAATTGTCACTGTGACGCACTCACCCGGCGGGATACGCAGCGGGAAGGTTGTTCCCACAACGCGATAACCTTGCGGTTCGCGCGCGTTCATGCTCGAGATCGTTATTGTCCGAGGTCGTCCGATCTGATCAGACGTATTACAGATGATCACTGTCGAGTCGATATAGGTCTTATCGAGACACCCTACCCAGAGCGAATCAAACAACACCCTGCCACGAGACACGTTGATCTCGGTTATGCGATTGAGTTCAAACCGTATACGTGTGTTCGGCAATCCACAACGATTTGTCGGACGTACTTCAAGCGTGTCGACAAACGTTCCGACGTTAGTTCCGCGATAGACCACCGTGACTGTTACTGGTGTGCCCGGGACAAATGTTACGTTCGCTGGGGTAACAGTAAACAACGATGCTTCGGGTCCGCGCATGACAAGTGCGGCGCTACTTCCGCAGATCGACGTGTCTGACATCGTGAACGTCCACGTCCGAGTTGTGTCGCATTTTATCTCTTCCTTGATCTCCGCTGGACTTACCACCAACGTGCGTGGAGCTGTCCTGTTTGATGCTTGGTTCGACGCACCAGAGCGAAGCAAGCCAGTATGTGCGTTGCCCGTTGCATCGCAACACTGTACAATGTTATTCGCAGGTTCATTACAGCGCAGATAGGCACGCAAGCCGGCTTCGTTGCCATTGAGCGAGCGATCCTTCTGACACAACAATTCTGCAGCTGTAAGAGCGCGATCCCACACACGAATCTCGTCGACTTGCCCCTTGAGTGTGCGGTAGAGTTGCTGATCGTCGGCAACACCGTTGCAGGAGCCAATGAGAAGCGGCAGATCACCGCGATCAAGTTGCTTGAGGTACCGTGCAGGATATGCAGGATTCGCTACTGGTCCAGCCGCAAGGACACCGTCGATGTAGAGCGCGACGCTCGTCTGACTTCCATCGAATACGGCTGCGATGTGATGCCACCCGGAGTACAGTGCTTGCGCAGATGCGCGCACAACGGTGTTGTCAACATCTTTCAATTCACCCTGATCACCGTTGACTTCGAACACGAGGTCGTCGTTTTCATCGATGTAGACGATGAACACATCGTTGAAGTCGGTATTCGGACCCCAGAGTCCACCTACGAATTGACGTTTTCCGGCCTGTCGATCAACACGCATCCACAGTTCAAACGTCATCGCTGTTTGACGAGCGCGGATAGGATTCCGCGCGAGCTCCATGAAGTGCGCATTCCGTCCGCTATTGACAGTAAACGTCACAGCCGTGCCGACGCACTCTTTGCGAGAGTCGCACGCAGGTGGGAATTGCGCGGCCGCGGGAAGTGCGGCAACCAGCGAGCAAAGTGCGATGAGCGCACGTACCCAGATGTGCAGAACGCGGTGCATTGTTGTACCCCCTACAGATAGACGTCAAGCGATGGAAAGATACGACATCGGGTTGTCTGGAAGGCCCCTTTCCGTGCTATCTTTCGCACTACGCATGACGTCACAGTTGGAGGGCCAAATCATGAAGCATTTCATCCTTACTGCCGTGGGCTTTGCCCTATGTGGCATCGCATCAGTCGCACAGACCCCAAAGGATATTGGTATGCGTGTCTGGGCGACCACTACAGAGAACCCGGCACCGTCGATTCAGCTACAATGGCCCGCCGATGATGGCCAAGGGTTTGTCTACATCTGGCGTAAAAGCAAGGAAGCTGCGTCGTTCCCAGCAAATCCGGTTGACTCTGTCGTGGGGAAAGGGGCAACCTGGACCGACCGTAACGTGACAATCGGCACGGGATATGAATATCGTCTGCTGCGATTCCTGACGAAGGGATCAGGGACGAGTGCCGCACAGTTTTACGCAACAGGCTACCTCTACAGCGGCATCAAGGTTCCGCCAGTACTCCGCACACGTGTTCTGCTGCTGGTAGACAGCACAATGATGGGTCCACTCACGTCGGAGCTTGAAACACTCGCAGACAATCTCGAAGCAGAGGGATGGGCCACCACCACGCGCGTCGTACCCCGGGCAGAAGCCTTTGACGCAAGCAAGGTGGAGCGCGTTCGCACGATCATCAAGGACGAAGCACGAAATGCTACGCCGGCCGTTGGTGCCATTCTGCTTATTGGTCGCGTGCCCGTGCCGTATGCCGGCAATATTGCTCCTGATGGTCACGTGCCTGATCATCAAGGGGCTTGGCCTGCTGATGGTATTTATGGCGACATCGATGGCAACTATACCGACAACATCACGACCGTGAACAACACGAGTCGTGTCGTGAATGCCAACGTACCGAAGGACGGCAAGTACGATCAGAGCCAGTTCGCAACAGATGTCGAGATCCCTGTTGGACGTATCGACTTCTTCGATATGCCTGCATTCAAGGAGAGCGAGACGGAACTGTTACGTCGCTACTTCGCGAAGAATGCGGCCTTCCGTACCGGACAGTGGACGGTGCGAGTGGGTGCAATCATCGATGATAACTTCGGTACCTATGGCGAAGTGTTTGCAGCTTCTGCATGGCGCAGCTTCGGTGGATTTGCCGGCGACACAGCTGTGAATGCAGGAGACTTCTTCACCGACTTGGGTGGTCCAACAACGTGGTTGTTCGGGTACGGCTGTGGCGCGGGATCGGATGCGAGCGCTGGCGGAGTTGGCACAACAGCCGACTTTACAAGTAAGCCGGTCAATGCCGTGTTTAGCTTCTTATTCGGCAGTTACTTCGGAGACTGGAACACTCGCAACAATCTGCTGCGGGCAGCTGTTGCATCCCTGCCTCGCGTGCTCACATGTGCATGGTCGGGACGTCCGCACTGGTACATGCACCACATGGCACTGGGCGAGACCATCGGCTTTAGCACTCGTCTCTCGCAGAACAATCGTCCGTTGGTTGGCAACCAGCTTGGCAACTACATCCCCTCGATTATCGTGCAGGCCAGTGGTAATGCCATTGCATCCGTGGGTGATCGCCAGGTGCACATCGCACTGCTTGGCGATCCAACGCTGCGTGCGTGGATGACGCCGATTCCAACAGTACAGAGTCTGGTGTCGCGCATCGAGCCATCGAACGTGAAAGCACTCCAATGGACAGCACCAACAAGCAAGGTGGACGGCTACGACGTCTATCGCAAGGTTGGAACAAGTGGTTCATGGAAGCAGCTCACGACGCGTCCGATCACAACAACAACATTTGCCGACACCCTCAAGTACGACGGTGAAGTGCAATACATGGTGCGATGCTGCGTGCTGCGTTCATCCGCAAGCGGGTCATGGTACGATGCCGGCAAGGGTACGATCACAGCGCTCACAACCGTGGGTGTGCACGACGAGCGTGGAGTGGCAGCAGCGGGTGTTGACCTCTCACCAAATCCAACATCCGAATGGTGTACCGTCACGGTAACAATGTCCACCGAAAGCAACGTTGCAATCGATGTCGTGGACATCACCGGAACAACAGTGCACGCGATCACCGAAGCAGGCTTGGCAGCGGGCACACACAGCGTGCGCATTCCTGTGCAGCAGTTGGCGAGCGGACCCTACATCGTGCGTGTGGCAACCGATAATGGTGTAACCACAGAACGACTTCAGGTGGTGCGCTAATTAGGCCAGACGGCGGCTCCACCATGCGTACACGGGGATGCCCGTTGCAACGATGATGAGGCCTGGCCAGCTGTAGTTTGGCTTGTAGATCAACAAACTCACGCAGATGCCGAGTGCAATCACGATGTAGAGCATCGGAAGTGCAGGATATCCAACGGCCTTGATCGGCCGTGGAAGGTCTGGTTGTGTTGTGCGAAGACGCATAATGCCGAGGATCGTCAGCACGTAGAACAACAGCACAGCGAACACCACATAGTCGAGCAAATCACCGTACCGTCCACTCAGACAGAGTAGGCTTGCCCATGCAGCCTGCATCCAGAGTGAGCGCGCTGGTACTCCCGCTGCATTGAGCGTTGCTGCACTCTTGAAGAACAGCTTGTCGCTTGCCATCGCATAGTACGCACGGGCGCCGCTGAGGATCAGACCATTGTTGCAGCCAAACGTCGAGATCATGATAAGTGCGGCCATGATGCCTGCACCGAGTGGACCAAACATCACATCGGCGGCGGCGGCGCCGACCCGATCATTCGTCGCATACGCAATGCCGCGCTCGATTGCAGTAGCACCGGTTTCAGCTCCGCCAAGCGGAAGCACGCACAGATAAGCGAGGTTCGTGAGCATATACAGCGCTGTCACCAGCAGTACACCGCCGACAAGTGCACGAGGGATCGTGCGCTCTGGCTCCTTTACCTCTGCTGCAGCAAACGTGATGTTGTTCCATGCGTCGCTCGAGAACACCGAACCAACCATTGCGACGGCGACCATTGCAAGCCACGGCATCGTCGACGGTGTGTCGATTTGTGGTGTCGCGAGGCTGCTCATATTCACATCGAATGCGCCACTTCCCCATCCAACAGCGAGTCCGGCAAGAGCGATCGCAATCACACTCACAATCTTCGTTGTTGTGAAGGTGTTCTGAATCACCTTACCCAGGTGCACACCACGCGTATTGATCGCCGTTAGGACAAGGATACTTGCAATCGCAAACACCTGTGCGCCGTTGATCTTGAGTCCCCACAGACCCAGATCGAGCAGGACATTTGCTTCGCCCACACTCGGCAAGAACACCGACGTGTACTTTGCGAAGGCCATTCCAACGGCAGCTATTGTGCCCGTCTGAATCACGGCAAACAACGTCCATCCGTAGAGGAATCCAGCCGGACGTCCGAACGACTCACGCAGGTAGACATACTGTCCACCCGCTTGCGGGAACAACCCAGCGAGCTCACCATACGAGAGAGCAGCGATGATCGTAAGGACGCCCGTGAGTGCCCAGATGAGCAGCAACATCAACGGCGAACCAACTTGACGAGCGATGTCTGCACTCACAATAAAGATGCCGGACCCAATCATGGATCCGGCAACTACCATCGTCGAGTCAAACAATCCGAGCGTGCGACGGAAACTCATGCCTGCGCTGAACGAATCTTTGAATGCTTCTTGCTGTACATCACGTAAATCACTTGGCCGATGCCGAGCCATACGAAGAGTCGTGCGGCGTGCATCCAATCGCTCACGCACAACGACACCAACAACGCACCGCACGACAGGATACCGAGGATCGGTACAAGTGGTACAAGGGGCGTCTTGAACGGACGCTCGCGATTTGGTTCCTTGTAGCGAAGCATCAACACGGCGGCACACACCACAACGAATGCGAAGAGTGTACCAACGGATGTCATTTCACCTACCAGGGCGATCGGAGCAAAACCTGCAAAGAGGCTCACAACGAATGCGAAGAGGAGGTTCGACTTCCAAGGCGTCTTGAACTTCGGATGTGAATCGCTGAACAGCTTCGGAAGCAATCCATCCTTCGACATCGTGAAGAACACGCGCGACTGACCGAGGAGCATCACAAGAATCACACTTGAGTAGCCGGCAATGATGGCGAGGTTAATCGCTGGGCCCAACCATGTAACACCCATCTTTTCGATGGCAACAGCAACAGGAGCAGCCGCCCCCTTGAAATCAGTGTAGTTCGCAACACCCGTCATGACGGTTGAGAACAGAACGTACAGAATCGTGCAGATCACCAGCGAGCCAAGGATGCCGATCGGCATATCCTTCTGCGGATTCTTTGCCTCTTGTGCTGCTGTCGACACAGCGTCAAAACCGATGAACGCGAAGAACACCATGCCTGCAGCCTTGATCACACCGCTCCAGCCGAAGTGACCAAACGAACCTGTGTTTTCTGGAATGAACGGCGTGTAGTTGTCTGCATTGATGTACGCAAAGCCAAGACCAATGAAGATGATCACCACCGCTACCTTGAGGAACACCACAACAGCGTTCGCACGGGCCGACTCCTGAATGCCACGAATGAGCAGCAACGAAACGGCAAACACGATGAATACGGCTGGCAAATTGATGATGCCATAGGTGCCTTGCGCCGCTAACTCGGGCGGCGTTTGCCAATACGACATCGATAGTGCCGTAGGAAGATGCACATTGAAGTATGCCAGGAACTTTGCAAGGTAGGCCGACCACGACACGGCAACGGTCGAGGCACCTACAGCGTATTCAAGGACAAGGTCCCAACCAATCACCCATGCAAGCGTCTCACCCAGCGTAGCATACGCATACGTATATGCACTGCCAGCAACAGGGATCATCGCTGCAAACTCTGCATAGCACAGACCTGCGAATGCGCATCCAAGAGCCGCCAACACAAACGAAAGCGACACGGCTGGACCAGCGTGCTCTGCCGCGGCGATGCCGGTAAGCGAGAACAAGCCAGCGCCGATGATTGCCCCGATACCCAAGTTGATCAGGTTCATCGGACCAAGCGTACGCTTGAGATCGGTTGAATGCGCAGCGTCGCTTTGCAGCTGCGAAATGTCCTTCCGGTATTTCAACTCGAATGCCATTCGAGATCCCCACATAGATGATTGAGCTTCAACGTCGCAATATAGTCGCGTTTATTCCTCGTCCGCCCGCACGTTATCAACAGGAGCGTCGATGATTTCGCGGGCCTGATCGGCATCCTGCGCGAGCACCATCAAGCGTACTCCGCCGATTGCGATTGATGCGAGTGGATTCCACGCAACGTGATGTTCGTCGGCAATCACACACGTGAGTCCGTGATCTTCGAGCAGACCGCGGTAGAAGTGCGCGGTAAATGGATCGTCGTAGCGGGCAATCGTCACGAGATCGGATGGTGAATATGTGTGACCCACGGAAACTCCCTATACTTGGTCGTGTGAACTTCCCACGTTCCGTGGGTGTTTCCAAATCTTGTCTGCATCCATTTACATTACCTCTGGAGTTTCCATGGCACTTGCCGTCGGTACAGCTGCACCTGATGTCACATTCCTCGGCACAGATCTCAAGCCGGTTTCCCTCTCGTCATTCAAGGGCAAGACCGTTGTCCTCGCCTTCTTCCCTGCTGCCTTTACAGGCGTATGCAAGGCAGAACTGTGCACGATTCAAGGGGCTCTCAGCCGCCTGAATGCGGTGAACGCAACAGTGCTTGGCGTGTCCGCCGACCTGCCGTTCGCGAATGCTGCGTTTGCTGCTGAGAACGGACTCACGTTCCCAGTGCTCTCCGACTGGAACCTTGATGCCATCCGCGCCTTTGATGTGGAACTGCCGAACTTCGCAGGCGTAGAAGGTCTTACACGCTCAGTCCGCGCAACGTTTGTGCTGGATGCAACTGGCGTCATTCGCTATGCGGAAGTAACAGCCAATCCTGGCGTCGAGCCAGATTACGACGCGCTCTACGCTGCTGTCGAAGCGCTGTAACGCACCGAACATATCGCAAACGAAAAACGGTCGCCCAAGGGCGACCGTTTTCGTTTCGCAACTTCCCACAAAAGATGCGAGTTCCTCTTTATGCTGCATGCCGTGTTTCCCCCATGGCATGTGTGGTGGGCTATGTTATGATCGTTCGGTTGTGCTTCCCTTACGGGGCCGACCATACTTACGTTCCGATTTCTTCTTCATGCCGAGACGTGTGATCTCGTCAGAATCGTCACCGTACTGCGCAAGTACTTGGCGCTTCGTGCCAAGAACGAGTTCGTGGAAGTGTGATTCGATCTGGATAGCGGCTTCGCGGGCCTTCGCAGCTGCGTCCATCGCCTGCTGTTCAGCGATGATGGCTTGTTCCAGTTCCTTAAGCGCTTCCCGCAGCCGTTGCGCCGTAAACTCTTTGTTCGCCGGGTTATAGTCCTTCAGGCCAAGCACCGCTTGCGCGATTTGCTTGTCCTGGGACAATACCCGTTGCGTGACCCGAGTTGTTGTGCGTTTTGCCATGGGTGCGGATTCCCCGAAGCGACCTAAAGAGACTTATGCTGCATGCCTTCTCAATTCCGTCCGTACGAATGTGCTTCGTGTACAAACATAACTCTTTACCAAGTCGATGCAAGCACATTTTTGCAACGATGAAAATATCTTTTGCACATGCTGTAGCGACTTATCACATGCATAGAGCGTCTACATAAGGCTCGTTATCGCTATCCATTGCCTCGTGAGTGTCTTCTGACAGTAGCATAACTCAATATTGAGCCTGCGTTAGAACCAACAGCGCTGTCACAAGTAAGTCTAATAATGTCATGAAGTTATATTGTTTGCAGGGGTCATGAATGAGGGCAAAAAAACTCACTATATTTGACCCATTCAGGATATTCACTTACACCCTACTACGTTCTATGCGACTCATCCTCATCGCCATCTGTGCACTTGTCCTTGGTACCGGATCTACATATGCGCAAATGCAGGGCGGACAGCTCACGCCGGCAGCGCAGGCACCGGTCATCGTGAAGCCGAAGCTGAAGCTCGCCGATGTCAAGGCGCTGATCCTCCTCATTGCAGAAGTCGACATCCGAGGTCAGGAGGTCGATGCCTACCTCGACACAAAGAAGGCACTCTCAGGCGCCGTCGATGCAGCGACAAAGGCTGGCACGAAAGACGACGGAACGGTTGTTCTCGAAATGCGCGCCGAGCAGGTACAGAACCTCTTCATGCTGATGCAACGCAGCCAACTCAAGGGCGCGGCAGCCGAGAAGTTCAAGGAAATCGTCATGATCCTCGACGAGGCAGCGAAAGAAGCACTGAAGAACGCGAAGTAAGCCCCTTACCCTCCACAGAACGAGAAACGGCTCTGAGACATAGTGTCTCAGAGCCGTTGTTGTATCCGGTACTTGGGGTGGCGGCTTACGCGCCGATCAGCTGCTTGTAGGCATCGACGCTGAGAAGTGCGTCGAGTTCCGATGGATCCGACAGCTTGATCTTTACAAGCCAACCGTTTCCGTATGGATCCTTGTTGACCGTATCCGGTGCTGCATTGACGTCGTTGACTTCGATGAGCGTGCCGCTCACTGGTGCATAGAGGTCAGCAACCGTCTTCACTGCTTCGATCGAGCCGAACACACCGCCCTTAGCAACAGTGGCTGATGCATCTGGGATATCGATGTACACAACGTCGCCAAGTTCGCCTTGTGCGTGATCTGTCACACCGATGGTGCCGACGTCACCTTCAACGCGAATCCATTCGTGGTCACTCGTGTACTTGAGGTCTGCTGGGAAATTCATGGTTATGCCTTCCAATCGTGTGTGTCGAGATACTTCGTGTCGAATGTTCCCGCGATGAAATCTGGATTATCCATCATCTTGCGGTGGAATGGGATCGTTGTGTGAATCCCCTCAATGATGAACTCATCAAGTGCGCGGCGCATCTTGGCAATTGCCTCGGTGCGCGATGGTGCAAACGTAATAAGCTTGGCCACCATTGAGTCGTAGTACGGTGGAATCGAATAGCCTTGGTAGATATGCGAATCAACGCGCACACCAGGTCCACCCGGGAAGTTCAGAGATTCGATCCGTCCTGGTGACGGACGGAAATCATGGTATGGATCTTCGGCGTTGATACGACACTCAATCGAGTGCAGCACTGGATCGCGCTGTGTAAGTGTGAGCTTCTCGCCCGACGCTACAAGCAGCTGCTCCTTGATCAGGTCCACATTCGCCGATTGTTCGGTAACCGGATGTTCTACCTGAATACGCGTATTCATTTCCATGAAGTAGAAGTTGCGATGCTTGTCGACGAGATACTCAATCGTACCTGCGCCAACATAGTTCACACTCGCAGCTCCCTTGATCGACGCGGCACCCATGGCTGCGCGCAGCTCTGGTGTCATGATCGGTGAAGGGGCTTCTTCAATCAACTTCTGGTGACGACGCTGAATCGAGCACTCACGTTCGTTGAGATGCACCACGTTGCCGAACGAATCGGCGAACACTTGGATCTCAATGTGACGGGGCTCTTCGATAAACTTTTCGATGTAGATGTCGCCGTTGCCGAACGATGCTTCTGCTTCGCCACGTGCATTTGCATAGGCGCGATCAAGCTCGTCGGCAGACTCAACGTAGCGCATACCCTTACCACCACCGCCGGCGACTGCCTTAATCATGAGTGGGTACCCAACCTCTTCGGCAACGCGGCGCGCATCCTCGACCGTCGTAACGATACCATCGGAGCCAGGCACAACAGGCACGCCGGCGGCGCGCATCGTGTCCTTGGCGATCGACTTGTTGCCCATGCGGACAATCGCGTCGGGCGTTGGTCCAACGAACGTGAGGTTGCAGTCGTGACAGATTTCAGCGAACGTTGCGTTTTCTGCTAGGAATCCGTAACCAGGATGGATTGCGTCAGCATTCGTTACATCTGCAGCGGCAATCAACGACGGGATGTTCAGATAGGACAACTTCCCTTGGGCTGGGCCAACGCACACAGCTTCATCAGCAAAGCGCACGTGCAACGATGCACGATCGGCTTCCGAGTAGACTGCGACGGTTTTGATGCCGAGTTCCTTCGCAGCACGAATGATACGCAACGCGATCTCGCCACGATTGGCGATCAACAGCTTCTTGATCATGTCTGGAGGCCCCTCGTGGTGGTATTAGTCGGGCTTGATGATGAACATCGGCTGGTTGTACTCAACCGGCTGTCCGTTTTCAACGAGGATCTTGACGACTGTACCAGACACGTCAGATTCGATCTCGTTCATGAGCTTCATCGCCTCGACGATGCAGAGCGTATCGCCCACATTGACATGCTGTCCTACTTGCACGAACGCATCAGCATCCGGTGACGGTGCGCGATAGAACGTACCAACAATCGGCGACAGCATCTTGTGTCCGTCATCGGCTGCAGGAGCAGCCGGTGCAGCTGCGGGCGCTGCTGCTGGTGCAGGAGCTGGCGCAGCTGGTGCAGCCATCATTGGCTGCGGAGCATTCATCATATACGTCGGAGCGACCATACCGGCTTGGTTGCCGTTGGTCTTCGACATGGCGATTGTTACGCCTTCTTCTTCAATGCTGAGCTCTGTTGCAGAGCTTTCATCAAAAATTCTGAGCAGTCGACGAAGGTAATTGAGATCCATGACGTACTCCCGAATTATTCTTTAACGCGGTCCATGTAGTCGCCCGACGCTGTTTCGACACGGATGAGGTCGCCCTCATTGACGAACAGCGGCACCATCACCTGGGCACCGGTCTCGACCGTTGCTGGCTTGAGTGCATTTGTTGCCGTGTCACCCTTGAGACCAGGCTCAGTCATTGTGACGCGGAGCGCTACGTGGAGTGGCAACGTCACCGACACAACATTGTCGGCTTCGTCACGTGCAATCTGTACTTCGAGGCCTTCCTTCATGAACTTGGCGACGTCACCGATGATGTCGACAGCAACCGGGATCTGATCGTATGTCTCCGAGTCCATGAACGTGAAGAAATCGCCATCACGGAACAGGTACTGGTAGTTGCGCGTCTCAACACGTACGAACTCGATCGTCTCACCCGAACGGAACCGCTCTTCGCGGAGCTTGCCCGTCTTGATCACGCGCATCTTGACTTGGTAGAACGCGCGGAGGTTTCCGGGCGTACGGTGGATCGATTCAAGGACGACACAGAGTTCGCCGTTATGCTTGATCACCGCACCGATGCGGAGGTCGGCTGTTGTTGCCATGCGTTAGACGTTACCATGAAAATGAAAGGTGAGGTCCCGACCGGATTCGAACCGATGTACAAGCTTTTGCAGAGCTCTGTATAGCCACTCTACCACGGGACCGCGAATGGGTCACAAATATAGAAAAAGGGGGCCAAGAAGCCCCCTTTTTTCGAAAAACTGCTCGTTTTTTGCGGTTTTTTCGCGGTTTTAGTAGGATTCGAACCGAAGGTACTATTGACCTGCTCCCCATAAATGCTACCAACTGAAATGATAGTTTGGTAGTTGGAAGGAGCATAACATGGGACGAAAGCATCATACGGAAGAGCAGATCATTGGGATCTTGCGTGCAGCCGAAGTGGTAGTCTCAAAGGGCGGCACAATAGAGGCCTTCTGCCGTGATCAAAAAATCACCGAGGCCACGTATTACCGCTGGCGCAAGATCTATGGCGGAGTGGGTCTTGAGCAGGTAAAGAAGCTCAAAGAGCTCGAGGCAGAGAACAGACGCTTGAGGAGAGCTGTGTCTGATCTAACGGTCGACAAACAGATTCTCAAAGAGGTCGCACGGGGAAACTTCTGAGCCCGGCTAGGCGCCGTGAGGCAGTTCATCATGTGATGGGTGCCTTCCAGGTAAGCCAACGGCGGGCATGCAGGGCGCTCGGACAGGTGCGATCATCGCAGCGTCATCAGCCGCTCAAGCGCAAAGTAGACGATGTGGCTCGTAAGCGCATCATTGCTCTTGCCAAGGAGTATGGTCGCTATGGTTATCGCATGATATGTGCCATGATGCGCATGGAGGGCTGGGCGGTAAATCACAAGTACGTCTACCGCGTATGGCGCGAAGAAGGGCTCAAAGTGCCATCAAAGCAGCCCAAGCGTGCTCGGCTGTTCCTCTCAGATGGATCGGTCGTCCGTTTGCGTGCGGAACACAAGAACCATGTTTGGAGCTATGACTTCGTCACAGATCAGACCAGCGACGGGCGCAAGTTCAGGACGCTCAATGTCATCGATGAGTATACACACCAAGCACTGGCATGTCACGTAGCACGTAGGATACGAGCCTCGGATGTACTCGACCTGCTGACAGATCTCTTTGTTGAGCACGGCACGCCAGAGCATATCCGAAGCGATAACGGTCCCGAGTTCATTGCCAAGCACCTCGTCTACTGGCTCGACGAGCTGAACGTCAAGGCTTCATTCATCAGGCCCGGCAGTCCATGGGAGAACGGATACGTCGAATCATTCAACGGAC
>CAYSMF010000012.1:0-67188 GCA_964432155.1 uncultured Melioribacter sp. | reverse complement strand
TAATCCCTGCAGAGTTTCGCTCTGCGGATGAATTCATCTTCCCCATCCTTGAGCGAGATGGAGTTGACAATCCCCTTGCCTTGTACACATCGCAGTCCTGCCTCGAGCACCGACCACTTTGATGAGTCAATCATCACCGGAACGCGTGCGATATCAGGTTCAGCTGCGATCAGATTAAGGAACGTCTGCATGGCCTGCTCTGAATCAAGCAGACCTTCGTCCATGTTGATGTCGATAATCTGTGCGCCGTTCTCAACTTGCTGTCGAGCAACATCACATGCTTGCTCGTAGGAGTTCGACAAGATGAGCTTTGCAAATGCGCGTGAGCCCGTAACGTTTGTGCGCTCACCAACATTCACAAAGTTGGTCTCAGGGCGCATCTCAATCATTTCAAGACCGCTGAGTCGCATTGTGAGTGGCCGTGCCGACGGTACCCGCGGAGCGAGGTCGGCAACTGCTTCAGCCATTGCTCGGATGTGGTCAGGCGTTGTACCACAACATCCACCGAGGATATTGATGAAGCCTGCACGTGCATACTCGCGCGCTTGCTCCGCCATGTAGTCGGGCGTTTCGTCGTACCCGCCCATCGCGTTCGGCAAACCTGCATTGGGATACAGGGAAACGTACGACGAGGCAACGCCAGACAGCTCTTCAATGAAGGGGCGCATCATCGATGAGCCGAGCGCGCAATTGAGTCCGATTGACAACAAGTTTCGTGCATGCTCGACCGACGTCCAAAACGCAGAGGGCGTCTGACCAGAAAGCGTGCGACCCGACATATCGGTAATGGTGCCGGAAATCATGACCGGCACAGCAAGACCAATTTCGTCGCATAACTCTGCATACGCCTTTAATCCTGCCTTTAGGTTGAGCGTATCAGTCACGGTTTCAAACAACAGCACATCTACACCACCTTCGGTCAGACCCAAGATCTGCTCGCGGAAGGCAAGGCGCATTTCATCGAAGGTCACGGCACGGAAGCCTGGGTCGTTGACATCCGGCGACATCGACAACATCTTTGTCGTCGGACCGATCGAACCGGCTACAAATCGAGGACGTGCTGGTGTGCGTGTGGTGAACTCATCGGCTGCAATACGTGCAAGCCTAGCCCCTTCGCGACTCACCTCTCGTGCAAGTGCACCGAGTCCGTACTCTGCCTGACCAATCGATGTCGACGAAAACGTGTTCGTCTCGATGATATCAGCACCAGCTTCGAGGTACGCACGGTGAATCGAGACAATCGCCTCGGGCTGCGTCAGCGACAGAAGGTCGTTGTTTCCTTTCAGCGGAATCTCGTGGTCGCGGAATCGCGATCCCCGATAGTCTTCCTCCGTCAAGCGGAGTCGCTGAATCATCGTGCCCATGGCACCGTCGAGCATCAAGATGCGACGCTCGAGTAACGTTCGAATGGAGTCGGTCATTACGTGCAAAGCTACGGACTATGCAATGATGGTCACTGTTGTGTCGGCAATCACGAAGCGAAAACGTTGTTCGCGTACCGCAAGTTCGAACGTGTCCTCGTTGAGCTGCTCGATGCGACGATATGGATGCGGGAATGGGTCTGCTTCGAGCACGCGTTCAACATGTGCACGCGTGTCTGCATCGAGGGCATCAGCGATGCCGTTAGACCACACAACGGAGTATGCTGGCAAGGCATCAACTTCGTCGAGCCACGCCACGCGGCTATCGGGGAATGCGTCTGCGTAGGCGATGTACGGCTTGATGTCGAGCACAGGGGTCTCGTCAAGGAGGTCCGTTCCTCGAACCACAAGCGATAGCCCCTCAACACGGATTAGCTCGACGCAGGTGAGTCCGATATTGTTCGGTCGGTGCGGCGATCGCGTTGCGAACACACCGCGCTTGACCCGTCCACGTGGTACAAGCACGCGTGGCTTCCATCCTTGCGCGCGATGAAAGTACGTGATCAGCCAGATGCGATCGCAGCCATGAAGATCCCCTGTCGCCTGCTCGTAGTTGCGATGCGGGAACAATGTCACGACGGCCTCGTCTACCCGATCATCTACACGCGGTTGTCGCGGTGCATCATAGGGGGCCTTGTAGGGCGTGCGAATGATTCCAATCGGCTCAATGTTCAACGTCACCAAGCGCTCCCGACAGAGAGCGAGAGAAACACTGCACCAAAGTTCGTGATTGGCAGACCTGCCATACTCTCGAGTCCAGGCTCGCCATACGGGATCGTGTAGTACCGAATGTTCACGCCGATCACACTGCCTTTGCCGGGTTGCCCGAAGACCGATCCAAGACCAATCACGCCACCCATGCGCATATGCCATGTTCCATGGCCAAAGGACTCGAAGAACTCGTAGTAATACCCGTCCTTCAAGTACGGCGTCTGCAAGATCGGCGTCGCGGTAAGTCCCACCGACACATACGGACGAAACGTCTCCTGCAGGCCTTCCGAGAACAAGCGATACTGCACTCCCGCAGACACAGGGAACATGAACAACCGATTAATCTTATTGGCAACAATCGGGATGAAGCCATTGTACCACACGTTCTCAACTTCATCAGAGTTTCGCCGCGGCGTAATCACGACGTTCGCAAAGCCACTGAGGTTCTCTGCGAGTTGTCGCGTGTAGAATACGCCTGCTCCCCATCCGCTTCCTGAAAACAGGAGGTCGAACCCAGCAGCGTGGGTTGCTACAGCATTACTCGCCAGCTCTTCAAGCAACGGACGTACCGGCGTGAACACGATGGAGGTGTCGGTGGCAGGGGGCTCCTCGCCCGCAATCTGTGCGTAGAGCGGAGCCGAAGCGACAACGCTCAGAGCAAGTGCGAGGACGACAGCAATGCGTCTAACAGAGATGGTGGTAGGGGGCATACAGCGGCGTTGATTGCGATTTGACCACAAAGTTACTGCGGAAGTCGATGTGGATAACATTGCTAATCCGTTCAGGTTGCGTAGTTTAGCCCTCTATGCTCGTTCGTGAGTTCACACGTAGGCTCCAGGAGATCCTTCCCCCGGAGACCGCCATGAGTGGAGACGCTATTGGTCTCCAGGTGGCACCGAAGCGTCCCGAACTACGTCGGGCAATTGTTTGCCTCGAGATCACCGACGCCGTCGTTACCGAGGCGATCGCTCAAGGCTGCGAAGCCATCGTGACGTTCCATCCGTTGATTTATTCGCCATTGCGCGTCATTGATCGCACTGATCGCGTTGGTCGCATTGTAGCCGAGTGTATCGCTGCCGACATCGCCGTGTTCAGCGTGCACACAACGTATGACGCCTATCAACATGGCACCAATCTGCTGCTCTGCAAGGCTTTGGGCTGCACTCCAGTTGGCCCCCTCGTTCCGCATGACGGTGGTCCGCATGGCATGGGGCTAATCGCTGCCTGCACCCATTCGTACACCGACCTTGTCCAAGCCGTTGCGGATGTGTGTGGCGCGCCTGTTCGACACTGCCCTCCCCCATCCGAACGCGTCGAGCGTGTTGCCATCGTAGCCGGAAGCGGTATGTCGTTCTATGACGAAGCGTGTGCCGCCGGTGCTAACGTCTTCATCACAGCGGACGTCAAGTATCATGCCTTTCACGCCGCTGCTGGACACATTGGCCTCATTGATCCTGGTCATTTCGAAATGGAACAGTTCGTTCCAGCCGGTCTCTGTGACTTGCTTCAGCGTAGCATTCCCGACGTGGAGTTTTTGACAACAACCGTGCATACAACGCCTGCACAGTATGCGCTCCCGTCTCAACTTCGATCACAAACATTTTCTCTTCAATCGTAGGATCTCCATGGAACAGCAGATCAACCTCTTGGCCCAACTTGCAGCTGTCGATGCACAACTCGACGAGTTACATGACGAGCTCGGTGATCTTCCACAGGAAGTGAAGAAACTCGAAGCATCGCTTCGCGAAAAAGTCGCGGCACTCGAGACAACGCAGAAGCACCTTGCAGAGCTTGACCACCTGCGCGGAACAGCACACGTGACAATCCAAGAGAGCCTCGATAAGGAGCAGCGCCTTGCGCAGCAGCAGTTCCAGGTAAAGAACAATCGTGAGTTCGATGCAATCACACGCGAACTCGAGCACCTCAAGACGCAACGCACGGAAATCGAAGAACGGATTCGTACCTCGGGTGTCCGTGAAGAGAACCTGAAAACAATCCAAGCACAGCAAGAACAAGAACTCGCTGTGGTGCGCGAGAAGCTCTCCGACAAGGAAGCGGAACTTGCCGAGCGTTCTGGTGATCAGAACGACGAGCTCAAGAAGTACATCGAGTTGCGTCTGCGCCTGAGCGGTCAGATCGACGATTCGCTTGAGTCTGAGTATGAGCGCATTCGCACCTTCCACGGCAATGCAGCGGTTGCTATTAAGCGCAACTCATGCAGCGGCTGTTACTCGGCGATTCCATCGCAGCGCATCATGGAAATGAAGTATCAGCGCGACAAGGTGTATACCTGCGAAGGATGTGGTCGCATTCTCTTCACCGAGGATGTGGAAGCGGACATTGACAGCTTGATGGCCGGCGCATAAGCGCAATCGGCCACTTGGGGACTCCGGGTGATCGCCGCGTTGCATCTGCAACGGGGAGGAAAGTCCGAACTCCATAGAACAGCACGCTTCTTAACGAGAAGGTGTCGAAAGGCAACGGAAAGTGCAACAGAAAGATACCGCCGATGGCCTCGCAAGAGGATCAGGTAAGGTTGAAATGGTGGGGTAAGAGCCCACCAGCAGTCGGGCGACCGGCTGGCTCGGTAAACCCCGTGCGGAGCAAGATCAAGCAGATGCAGGAACACTTCGGTGTTCAGAGGTTGTTCGTCTTGTCTACGCAAGTAGACTGCATCGGGTAGATCGCTTGAGATGTGCGGCGACGCACGTCCTAGAGAAATGATCACCTCCTCGAGCTTCGGCGAGAGAAGACAGAATTCGGCTTACAGGAGTCTCCCAGTGACTGATTGCTCACCACACAGTCCGTCAGACCCAGGTCCTGCGGATAGCGTTCTTCGTGAACTGCTTCCGGAGTTTTTTACGGCCTGGGATCGCGATCTTTGCAATGCGATCCCCGAGATCGTCGACGCTGGCAACATCGATGCACTGCATCGACTTGGCCACACGATCAAGGGATCGATGATTCAGTTCGGTTTTCCACGTCTCGCTGCCGTCGGGGTCGCGATCATGCAGGATGCTGAACAGGGCTCCATCGACGCTGCCGCCGAGCGCATAACCGCGCTTCGACAGCAGCTCTTCCAACTTCGAGACGCGTTTCTGTAACTACTTCTGCGGGTCGTCCGCAGCACGTCATATGCATACGGTTCGATCGATGATTCTTGTGTGCGCGCTTCTGATTCTCGGAGGTGGTTCACTAATGGCGCAACAGCGCGTAGCCGTCCTTCCCTTCCGCAACATGGACCGCGACATCCAGTACAACGCATGGAGCGTGCAGCTGGCCGATTCCGTGTACAAGGCTCTGCGTGCGCACGAGGGGTTCGGCAAAGACTTCGTGTTGATCGAGCCCGACTCAATTGAGATGGCCATCGCTGCACTCAATCTCGATCCAACCAACCCGCAATACGAATCAGACATGTGGAAGGCCGTGCGCACACTGGGAGCCACAAAGGCTGTACAGGGGAACTTCCAGCTCCGCGGCGATCGTGTATTGATCAACTGCTACGTCTACGACATGTCGTCGATGCTGCCTGATGGAACGAACCAGGCAAAGGATCTGTATAAGTCCACGACAACGTTTCTTGAAACTGTTCGTCCTATCGTCAAGCGTATCACACCAGGCTTGAAGTAACATCACCAGATTCGATTACGAGCAACGCATCATGGAACCAACGTTCGAACTTCCAGTACTTCCACCACCCGATCAGCTCCAAGGCCGCCGTCCAGAGTGGCTCAAGGTTCGCGCACCAGGCGGCGAGGACTATGCACGCGTCAAATCGATGATGCGCTCGAAGGCGCTGCACACGGTATGCGAAGAAGCACGATGCCCAAACATCACCGAGTGCTGGAACGCTGGTACAGCAACGTTTATGATCCATGGCGATACCTGCACGCGTTCGTGTGGGTTCTGTGCGGTCAAAACCGGACGCCCACTCGCCGTTGATACCGACGAGCCACGTCGTGTAGCTGAAGCCGTTGCCTCGATGAACTTGAAGCATTGTGTGATCACATCAGTGAACCGCGACGAGATGAAAGACGGTGGTTCATCGATTTGGGCAGAAACAATTCGCCGCACTCGCGAACTTTCGCCATCGACGACGATCGAGGTGTTGATCCCCGACTTCAAGGGGAACATGAACAACCTCCAGCGGATCATCGATGAACGTCCAGACATTCTGAACCACAACACAGAGACAGTCCCACGTCTCTATCGTCCTGTACGTCCGCAAGGAAAATTCCAGTGGACGTTGGATGTGCTTCGCGAGTCGAAGCGTCAAGGGATGCGAACAAAGACAGGCGTGATGTTGGGTCTCGGCGAGACACCAGCAGAAGTGCTCGATGTGATGAAGGAACTTCGCGCGGTAAACGTCGATATCCTTACGCTCGGCCAGTATCTACAGCCAACAAAGAATCACCTGCCCGTTGATCGGTTCGTGCACCCAGATGAGTTTGCACACTACCGCACGGTGGGGCTTGCAATGGGCTTCGCCGTCGTTGAGTCGGGTCCGCTGGTACGCAGCTCGTATCACGCAGAACGTCACGTCTGATGCGCTGTACGATTCTCGGAAGCGGGACTTCAACAGGGGTTCCCTCGGTAGCTTGCGAGTGTCCTACCTGCACGAGCACTGATCCTCGGGATACCCGTCTTCGCACATCGCTTCTCGTTCAAGACGAATCCACAACCATCGTCGTCGACACATCATCTGATTTCCGTCAGCAGATGCTGCAGCATCGTGTACTCGACATTGATGCCGTGCTGTTCACGCATCACCACTTCGATCATATCGGTGGCTTCGACGATATCCGTCCGTATAACTTTCGAAGCCAGCGTCCGATGCCTATCTATGGCATGCAGGAGACGCTATCAGTGCTTCGTTCGACGTTCCCATATGCATTTGGAGATGTCGTTTCGACCGGTGCATCGATTCCATCAATCACAACACATGTGATCGATGACGAGCCGTTTGTGATCGGCACGATTTCTGTGATCCCGATTCCAATGCGCCATGGCGCATCCATGCGCGTCAATGGCTATCGCTTCGGCAACCTCGCGTATTGCACCGACACCAACTATATCGCCGATGAAGTACTCGACCGTCTTCAAGGTCTAGAAACGCTCATCATCGACGGTCTGCGATGGGAAGCCCACCCAACACACTTTACCATCGGACAAGCACTCGAGGTGATCAATCATCTGCGTCCGCGGCGCGCAATCCTCACGCATATCGCGCATCAGGTATTGCACGCACGCGACATGCAGCTGCTTCCCGACGGCGTCGAGTTTGCCGTTGATGGAATGGTGATCAACGCGACTGCCTAGTTATCGCACGAGAATGTTGCGAAACGTCAGATTTATGCGCGCCTGATCACACCGCGATGTCTTCGGCAACGCATGCTTCCATGTATGCTGTGTGTCACCGCGCATCACAAGCATACTCATCGATGGCATCAGGACTTTCACGGTCGCGACGGTCTTGTCGTGCTTATGGCGAAAGTGCAGCACACGCTCAGCGCCGATACTGAATGATGCAATCACAGGGTTGCGACCAAGCTCTGGCTCGTCATCGCTGTGATACCCCATCGAATCATTCCCATTCCGATACAGGTTGCAGAGGACACTATTGAACGATGTTGCTGCTACGTCTTCAGCAACGCGCTTGATGGCAAGTAAGGGGGCAACCCAGGGCAACGGACGGTGCATCTGTCCCGAATACGTGTAGACGGCATGCTCGTCACCGTACCACGCGATCCGGCGTGGCTGAAGAAACGTCTTCCCGAACATTGTGATCGGTTCATCACGCCACGCGATGTGTTCACGTAGCAGGCCGAAGAGCTCATGCTCTGGTACACCGATGTCAACGTGTGTGAAGAGGGCAATGTCTGGAGTTGCGGACATCATGCAAGAAACAAAAAACCCCGCCATCTCTGGCGGGGTCTGTCCATGCCGAGGAGGGGTTTTACGGCATGGAACATCAGCTGCGACCATATAGTGTGATGCCCCTCTCTGGGTGAGGGTCGGTGCATGACTACCGTTCTGCTATCACAGGTAACGCAACTACTACACAAACAAGCAACGCGGAAAACTGTTACAGTATTTGCAGTTTCCACTGGCGTATGCAAGGGGGCGCAGAAGGGTTACCTATTGATTTTCAATCAGTTGCAGAGTTATCCACATTCTCGCTCGAGGCATCCTCTTCCCACGTACCTTGCTCTGGATCCTCGACCAATCCCTGCTCGGCTTCGTTCTCCATCGAGTGGTGCCAGTACGCACCCGACGTAGCCTCGGTGGCAGGACCAGCATCGGCATCTTGGGCAGCGTTATCGCCGTCGAGGAGCAACGCCAATTGCTTTCGAAGTGTGCGATGGTCGGTCTTGATCGAGATCGAATCGTCAAGATCGATCATTGTTGTCGTGGTCTTGATCAAGTCATCAATCTCGCGCAGCTTCGGCAGATCAGAGATGTCGTTTAAGCCGAACACCCGGAGGAACTCTTCAGTTGTACCATACAGCAACGGCTTGCCGAGTGTTTCGGCACGACCAACCATCGCGACGAGTTGCTTTTCAACGAGAGAGTTTACCACTTCCCCACTGTTCACGCCGCGAATCGCGTCGATCTCTGCCTTTGTGATCGGTTGACGGTATGCGATAATGGCAACCGTTTCGAGTGCAGCTTGTGTGAGACGACGGCGATTCTTCGCCTTAAGCAGACGTTGTACGAGCTGTCCGTGTGCCGGCGTGGTAGCGAACTGAAAACCACCAGCAATCTTCACGATACGGTACGGACGTTCAACGCGCTCAAGCTGTTCGTTGATTTCCTCAACGAGCTCGTCGAAGAACTCCTTCGGTACGTCGAATGTCGGCACCACTGTCTCCGGAACTGGCTGCGCCTGCTCGCCCTCGAGCGGCAACTGCTGCTGACCAGGCACTTGCTGTGATGGGTCTTCCAATACCAGAAGACGATGCAGCATCCGGTTTGTCAGTGGCTCTTCGCTGGCGAAGATCAGTGCTTCAAGCGCATGGAGCTGTTCGCCTCGATCCAACGTGAAGAAGTACGGAAGTTCACGTTGTTCTACGGCACGTTCGAGTTGTTCGTGTTCTAGGTCTGTCATTGTTGTTCTTCCTGCGTTGTCTGCTCTGCCGACGGATCATCACTCGATGATGCTTCCTCACGTCGGCTGGCAATGATAATGTCGTCGAATCGCTCGTCCTGCTGAACGATAATCCGATGGAGCTTCGCGAGTTCGAGCAGCGCCAAGAACGTCACCACGATGTGCATCTTGGTGAGTCCACCGATGAGCTCAAAGAAGCGTACGGATGGACGCTGGCGAAGCATGTGAACGATTTCTTCTGACTTCTCCTCGACCGTGATCGGGAAACGCGTGACCACGTGCGGATCTGGTTTCTCTGGTGCACGCTCGATAGCACGCTTGAGCGCCTTCAGCAGGTCGAACAACGTCGCATTGCGGTAGGCACCTGTCTCGGCTGCGTGGATCTCTTCTGCTTCGAACACATTGCGATACATCACGTAGCGCTGATTCTCTACCGAAAGTGCCAACGAGTCCGAGGCTTCACGGAAACGCTTGTACTCAATAAGACGGCGCACAAGTTCAGCACGCGGGTCGTCGTCGTCAATCTCACCAAGTACCGATGCTGCAGTCTCTTCGCGAGGAAGAAGCATTTGTGCTTTGATCTGCACGAGCATCGATGCCATCACAATGAACTCGCCTGCCAACTCGAGATCGAGTAGTTCAAGAACCTTTACGTACTCGAGAAACTCTTGCGTGATCGATGCGATTGGAATGTCGTAGATATCCAGCTCATCTCGTTTGATAAAGAAGAGCAGAAGATCTAACGGGCCTTCGAAGTTTTGAAGTCGAACGCTATACATGCTGTATCAGAGATTCGAACCTTGCGCAATTGCAGCAAGTGCTCCTGTGAACAAACGTGGCACTCGTGCTGATACCGCCGTTGTGATCTCATACGGAATGGTGTTCGCCCATGTGGCGAGTTCGTCGATATCGATCGCTCCTCCACCCTGTTCTGCAGGCTGCACTCCAAGAAGTACAACCTCGTCGCCCAGTTGGATCGCATCGTTACCAACGTTCACCATGATTTCATCCATACAGACCGTTCCAACGACTGGGTATCGTGTACCACGGATCAGACATTGCGCTGATCCCGTGAGTGCACGCATGTACCCGTCCCCGTAGCCTATCGGCACCGTGGCAATTGTTGATTCCTCCGCAACCATGTACCGACGTCCGTAACTCACGGTGTCGCCGGGCCATGCTCGACGAAGCGACACGACCGTCGATGTGAGCCGCATTACCGGCCGCAGTGGAGCAACATGCGTTTCCGCAGATGCATATCCATATAGCGACAGACCGGGCCGCACGAGCGAGAGATGTGTATCAGCTGATTGCCACAACGCGCCGGTATTGGCCGCGTGGACAGTGGCAAAGCTACATCCGGCGGCGGCACATTGTTCGATGACTCGGTGAAAAGTGGATAACTGCTCGGCCATGAACGGATTGTGGGGATCGTCAGCCGTCGCAAAGTGCGTGCAGATACCCGTACATCGCAGTCCCTCGATCGACATGAGCGCGGTCGCAAAGGCTACGGCGTCGTGCGCACGCACGCCGTCCCGGCTCATGCCGGTATCGACATACAAATGCACCTCTGCAGTGGTCCCCTGACGGATAGCTTCACGTGCGAGCGCCTGCGCCTGACCGAGATCTCCCACGACGGTAATAAGCTTCAAGGCGACCGCCTGCGCCGCATCATGCGGCTCGACCTGTGTAAGCACCATGATAGGGATCGTAATCCCCGCCTCACGGAGCACTTCCGCCTCCGACACAAAGGCTGTGCCGAGCATATCTGCACCGAGATGCTGCAGGACGCGCGAAACACCCACCATGCCGTGACCGTAGGCGTTGGCTTTGACCATTCCCAGCATGGCTCGATTGCCAATCCTTGCGCGCAGCGTCTGGTAGTTCCACGCAAGCGCATCGAGGTCGATCGTTGCTACCGTGCTTCTCATGCGTTACGAGCCCCCTCGGCATCCATCCATTCAAATGATCGGCGGATTTCGGCGATGGTTCGTCCGGCACCCAGCGCACACAAGAGCTTAATCCGAGCCTTCTGTCCGTTGAGATAATCAGCAAAGATCACCCCTGCCTCGTGAAGGTGCTTGCCCGCCCCTTCGTACGCGTAGATGTGCTCGATACGTCCAACTGGACAACGCGAGACGAGCACAACCGGCAAGCCGGCTTGCACGGTTTCGCGGAGTGCGTGATAGACCTCGGGCGTGACGTTCCCCGCCCCAAATGCCTCGATGACGAGGCCCTGCGCGCCGCTCTCGCGAGCACAACGCACAAGGGTTCCATCCATCCCGGCATAGGACTTGAGTAGGGGCACAAACGATGGAAGTGACCCGATGGCAAAGACCTCTCGGTGAAGGGGCTGACGATGAATCATCAAGACACCATTCGAGATGCGCCCAATCGGCCCGAAATCAAAGCTTGTAAAGGTCGATAAATCCTGCGTGTCGGTCTTTGATGCCTCTGAGGCAGCCGTTAGTACGCCGCCGAGACAGATCAGAACGCCCAAGCCATGGGCTGCTGGGTTGGAGGCCACAGCGACTGCATCGCGCAGATTGCGGGGTCCGTCCCAGTCGGGCTCGCTGCTGTTGCGCATCGCGCCAACAACAACGATCGGCTTGTTCGTTGCAACCGTGGAATCGAGGAAGTACGCGGTTTCCTCCAGCGTATCGGTACCGTGCGTAATTACTACGCCGTGAATCGACGGATCGTCGACGTACGATTGTACGATGCGCTGCACATCATGCATGCGATCAAGTGTCATGTGCGGACCCGGGAAGGTCCCGAATTCATGAACACGAAGGTCTGCATGTGCCCTGATTTCAGGGATTCTCGCGAGAATCTCGCCCCCTGTCAGACTCGGCACAACACCGCCCCACTCGCGATCGAGCGTGGAGGCAATCGTACCGCCTGTGAAGACGATGACAATAGTCGGACGTGAAGGTGTTGTCACAGAAGAAATCAATCGTTGAGGACCCGCGAAGATAGAGACCCCGTTCGTAGTTTTGTGGCTCATGATTTCACCAAACGCACATCTTCGCACGATAAGCGCCTACACACCGGGTGCATCTCCGGAACAAATCAAGGCCCAGTATGGGCTTGATCATGTAGAGAAGCTCGCTTCCAACGAAAATCCGCTGGGAGCATCTCCGTCGGCGACAGCTGCAGCAATCGCTGCACTCTCCACCGTTGGACTCTACCAAGATGGTGGTCAGGAGCTCCGAGCACGCTTGGCAACCTTCCATGGCGTAAGACCAGAGCACATCAGCCTCGGCAATGGTAGCGATGCAATCATCCACCAGGTGATGCGCGTGTTCCTTCATCCTGGTCGCACAGCGCTCAGCAGCGAAGGGTCATTCGTAAGCTTCCGCATTGCTGTGAAGGGCGCTGATCGCGACTTCCGACTTGTGCCGATGCTTCCTGAGTATCGCTACGATGTGCGCGCACTCGCAGAAGCGATCGACAGCACAACGCAGATCGTGTATATCGCGAATCCGAACAATCCAACTGGCACGTACATCACACACGACGAACTTGTGTGGCTGATGGATCGCGTTCCAGAGGATGTACTTGTCGTGCTCGACGAAGCATACGTTGAGTATGCCCGTCACATTGCACCTGAGACGTATCCCGCAGAGTCGTTCACACGCCCAAACCTCATTCGACTCCGCACGTTTTCGAAGGCGTACGGTCTTGCAGCCCTTCGCATTGGATATGCATTCGGCAATCCAGATGTCATTCAGTGGCTGCATCGCACCAAGCTTCCATTTGATCCGAACGGCGTCGGCTGCGCGGCGGCTATCGCTGCAATTGATGATCAAGCCTTCGTCGAGCAGACGGTTACGTTGAACGCATCATCACTCGACCTTCTGCACAGCATCGTGCGCGAGGCAGGCTACACATGTTCAACGAGCGTAGCTAACTTCATCATGATCGATCTTCATGATCAGCCACGTGCCGAGCAGTTTCATCTCGAGCTCCTCCATCATGGATTCATCGCGCGTCCGCTGGTTGGATTCGGACTCCCGACATGCGTGCGCATCAGCACAGGTACTGCGCCGCAGATGGAACGCCTTGCGCAAGTCCTCCGTGCATGTGCAGAGCGCTTTGCAACACCACACACATCGACACTTGAATAGTAGGAGTACACAAGTATGAGTACAGCAACAATGGACGCACCGTCCACGGTGGCCACAGAGGATTTCCTTCCTCTCAACGGCACTGATTATATCGAGATCTACTGCGGAAACGCAAAGCAGTCGTCGTACTTCTATCGCACGGCGTTTGGGTTCCAACTTGTTGCCTATGCCGGACCAGAGACAGGCGTCCGTGATCGTGCGTCGTATGTGCTCCAGCAGGGCAAGATTCGCCTGATGCTCACAACGCCTCTGCATCCAGACAACGAGATGACAGCGCACATCGCCAAGCACGGTGATGGTGTCAAGGTTCTCGCTCTGTGGGTTGATGATGCTCGTGCAGCATGGGAAGCTACCACAGCGCGTGGCGCACGTTCAGCACAAGAGCCAACAACACTTGTCGACGAGTTCGGCGAAGTCGTTACTGCGTCGATTCACACATACGGCGACACCATTCACACCTTCGTCGAGCGCAAGAACTACACTGGCGCATTTATGCCCGGGTACAAGGCAATGGACGATGGGTACAAGACCGAGCCGATCGGCCTGCTGTTCGTAGACCATTGCGTGGGCAACGTTGAACTTGGCCACATGAATGAGTGGGTGAAATTCTACGAAGACGTCATGGGCTTCAAGCTTCTGATCACCTTCGACGACAGCGATATCTCGACAGAATACTCAGCGCTTATGTCGAAGGTTGTATCCAACGGCTCAGGATATGTGAAGTTCCCGATCAACGAGCCTGCACAAGGCAAGCGCAAGAGCCAGATCGAAGAGTACATCGAGTTCTATCGCGGAGCTGGCGTTCAGCACATTGCAGTTGCGACAAATGATATTATTCACACCGTTGGTGAACTTCGTCGCCGTGGTGTGCAGTTTCTCTATGTACCGGAAACGTACTACGAGGATATTCCAACACGTGTTGGTGAAATCAAGGAAGACCTCGAAGCACTTAAGAAGCTCAACATTCTCATCGACCGCGACGACGAAGGCTATCTATTGCAGATCTTTACCAAGCCGGTCGAGGATCGCCCAACAGTGTTCTTCGAAATCATCCAGCGCGCAGGCGCAAAATCATTCGGCAAAGGAAACTTCAAGGCCCTGTTCGAGTCTATCGAACGCGAACAGGCCCTCCGTGGTAACCTGTAATTCACGATTTTCACGTTTTGTTCCACCGTTAAAGCCTCCCTATGGCTTCCAAAGCAAAAACCGGCGCGGCATCGTCTCCGTTTGCTGGACACAACCCGTTCCTTGAGTCGGTAAATGCCTATTTCGACAAGGCAGCAGCGATCATGGATCATCCAAAGGGCCTGCTCGATCAAATTCGTGCATGCAATTCGGTGTACTACATGCAGTTCCCTGTCCGCATCAAGGGCGGAATTCAGGTGATTCAAGCATGGCGTGCAGAGCATAGTCACCACAAGCTCCCAACAAAGGGTGGCATCCGCTATGCGATGACGGTCGATCAAGAAGAAGTACAGGCACTCGCAGCGCTGATGACATACAAGTGCGCTGTTGTCGACGTGCCATTCGGTGGCGGTAAGGGTGGTATTCGTATCGATCCGAAGCAGTACACAACTGAGGAACTCGAGCGCATCACACGTCGCTACACCGTTGAACTCATCAAGAAGAACTTTATCGGACCGGCTGTTGACGTGCCCGCACCAGACTATGGTACAGGTCCACGCGAAATGTCGTGGATTGCCGACACATACCAGTCGATTGTGAAGGACGACATCAACGCCCTTGGCTGCGTAACTGGCAAGCCAGTTGGACAAGGTGGCGTGCGCGGTCGTACAGCAGCAACGGGTCGTGGTCTGTTCTTCTCGGTTCGTGAAGCAGTGAACGACCCGAAGCTCATGAAGAAGCTCAAGATGACGACTGGATTGTCGGACAAGCGCGTTATCGTCCAAGGCTTCGGTAACGTTGGCTACCACGCAGCAAAGTTCCTCCAAGAAGGCGGAGCAACAATCATTGGTATCATCGAGTGGGACGGCGCGGTCGTCAACCCGAAGGGTATCGACATTGAATCGCTCAAGGCTCACCACGCAAAGAAGGGTTCGATCACAGGATTCGCTGGCGCCAAGACGATCAAGGAAGGCAACAGCGTTCTCGAACACGATTGCGATATCCTCGTTCCTGCAGCTCTGGAATCACAGATTCACAAGGGAAATGCAGCTAAGATCAAGGCAAAGATCATCGCCGAAGGTGCAAACGGTCCTATCACGTCGGAAGCAGAACCAATCCTGCTGAAGAAGGGCATTCTTGTAATGCCGGACATGTATGTCAACGCTGGCGGTGTGGTTGTGTCGTACTTCGAGTGGCTCAAGAACCTTTCGCACGTGCGCTTTGGTCGTATGGACAAGCGCTTCGACGAAGGCTCAAGCCTCCGCATCATTGAGACTGTTGAGCGTCTCACAGGCAAGAGCCTCACGCTTGCTGAGCGTGCAATGCTTGCTCGTGGTGCCGACGAAGAGGATCTCGTAAACTCGGGTCTCGAGGACACGATGATTTCTTCGTATCACACAATCATGGAGCACTTCAATGGCAACCCACGCGTGAAGGACATGCGTACGGCTGCATTTGTTAGCTCTATCGATAAGATTGCTCAGTCATACGCTGCACTTGGGATCTTCCCGTAAGACTTCGACTGACACATCTCCGCATACAAAAACGGCCTGGTATCGTTCATCGATACCAGGCCGTTGTCGTTTGATGCAGTTATCAGTGATGCGTTATCGCACGAGGACTTTCTCGACGCGTTGCTGATTGTTGTGGTCGATGATCACCACATACAGTCCAGCTGGAACGATTGCGCCACCGCGATTACGGCGATCCCACACAACTTCCGACTGACCGCGGAGCGTGGTGACCGTAGTGCCGGTGACATCAACAATGCGGATGTTCATCGTTGCAGGGTTCGTCGATGTGATGCGAAGCTCGTCTGTCATTGGGTTCGGCACAACGCGAACCTTCACCATTCCAGCAACGTGCTGCTCATCGTCCTCAACACCCGTCACAGGATTACGTGTAACAACGTACTGCGCTGTTCCGTGCTCTGTCTCCACAGAGAGCAACGCATCGGGTCCGTCGGGTGCCGACGTCTCAATGCAGACATTCATGATGCCATTGCGCTCGAGAGTGTATGGTAGTGGCTGATCGAGTGCACGAAGCGTGTAGCTGGTTGACCCGAGTCCAGTCAGGCGTACACGCGAAACAACAGTCTCCGGACAACCAAGCGGAAGCGTCACATTGCAGAGTTGCTCACCAGTAACGCCCCGTGTGAAGCGAATGGTATCCTTTGCGAACTGAAGGCTTGGCACCGCCTCGCCACGAATCGTGTACGTCAATGAACCTACAGCTGTAAAGAATGTCACTGTTGCCGTGAATGGTCCAACAACGCGTGGTGTGATACTGAGTAAAACACTGTAGCGGGCGTTCTCTTGTAGCGTCATAGGTGTGACAAAGCCACGAACAATTACCGTCGATGCGGGGTCGGCGGAGACTGACGTGATCGTAACAGGTGCGCCTCCTTCATTCACCAGCAGATCAGTGATCATCGTATCGATCTCTGCACATGCTGGGACATTCGGAAGGTTCAACTCGTTAGAGGTAAGTGCAAGCTTACCTGGACCAGAATTCGATGTGACCACGACTTGGACCGTGCGCGTCTCAATTGTATCGCAGCGATTCATCACCTTGCACACCCACGTACCTGAGTCGGCCTTCGTCACTGGTAGCTTCCGATACAGACGCTGTGTTGCGCCGGGCACTGCAGTTCCTTGGCGGAACCATTGATACGTGAGCTCTTCACCAAACGCATCGAAAGTGAGCATAAGCGTATCGCCAACTCGGTATGAGCGATCAACGGGTTGGGTGCGAATCTGTGGTCGCTCGACGATATTGAGCTTTACACCATTTGTTGTAGCTGAAGGAGTGCATGCCCCTTCGACAACGCAGCTGTAGGTCGACTCATCGAAGAGCGTGATCTTGGACAGTACGAGCTGCTTTCCAGTGGCGTTAGGGATTGGCTCGCCGTTCTTCATCCACTGGAACGTAATGTTCGTTCCCGTCGCATCCATCGTGAACGATACCGTCTCACCTTCGCATCCACTTACAGCAACAGGTTGGGTTGTAATCACCGGCGACGCTCCAACGGTAACAAGAACGCTCTTCGATGTTGTGTTCCCTCCGCATCCGTAGATCACACAGTCATACACACCACCCTCTTGCGCAGAGAGTTTCTTGATTTCGAGTACTGGTTGTGTACCACCGGGGATATCAACGCCGTCGCGACGCCAGCGATACTGTAGATCTGTTCCGTCGGCACCAACGGTAAGTGTCAATGCCTTGCCTTCACACACAAGTGTTGGTTCTGGCTCCAGCACGATCACTGGTCCGGCCACGATCGTTATTGGGACCATTGTGCGTGTGATCTCGCCGCCGGTGGCTGGATCAACCATGCGGACAACGTAATTGCCGGCAGGTTGGTTGGCGGGCACTGTATATGCCAGCGCTTCTGCACTAGCTGCGATACTGGTCGCAATCACATCCGTCTTCGCAAAGTTGTCGTTCGACCATTCGATTCGAACCTGATCGAGCCCTGTCTGATCCCATGCAAGATTTAGCGTCTGTCCGCGACAAATCGAAACACCACTTGACGGTGCCGTGAAGTTCGCACCAGAGACCGTGATATTGATACTGCCTGTCACATTCCAGAAGTCGGCACCTGTTGCAATACCATCAAGGTTTACAGCGTTGCCTGCACCATTGAATTGATACACACCATGTTGCGCGGGAGCAGTCCATTTGAAATCAAACCGTGCCGTGGTATTCACCATCGCTTTCGGTCCGGTATGCGTCAGCTCCCCGTTGATCACCTGTGAACCATTTCCAGCCGTAAGCACTCCAGCGGCTGCACCTCCGTCGCGAAACGAGAGATTGAACCCGGCGTCCTGGTTTGCAGGATTGGCGTGGCCAACCACAAATGTGTAGTTGCCCTGCTGTCCCGCACGAATGGTACGCGGACCCTCGAGCACGGCCGACGTGCCTTGATTGACCCCGCCGTGACATGTACCACATCCTGCGGCGAAGGATCCAATTTTGCCATTGCTATCAGCACGCATCGATGTAGTGCCGAGCACGAGGATGACGGGAAGCAGCAATTGAAGAAGCAGACGAGTCATCGGGGTACCTTACAAGTGATGCCGTAAAATACAACGGGGTTGGTGGCAAGCCACCAACCCCGGTAGAACATCGTCCAGGTTATTAAGAGTTCGCGAACAGCTTAGCTGTGATAGCGATCACTTCACCAACGCTCTTGCCCACGACGCCAGCCTTGCCAGTAACCTTGTGGTCTGCAAGGGCTACGTTGAACTTAGCATCGATCATCACCAGGTTGCCAGAAGCACGCTTCTTTGTCTCTGCTGATTCTGGGATGAACGTGAGCGTGATTGCTGCTGTCGACGACTTTGTAACGCCGTGGCATGAGAAGTTGCCAACTGCTGTTGCAGTAACAACGTTCTTGCCACCGTCCTTGGATACCTTGATATCCTTCAGGCCTGTGACATCGAACACGATCGTTGGGTACTTTTCTGCATCGAGCCACATCGCGTCGTACATGTGCTCGTCGCGCTTCGAGTTCGCTGTCTTCATCGAAAGCACTTTGACTTCGATCTTGCCTGTTGTTGCTTCGAGATTGGCTGGGTCGAGGTTGAACGCACCCGTTACACCATCCGATGTGCCGTTGATGTCTTCCATCGGTGCCTTCGAGAGGAACTCGATGCCGTTCTTTCCGACCGCATTGTTGAGCGTGTATTTCTTCGTGCCAGCTTGAGCGCCAGGAATACCTGTGCCCGCTGTGAGCAGCATTGTAGCCGCTGTAAATGCCATCACTGATGCAATGAATGTGCGCATGTCAGTCCTTCGTGAAAAATGAATTGTGTGTTATAACACGCAATATAGCTGTTCATCCTATTCCACGCAAGTCTTGAAGGATTATTGCCAATGTCTCGACCGCCGTGGCGATGTCCTGACGCGTCGAATAGCGCGACACGGAGATACGCACGGCCGCCTTCGATTCGGCCGAAGAGCGCCCCATTGCCAATAGGACGTGTGATGGTTGGAGGCTTCCCGAGACGCATGCACTACCGTTGGAGACAGCGATGCCGCGCATGTCCATCAGCTGAAGGATCGACTCACCATCAAGCCGGTCGGCATCCTTGAAGGACACATTCAGGATGTTTGGTAGCGCGTCGTGGTCGGGCGTGTTGATGCGTACGTCAGGAATTGATGTAAGGATTGCCGAGCGCGCCTCCGCAATCAGCGATCGCATGTGTTCAGCACTCTGCTCCAGTGCTGCAATGCTCTTGCGTAGTGCAGCAGCAAAGCCAACAATTAGGGCGACCGGTTCGGTGCCCGCACGTCGGTTGCGTTCTTGTCCGCCCCCTACTTGATGGGCCTTGAAGTCGATCCCCTTTCGGATAAACATCGCGCCCACCCCCTTGGGTCCGTGAATCTTATGCGCTGAGAAGCTGGCAAAGTCCACCCCAAGATGTTGTACATCGAAGGGGATCTTCCCCAGTGTCTGCACGGCATCTGTATGTACGAGCGCATCGGGTGCGGCGGCACGAATGCTCGCAAGCGGCTGAATTGCACCCGTCTCGTTGTTTGCATGCATCAGTGAAATGATGGTGCGTGCATCATTGAACGCAGCCACATCATCTGCTCGGTAGCGCCCCTCACCATCAACCGGAAGCACGTGGTGTGCAAACCCTTGATGTGCAAGCTCTTCAGAGGGGGCAAGCACTGCATGATGCTCGATACTGCCAACAACCACACGATCGGCCAAGGCAGATGCACGACAGGCACTTATCAGAATGCTGTTGTTCGATTCCGTTCCCCCGCTCGTGAAGGTGATCTCCGCAGGATGCGCGTTGATCAGACTCGCAACTTCCGAACGTGCCCGCTCGACGGCAACGCGGGCGCGACGTCCGAGTGCGTAGATGCTCGACGCATTTCCGTATTCCTCACGCATCCACGGGAGCATCTCCTCGAGGACTGCTTCATCGAGAGACGTCGTCGCACTATTGTCGAGGTAGATCACGTTGCCCGTCCATATCCCTTGTACAAATCAAACTTCGCGCTGTAGAGCACGATGTTGAGGTCGGCATCCCGCAGCGTTCCCCCTGAGGGCGATAGATAGAACTGGGCAACGGTGGCTGTGATGCCTTTCGCCAGCAAGCCCTCGTCGTCCACGTAGAACTCAACAAGCTTGTAGCCCAGGTGCTCGCGTGCTGTTTTTGCCTGTTCGATCAGGTGTTCTGGCGAGTAGATTCTCAGGTCGGAGGCGATTTCGCTCATACGGGACTCGTGATTGACAAGATCGGATTGGGGTGCCACGAAGTTACAGAGTATTTTTGCAGGCTTAGACGGTACCGTGGCACCAAACCGCCCCGACATCCGTCCCCGCCCGCTGACGTTCACTACTCCATACGATCATGCTCAAGTTTCTACAGTCTGTCCTTGGTGGCTCGAAGCACGAAAAGGACGTGAAGGCCCTCCGTCCAATCGTTGATGAAATCAACGAGCATTTTGCGTCGTACGCGTCACTGACCGACGACGAGCTGCGGGCCAAAACCGTTGAGTTTCGCGAGCGCATCCAAGAGTCCGTGAAGGATCTTGTGGCCGAAGTCGAAGCCATTCGCGAGCGCCTTCGCACGGACGCCGAAATGGAGCATGCTGAACGCTCAGATCTCTATGCGCGAATCACTGCAAACGAGCGCGAGCAGTTCGAAACGATTCAAGCGACGTTGAACCAACTTCTTCCTGAAGCATTTGCTGCAGTGAAGGATGCGTGTCGTCGTCTCGTTGGACACAAGTACATGGTTGTCGGCACCGAGCATACATGGGACATGGTTCCGTACGATGTTCAGCTGATTGGTGGCATTGTGTTGCACCAGGGTAAGATCGCTGAGATGAGCACGGGTGAAGGTAAGACGCTTGTGTCGACTCTCCCCTTGTATCTCAATGCCCTTGCTGGACGTGGCGTGCACTTGGTGACGGTCAACGACTACCTCGCACGACGTGACCGCGAGTGGATGCGTCCGATCTTCGATTTCCTCGGTGTTTCGACGGGCTGTATTCAGTCGGAGATGCGCCCGGATCAACGTCACGAGCAATACGCATCCGATATCACGTGGGGCACGAACAACGAATTCGGTTTCGATTACCTACGCGATAACATGGTGACCGACGCCATCGACATGGTGCAGCGTGGCCACTGGTTTGCGATCGTCGACGAAGTTGACTCGGTGCTTATCGACGAAGCACGTACTCCGCTGATCATTTCGGGTCCGGTTACTGCCGGTTCTACAGAGCAAGCCTTTGTTGAGATGAAGCCGCGTGTGCAGCGACTGGTCGATGCACAAGCACGCCTTGTCAACAGCATCGTTGCCGAGGCAGAGAAGCTCCTTGCAACTGGATTCAAGGAAGATCGCGTAGCCGCTGGCGTAAATATCCTGCGTGCCTACCGCGGTATGCCAAAGCAGAGCAAGCTGCTCAAGATGCTGCAGGATCCAGATACGCTCAAGCTGATGCGCGACACGGAACTTGAATATCTCAAGGACCAGGGTCAGCGCATGTCGATCATCGACAACGAACTGTACTTCACTGTCGACGAGAAGAACCATCAGATTGACATCTCCGACATGGGTCGCGAGTTGCTGAGCACATCGCAAGAAGACCCTGAGATGTTTGTCATTCCAGACATCGCATCGCAGATGAGCGCACTGGAAGGTGACGCATCCCTGTCGGCGGAAGAAAAGACGATCCGTCGCGATGAGTTCATGCGCGTGTTCTCCGATCGCTCCGATCGCATCCACATCATCAACCAGTTGCTTCGCGCCTATACGCTGTATGTGCGTGATGACGAATACGTGGTTGCTGATGGCAAGATCAAGATCGTCGACGAATTCACCGGCCGTATTCTCGAGGGACGTCGTTATTCCGACGGACTCCATCAAGCTATTGAAGCTAAAGAAGGTGTGTTTGTTGAACAGGACACACAGACCTTTGCCACGGTAACGTTGCAGAACTACTTCCGTCTCTACCACAAGCTTGCTGGTATGACGGGTACTGCCGAAACCGAAGCTGGTGAGTTCTGGCAGATCTATGAGCTTGACGTTGTGGTGATTCCAACCAACCGTGGGATCCAGCGCAAGGACATGGACGACAAGATCTTCCGCACGAAGCGCGAGAAGTACAATGCCGTTGTCATCGCTGTTCAGGAAGAACTTGCCAAGGGACGCGCAGTACTTGTTGGTACAACAAGCGTTGAAGTATCTGAGCTTCTCTCAAAGATGCTCAAGCGTGCAAACGTCAATCACAACGTGTTGAACGCAAAGCAGCACCAGCGCGAAGCTGAAATTGTCGCTAATGCCGGTCGTCGTGGTGCGGTAATGATCGCAACGAACATGGCTGGTCGTGGTACTGACATCAAGTTGGACCCAGATGTACGCGAAGCTGGCGGTTTGGCCATCATTGGTACAGAGCGCCACGAAGCACGCCGTATCGATCGCCAGTTGCGTGGTCGTGCGGGACGTCAAGGCGATCCAGGATCGTCGCAGTTCTTCATCTCACTCGAAGACGACTTGATGCGCCTCTTTGGTGGTGAGCGCATCGCAGCAGTCATGCAGCGCCTGAAGGTGCCTGATGGCGAGCCAATCGAAAGTGGCCTTGTTACGAAGAGCGTCGAGAACGCGCAGAAGAAGGTTGAATCGAACAACTTTGGTATTCGTAAGCGCTTGCTGGAGTACGACAACGTGATGAACCAGCAGCGCGAAGTGATCTACGATCGTCGACGTCACGCGCTGATGGGCGAGCGTTTGCGTAGCGAAATCCTGGAGTATGTGCGCGAGCTAGCAGAAGGCTGGTACGACGAGCACCACAGCAGTGGCGACGTTGAAGCACTGCGCAATGAAGTTCGTGTAAACATGCTGTGCGATGTGGACATGTCGCAAAACGAGTTCGCTTCGCTCAAACGCGAGGACGTCGTTCAGCGTATTGTTGATGCCGCAGAAGAGTATTACGACCGCAAGGAGTCGATGCTTGGCCCAGATTTCATGGGTGCCCTCGAGCGCGTAGCCGCGCTTCGTGCAATCGACGACGAATGGCGCGATCACCTGCGTAGCATGGATGATCTCAAGGAAGGTATCTACCTCCGCGCTTACGGACAGAAAGATCCAATTCTCGAGTACAAGCAAGAAGCATACAAGGTATTCCTTGAGCTGATCTCACAGATCAACAAGGCTACCGTATCATTTGCCTTCAAGTACTATCCGCAAATCACAGAGCAGCAACGCCAGCAGCAGCAACGCGCCGAGCAGGCGCAGCAGCAGGCTGCGCAGCAACAGCGTGAGGCAACGGCAACTGCGACACTTCCGCAGCTCCGTTCTACGGTCAGCACGTCTCGTCCGCTGCAGTTTTCACATCCGAGTGCGAGCACCACACTTGGCGCGGATCCGAACGCCGTAGCAGCGTCTGAGCATGCCCAGGCGCACACTGTGCACAAGAGTGGACGTGAGGTTGGTCGCAACGAACCATGTCCGTGTGGATCGGGTAAGAAGTTTAAGTCCTGTCACGGACTCAGTGGCGCAACGACCTACAACGGGTAATCAAACTCGCGAGTAGTCAGGGACAGGAGTGAATTGCCATCGTACCATCATGTTCAATGATGATGTACGTTGATGGCACATCGGTCCACGATCCTGAGTTAAGGTAACGCACGCCATGTATCATCACATCCATGGGATGATGCGTGTGTCCGCACGTGACGACATCAGCACCGTAGGTAGACTTACCGTGTGCAGAAGCCTCGTTAGCGACTTTGTCGCTACGTCGCATCCAGCGCTTGCTCTGTCGGCTCGCCTGCTTCACAAGCCGCGATGCACGGTGCTTTGGGTCGAACTTCTGCCACACAGAATAAGCCCAAATCGCAATGTCGACCACACGTGAGTGCTCAGACACAAACGCGTCGAATTGATGTCCGTGCACAGCCAGATACCGACGTCCGGCATGTTCCCAGACGTATTCTTCATGGATGTGAATACCAAGCAGGTGCGAGAGGATCTCAGGCGCACCACCATCGTGATTCCCAATCACCCACACGAGTTCATGAGCGAGTCGCTCATTTGTTGAGGCACGAATGAAGGAGAGAAACTCCCAATCATCGCGGGACAGTCGTTTGAAATTGAGATCGTCGAAGACATCGCCGTTAAGGATGAGACGCTTGTACGTTAACGCACGAAGCATGTCGGTCAAGGCCTTAGCTCGCGACATCGCCGATCCCAGATGGAGATCGGACACAATCACGGTATCAACGTCTGCTGCATGTGGAAGTGCAACGTCGCTGATGTGAGATCCTAGCGTTGTATCCATGCTGGATTGGTGAGAACGGAGGAATCTGTGAGCGCTCGCATAAATGCAACAAGCGCGCTCTTCTCGCGGTCCGTGAGATTGAGTGGCCGCACGCGCTTATCCTTATTCGGGAATGCTGTTCCGCCAAGATTGTAGTGCTCTACGACATCTTCAAGGGTCGACATAAGCCCCGTTTGACTGTCACCCGTTGCCATGTAGGGCGCAGTGAGTGCAACGTTGCGCAACGTAGGGGTCTTGAACAATCCCTCATCACGTGGCTCGCGTGTGACGTTAAAGCGTCCGCGATCGAAGTAATGATGGAAGAGGCCGATGTTCTGAAACTGATCATTCGTAAAGTCGGGTCCGCCATGACATGCGCCACACATTGTGCGGGAACTGAAGAACAGATCCATGCCCTCGCGCTCAAGTTGTGAGAGGGCTGTACGATCTCCACGCACGTACTTATCGTACGGGCTGTTCGCACTTACAATCGTGCGCTCGAAGGTTGCAATGGCCTGCATGGCACGACGCATCGTCACGAGCGTATCACCGAAGGCAGCAATCCACTGATCGCGATACGTCGGAGAACGAAGCAATGATGCAACAGCTAACGTGTCGGCATCCATCTCTGTTGAGTGCATAAATGCACTCGTTGCCTGATCCTCAAGCGTTGTGGCTCGTCCATCCCAGAAGTATGATCGGCGGTAGGCAACGTTGATCAGCGTTGGCGCGTTGCGCTGACCAAGTGCGCCCCCTACTCCACGGCTTACTTGATTGGGAGCATCGGCAAAGGACCGCTCGGGGCGGTGACATGATGCGCATGCAATGGTCCCATCACTGCTGAGCCGAGGCTCATAGAACAGCGCCTTACCAAGTTCGACCTTTGCTGGCGTGATTGGATTATCCGATGGCACCGGCACCGGAGGAAGGTTTGATGGAACGGTAGGATACAGATCAGGTAATGGCTCGACCTGTTGCTCCGCGCAACCAACGCAGATCACAGCGATCGCAGCCAGTACCAGACGGATCATAACGATGCCAATTCTTCAAGCTTTGCGAGAAACTCCTGTGCTTCACGCCCCTTAAGACCAGCTGCTTCAAGCGTTGCAGGGTCGATGGTGAGCGATGGAAGCATAGCTTTCAATGCAGTGCGCTCACGACGGGAGAAGCGACGCGCATGCAGGATGTAATCTTCAAATGCCTCGTAGGCAACCGGCACGGCCGCTTTCACGATCTGTGCCATTGCTTCGCCGTAGACGCGAATCTCGTACTGCGCATGCGGGTCGATACGCAGCTTCAGGAAATGGAACAGGTTGTGCAGATCGACCTTCCAGTACCATTCTGTGTAGTTCGATACAGGAAGATTGATGCGGGCAATCTCGCGTGCGAGATCAGCTTCAAGCAGGTGCTGATACTCACCGTAGAGACGTGATTGAGTTTCAAGCATACCCGAACGAATACGTTCAGCCTCTGTAGGGTCGAATGCTTCGTCGGCGCGACCTTGCTTGTTCGTCGCACTCTGTGCACGCACTTGATCGATGGCAGGTACGTAGAACTCGTCCTTCATCTCGGAGTACCGACCTGAATACTCGTTCACATTCGCAGTGCGGTGACGGATCCATTGACGCGCGACGAAGATTGGCAGCTTCACGTGAAACTTGAACTCGACCATCTCAAATGGCGTCGTGTGCAAGTGGCGCATGAGATAGCGAATCAGACCAACATCTTCGTTGACCTTCTTCGTACCGGCACCGTACGATACGCGTGCGGCCTGCACAATCGCAGCATCATCACCCATCACATCGATGAGGCGAACAAAGCCTTTATCAAGGCACGGGAATTCTTTCCCGATCAGTGCTTGTACCTGTTCTGTCATGCGACAAAGATACTACGGGCGTGGTTGCAGTGTAGCGCTATGACCCAGATTGCGGCAGGAATGGGATCAGTGACTGGGCAAAGCCCCGGACGTTCCGTGTCTGCATCCAAATCGTGCCCGGACCGGAGAACATGCAGACCAGTCCCTCGCCGCTCGCGAGCGTGCTGAAGAGTCCGCGCGCAGCCTTTTTGATGGAGTATTGAATCCCATCGGTAAACGCCACGACATGCCCAGAGTCGACCACATAGGGCTCGCCCGGACCCAGCGTCTTGGTGTAGATCGCGCCGAACCCGTTGAGAAACACCGGTCCCGTTCCAGAAATCGTTGTCAGGAACAAGTCCGAGCCACCAATCATCGACTTCAGCGAGCCACGTGCGCTGAGCTGGAGCGATGTATCCCCCGCCAGATAGGCTCCGCCATACGCGAGAATGGTCTGATTCTGGAGATCAATGCGAATGATATCACCTGGTGTCGAGGGGGCGAGGTAGAGCTCCCCCGGACCGTGAAGTGCTGTGAAGATCGAGGCGAAGATCGACTCGCCACCAACAGCTGCCTTCAGCGTGCCGAAGAGCCCCTTACCAGCCGTCGTTGTCTCGAGCTCAATACTTGGCGACATCGACAACATCGCGCCTGGCTCGGCACGGAATGCCTCGCCCTGTTCCATATCGACGCGAAGCGACGCGTACACTGGTGCATGTTCGATGGTAAACTTCATTGCTGTGTCCTCTCATCCGTTATATAACAAACCGCCCCGTTCAGCGTAGGCGCGAAGCACTGCGATCGACTCTTCACGAAGGACATCGCGTCGCACACTGATTCCGCGGCGCTGGTATACGCCGATCCAGTCGGTAGGTTTCACTCCCTCATCAAATCCAATAGCTCGCACATCCTCATCACGAGCTGCAACAACGATGCGGCTCACGCCTGACCAAGGAATCGCCCCCATGCACATAGCGCAGGGCTCTGCAGACGTGTACAATGTTGCCGGACAAGTGTTGCTGAGATTCCAATCGTCGCGGTGCTCGCTTGCGTTGATGATCGCAACAATCTCTGCGTGAAACACACAACACTTGGCGTGTTCGACAAGATTCACGCCGACGCCAAGGATGTCGCCATTCTCACTCACGATCGCACACGCGAAGGGGCCACCAGTGCCGTGTTCGACATTTCCCCGTGCGAGGTCAATCACATACCGCATCACATCATCATCCGCACGCGAGGTCGGCGGTGTGACGTCCGCTACCCACGATGGTAGCGTAACGATCATTTCTTCGGCGCAAGTACGCCCGTGGCTTCAAAGCCCAGTTCACGCTGATCACCCTTGATCTTGGCGATCTCAGCTTTCGACTTCCCTGCGTCTTCCGCATAGTGGCGGGCGTCCTTTTCACTCAGAACTTCTTCCGAGAGCACTCCTTCAACAACGACCTTCGCGCCTGCAAGATTCTTCGGCATAAAGAACCCGTAGTCCTTGAACGTCACGCGCACCTTGGTATCGCCATCAACAAGGATCATCCAACAGCCCTTCACTTGACATACTTCGGCGACTGTTGCCGTGAGCGCAATGCTTGTGTTGAACTTCTTTTCCGCTACGGCTTGCGCAAGGGGCATGCGCGCCTTCGCCTTCACACCAGCACCATACGATGTCATCTTCTCCGTACGTGTATCAGCTGACTGCGATGGAGTTGATGTCTGCGATGATCCTGCGTACACAAGTGATGTTGTCGCAAGTGATGCTGTGAGGAGTCCGACAAGGAGGATGTTCATGATCGTCATGCGAATAGTGATGAATCGTCTGCGAAACTACATATTGTCAGCCGGAAAGGACAGTCATGAAACTCGTCATACAACGTGTCTCACAAGCTCGCGTCGACATCGACGGTCGAACCGTTGGATCTATTGCCTACGGCCTTTGTGCGCTCGTTGGCATCACACACACCGACACGCATGCACAGTGCGAATGGATGGCTGAGAAGCTTCTCGCACTTCGCGTCTTTGCCGATGACGAAGGCAAGATGAATCGCTCCGTGCGCGACACAGGTGGTGGAATCCTTCTGGTTTCGCAGTTCACACTCTACGGTGATCTTGCCAAAGGCACACGTCCATCGTACATCGATGCTGCACGCCCCGAGCACGCAGAGCCGCTCTTCCAATCCTTCGTCGACATGGTGCGCGCACGTGCCGCCAGCTGCCAGCCACCGATCGACGTGGCTACGGGCGTCTTCGGTGCGATGATGCAGGTCCACCTCGTGAACGACGGACCCGTCACGATTATTCTGGAGCGATAGCCACCAAGTTGCAGCGTATGCAAACAAGAAAGGGCTCACGGTTGAACCGTGAGCCCCTATCATCATTCATGCTTGTTTGACGCTCTTACAGCGTTACTGTGTTCTCGTTTACCGACTCAAGTGCGCGGCACATTGCGGCGAGCGCTTGCGTTGCAAGTGCACCGTCGATAACGCGGTGATCGTACGTGATCGACAAGTACACCATGCTGCGTACTACGATCACATCCTCACCATCGAGTTCGCGAACAACCGGACGCTTTTGGATTGCGCCAATACCAACGATACATGTCTGTGGTTGGTTGATGACCGGCGTACCGAAGAGTGAGCCGAACGAACCAACGTTCGTTACCGTGATTGTTCCACCAGCGATATCATCTGGCGACAGCTTCTTCGAGCGTGCACGATCGGCAAGATCCTGCATCGCACGTCCAACACCAGTGATGTTGAGTGATTCCGCGCCCTTGATCACTGGCACAATGAGGTTGCCATCTGGCAACGCCGTTGCCATACCGAGGTTCACGCGCTTGTGCTGGATGATATTCGTTCCATCAACGCTCACGTTGATACGTGGAAACGCCTTCACACCTTCGCACACAGCCCATCCGAAGAATGGGTTGTACGTCAGCTTCATGCCTTCGCGCTTCTGGAACGCATCCTTCACCTTTTCACGAAGCTTCACGATACCCGTCACGTCCACTTCAGCGACGCTTGTGACGTGTGGCGATGTGTGCTTCGAGCGAACCATGTGCTCAGCGATAAGCTGACGCATACGATCCATCGGGATAACTTCTGATTGACCGCCCGTGAGTACCGTTGGAGCAGGCGCTGCTGCAACTGGTGCAGCAGGTGCTGCTGCCATTGGCGCAGGTGCAGGTGCAACCGGAGCTGGTGCTCCCGTACCGCGACGTGCGAGATAGCCCATGACGTCGTTCTTCGTCACGCGACCTTCGATGCCTGTGCCCGGAATGCTATCGAGTTCTGCAACCGAGATGTTCTCAGCTGCTGCGATGCTACGGACAAGGGGCGAGTAGAAACGCGAGCCCGACTGACGTGGAACGCTTGACGTTGCAGCGTGCGCAACGTTAACCGCTGCTACCGGAGCTGCAGCAGGAGCTGCTGCAACAGGTGCAGGAGCTGCTGCAACCGGAGCCGGTGCTGGTGCCGGAGCGGCAGCTGGTGCTGCTGCGCCCGATGACAGGCGTGCAACGACCTTGCCAACTTCAACAACATCTCCCTCATTTGCGAGGATAGCAACGAGCGTACCCGCTGCTGGAGATGGAACTTCTGTATCAACCTTATCTGTCGAAATCTCGAGCAGCACTTCGTCGCGCTCGATCTTGTCGCCAACCTTCTTCACCCAACGAAGGACCTTGCCCTCTTGGATCGACTCGCCCATCTTCGGCATCACAACGTCGATCTCACCACCGCCCGCTGCTGGAGCAGCTGCCGCAGGAGCTGGAGTTGGAGTTGGTGCAGGAGCAGGAGCCACAGGGACTGGAGCTGGTGCTGGTGCCGCCGCTGCAGGAGCTGGTGCTGGAGCCGCTGCTGCTGCGCCATCGCCGCTAAGCACGCAGATAACCTTGCCAACTTCGACTGTGTCGCCTTCTTGGAACATGATCTGTGTGATCACGCCCGCTGATGGCGATGGCACTTCTGTGTCCACCTTATCGGTTGAGATTTCGAGGATAACCTCGTCACGCTCAACCTTGTCGCCAACGTTCTTTACCCAACGAAGGATTTTACCTTCTTGGATCGACTCGCCCATCTTGGGCATGACAACTTCGATGCTCATGCAACTCTTCCTGGCTGGATATTATTTCGGTATTGAAGGCGTGCAAGTTAACCAAAAAAGTTCAAGGGGCTTTGCCGAGCAGATCACGTAATGCTTCGTCTAGTGACGGATGCGTGAAGCGGAACGGCGTGCCGAGCAAACGGCTTGGAATCACATACTGTCCGTGCAATACGACATCTGCTTGCTTGCCCAGAAGCAGGCGCAGTGCCGGACTTGGAACTGGCAACCATGATGGTCGATGCAGAACCTTCCCGAGCGTCGCGGCAAACTGACGCATTGTCACGGTTTCTGGTGCAACCACATTGTATGGACCGAACGCCGAGGCGTCGTCTGCTGCCCAGAGAAATGCTGCGACAACATCGTCGCGGTGCACCCACGGCAGGTGTTGTCGACCCGATCCGAGCGGACCACCCAGGCCGAGCTTCATGGGCAATGCCATTTTTGGGAGAGCCCCCTCCCGAGGGTCCAACACCACCCCAATTCGCATCGTGCACACGCGCGTGTACGGACGAGCGCGTTCGGCTTCACGTTCCCATGCAGCCGTGACTTCAGCAAGGAAGGTCTGTCCGGCCGGGAGCGCTTCGTTGCTCGGGATCATCGTGTTCCCGTAAATCCCAACGGCAGAGGCGCTGATCAATGCAGGTGGAGCATCTGTTTGACGAATGGCATCGACCACCTTCCGCGTCGATTCGGTTCGACTCGTGAGAATCTCGTGCCGAACGCGAGCCGACCAACGAGGTCCACCAACACTCGAGCCAGCGAGGTTGATCACCGCCTGAGCGCCGTGTACCAGCGAAGGCAGTTCGTCCCACGTGCGGAGGTTTGCACCGTTGCTGCGTCCGCGCGTGATGCACACCACCTCATCGCCACGCTTCGTGAGCGCTGCGGTGATGGCACGTCCGAGGAAACCGGTTCCACCGGTAATGATGTATCGTTTCATGCGGGTAGAAACACAAAAGCCCGCACGAAGGTTCGTACGGGCTTTGTTGAAATGTCGATTGACAGTCGAATTACTCCTGACCGATCACCCACACCTTGAGTGGAGCGATCACGTCGCTGTGGAGCTTCACCTTGACTTCAAAGATGCCGAGCGTCTTGATCTGCTCGTCAATCATGATGTTGCGGCGATCCACATGGAACCCGCGAAGCTCGAGCTCTTGCGCGATCATCGGAGCAGTAACCGATCCGAAGATGCGGCCTTCTTCACCAACCTGCATTGAGATGGTGATTTGAAGTTCAGCAAGCTGACCAGCAACCACTTCGGCGTGCTGGCGAGCCTTTGCCATCTTCTGTTCGTACTGCTTCTTCTCTGATTCGAGAGCACGCATCGCACCGGCCGATGCTACGTACGCGAGTTGGTTCGGGATCAAAAAGTTGCGGGCATAACCTGGCTTCACCGTGACGATCTCACCGATGGCGCCCAGGTTTTCTACGTCTTGACGAAGAATGATTTTCATGGTCGTACCTGGATTCGAGGGTGATTAAAGTGTTGGCGAGCCATTCTTGGCTGCTTCAGCCATTTGTGCGGCACGCAGAGCTTGTGCTTCTGCGCGAACCTTGCGGAACTCGCGAAGCTTTGGATCAAGCTGCAGAGAGAGGTGACGGATCACCGCTTCTTCGAGGAAGAAGAACTTCTCGAGCATCGGAAGTGTCGCCGATGGTGCCTCGAACGCCGTGTAGACGTAGAAGCCGTTGTACTTCTTCTTGATTGGGTAGGCAAGACGGCGACGGCCCATCTTGTTTACTTCAACCAGCGTCGAGCCGTTTTCTTCGAGGAATGCATTGACGCGCGCAGCGACGGCGTCGATCTCTGCGTCCTCAAGGGCCGCATTGATGATGTATGTGGTTTCGTACAGGCGACGAACACTCATGGTGGACCTCCTATGGTTGCCTTGCGCAGCCGTCGGCGTCCAGACCAACGGCAGGGTTACTTGGATTGTAGCCGACAAACATACGGCAGGGATCCCGGAATCCCAAACGCCTACCGAAATCCCCTCGGGTGCTGAGTGGAGGGTTTTCCTGTATCTTCGTAGCCCTGCCATCTGGTAGGGACACGATCACCCGCAAGGTGAGCTTTTCACTTCCTCCATTTGTTCTTCGATCAGGTTATGTCCGAACAGACCAACGACTCCGCAGAGATGCCAGAAGTACCTCACACCCCTGAGGTTTCTGCACCACAACCACCTTCGGAACCTCACGCAGAGGCGGCAAGCCCTGCCCCGACAGAAGCTGCACCTGCAGCTGCTATCGAGGCTGCTCCAGCCCCTGCTGCCGAGGCTGCACCGCAACTGAGCGAGGCCGAAAAGGCCGAGCAAGCAGCGAAGCGCGAAGAAGAGCGAAAGCGTAAGGAGGAAGAGCGGAAGCAACGCGATGAAGCCTATGCAACGCTCGAGGGATTCAAGACAGCGGGCACGGCATTCGATGTGACGATCGCCGAGCGCGTCAAGGGTGGTCTGCGTGGCGAGTTCAACGGACTGCGCATCTTCTTGCCAGCATCGCACTTTGGTGTTCGCAAGAATGTCACGGAAGAAGATCTCAACGGCCTGCTTGGTCAGACAATCCGTGTGAAGGTTCACGAACTCCAATCAGATGACACAGGATACAAGTCAGCCGTGGTCACACGTCGCGAGATCCTGCTTGACGAGTTCTGGAATGGCATTCAACAAGGCGGCGTCTACGACGGCGTTGTTTCGTCGGTAACACCATTTGGTGCATTCGTCAATATTGGTGGTGTCGAAGGTCTTGTCCACGTGTCTCGTCTGTCACGCTCACGCGTCGAGAATCCAGCTGACGTTGTAAAGAAGGGCGATAAGCTCAAGGTTACAGTGTCGGAAATCGATCGCGAAAAGCGCAAGCTGTCGCTCTCGCACAAGGAACATGAAGAAGATCCATGGAAGGGTGCCGCTGAGAAGTTTACCGTTGGCATGAAGCTCAAGGGTACAGTTCGCCGCATCACCGACTTTGGTGCCTACGTTCAAGTAGCACCGAAGATCGAAGGCTTGCTCCGCATCAGCGAGCTCAGCTGGACGCGCCGCGTGAAGCATCCGTCAGAAGTAATCAATGTCAATCAAGAAATCGACGTTGTTGTGCTCTCAACAAATGAAGAGAAGCACCAGCTTGCCCTCGGCTACAAGCAGACTCTCGAGAATCCATGGTTGACGCTTCCTACAACGCTGCCAATCGGCTCTGAGACGCAAGGCGTCGTGCAGAACGTGAGCACGCAAGGGGCGGTTGTCCGCATTGCGGACGCATTCGATGGTTTCATGCCGCGCTCAAAGATCCTCAACGCAGGTCGCGGACAGAAGGTCCAGGTAAATGCTGGCGATACGATCACATGTGTGATTGTCGACTGCACACCTGAGAATGCATCGCTGATCCTGGCCATGAAGGGCGAAGACGGCAGCATTGGTGGTCAGCAGCAGGACGATTCACGACCAGAGCGCTCTGAGCGTGGCGATCGTGGTGACCGTGGTGATCGCGGCCCATCGGTCAATATCCCGTCCTCCCCTGCCGTGACGCTCGGCGACATGCTCAAGGATGCGTCAATTCTCAAACAGTAACTTCTCGCCTACACGCGAATCATTCCGAAGCCGTCGTGACCAGTCATGACGGCTTCTGTATTTTTCGGTCATTCATGATACGTTGCTTCTCTCCTCGTTTTTTAGCTGTGTCGGCTGCGCTTGTGATTGCGGCAGCATCACACCTGCATGCGCAGCCCTCGTCAAAGAGCGGAGCAATACAGCCGCGCGTGCTCAGCCCTGCCGAGTTTCTCATGGCTGACTCGACCTACGACGATTCGCGCTTGGCAATCCCCGGTGAGATTCGCACACGCTCAACTGCCGAGCAGGATTCCGCCTACGCTGCGGCGATGGCTCTGCGTGTTCCAGCTGCTCGTCGGTTTGCAGCCTCCCTGCAAGAGACGTCGTCCTACCTGCGGTACCGTGCTGAACTCGATCGACGTCCGTCAATATGGGAGCAGATTCGCGCCACGATGAATATTCCGGCTTCGATTCTACAGCCAACACCGCAAGAGCGAACACAGTATCAGCTGACGATTGCCAATGCGATGTATGTGCCTGGTGTGTTGCTGTGGCCGATGGGCACAGGCAATGCATCTGTCAGCTTCGGCGACATTGCACGTCTGTTCGGTCTTGCCGAAGACGTGAGCCCCGAGATTCGCTACGTCGTCGATGAAACAATCGAAGTCGACATTGTGGTGTATTCAACACAAGCCATTGCTGTAAGCCAACCATTCCGCGGCATACAAGCACCTGGAGCGTACACGCTCACGTGGGACGGACGCGATGTGAATGGGAAGCCCGTTCTCGACGGCGAATACATCGCTGAAGTGCGACTCGGCAATCAGCGCATTATGCGCAAGCGGATCACATGGAAGGGTAGATAATGCGCAACGTTGTTGGCCTCATCACTCTGGCGCTCACACTGCTCATAACGCAGCCATGCGCTGCCGAGTTCGAGCCCAAGACCGTTGTTGTTGCATGGAAGACTGATTCCCCGTCGTTCCTCGAGTGGCAGTCGAACGGACGCCGCGGAGAGTTCGCAGATCTCACACAGATTCTCGGATCGCACACGTCGCGCGGGTATGTCTCCGACGCAACGTTGAAGGCCGTTGAGTATGCCTATGCGCGACGCAATCAACCGCGCATCACGCCGACATCCCTGCGCATCACACGCATTGCGATCGTGACGTACGCGCGCGAGATTGATGCTGCACTCGCAGCACGGAAGCTCGCCTCGCATCCTGATGTGGAGTATGCCGAGCCCCTTGCCATTCAACGACTCGTTGATACGCCAAACGATCCCGATGTGAATCGTCAATACCACCACCAGATCATCAAGAGTTTCGAGGCATGGCCACTGCTGCCTCCCGATGCGTCGATTGTTGTGGGCGTGATCGACACAGGTATCGACACAACGCACGTGGACCTCGGAGCAAACACATGGCGCAATCAAGGAGAGATGGGTCTCGATGCCAATGGCGTCGACCGTCGAAGCAATGGTGTTGATGACGATGGCAATGGGTTTGTTGACGATTTCTTCGGCTGGGACTTTGTCGGCGCTGATGGACAAACGCCTGACAATTCGCCACTACCCGGCAATAGCCATGGCACGCACGTTGGCGGCATCATCGCAGAGATCGCAAACAACAATGTCGGTGGCGCTGGCGTTGCCATCAACGTTCGTGTGCTTCCCATTAAGATTGGACGCGACGATCCGCAGTCGACGACCGTAGCGAACTCTGCCGACGGCATTCTGTACGCCGCATCGATGGGCGCCTCTGTCATCAACTGCTCGTTTGGGAGTGGCTCATCGTCATCAGCCGATCGCGAAGTCATCCAAGAAGCAGCCAGCCTAGGCGCACTCGTTGTTGCTGCTGCAGGCAACGACGGATCGTCGATGGCCTTCTATCCAGCTGCATATCCCGAAGTGCTCTCGGTAGCTGCAACGAACGACAACGATAAGCTGGCGTATTTCACGAACACACACAACAGTGTTGACGTATGCGCTCCTGGTGTTGCGATCTACTCAACAGTCCCTGGTGATGCATACGACTTCTTCGACGGCACATCGATGGCATCGCCTGTAGCTGCAGGTGTAGCTGCGATGGTGCGCATGCGATTCCCATCGTTCACGCCCGCACAAACGCATGCAGCGATGAAGGTTGGGTGCGACAACATCGATAGTCTCAACGCTGTGTTTGTCGGGCAGTTCGGTGTTGGACGTGTCAACGCACGTCGCTCGCTTGCGCAATCAAACCCACGCTGGGCAACCGTTACCGCATGGGACGTTGTCGACCGCGATGGCAATGGTTTCCTTCAGCCACGTGATGAATGCCTCGTGTCGATTACCATAAGCAATCAGCTCGCTTCACTGCAGAACTGTGCGGTGAAGGTCGTGCCTGCCCCATCCACCTTCGCACCAATTCTCGTTGTCGACTCTGTCTTCGTTGGCGAAGTGCAATCGGGTGAGACACGCACTCTTACGAATGCGTTCACAAGCATCATCCCCGACGATGCAACGTATGATGGAGAACTTCGCCTGTTAGCGTTGATCTATGACGGCGATACAATCGTAAGCCGGCAGCTGATCACGACCACGGTGAACCCAACATACCGCACCATTCGTGCGAACAACATTGCTACGACGATCAACTCCATTGGCAACATTGGCTTCAACGACTATCCATCGAACATGCAAGGCGTAGGCCTTACCTACAAGGGTAGCGAGAACATCCTCTTTGAGGGGGCCTTGATGATTGGCACACAGCCCCGCGATCTACCCAATGTTGCACGAGGGGCGGCTACGGACACCAAAGACATGCTGTTCGGGATTCGATCAGTCGCCGAACACCGCAATGCATTCATCGCTCCGGGTGAGCGCGTCGTCACATCATTCTCTGATAGCATAGACCCCTTCCCTGTGGGCGTTGACGTTAGCAAGCAGGTGTATGCGTTCACAGCAGATTCGCTTCGCGACGCCATTCTCGTTGCCCTCGATGTGCGCAATCGTATGGACACGGCTCTGAATGACATCTACGTGAGCTACTTCTTTGATTTCGATATCGGTCCGATGGGTGCGAACAACGGCTGTGCATACGACACACGAAGTGGGATTGGCTTGTTTCAAAACACCAAGGACGCTACACTGCCTTCTATTGGCGTGGCGATGATCTCGCCCCTTCCGACCAATTTCTATGCCGTCGATAACGAGGGTGGACCGGGAACTCCGAGCATCTACGATAATTTCCTGCGCGCCGAAAAGTGGCTTATGATGTCAGGGGGCATTCGTCGCGCCAACTCCCGCATCACAGATGTCTCTGGCGTGATCGGCGGCGGACCATTCCGTCTCGAGCCGGGGCAAACACAACAGGTGTGTTTCGTACTGAGTGGTGGCTCGACCTACGAGGATATCGAATCAAGTATTCGCTCTACTCGTCGAGCAGCGCGCGACTTGGGGTTCAATGCGTCTGAGTTTGCAGTATCGCCGACGCAGGATCGCATCATCTTCGTTGAGAACATGCCGCTTGTTCGTCCTGGTGCGACATCAATCATTTTCACCGTCACCTCACCGTCGCCTGTGCTTATCGATGTGGTTGACGTTGTTGGACGTACCGTTGCTGTTGTGCTCGACGAGCTCAACGTCCCGACAGGCACACATCCGCGCACAATCATGTTGCCGAGCATCGCATCGGGCACCTACTTCTTGCGCATGACGACCTATCGTGGTATGAGCACAGTCGGTTTTGGCGTCAGCCGTTAACGTCGGCGGAGAACGCCGACAGCTTCCACGTGGTACGTCTGTGGGAACATGTCGACCGGAGTGACGTCGACCACATCGTACTTCTCCGCCAGTATCGCGCAATCGCGCGCCATGGTGGCAGGGTTGCAGCTCACGTAGACAAGACGCTCTGGAGCAACTGCAAGGATGTGACGCACCACCTGCTCGTGCATACCATTGCGCGGAGGGTCGATGAGAATCACGTCTGGCTGTGGCAGTGAGCGAAGTACCTCGAGTGCAGCAGGTACATGGAGGTCGATGGCATGGAACGCCACATTGCTAATCGCATTACGTTCTGCATTTGCTCGCGCATCGGCAATTGAACTCTCCGATAGCTCTGCGCCGATCACTGACTGTACGCGACGCGCCGCTGGCAGTGTAAGCGTACCCGTCCCGCAATAGAGATCCCACACAACATCGGTTGCACGCAGCTCTGCACCGTCGAGCGCACGTGCAATTAGGTTCGGCAGGTGCAGCGTATTCGTCTGGAAGAACGAGAACGGCGAAATCCGATACGTGATATCATGCGACGTTTCATCGAGATACCCTGGTCCAACGAGTCGAGCAATATCACCCACTGCAACTGGCGACCATGTATCGTTGATCGCATGGATCATCGACGAGCCAGTAGGAAGTGAGTCCGCGAGTTCAAACCATTCAGCAATGAACTGCTCTTCTTGCTCGTCGGTAGGCGTCGTTGTGATGAGCACCGTCATGATCGCACCAGTGGTAACACTTGCACGAATCACAAGATGACGTGCAAATCCATCGTGATGACGTTGATGGTAGGCACGCACACCTGTTCGCGCCGCACATGCATGGGTATGCTCAAGAACGCTGTTTGCTACATCCTGCTGCAGCATGCACGAAGTGATGTGTCGCACCTTATCGAAGCGACCAGGCACGTGAAGTCCGAGTGCGAAGGATGTTGTGAATTCGGCACCAGAATCAATCTCTTCGCGCGTCAGCCATGCAGAGCCCCCAAACGAGAACTCCATCTTGTTGCGATACCCGTAAATCTCAGGTGACGACAGCGTTGGATGGACCACATTCACAGGGATCTGACCCAGGCGCTCAAATGCATCGATGACGTGCTGGCGCTTCCACCGTGCTTGTTCCTCGTATGTGAGGTGCTGCCACTTACATCCGCCGCACACGCCGAAATGTGGACACGGAGGAGTGCGCCGATCTGGCGAGGCGCGAAGCACTTCGATCACCTCGGCCTGCTTGAATCGCTTCTTCGATCCCGTGATACGTGCACGTACGCGTTCGCCAGGAAGTGCACCAGCAACAAAGTGGACAAGGCCATCCAGTCGCCCTACGGCGATGCCTTCAAAGCCGATGGCATCGATATCAATCTCAATTTCTTGCTGCGGTCGCTGATTACGCATGGAGCATTACGTGGTATGTTTGAGCTGCAAAGGTAACCCGACTTTCCACATCGCGACGCGCATGATCGACATTCGGTACTTCCATGATGGCTCTGTGCGACAGCTAACGGCTGAGGCACTGCACGATCATGCGGTAGACAGTATCCCCGAGCACGCGATGATATGGGTAAACCTTGCCAGCCCAACACCGCAGGAAGAGCTCGAGGTATTGACCACATGGTTTCCCGTACACGAGCTCGTCCTCTCCGACGCACGACGCGCTCTGGGTAGCCATGAAGATGACGACGATCAAATGCACCATCCGAAGGTCGACGACTATGGATCGTACCTCTTCGTGATCATGCACGCCCTCGTACAACAACCTGCAGACGGCACATTATCGGAGTCGACTGACGCTCTTCGGGATCTCCGGGAATCGCAGCTCAACATCATTCTGGGCGATCGAGTCCTGATTACGCATCATGCTAATGACATCCCAGCGGTCACCGCACTTGTCAAGGCATGCGACAGGAATCCCTTGCTATTCTCGCATGGACCGGACTACGTGCTGCATCTTCTCCTCGACGATCTCGTGGATGCCTACATTCCTATCGTCGAACGCTTCGAAGATCGCGTTGATGAACTCGAACACGCCATCTTCCGCCGACCAAGCAACATCACGCTTGTTCGTATTCTGGAACTCAAACGTCTCTTGCAGCGAATCCGAAAAGACGTCGTGTACCAGCGTGAAATCGTCAACCGACTCGCACGCGGAGAGTTTGCGCTTATCTCCCAGCACGAGTCTATGTACTACCGCAACGTCTACGATCATCTCGTACGCATCGCCGATCAGATCGAGAGCAGCCGCGAACTCACTATTGCGATCATGGAGGCATACTTCTCCGTAAGCTCTGCGCGACTCAACGAGGTGATGAAGGTCCTTACCGTGATCAGTACGATTTTTCTTCCGATCACCTTCCTGACAAGTCTCTACGGCATGAATTTTCAGCACATGCCTGAGCTTGCGTGGTCATGGTCGTACCCAACGCTGCTCGTCATCATCGTTGTGGTCGCCACGTCTATGTACATCATGTTCCGTCGTCGAGGTTGGCTTGATTAAGCATATCGAAGGGGGCATGCGGTTTCTTTTCGCAGCAGCGACATTGTGCGTGTTACTCGGCATGCAGCAGCCACCAGCCACAACGATTACGCGCATTCGCGCCACTGTTAGCGACGACAGCACCGTTGTGCGAATTCGTGCGGCATCGACGCTCACAGCCTTCCAACGTCCTGAACGTATCCCTGGCGGCGTCGTGCTCCGTTTGCCTGGAGCTCTGCTCGAGGACGGTGCAATCGATTCCTCAGCGCTCACACCAGCGGTACGCCTGGAAGCAAAGCGTGTACGCGACATCCTCGTGCTGACACTGCGCTGTGCACCCACGGACTCGGTTGTCCTGCGACGCGATGGACAGCGCGACTTGCTCTGTGTGATACAAAAGAGAGCACAGAAAGAGCCTGAGGACATCGCCCCGCGTCAGCATCCAGCTGGACGTGGCAAATGGTCACTCGACGTTATTGTCATTGATGCTGGACACGGAGGAAAGGATGTTGGTGCAGAGGGTGTGAATGGCGTGTACGAGAAAGACGTGACGCTTGCTATCGCGAAGCTCGTCCGCGCACGACTCCGTGAAATCATGCCGAACACGAACGTGGTCATGACCCGCGACAACGATACGTTCTTGGAACTGTATCGCCGTACACAGATCGCAAATGAAGCCGGTGGCAAACTGTTTTTGAGCATTCATTGCAACAGCATGCCGACTAAGCCACATCCGGCACACGGATGTGAGACCTACATTCTGCGACCAGGCCGGAATGACGATGCGGCCCGCGTCGCATCGCGCGAAAACGCATCTGTCAAATTCGAGCAATCGCAGCGTCGGTACGAGGGTATGACAGAGGATCAGATCATTGTTGCAACAATGGCGCAACGCAGCTTTGTGCGTCTGAGCGAGTCGTTTGCGGCCTCCATTCAGCAGGAAGTGACCGATCGCACCCCGCTCGCTGATCGCGGCGTGAGTCAGGCTGGCTTCTTCGTCCTCGTCGGAGCATCGATGCCCAACGTCCTCATCGAAACAGGATTCCTTTCAAACCGATCAGATGCCGAGTATCTTGCCTCGTCCAAGGGCCAAGCTGCAATCGCCTCGTCGATTGCCACAGCAATCCAATCCTACGCGACTTCCTACCAACGGTCGCTCTCACACTGATACCCTCACGAATCCGTCAACGCCCCACTCGTGCGCCAACCGCATCACTATACTGTTCGAGAGCTCGCAGGGAAAATGCTTCCCTTCGTCCGTCCGTTTTGGAAGCTCATCCTGTTTTCAACCCTTGCGAACCTGCTGTTCTCGGCGGCAAATGCGCTGACGCTTGCCATTGTCGAGCCCGTGTTCCGCACGTTGTTTGGCTCGGCTGGTCCCGCTTCAGCTGCAGGGCCTACGGCAACGATGGCCTCTGGCCTTAAGGCACAGTTCGATGATATTGTGGCGTCGCTGATCATCGCACCCGACTACGGCACATCGATCCGCAACATCAGCATTGTCATCTTCATGCTCTTCCTTGTACGAGGTCTGATGAAGTACCTCGGCAACGTGATCTCGATCCGTCTTGAAGAAGGCATCATGAAGCGTATCCGCGATACGCTCTTCCTCCACGTCACAAAACACTCGATCGATTTCTTTACACGGCGAAAGACGGGCGATATCATTTCGCTCCTAACCAACGATGTGGGCGTACTCAATCACGCAACAATCAACTCGGTTACGACGCTGTGGCGCGAGGCTTCAACGCTCATCATCTACATCGTGCTGCTGATGGTGATCAGCGCCAAACTCACGGTGATTTCGGTGGGCGTTGCATTGCTTGGCCTCTTCCTCATTCGCTCGGTCACATCCGTGCTCCGCCGGTACGGCTCGCGCATGCAGGCTGCACAGGCAGATTACACATCCACGCTGCAAGAGTCAGTACTTGGCATTCGCGTCATCAAGGGCATGGGTGTGGAGCCTCGCGTCGCCGAGCGGTTCATGCAGCAAACTGCGGCGTACGTGCGACGAGCAGTTCGCAATACGCGCGTGATGAGTTTGATCCCAGTGTTCAACGATACGTTCGGCATTCTTGCGCTGGTGACTGTGTTTTATGTGGGAGGCATGGAACGTGCTTCGGGAGCAATCACGCCATCGAATCTGGTCACGTTTTTGTTCCTGCTGTTTGGTCTGATGCAGCCGATTAGCGTGATCGTCAATACGATTGCTCAGATGCAGCGTGGTATCGCTGCAGGCGCGAATGTAGCAGCCGTTCTCGACGAGGAACCGACAATCGTTTCGGGCAGCATCTCTGCCAACGACAAGCAGCCAACCCTGGCAATCGAGAACGTGTCGTTCTCGTACGGCGATGCCGATGTACTGCGCGATGTGTCTCTCACGATCGCTAAGGGTGAAACAGTAGCATTTGTTGGCGCATCGGGTAGCGGCAAGTCCACGATGCTCGATCTGCTGCTCCGCTTCTACGATCCGCACACAGGCACGATTCGTCTCGATGGAACAGATGTTCGTGATCTCGATCTAGCATCGTATCGCCACGTGTTTGGTGTTGTGTCGCAGGAGACAATGCTGTTCAATGATACCATCGCAAACAACATCAGCCTTGGCGAGGCAGAAGCAGATCTTGCTCGCGTGCGTGCTGCCGCTGTGATTGCCCACGCGGATGGCTTCATTTCGGCAATGCCTGATGGGTACGACACGATGATCGGTGATCGCGGCATGCGCCTAAGTGGTGGTCAGCGCCAGCGCATTGCAATTGCGCGCGCACTCTATCGAGAACCACGCATTCTGTTGTTTGACGAGGCCACATCAGCCCTTGATACGGAATCGGAACGTCTCGTGCAGGAAGCCATCGACGACGTGCTCGCCAATCGAACCGCTATCATCGTCGCGCACCGATTGTCGACGATCGTAAATGCACATCGGATCGTTGTGTTCGACCAGGGACGCATTGCTGAAATCGGCACACATGCCGAACTGCTGGCTGCTAACGGCGTTTATGCGAAACTTCACGCGTTGCAGTTTACCTCGGCATCCTAACGAGCCTTGTACAACGTGTAGGGACGCGACGTATACGTTACCACGTGCGTAGTCTCCAGTGAGCGCTGCACATCCTCAACGAGTGACGTCCTATTCTGCGGATGATAGTAGACCACCCATGGTAGAAGTCGTGCAATCGCAAGTGTTGCCTCGTCACTCGCATCCGCTGGAAGTGCAATCGCCATGTGGGTAAATCCTGACTTCGTACCCGACATCCATCCTTGCGTATACCATTCGAGCTGAGCGTTCACAGCATCCGTCTCCGACCTGTTGTGGAAGACGTAGGCAAACGACTTGTGGAACAGACTATCGTCAAGCATACGACGTGCAATCGGACGTCCACCTTCGATGGTGACTGGACTTGGACGCACAACTGCGATGAGTGCGATAAGAGCGGCAATCGTTACTGCACCGTAGACCACGGGCTGATACAATCGAACAGCTGCCGCTTGTTGACGCGAGCGATGTCGCACTTGCTGTAGTAACACGACGAGAGCGACCATAAAGATCGCGGCACCAAGCAACAACGTCTGCACATTGAGTCGGTCGTGCAACAAATGCTCTACACCGTACCACACCACTGCAAGTGTGATCAAAACGTATGTCGCAAGGAGCATCTTCGTGCGCGCATCACGTCGCACGTGTTCGAGTGCGAGTACCGACAAGATTGCTGCGGGTGGTACAATTACGACAGCTTGCGACATGTACCGATGCTGCGATAATGCTGTCTCGAACACAGCGAAGACAAACATGAGTCCTATTACAGCGATTTCCGGACGGTCGCGCAGTGCTGACTGAGCACGGTCGCGGAGTGTAATCACAACCCACATGAGCGCCACGATCAGCATCGGATGCGCAACCACGATGAACGACAGCGCACTTAGCACTCCACCAGACTCTTCACCAAGTGTTGGTTGGGGCAGACTCCACGCGAGCAGCACTTGTTCGCCGTATCGGATGCCCATAGCGATCCACCAAAGGGACCCAAGAGCAAGACCAGACGCCATACCAGCGATCATCCACGCACGCTGAGCAGAGGAACGCAGTACGAGCGCCGTTCCAATCACTAGGATGAGGGTTGCTACCGGCGCCGTGAGTGCACCAGCCGAGGTCGCGCCGATCATCACGAATACACGTACGAGTCGTCCGATACGATCATGCACATCACGAAGCGTTATAGCGAACCACATCATTGCCAGTGCTGCCGCAACGAACGGCACATGTTCCGTTGCCTGCCGTCCGCTGATGATCATTGGAATGCTCGTTCCAACAATCACCATCGACATCACAGCCCCCTCAAAGGACACAACACGTCGAGCGAGTGCATAGGTCAGGAACATGGTGAGCATCGCGCACACCACCGAGAACCATCGCACAGCAAGTGGTGTCGGACCAACTATGTCAATACCAATGGCAACCATCCATGCCGGCAACGGAGGCATCATTGCAGAGTACATTCCGCCCGGAGCAATCGCCGCTTGATCGAGCCACTGCATCGTATGCTGTATACTCAGTCCGCGCAGTGCGTAGAGGCCTTCTGGGAATGGTTGAATCTCAACACTCGCCAGGCGCATCACATACAGACCGCCAAGAACGAGGAGCGTGGCTAGAACTGTATGGTGGCGCGATGTCATGGTGCGATGAAAATAGCCCGTGGAGAAAGACACAATACAAGGATCACAATCGATGCCCATCCGATGATGGTGCGCCCCCTACCAAGAGGCTCTGGATCCGCGATGTCGGGGTGATCGGTTTTGATAAACAGTCGAACCATGATCAGCCAGAACACCCACACTTCGCCAAGCTCAAACAGGAGCGGCATGCGCGTGATTGCGTCCGAGAGGAAGGGATCAAGGTGCGTTTGCAGCCAAATAATCCATGCTTCTGGCGATGGCTCGAGGAGCAACTGATGGATGATGTTCATCATCCAAAGAATTGCGAACACAAAGAGAGTCCACCAGAGTATGCGGGCTACATGCCACTGACGGCGACCGATAAGTGCATACAACACGTGTCCACCATCAAGTTGTCCGAATGGCAGCATGTTCAATGCCGTCACGAACAGACCGAACCAACCAACACAGAGAAATGGATAGTGGTAGATCTCATTCATCGGTGGTAGCCAGATCGTCGTACCAAGTGTTGCACGAGCGATCATGAACAGCAGATTATCGCCGAACGTCATTCCTGACGTTGGGATCACGCCTGTTTGCACGTACTCAGGATGAATCGCGTAGAGCGACTCAACGCCAGGAAGCGTAACGACACCAACGGCGAGAATCAACAGGCACACCGCAAACCCTGCGAGTGGACCCGCAACACCGATATCGAAGAGAACGCGCTTTGAGCTAATGCGTGACCGTGTCTTGATGAGCGCACCAAAGGTGCCAAAGGGCATCAGACTTGATGGCACCGGAATAAAGAACGGCAACGTCGCATCAACGCCATGAATACGAGCTGCGATGTAGTGTCCGAATTCATGGGCCGCAAGAAACGTCATCAGCAGGATGGCATACGTCAGTCCAGCAGACCAGTGTTCAACCTGGAATGGGTCGAGCATCGCCCACTGTGCACCCGCCATCATGCAGGTGAGGAATGTCGCTGCGAACAGCACGAGATGAAGTACAAGGCGCTGTGGCGGACGTTGGGCTTGCCCCTCGCTGCCTTCGATGCGTGTATACCCCACCGTTACTCCTCAGTTGCCGGAGCAGTGCGCTCTGGGCGCATCTGCGGGAAGAACAGTACGTCGCGAATTGAATCGTTGTCAGTCAACAGCATCACGAGACGGTCAATACCCACACCAAGACCGGCAGTCGGCGGCAAACCAACTTCGATGGCATGCAGGAAGTCGTCGTCGACAACCATTGCCTCATCATCACCTGCGGCTCGAATCGTTGCTTGTTCTTCGAGTCGCGCACGTTGATCAAGCGGGTCGTTCAATTCGCTAAACGCGTTGGCAATTTCTTTACCCATCACGAAAAGCTCAAAGCGCTCGACAAGACCTTCCTTGGTGCGATGCTTCTTGGCAAGGGGCGACATTTCAACGGGATAGTCCATCACAAATGTTGGCTGCACCAGATGCGGCTGCACGAGCACGCTGAAGATCTCATCAAGAATCTTCATTGCACTTGCTCCGGAATCGACATCGACATCGAGCTTACGAGCTGCAGCAAGAAGAGCTGCACGATCGAGGCCACGCAGATCCATGCCCGTGTGCTCGTCGAACAAGTCGTACATCGCTGCGCGACGGAATGGCAGCGCGAACGTGAGTTCCGTACCCTGGAAGGCAACGGTCTCTGCACCACATGTCTCGCGGACGATCGTGTTGACGAGTTCCTCTGTCATCCCCATCATCCACTCGTAGTCTTTGTAGGCTACATAGATCTCCATCGCCGTGTACTCGGGGTTGTGCGTCTTGTCCATCCCCTCGTTGCGGAAGTTCTTCGAGATCTCGTAAACGCCTTCGAAGCCCCCTACAATCAAGCGCTTCAAATACAATTCATCAGCAATGCGTAGGTAGAGCTCTACGTCGAGTGCGTTATGATGCGTGACAAAGGGGCGCGCAGTAGCACCGCCATAAATCGGCTGAAGGATCGGCGTTTCAACTTCAAGCCAGCCGCGCTCGTCGAAGAAGCGACGCATCGTTGTGATGATCTTCGCGCGCTTGACGAACGTGGCTTTTACGTCTGGATTCGCAATCAGGTCCAAATAGCGTTTACGATAGCGTTGCTCTTTGTCGGCAATTGCGTCGTAGCGTGTGATGGTTCCATCCTCAGCAACCTCTTCCTTACCAACAGGAATTGTTGTGACGCTCTTCGTGAGCATCGTGACGCTTCGTGCATGCACACTAATCTCACCCATGCGTGTACGGAAGACGAAGCCCTCCACGCCGATAATGTCGCCAATGTCGTAGAGTCGAAGGAGATCGTAGGCGTCACCGAGATCATCGCGCTTGAGGTAGATCTGGATGCGACCCGTCATGTCCTGAATGTGGCAAAACGAAGCTTTGCCCATCTTTCGGATTGCCATAATCCGTCCGGCAACCGACACCGATGCAAGCGCATCGGGTTGCTCATCGGAAAACGTTGAAAGGATCTCAGCGGCGTGATGCGAAAGATCAAACGACGGTGGAAACGGATTGATGCCTGCTGCTCGGAGTTCGTGCAGCTTCTCAATGCGGTGCAATTCCTGGTCGTTTCGTTGGACGTGCGACATACGTTCTACATCATCAAATGAGGGAGTCTGTGAATGGCAAAGATAGCCACCCAGAGCGCATCGAAGGGTGCACGGTGGTGAGATTCGATGTTTTCCCGCATCTTCGTTCTGCATGGACGATCAACACTCATCCGAACAACACCCTGAGCGTCTGCGCGAGACGATTATTCGTCGCGCACTCGACGCATTTGTGCACGGTGGGTATTCTCGCACTTCCACTGATACGATCTCCCGCATGCTGGGGATTTCGAAGAAGACACTCTACAAAGTGTTCCCTTCGAAGGAGGATATTCTGCGAAGCGTCGTTCGCATGGCAACACGGTCCATCGAAGAACGTACCGAGGCGATCTATTCCGACCACAAGTCGTCTGTTGCCGATCGCCTCGAACGGCTTGTGATCCAGATCTCCCCCATCTATGCACGCATCCGTTCGCCGAGACTCCTGCATGATTTTCAGCGAGCGGCTCCAGCGGTATGGGAGGAGCTTCGCGCATGGCGCATCGAGCGCTATGTAGCGTTCCGAAGCTTGATCGACGAGGGTATTACACGCGGTGAGATTCGCAACGACATTTCGGTTGACGATATCATTGCGATGTATGGCGTTTTGGTTGACAAATGCATGGACTACGTAACGCTCGAAACGTCGTCCGTGTCGTCGTTGCAACTGTATCAGGGCCTGATGGAGCTACTGCTGCGTGGCATCGTTACTTCTGCAACTCCGCACCAACAGTTCGCAATACGCACTGCTCCGGTGGATCGTTCACTAACGCTCGCAGCATCGCTAGCCCTGTTCAATACCTTCGGTTACACAAAGACAAGCTCCGACGAGATCGCGCGATCTCTTGGGATCTCAAAACGAACACTCTACGAACAGTACGCGAAGAAGGCGCACATCGCTACAACGATTCTGCTCCAATCTGCGCGCGAGGTCGATCGTCGCTGTGATCCGCTAACGTTCGATAACGCAACGACATTCCAGCGCGACCTGCATACGTTGATCACGACATACGTGCATGTCTTGAGCGAGCTATCACCAATCTTCATTGATGATCTAGCCAACGCGTTGCCGCGGCAGCACCATGCATTCATGGCATGGCGACGCAGCTCCTTCGAATACCACATTTCGCGTGCAGCTGCCGAAGGACGGCGAATGGGGCTCCTGCGCGAAACAATCGATGTACCGGCACTCATTGCACTGGTTCGACTCACCGTAGAGCACGTGTTGTTGCTGGATTCGCGCGCACACCTCGTAGGATCTACGCGCGCGCCTCACGACGTAGTGTTTACGATCCTCTACGACGGGATCTTGCGGCAAACAGCACAATCCCCGCAGCAACCGACGCATTAAGCGACTGCACGTGTCCTGCCATCGGGATCTCGACGAGCACATCACAGACCGCCTGCACGCTCGGATGAAGTCCTTCGCCCTCGTTGCCGATAACGATCACCAGTGGACCCTGATACACATCGTCGGTATACACAGCCGAGGCAGGTATCGCCGTCCCGACAACACGCCATCCGAGCGATCGACAATGCTTGAGAGCCTCAGAGACGCGAGGCACCTTGGCAATCGGCAAGTGCTCGAGTGCTCCTGCAGAGGCTTTCACAGCGACTGGGGTGATCGGCGCACTATACTTCGTTGGTAGCACCATCCCTGCTGCACCAACGGCTTCGGCACTTCGTGCAATCGCCCCAAGATTGTGTGGATCGGTAATGCCATCAAGCACGACGACGATCGGATCTTCACTTGCTGCTCGCGCTTGGGCGAGAAGTTCGTCAAGCGTTAGCGCTTCGCGAACTGGACGAATCGCGATCACCCCTTGCGCATCATTCGGAGCGCAGCCAAGCTGCCGCTCGAGCGCCGAGAACTTGCGCTTGTCCATTGTGCTGCACTGAACACCCCGATTGCGCGCAGCAGCGCGGAGTTGCGACAGCGCGCCCCCTTCGTCAACGGTATACGCAACGAACACCTTTTCAAGTGGCGCACCACTCTCGAGAGCTTCTGCTACAGCTCGACGACCAACAACATAGCGTCCGGGATCGACGGCTGCATCACTCACGCAAACTCCTGAAGGATATCATGTAGCTCTTCTCCAACGCGCACAACGTCGGCATATCGCACGTAGAGAGGAGCTGGAGAAATTCGAATCACATCTGGCGTGCGCCAGTCAACTACGATTCCACGTGCGATCAAGGCCTCGAACACGGCGCGACCATCACGTTCAAACTGAATACTGAGCTGGGCACCACGCTGATGTGGATCCGACGGGGTGATGATGCGCATCCACGGATGTGATGCAACGATGTCGGAAAGGATTGAATGGAGCAACCCTGTCAGCTGTGTGCGCTTGGCGCAGAGCGCCGCGAACCCTGCCTCATCGAAGATCTCGAGCGATGCGCGAAGTCCGACCATGTTCATCACTTGCGCATTCGACAACTGCCAACCATCAACGCCATATGATGGCACAAAGGCGTGGTCCATCATGAATCGTGTTGATTCATCATTCCCCCACCAGCCCGCAAATCGCGGCAAATCCGGTCGCTGTGCATAAGCTTCATGGATAAACATTCCGCCTACTGCTCCGGGACCAGCGTTGAGGTACTTGTATGAACACCAGATGGCAAAGTCGATACCCCATGCGTGGAGTTCGAGCTCGACATTTCCAACTGCGTGCGCAAGATCGAGTCCGATGTGCGCGCCAACAGATTTCGCGCATGATGCAATGGTCTGCATCTCGAATCGCTGTCCTGAGTAGAAATGCACACCACTCAGCATGACGAGCGCAACTGAATCGCCGTGTTCGGCAATCGTGGCGCAGATCTGTTCTGTTGTGAGCGTCGAGTGACCAGGAAGTGGCTGAATCTCGATGAGCGTGTCGGCAGGATCAAATCCATGGACCCGAATCTGGCTCTCGACCGCGTATCGGTCCGACGGAAACTCGTGTCCTGCAATGATAATCTTCGAACGAGACTTCGTTGGACGGTAGAACGACACCATTGCGAGGTGAAGGTTCACCGTTAGCGTATTCATCGCCACAACCTCGTGTGGACGAGCCCCGACGATCCGTGCCAGCGGTTCGGCAAACCACCGATGGTAGGAGTACCATGGGTTTTTAGCCCGGAAATGGCCGTCGACAGCAAACTGGCGCCAATCTTCAAGCTCCTGCTCGAAATACGCCTGTGTTCGCTTCGGCTGCAGACCAAGGGAGTTACCACACATGTACACCGCATCGGTTCCGTTGTGCTGCGGAAACGAAAACTGCTCTCGGAAGTTCTTGAGCGTGTCGGCAGCATCAAGCCCCGTAGCGGTCGCATTCCAGGCGGTCGAATTAGGGTGTTGCGTCTTCATCATGCTAATTTGCGCTTTTGTTTTCAGAACGGAGTACGGACATGCAGCGAACATCAGGATGGATCATCGTCATTGCCATGGCGTGGAGTCTGCTCCTCAGTGGCTGCAGCGTCTTCAATTACATGGATCGCAAGCGGACCATGTCGATGCCCTGCACAGGCGATACGACTGCTTGGATGAAGTCCGTAGCTGGCGTCTTCGACCAACACGGATACACAGTCGTCGAGCAGAATCCCGCAGAGCGCGTGATCGTTGCTCAGGATTCGATCAGCCAGGTTGAGTACCGGTACACGATGCTCGTGCGCACATGGCGCGTGCAGCACACTGGCGATTCTGTCCATGTTGACGTGTATTCGGTGTCAACCCGCATGGATGGCAGCGACGTCACGCAGACATGGGACAAGCGCTGGTCTGGCGAACAGGTTAAGGCTTGGATGCGCCCGATCCTCACCTCGCTCGAAACCTCGTGCGGTGTTGGAAGTCCACTCATGCCTGGCGGCGGAGGCAAGTAAGCCCCCTCGCCTGATTAGTGTTCCAGTGAGCCAAGCACTGCTGGGTCGACGTCGATTTCCATCATCAGCATTGCCGAGGCGATCGTCTTGCCCTGAGCATCAAGCTTAAGGGAGACCGTTCCGCCCCCTCCCAACGTGTTATTGAGCACGAAGTTGACGGCCCAAAGGTTCGGGATTTCATAGCGCTCAACGGGGCCGAGGCACACGCCCTTGAAATACGCCGCCACGCGCTCGGTCGTCAGCGCATCTCGGATGATTGGATACCATTCTTCCTTGAACGCGATAACGCCGCAATTGGCAGCGTCGCCCTTGTCGCCACTGCGAGCATGAGCGATTTGACCGAGGGTGATTTTCATACCGCGAAAATACGAACCTCCCAGGTAGTTCGTCTGTCCGCCCGAAAACGGTAACTTTGTGACCCTAATCACCTTCAGCACGCCATCACGGGAGCGTTTCCATGAATCGCGTCATGTTTAAGTCGAAACTTCACCGTGCTCGGATCACGCAGGCCGACCTCTATTACGAGGGCAGTCTGACGATTGATGAAGAGCTCATGGAAGCAGCAGATCTCATCGCGTATGAGAAGGTCTCCGTTGTGAACATCAACAACGGCGAGCGCTTCGAAACGTACGTGATCCCAGGAACACGTGGATCGCGCGATATCTGCCTCAATGGAGCAGCTGCGCGTAAGGGGCATATCGACGATGAAATCATCATCATCAGCTACACGACGATGCCCGATGCCGAAGCGCGTGCGTATAAGCCTACGGTTGTCCTCGTTGATGCGAAGAACGATCCTGTATCGATTTCTTCGAGTGTCGAAGCCTACACCCATCTGCCGCGTCACAACTAAAACATGCAACACCACCGCGAACTCGCCGTTGCGATTCTGGCTGCGGGACAAGGCAAGCGCATGGGCAATCCCAACCTTGCCAAGGTGCTCGCTCCGCTGAACGGCACTCCGCTTCTCGGATACGTCCTTCAACAATCATCAGATCTTCAGCCGGATGCCGTCGTCGTTATCGTCGGACATCAGCGCGAGGCCGTTGCGGCCTACGTTGCAGAGACGATGCCAACGGCTGCCTGTGTGGTGCAAGATCAACAGCTTGGTACGGGCCATGCCGTACAGCAAACCGCTCCGCTACTTGCATCACGTCATGCTGACGTGATCATTCTTAGCGGAGATGTCCCCCTGCTCACAACGGCAACCCTGCAGGCCCTGGTCGACCGTCATCGCTCGGGCAATGCGGTTGCGACTGTGCTCACAGCACGCGTGCCAGACCCATCAGGGTACGGCCGTATTGTGCGCGACGCCGACGGCAACCTGCTACGTATCGTCGAGCACAAGGATGCAAGCGACGAGGAACGTGCCATCACCGAGATTAACTCGGGCATCTATGTGGTGCGCTCAGAGTCGCTCTACCCATCGCTGTCACGGGTGTCGAACACCAATGCACAGGGCGAGTTCTACCTAACAGACATTATCGGAATTCTGCAGTCCGACGGATTGGTCGTCGATGCATGGTGTGCCCCTTCATGGGAAGAGCTGCATGGAATCAATACGGTTGCAGATCTCGAACATGCCAGCACGCTGCTTCACAAGCGGAGTCTCCAATGATTCAAGCTGTCGACCACATCGGCATTGCCGTACGTGACCTCGAGGCAAGCATCGCGCTCTACCGTTCAATTTTTCAACTCACCGACATCCATCGTGAGCAAGTGGTTGATCAAGGCGTCGATATTGCATCGTTTGCATTGAATGGTGTGCGCATCGAACTCACTGCGCCTCTCCATGCAGAGTCGCCTATTGCGAAGTTCCTCGAAAAGCGTGGCGAGGGAATTCACCACATTGCATTCCGAACCGACACCATTGGCGAAGACCTTCAGCGCCTGTCCGAAAACGATATTCGGTTAATCAACACCGAGCCACAACATGGCGCACACGACATGCTGGTTGCCTTTCTGCACCCATCATCAACGGGTGGCGTACTCATGGAACTCTGTTCGGAGAAACACTAATGCCGCGCCTTACACTCGTCCGCCACGGTGAATCACAATGGAACCTCGAGAATCGCTTCACCGGCTGGGTTGATGTCGACCTTTCGCCAAAAGGCGAACGCGAGGCCGCTGCCGCAGGTCACGTTCTGAAGGGCGTCCCGGTTGATGTGTTGTTTACCTCCGTTCTTAAGCGTGCAATGCGCACGGCAGAGATTGCTTGTGCGGAAGCTGGCATCCATGACATTCCTGTGCATCGCGATCAAGCGCTCAACGAGCGTCACTATGGCGACCTTCAGGGGTTGAACAAGGCAGAGACTGCGGAGAAGTTCGGAGCTGAACAGGTTCATGTTTGGCGACGCTCCTACGACGTGCCGCCACCAAATGGCGAGTCGCTGAAGGATACGCAGGCACGTGTTGCACCGTACTTCGAATCACGCATCGTTCCCTTGCTCCGCGATGGAAAGAACGTTCTCGTTGTGGCGCACGGCAATTCGCTCCGCGCACTTGTCATGTTTGTTGAGCATCTCTCTCCCGACGAAATTCTCAAGACCGAGATCGCCACTGGCGTTCCGATCACCTATGAACTTGACGAGGATCTCAACGTTGTTTCAAAGACTGTTCTCACTCCGACTGCGTCGTAACGTTGCCCTTACGGCAGCGTTTGTTGCCATCTCAAGCATCGCAACTGCACAGTCGCAATCGCCCGTTCTTCGTGCGATGCGCGCCGAGGTTGACCGAACCATGTCAACATTGGCAACTGCTAAACCAGCGCCCTACTTCCTCTCCTACGCTGTCACAGAAGTTTCCTCGACCGTGATTACGGCGTCGATGGGAGCGCTCGATGTGGACGTCACGACATCACGTCGCGTTCTCGACGTGGATGTTCGGGTCGGTTCATACGAACTCGACAACACGCGTAGCATTCGTGGCGTGGCCTTCGAAATGGGGCGTGGTACACGCGGTGTTGAGATGCCCGCGGGTGACGATGAGCGTGCGCTCCGTAGCATCATCTGGTCGGCAACCGACAAAGCCTATACTGCAGCTGCCGAACGCTATGGCAAGGTGCTCACCAATCTCCAGGTGAAAGTGCGCGAGGAAGACTCATCAGCCGACCTCTCACGTGAGCGTGCATACGTGTCGATCACCGAGCCACGTCCGTTTGAGTACGACACTGCGATGTGGCGTGATCGCGTTCGGTCGTTGAGTGCGATGTGTGCAAATCAGGAACACATCCTCTCTGGTCGTGTGTCATTCCAGACGGATCGATTGGTGAAGTATATCGTCAACTCCGAAGGTACCGTGGTTCAACTCTCGGAGCCAATTGTGAAGATGTTCATCATCGTCAAGGCGAAAGCCGATGATGGCATGAGTCTTCCCTTGTACGAGAGCTACTCAGCCTATGCCGTCGATCGCCTTCCATCCAAGGCTTCCATGGAGAATGACGTGCGTCGACTGATCGATTTAGCACGTAAGCTCCGCACGGCGCCGCTTCTTGAAACCTATACCGGACCCGCTATTCTATCTGGCCGAAGCTCAGGCGTGTTCTTCCACGAGATCTTCGGTCACCGCGTCGAGGGCCACCGTCAGAAAGACGTTAACTCTAGTCAGACGTTCAAGCCGTTTCTCAACAAGCGAATCCTGCCTCCGTTCATTAACGTGGTGTTTGACCCAACAATCACATCGCTTCGCGGCACCGATATCGTTGGAGCCTTCTCGTTCGATGATGAGGGTATGCCGGGCAAGCGCGTTGTTGCCGTTGACAGTGGCATCTTCAAGAGCTTCCTGATGTCGCGCTCTCCGATTGAGAACTTCCCAACGTCGAATGGACATGGGCGACGTCAGCCTGGGTTCAAGGCCGTGTCGCGTCAATCGAACTTGATTGTCGAAGCAACAACAACCGTCCCGTATGATTCACTGCGGTCGATGCTCCGCCGCGAATGCATTGCGCAACAGAAAGAGTTTGGTCTGTTGTTCGAAGACATTCAAGGGGGCTTCACATTTACTGGTCGCACCGTGCCTAACGCATTCAACGTGCAACCACTTGTTGTGTATAAGGTGTTTGCCGACGGCCGTCCTGATGAACTCATTCGTGGTGTCGATCTCATTGGTACACCACTGACGACCTTCAACAATATTGTTGCTGCTGCAGATGATCTTGGCGTCTTCAACGGAGTGTGCGGCGCGGAGTCTGGCGGCGTACCCGTAAGCGCGTCATCGCCAAGTCTGCTCGTGTCAACCATTGAAGTACAAAAGAAGCAGAAGTCACAAGCCAAGCCTCCAATCCTTCCTGATCCTACGGTACAATCTGCAGGGAGCCGTCCATGATTCGCCTTCTTGCGCTTTGCACATTCTTGACTGTTCTCACACAGTCGTCTCACGCTCAGCAACTTCAGCGTGACGAGATCCTTACTGCGATGGATGCCGAGCTCCAGCGCTCCATGCAGCAGCTCTCACTCGGCGACTTGGCACGTCCGTACTACATCGAATACATCCTGCAGCTTCGCAAAGCAACAACAGCGCACGCCGTGTTGGGTACCATCGAAGACATCGACTCGGGAATGCGCGCAACAATCACGGTGCGCGTGCGTGTTGGTGGCGAGAAATTCGACAACACCAATTTCTTCGATGTGAGCCTCGGGTTCTTTGGTTCGAGTGACGACGAAGAGAGTTTTAAGAATCGGATCATCCCGTTTGAACTCACGACTCCAGGTCTGACAACTGACATTCTTCGACGTGAACTTTGGCTCGCGACCGATGCCTGTTACAAGCAGGCTGTCGAGATCTACGCGAAGAAGGAATCAACGCTCAAGAATCGTCTTCGTCGCGACACCACATGGGATTTCTTTTTGATGCCGAGCGGTGGTGAACGCAACGATGTTTCGACGCTACCGCGCGCAAACGTCGCCGACATGCGTCAGCGCATCGAGCGCCTAAGCGCGGTGTTCCGCTCCTACCCTAACATCTACCAATCGCGTGTCGGAATGGAAGTAATCCCGAAAGAGTTCTTCTATGTGAACTCCGAGGGACGACGGATGTACAAAACCGAAAGCACCGTTGGCATCGAGGTTGTTGCCACAACGCAGGCTACCGACGGTATGCCGTTGGCGCAGACATATGCAGCATATGGCACGTTGGCGTCTGATCTACCAACGATTGATTCGCTCGAACGCGCTGTGCGAGCACTTGCGGTGCGTCTCGACATGCAGCGAACTGCCCCAACAATTGAGGCGTATTCGGGTCCGGTGTTGTTCGAAGGACGCGCTGCTGGCGGCATCATCGGACAGTACTTCGCACCGAACCTCGTTGCGCAACGTCCGCCCCTTTCCGAAGGCGGGTTCTCGACGAACGAGCGCTCAATGGCATTTCAGAATAAGATCGGTGCTCGTGTACTGCCAGAGTTTCTTTCGGTACGCGATCGTCCGAGCATCTCGCGGATTGGAACACAGCCCGTGTGTGGCGGTTATACAATCGACGATGAAGCGACACCCGCGCAGGATGTACTTCTCGTCGAAAACGGCTATCTGAGAACCCTTCTCTCTTCGCGTGTCCCGACCAAGCGCATCAAGACAAGCAACGGACACCTTCGCGGGGGTGGAACGATGTTTAGCGTGCTCGACATCAGCTCGCAGGAGCGCAAGCATATGCTCGGCAGCGCTGAGCTTAAGAAGCGACTCTTGAAGCTGGTGAAGGATCGCGACCTGCCATATGGCATCATCGTTCGATCAACGATGGATCAGAATCTGCTCTTCACAGGGATCATTCGTCAGCTTGGCAGCGATCTTCCTGTGTCCCAAGGTGAAGGCAAACTTGGACTGTTGGAAGCCTACCGTGTGTTTCCGGACGGACGCGAGGAACTCATTCGCGGTGTAGAAGCTGCCGGCCTTGCAGCCGCCTCCTTCAAGGACATCATAGCGGTTTCATCGTCGCGCACAGTACACTCATTCCTTGCACCGAGTGTTGTGCCATCGTTCATCAGCGGCGGTGCTGCCTATGTACTCTCGAGCGTGATCACACCAGATCTTCTGTTTGAAGATCTCGAGGTTCGTCCGCTCGAAGGCGATATGCCAAAGCCACCTGTGTTGTCGAACCCGATTGCTGGCGAGTGATCACAGGGTGCTCACTCCAGTGTGTAGCGAATCCCAACGTACACCATTCGTGAATCGAGCTGTCCCCACGCTAGTGATGCGTCGAACCGATACGTGTATGGTGCATCGGCTCCAATGATTGGATCGCGTTGAATCATGTTCAGCGCGTTCTCAATGCCGAGGTAGATGTCGAAGTCGGCAAACCGCTTTGTGAACTGCGCATTCAAGCGCCACATGCCCGGAAACGACGTTGAGCGAGTGTCGACGGCAAGGTTCCCTACTGTCGTAGGGAATCGTCCAGGACCGTTCCACGCAAGTGTCACATCACCCTGCCAGCCCATGCCTTCGGTTGCATACGAGAGTGTTGTCAGCACTCGTGATCGACTCACGAGCGGACGCTGCTGCATCACGCCACCGTAGGGGGCTTGCACGTCGACCCATCGATAGGCCACGAGGACATCAAATCGTGGAGCTGGCGAAAACAAGAGCTGCGTCATGATATTGGTCGAGAAGCTCTCGCCACGCAGGTTTGTCACCCAGAGTTCACGAACTGACCGATCATAATCGACATAGACTTGGTTCGAGAAGCGCGTGGTGTACACTTCTGCGTCGAACGTGAACGGACGTCCAGCCACCTCAAACGACGTTGTTAACGATGCACCAACATTCCATGCATCTTCAGGCAAGAACGACGGATCCATCAACACTTGACGTGAGTTGACGTACGAGCCAAGATTCTCCATCACCACGTTCGCGACACGCCAACCACGTCCGGCAGACACGCGCAACGACGTCATCTCGGTTACCGACCACTTGACATGGGCGCGAGGCACGAGTCGTGTGCCGTAGAGATTGTGCGCATCTGCGCGCAGACCGGCAAGGACCGTTAGTGACGACGCTGGCTGCAACGTAAGCTCTGCATATGCACCCGGCACGTGTTCGACACGCGCGAACGATCTCGTGTCGAGATTCTCGCGGACATCGTCGTAGAGGTACGACACACCTGCAACAAGCTTGACATCCTCCGTGAACGGCGCTGCCACAACTCCACGAACGTTCACCGTGCGTTGCAGACCGCGCGCCGCACGAAGACCAAACGTTGATGAAGCATCATGATATACGCCTGCGACAACGAGCGATACTCCACTCCCCTCCTCCATTTCGGTGAATGGGTTGAGAAGACCAAACTTGAGGAATCCATCGATCCGTCCAACCTCGGTTACTACGTCGTACGGACGTCCCCACGTTGAATCGTGCTGCTCAAACATTGCATTGTGGACGATGCTCTGACCCGACACGTAGCGATCCTGCAAGCCCCGTACAAAGAACTGCCACTCGATCTCATCATCGTTGTATATCCATCGATGCACGAGATTGACTTGACGAAATGTTGGAACATCTGCGAAGCCATCCTTGTTCTGGTCCATCGCTTCATCCATCACGCGTCCGTGCAGCATCGTCATCGTTGAAAGTTCATCCGTGAGCTTCTGCGCACCGTAGAGATTGAGCTCGTACCGCTGCATCGTATTCGCGTAGGCATTCACATACAACGTCGGACTCGACATTGGATTATGCATGCACAGATTGATCTGTCCAGTAATCGATTCGTAGCCGTTGGTAACCGTCGACGAACCCTTGGCAATACTGATTGATTCCAGGAACGGACCCGGCACGTGATCAAGACCAAAGGGCAATTCGAGTGCTCGGGGAAGTGGCACGGCCTCGATCAGCATCTGTGTATACGTCCCGCGAAGTCCGAGCAGCTGAACCTGTTTCGCACCCGTGACAGCATCAGCGAACGACACTTCAACAGATGGGTTCTTTTCGAACGATTCCGCAAGCGAGCAACACGCAGCCTTCGCGAGGTCTTTCTTCGTGATCACCTCGGTCTTTACCGGCGCGCGTGTGATGGCCGATTCTTCGGCCTCGACAACGATCTCATTCGTGGATGAGGGCTCAAGCACAACGGAGATCGAGTCGTTTTCGCGCGCTACCACAACGAATTGCGTCGTGTACGAAACGAAGCGCACCTCAAGCGTATCCGTTGCAGTGATTCTGTCGAGTCGGAATGTGCCATCTGCACTATTCACAACAGCGCCAACACTGCTACCCTTCCAGCGCACAGTTGCGCCACGCAACGGTGTAAGCGCACCATCGGGCTGACGACCAAGAATGCGGCCGCGTAGATCGTCGACTGCATGAGCTGGGGTGGACGCGAGGAGGACCACAAAGACAAGGAGCGCAGACAATGCGCTGGTTGAGAAGTACGACATAAGAACTCCAACACAACGTGAAGAAATCAACCATCACGAAGTGGACTCTTATAGTCGCCAAACTCCTAAGTGTCTTGCATCAGGGGGTGAATGCACAGCGAGGTCGGGCGTGTGCATGCCGTGCGATTCGAGAACACGGCTCGGAACATTCGATGATTCAGCTGAACGAACGGCAAGGGGCGGAGCAAGCTCGTCGAATACCGACGGGAAGATCGCTTCCTCGGCCGAGCCTACATATGTGAATTCTACCTCCAGCTCAACGTCGCCTTCACAGCACATTGCATCCTGGGTTGCCCCCTCGTCCTCACAGCAGGGATCGAGCTCGGGACAACACGATGCTGGACCGCATTCGGCCTCCAATTCCACGCGCTGGCCACAGCAATACTGGGCCAGAACAGGTCCGCCCGCGACCATCAGAATCTGAAGGGCGAGAAGGAACGGGGCGAGGAATCGTCGAAAACCAGTCATTTGTGCACAAATATATGCCAAATCAGGCCAATACGCTAGGATTCACACTTGACAAAGCCACGGCATTTCCCTACGTTCGTTCAAACGGGGTTCTCGCTTACGCTACGGAGGGATGTATGTCCGACGTCAAGCACTATAGCAACGGAGAAGTTACGATCGTTTGGAAGCCAGAGAAGTGCGCGCATTCTGCAAATTGTTTCCGAAATCTGCCGGCTGTATTTAATCCACGGGTCAAACCTTGGATTCAGCCTCACAATGCATCTACGCAGGAGATCGTCGAGGTCGTGCAAGGATGCCCAAGCGGAGCACTCACCGTTCTTGACGGCGATATACCGCAGCCGGAGTAATGTAACAATGTCGTATCGCGCGCAATCGTACTTCCACGCTTGCCTGAACAACAGTATCTTTGCCCAATGACACGCCGACTTCTGACCATCGCTGTCCTCTTCGTGACAACACTTGCCGCCTACGGTGTGCAGGTAACGATTCAGTATTTCAATGCGAAGTCAAACGGCACATCGATCTCCCTCGAATGGAAGTCTGCAGCGGAATCAAATCTGATGCAGTACGAAATCGAGCGTGCTGGTGAAGACAACCAGTTCCGCTACGTCGCTACGATCCAAGCGCGAGGCAGCAACTCGGTGTACACCTACCGTGATGACGAAGCATTCGGCAAGGGAGATGGAAACGACGGTTCCGTAGCCCGCAACTACTTCACCTACCGTCTCAAGATGGTTACCCCCGACCGCTCGGCCTCGTATTCGAATACGATCGGTGTCACACACAATGTGAGCGGCATCAAACGGACATGGGGTATGATCAAGGAAATGTTCCGGTAAGGAACGTTTGTGCGTAATCAGCGTCATCAATCGATCACTGCGCGAAGCGGAGCATTCCTCTTCGCGTTTCTTGTATTGATGAGCTCGAGTCAAGCGCAGGAGCTTGGCAACCGTTGTGGATTCTCTGATCGGTCGACACCTAGCATTCGCGGCAAGATCGCCGAAGGTGTACAACAGCTACGTCCAACACTACCGCTGTTTCACGACTCGCCTACGGGACGCTTCCGCGTCCACTACACGACCACAGGTCCCGACGCGGTGCCAGCTGACGACGCAACGATGGACGGCATTCCCGACTTCGTGCAAGAGTGTGTTGAAGCACTCGAGCTCGCGTGGCGCGTCGAGGTCGACACGTTGGGATACCTCGCACCTCCCCCTGATGGAGGAGCCGGAGGGAGCGATGCACTCGACATCTATCTGCGTGACCTTGCGAAGGCAGGTCCAGGCGGGTCGAGCTACTACGGCCTTACCTCGCTTGATGCACGGATTCGATCAACGCCCACAGAAACCTATACGACGTGGATTGACATCGACAACGACTTCGCAGAGTCGGACCGCGATGCGCGGGGAAATGTATCGTTTGCGACCTTTGGTATCGACGCACTGCGCGTTACATGCGCGCATGAGTTTCACCACACGATTCAAAGTGGTCGGTATGGCATAGCAGGAATCAATCGTAGTCTTTACGAGCTGACGTCCACATGGATGGAGATCCGCGTATGGCCCTCCATTCGCGACTGGGCAGCATACACCTCGCGCCTCCTGCTAACGCCGGAGGCATGGCCATTATCGAACGAGTCGGCAAACACGGGGTACGTCTGGGGATGGTTTGGCAATGCACTCTCAGCTGCACATCCAGACATACTGCGCTCGATGTGGGAACTGATTTCAACCGATATGCGCGCGAGTACAGCATTGGTTGAAGCATGTCGAAAGCACGATACAACACTTGCTGGCGTATTCTGTTCGTCGTTGCCATGGCTTTATCGAACTGGCTCACGCGGTGCAGGTAATCCAATCCTGCCGGGAGCAGAGCTTCTTCCTGAAATCCGCTTCTTTTCCGATAGGACGGTGCAGGCACCAACGACCACCGAGATTGGTCGCCTCGTCGGATTCGAGCTTCGAGCATTTCGCTTCTCCATCCCATCGTCGTCATCACGTCCACCTGTAAGTGTCGGCATGATCGTCTGCGATGCCGACGAAACGGGATACGCAAATCAGGGCTCTGGTCCTGATGGCAAGTACCGCATCGAAGCAACCAATGCCCCCACGGGAGCCGACATGCGCATTGAAGGCACCAACTGGGGTCTACGAATCGAGTCGGCATACTGCTCGTTCGTTGAAGGCGCACAGACGGTATCGCTGAGTGGGCCCTACCCTCAGCCCCTTTCACTTCAGCGTGACCGCCGCGTCTTCATTCCAATTGCAAACGAGTCGCTCGGTACGCGCGTCACACTCTCGCTTCTGACGATGAGTGGTGTTGCACTCCGCACCACAACAGCAACAGTCGCTCTGGATGACGATCGCATTGTGGCACCGTTTGATATCGACGGTGATCTTGCACCTGGCACCTATCTTGTGCGAGCAGAAACGCCACGCGCATCGACGCTCACTAAGCTGCTCATCCAACGATGATTTCGCTCGAGCTCACATCAGTATCGAAAGCATATCAGGGACGTCGTGTTCTCAACGATGTCACGTGTTCTGCTTCCTCGGGTGACGTCCTTGGAATCCTTGGAGCAAACGGTAGTGGCAAATCGACACTTGTTAAAGTGGTGGCAGGCGTCGTGCGAGCCGACGCTGGAAACGTCACGTGCATCCTCGACGGCGTTGCATTGGATGCGGCCCGACGCCGCGCAGTTTGCGGCATCGTGGCGCCATACCTTGAACTGTACGAGGAGTTCACACCGCATGAGCACCTTCACTTGCATGCGAACCTGCATGGCCGACAATGCAGCGATGCACATATGTTGGAAACACTCGCCATGGTTGAGATTCATCACCGCGCCCATGATCGTATTTCGACATTCTCCAGTGGCATGAAACAACGTGTTGCACTGGCGTGCGCTGTGGTGTTAGCTCCACCGCTCCTGCTGCTTGACGAGCCGGGGTCGACGCTGGATGAGGCCGGTCGATCGATCTGCGAGTCTATCATCCGCGAACAACAGCGTCGTGGCGGAATCACTCTACTTGCAACCAATGATGATCGTGAGACTCGTCTATGCACACACGCATTTCGCATTTCGCCCTAGCACTGTTCGCGGGAACATGTTTGTGCTACACCACCGGCTGTACCGATAGCGCACGTGGCGCATCGAGTTCATCATCAACTCCGAGCCCCCTACCGATTAGCACATGGAAGCTCCCTGCAACACTTACGTTCTGCGGGGAAGCAGTTCCTCTCGACATTCCCGAAGTGCGCGAGCGTGCTGAGCGTGAGTTCTATCTCAACCTGCAATCGCCCGGACAACTCATCTTATACATCAAGCGATCAGCACGGTACTTCCCGGTATTCGAACGCGAGCTTAAGGCCGCCGGTGTGCCAGATGATTTGAAGTATCTGAGTGTTGCCGAGAGTGCGCTATTCATGGCTCGCTCGTCGAAGGATGCCGTTGGACTGTGGCAGTTCATTCCAGGAACTGGACGTGCGCATGGTCTTGTCATCAACGACAATGTCGACGAACGTCGAAATGTTGTGAAGAGCACGCGTGCTGCTATCGCCTATCTCAAGTCTGGTCGAGCAGCGAATGGAAGCTGGGCCAATGCCGCCGCTGGATACAACATGGGTCATGAAAGTCTCCGCGGCTCCAAGGACTACCAGCAAGCCACGGAGTTTTATGACTTGTATCTCAACGAAGAAACGTCGCGCTACCTGCTTCGCATTGCTGTCATCAAGCACATCATGGAGCACGCTACCGAGTATGGCATCGTCATTCCTGAGCGCGATCGCTACCATCCGAGTACAACGCGCAGCGTAGTTGTGCGTGATGCCGTTGCAGACGTTGCCACATGGGCCCGTCAGCAAAACACAACGTACAAGGATGTCAAGATCCTCAACCCATGGATTCTTGGTCGCACGCTCCCTGCACCACCATCAGGTGGTTGGACTATTGAGATCCCGGCATAAATGAAAACGGGTCAACCGCAGTAGCGATTGACCCGTTGACCATACGTTCGTAGCGAATTATTTGGCCTTTGGCTGTGTGCCTTGGAACACAGGGCTCTGTGATTCCATAACAAAGCCGTACGCCTTGAGATCCAGCTCAGGGTTCTCTGGATGCGTTGTCTTGACCTTAACACCACCAGAATAATTGCCCTTCGCTGCTGGAACAAGCTTTACAACGACTGCAAGCTTCTCGCCTGGCTTCAGCGCAACACGTGACGTCTGATTGCACACCAAGCCGCCGTCTGTTGTCCAGTCAGAAAACACGATCTCTTGATCAGAGTTATTTGTGAGTTCCATCTTCGATGTTGCTTCCTGGCCGAGCTTTAGATCGGAGAACGAGAAGTACATCGATGGCGAGTACATAATCGCACGTTGCACGTCGCACTTCAACCAGATATAGCCGGCACGAACTGCTGTATCGGCACCTGTTGGGATTGGCGTGTTGTTCGCCTTGTATGCCTTGTATGCATCATTGCCGTCAAGGTCGGCCCACGATACGTTGATGTTCTTTGTCATCGGACCCACGTTCGATGGGCTGATGTTCAACTTCACCTTCATCGTGCTGACTTCACCTGGCTTGAGATCTGTCTTGTCTGGGTCGGTCTTCGTGCAACCGCAACCTGGACGCACTTCCGTGATGCGAAGGGCACGGTCGCCGACATTCTTCATCTTGATCTCTGCTTCAAGGTAGCCCTCTTTCGGTGGCTTTACCTTGCCCCAGTCATATGTTTCTCCGCCAACGATTTCCAGTTTCGCTTGTGCCGATGCAGCAGCTGCGCCAAGCGCAAGCGCAGCAAACGCACAAAGTAGGTGCTTGAACATTGGTTCGTACTCCTTGAAAAAATTAACTGTCGTAAAAACGCTACGACGCAGATGCAAATATACTATTGCGAGGGTTAGAGCCCCTTCACAAGACGCAATCCAAGGCCCACAGAACGCATGTGCCACTGGTCAGCCGTCGAAAGGCTCATCAGGGGCAGCCCGACCATCAAGGACGGCTGGAGCACGATTCCGTAGGACAGCGCTACATCGTACCCAATCTGCGCGAACGGCTCTACAACAAGGGGCGTGGCATGCTCAAGGAATGTCTGTGCAATCACGACTTCGGTTCCTGGCTGCTGACCCGAGAATTCCACGTTATCTGGTGCGACAATGCGCTCACGTTGCGTGAGCGATCCGCCGAGGTACCCATGAAACCTCGCACCGACTGTTGCGAGTACATGTGAGCTGCCGAGTCGAACACTCACAGAACCAAAACCTGATGCATAGGTGAGCGATCCATCCAAGACATACTCCGTGTTCAAGATCTGACCGTTGCTCAGCGGCACAGGTGCTGTAGGAGCGACGAAGGTTGCTCCAATCACGGTTACACCAGCACCCGCCGAAATCTTAAGATGTGATGTTACCCACCGCTCACCAACGAGCGAGAGGCCAAGAGGAAATCCCGATCCATCCTCATACGTACAGCACGTAATTCCGAGTGCTTGCTCGACATACTTTAGCTGCGCTGGATAGTATGCATACGAAGCCTGCGCTTCAAGTCCGATATATGTACGAGGTATGGCAAGGGGCTCGCGGAGCGAACCCTCCCATGAATATCCCTGCGCGCGCAGCGACTGTGCATACGCGAACAGACTCAGCAGGACCAGTACTGCCGATCTCATCGACCCACCACGAAGGGTACGGAGAGATACCTACGGCCTGACCACACGACAATCGTATAGGTAGCTGGAGGAAGCGCATGGGCGTCTACATCGAATACGTGCGTGCCCGTTTCGAGCTCACGATCGACAACTCGTACCTGTTCACGTCCGAATGCATCGATGCATATAGCGCGCACATGCTCTCGTTGCGGAGTTATGACGGTGAGCCGACCTTGATCGATCATTGGATTCGGAAACACAGCTGCCATCGGTTGATTGCGCAGCATTGCTGTCTTGTACGATAAACCGCAGAGCGAATCGATGCGGAACACACCTGATGAGGTACTCACAGGCACAAGGTCTGGACACGACGCAGTGCCTATCGTGCTTGCTGCTGCGAGACCGAGTGGCGAGTCGAGTCGATCGCCAAGTCGAGCACTGAACACGAGTCGTGCAAAAACCGGTCGATCAGCGAATCGTGTCGGAGCGCTCCAACTAAGTCGCAGGCTATGCCCGTCACCCGGAAGTCGATCAGGAGTACCTGCGACCTCAGTGGCTGTGCCGAACGGCAACGTTCGTTCATACTTCAGCACTGTCGAATCCACATCGATTGCCAGCGTACACCGGGTAAGTGCTTGAAGCGAAGTTGACGAGATTGTGACATCGACGATGACATTCTCAAACCCTGGACGTGCTGCCAGCGTGTCGGGCATGCGGACGAAGACAGTATCGCGCAGTCGCTGCGCAACAATGCGATATGGAATGCCAACCACCGATTGATTGTGTGCATTCGATATGATATCGATCGTGTCCACGAAATCACCCTCAGCAGCGGGACGATACACGAGCTGCACAATAGCAGACTCTTGAGGATCGATCCGGAGGAACTGTGGTGATGCCTGCAGAGAAAGCGAACCGCTCCGCGACCGAATGGATGTTACCTCGAGCGTACGATCGCCGGTATTCGTTAGACGAAGACTATCACGAACAACCGACACACACGACGATGAATATGGGACTGTGTCGAACTCTATCTGAGCAGGGTCAACTGCCACCCGAGCGCGACGCTGACGTCCAATCATCACAAACGACATCAC
>CAYSMF010000011.1:0-69644 GCA_964432155.1 uncultured Melioribacter sp. | reverse complement strand
CGGAATGGTCCAACACAAATAATGGCGGGCGAGACAGGGTCTCGCCCCTACGGGATTACCGCATCTCGCAATGATGTAACATTCGCCTGTTCGTCAACGCGGTGGAGGAAGGCGGCGTGTTTGCCTTCCTGTTCAAGCGCGCGGCTGTAATACCAGTCCTCAACGCCGCTTTCGGTTTTGCCTTCGTTATATGGTGGCGGACCCCAAGCGTGGAGCGTTGTCCATGGCATGTGGAATGCAGCTCCGTTGAACGTTGCTCCGAGGTCAATGCGCATTCCATCATGCTCGATGGTTTTCACGACGGGATGATTCTTCTCCTGCGTGCTATCACGGTGCAATGCAACAACGCGTACGTCTGCGTGTTCGCACACGGTTGCGCACGCCGCGAGAAATGGCTCGCGTACAACCATGTCGTCGTCGACAACCGTTATGCTCCGCGGATGCAGCATCGACGCAACGCGCCATGCTTCGTGAATGCCGTAACCTTTCTGCCACTGCGGCACCGTCTCTGGCGCATGGCTGATGATCGTCGAAACAACGCGCTCGCGCACCAGTCGGTGGAGAACGCTTGCCGTATCGTCGGTGCTACCTACATCAACGACAATCACGTGAGCGCTTGGCTCGTGCTGATGGATTGAACGCAGACATGGTTCAAGCAGTGTACTGCGATCGCGTGTTACGACGACGATTACATCAACGTCGCCGGGCGACTGCAGTCCTGATTGAAAGCGTAGTCGTGTTTCGATACTCGAGAGTGAACTAACCACCCATCGCTGCATCGAATCAAGCGTACGCCAGTGCGAGCGTTGCACCTTAAGAAAGAGCAACACGCTTGTACCGATCACAATAGCGATCGTTACCAGAACCGCGATAAGAACAGCTGTGAGCATCTGATCCCCTTTGCGCGCTTACACGCGCTGATCGAGCCACTTCACGAGCTGCTTACGCGGAGCAACAAACATCACCACAGCGATGAGACTCATCACGACCATGATTGCGAAGTAGTTCTGGTTGCTCATTTTGTCGTAGTAGGATCCGATGAATCCGGCGAGATAGTTGCCGAAGAAGCTCGACAAGAACCACACGCCCATGAACATGCTTACCATGCGGGCTGGGGCTACCTTCGACACCATTGCTTGTCCGATCGGCGACAGATACAGCTCACCGATGGTGAAGAGCAACACCACACTCGCGACCCAGATTACGTTGATCTTGTCAGCCCCTTCTGCAAGACTTGCAACGAACATCATGAACAAGAAGGCGATCGCCATCCAGCCGCAACCGATGGCCATCTTCACGATCGAACCTGGTTCCTTATCCTTCGCACGCTGCTTTGCCCATACACGGTTCAACACCGGAGCGAGAACGATAATGAAGAATGGGTTGAGTACTTGGAACCACGACGATGGTATGTCGATACCCAGAATGCTCCAGTTCGTCTTTTCGTCGGCCCATACTTGCAGTGCATTCCCCTGCTGCTCGAATACACCCCAGAACAGGATGTTCACGAAGCAGAGATACCCGATGACAATGAGCGGGCGCACCCAGTTTGAACTACCTGCTTCTTGTTCTTCAGCAGTTGCCTTGATCACGTTTTGGTTGTGCTTCGGAAGGTGCTTGCTACCCATCCAGTACACAAACGTTCCAACCAACATGCCAACGCCAGCAGCGCCGAAACCCCAGTGCCAGCCAACTTTTTGTCCGAGTGTTCCACACACAATCGGCGAGAAGAACGCGCCAAGATTTACACCCATGTAGTAGATCGTGTAGGCGCTATCGACGCGTTGATCGCCGGGTTGATACAGCGAACCAACTTGTGCCGTGAGATTCGGCTTGAACATGCCATTGCCTGCGATCAGGAAGAGCAGGGCTATCAGGAAGAAGCTTTCGAAGGCCATTAGGAAGTGTCCGACGGCCATCAGGATGGCACCCAAATAGACAGCATTCGTCTTACCGAGGTAGCGATCGGCCACCAAGCCACCAAGGAACGGCGTGAAGTACACGAAGCCTGTGTAGAGTCCGTAAATCTGCGACGACACGCCAATCACCGAAAGATCACCGAAGAGCGCCTTCAAGAATCCTTCAAGCGCCGTGAAACCGATCACGCTCGACGAGAGCGATGGATCGAGCAACAAGTACTGCGTCATGTACAGCACCAACAGTGCTCGCATGCCATAGTAGCTGAAGCGTTCCCACATCTCGGTGAAGAACAGGTACGACAAACCAACGGGGTGACCCAAAAACTCTCGTGAGGTCGACGACATGGTAGGACCTATTGACGGTGTTCAGATGCTCTACGCAGAAGTAGCGTAGGGGGCAAGATAGGCGGTTATTTGCTATTGTCGAGCCAGAGGTAGCTATGCATCATCCTACGATAGAGAGTCCGGTAATCTTCGACGTCGCCGATGTGACCAAGTCATATCGCATGGGCGATCTCGACGTGGTAGCACTTAAAGGGGTTTCGCTTACAATTCGTGCATCGGATTTTATCGTGATCCTCGGTGCATCGGGCAGTGGCAAGTCTACCCTTCTCAACATCCTTGGCGGACTCGATACACCCACGTCAGGAATGGTGCGATTTCGTGATCACGAACTCACACAAGCATCTGATGTCGAGCTCACCTCGTTCCGACGGAAATCAGTCGGCTTTGTCTTTCAGTTCTACAACATCATCCCGAGTCTGACCGCTCTCGAGAACGTCCAACTCGTTACAGACCTAGTTGATGATCCAATGGATCCTGCCGAAGCACTCAAACTCGTGGGTCTTGGCGATCGCATGCATCACTTCCCCTCCCAACTGTCAGGGGGCGAGCAGCAGCGCGTTGCGATCGCACGAGCAATCGCGAAACGACCCGATGTGTTGCTCTGCGACGAGCCAACGGGCGCGCTTGATTTCGAAACAGGCATCCTCGTGCTCGACGTCATCGACATGGTGCATCGTGAACTTGGCACTACTGTAGCCCTCATCACACACAACGCGAGTATCGCCGACATGGCCGAACGTGTGATCAAGATGCGCAGCGGTGGCATCGTTGAAGAGTACACGAACGCAACGCGGAAGCTCCCGCGCGAACTCTCCTGGTGATGCATGACAGTCCTCACGACCAAGCTACTTCGCGAAGTACGCCACATGAGTGGACAACTCATTGCGATCATCTTGGTGATTGGCGCCGGTATCGCGAACTACGTTGCGTTTCAAAGCACACATAGTTCGCTCGTAACCTCTCAGCAGGCCTACTACGCCCAATCAAACTTCGCCGACGTGTGGGCAAGCGTCCACCGCGCGCCTATCGCCTTGCGCGAGCGCATCATGGCAATCGATGGCGTTACGAATGTTGATCTCCGCGTAATCGCACCTGTTGTCATTGATATACCTGGTCTGCCCGATCCAGCAAGTGGTGTGGTGACAGGTGTCCCATCGCATGGGCAGCCCCTTACCAACAAGCTTGCAATGAAGTCGGGTCGCTGGTTCACCGAGGGAGCAGACAATGAGGTGATCGTATCGTATGCGTTTGCGCAAGCAAACAACTTCGTCGAAGGTGATACACTGAACGTCGTTGTGAATGGTCGCTGGAAGAGGCTCACTATTGTCGGAAGCGCGCTGTCGCCTGAATGGATTCTGGAGCTGGTACCCGGATCGCTCATGATCGATAATCGACGCTACGCCGTGATGTGGATGTCGGAGGATGTACTCGCTGATCTCTTTGATATGCAAGGGGCATGGAACAGCGCATGTATTGATTTAGCAGCAGGCACATCCGATAAGGATGTGATTAATCAGCTCAATGTGATGCTGCGCGCATACGGTTCTACGGGAGCTATCGGACGTGAAGATCAGATGTCGCACAAGTTTCTGAGTGACGAGATCGAGCAGCTCACCATGACTGCTATCATCGTGCCGCTGATCTTCCTTGGTGTTGCTGTCTTCTTGCTCAACATCTCACTCTTGCGATTTGTCGCCACCCAGCGATCATACATTGCGATCCTCAAGGCCTTCGGGTATAGGGACACGACAATCGCGCTTCATTACACGGGCTTCGCGGTTGTGGCCGTTGCCGGTGGAGCGCTTCTCGGAATAGGTGCAGGATGGTATATCGGCGCGGAGCTTGTCGATCTCTATCTGGAGTTCTATCGTCTACCAGTGCTTGAGTTCACCATGCCGCCGTTTGTATCGGCAGGTGCCGTGCTCCTAAGTCTTATTGCCGCAGTCTTTGGCGCAATCGCAGCAGTGCGATCCATCGTGCGTCTTCCTCCAGCCGAGGCGATGCGACCAGAAGCTCCACGCACACATCATTCGCGACTGCTCGATGCGACCGGCATAGCAGGGATGGCAGCGCCGCGCACGCTGATGATCATGCGCAACGTCTTGCGACGTCCGCTCCGTGCTGTTGTAAGCATCCTTGCCATAGCTCTTGCCATGGCAATCCTCGTTCTGGGGCGATCCTTCACCGAGATGTTTGATTCCGTTATCGACACACAGTTCAATCGCATTGCGCGCGAAGACGCCATGGTGTCGTTTATGACGCCTATGTCGCACCGCGTGGTGCATGATCTTCGCGCCCTGCCCGGCGTACAAGTAGTTGAACCATTTCGTGCAGTGGGTGTCGATGTGATCGTTCACGGACGTGTGAAACGCACCCTGCTTACATCAGCAGATAGCATGTCGATTCTTCATCGCGTTATCTCGATTAGTGATGCACGTATCACCGTTCCGAGCGACGGTGTGTTGTGCTCTGCGTTTATGGCGGAAGAACTCAACATCAAGCGAGGTGACACAATACGGGTTCGAGAGATAGCTGGTAGTCAGCGAGAGAAGACAATGGTAGTAGCTGGCTGCGTCGACGACATGATGGGTGTTCAGTTATATGCAACACGTACAACCATTGCGGCGTTTCTTCATGAGCAAGGAAGTGTCGATGGCGCCTATCTTCAAATCGATCCGCTGTACCTCGAGAAGTTCTACCAGGCTGTCAAGCAGCTACCATCAATCTCTGGCGTCCTTGTTCGCGAGCAGGCAATCCGTAGCTTCGACGATAACTACATGCAGTACATGGATATCTCGACGTACTACATCGTGTTCTTTGCCTCACTCATCGCATTTGGCGTGGTCTTCAACAATGCGCGTATTGCATTGAGTGAACGTGGAGGAGAGTTAGCGAGTCTGCGGATACTTGGGTTCTCGCAGCGCGAGGTTACGTTCCTGATCCTAGGCGAACAGGCGCTGCTTATCGTCATAGCACTTCCGATCGGAAGTGTGCTAGGGACGATGATGGCAGCTGCAATCCCCTCTCTTGTTGCTACTGATCTGTTCCGCTTTCCATTCACAGCATCATCAAGGGTGTATCTCATCAGCGCGGCGACGATCGTTGCGATCTCATCAATAACAGGCTTCATCATTCGGCACCGTATTCGACGTCTCGACATGATTGCTGTTCTCAAATCTCACGAGTAATTATGAGTGCTTCTCGTCGTCGATATCTTGTTTGGATTATCATCGGCATCACTGTGCTCGGCGTTGTGGCATATGCACTTTGGCCGCGATCCGTGGATGTTGAAGTGGTAGCTGCAAGCAAGCAGACACTCACTGCATCCATTGACGCTGATGGCATTGTTCGTGCGCATCATCGATTTGTACTCGCGATGCCGACGACCGGGGTAGTTGAGCGCATCGATCTAGATCCAGGAACAGCGGTTATGCAGGGTCAGGTGCTTGGATACTTTATCCCACCAGCAATTAATGCACAACAGCGCGACGAGATTAGTTCGCGTATGCAGGCATTGCAAGCGGCCGGACAGGAACTTACTGCACAATTAGACGCTGCGCGGATCCTCGTTGATCAAACGAAGCGTCGTGCAGATCGGCTGGGTCGACTCGATAATGCAGGCGCTGTAGCACGTGAGCAGGTTGAGAATGCGCGCGATGCCTACGAGCAGGCTCTTCGGCAGTACGAGTCCATTCGCGCTCGTCAGAAAGCGCAACAATTCGAAGTGGCGGCGTTGCAAAGTGTAATTCGTGCTGGCGTCGGACAGCGTCTGCCTCTGCGATCTCCATCAACGGGAGTTGTGCTACGTCGCTACGAGCAATCAGAGCGCGCTGTGCTCGCTGGCACGCCGTTGATTGAGGTGGGAGATACGACAGCGATGGAAGTAGAGATCGATGTCTTGAGTACCGATGCAGTGAAGGTCACACCTGGAATGGACGTCTATCTTACCGGCTGGGGTGGTTCGGATACCGTAGTTGCTGTTGTTGATCGGGTCGAGCCGGCAGCTCGTACAAAGGTCTCAGCGCTCGGCATCGAAGAGCAACGCGTCAACATCATCGCGCGCATACCACGCTGTCCAGCTGCACTTGGCGATGGCTATCGCGTGGAAGCGGCAATTGTGACATCGCGGACGCCCAATGCTCTCTGCATCCCATTGGGTGCACTTATTCGTCAGGGGGCACAATGGTTTGTGTTCGTCGATGATAATGGGATCGCCCGACTACGGCAGATTCAGCTTAGTGTTCGCAACGCCTTTTTAGCTTCTGTTGTGCGTGGGCTTCGCGAAGGCGACCGCGTAATCATGCATCCTCCTGAATCTCTCGAAGACGGTGATCGTGTGAAGTAGCACCAGCTTGCTAACTTCGCACCATGAGAATTCGCACTACGGGCATCGCCCTCTTCCTCGCTATCGCAGGCATTCTTGCATCGTGCGCATCAGAACAACCGATCGCGCCGTCGGAACCCGGTTCGTTAGTACGCGTTGATTCAGTCGGACACTATGATGTAGCACGCATCCAAGCCATCATTGACATCGGCTTGCCGCTGTTCTTTACTAAAGGCAGCATGAAGGCATCCGACTTCTCCGCCGACTTAGCACGTCCGCAACAGGGTGTCAAGCTGTATAAGGTCACCTACAACTCGGTGATCCCCGAGAAGGGCAACCAACCTGTTACTGCCTACGGCCTCGTTGTGATTCCGGACAGTGTCAAGCCAGGCGCGCCGATCATTAGCTACCAACACGGAACGATCTTCGATCGCTCATGGGTACCAAGTAATCCGGACGGATCCATCGAGACGCAGTTGATGATTAGTCAGTTCGCGTCGCAGGGATACATCGTGATCTGTGCTGATTACTTCGGCACGACTGCGGGCAGCACTGTACCAAACTCGTACTTCGTCGCACAGAGTACCGCTCAAGCATGTCTCGACATGTATCGTGCGTCGCTCGAAGTACTCGATCAGAAGAACGTCACACCGGGCAAACTCTTCGTGAATGGCTGGTCGCAAGGGGGCTATAGCACGCTGCTCTTCTTACGAGCTTTGGAACTCGAGAACATCCCAGTCGCTGCTGCTGCTACTGCGTCGGGTCCAGCCGACCCGTTGTTGTTTGTATCGGAGTCGATGAACAATCCCAGCAAATTTGCGGCGCCATTTATCGTTGCTGCGCTGTCGAACTTGATGCTCTCTTTCGATGCTTACAATGGTCTTGACGGATACTTCGAGCAATCGATTAAGCCAGAGTACCTCGCACTTGCACAAAAGCTCCATCGCTTCGAGATCAGCTATGACTCGTTCTACAATGCCGTGCCGCACCGCCCAGACAGTGTGTATACAGAACAGTTCTATGCGGACGGTCGATTAGCTGATAAGCCGTTCTGGAAACTCCTCGACGCAGGTGCAGCATATCGCTGGCGTATGCGCACACCACTACGTGCGTTCTACAGTCTGCGTGACGAAGCGATCCCATGGCAGGTAGCTCGTGTAGCAGCCGATTACCAGCGCACATTGGGTAATACTCAGACTGAGGCAATCGATGCTGGCAAGGATGCTGATCACCGTGCAGTGTATATCTATTCGCTGATCAACATCAAGCCGTGGTTCGATTCACTCCAGTAATCGGCTCTTGTATGCCGGGAAAGTATAGTCCCCGGCATACAGCTGCACTCCAGTAATCGGCTCTTGCATGCCGGGAAAGTATAGTTCCCGGCATACAGCTGCATTCCTTACTTCCAGCCACCTCCAAGTGCACGGTACAGCGTCACACGTGCCCGGAGCTGATTGAGGCGTGTTTCGATGAGCTCCATCGTTGCATCGAGTGCATCACGCTGCGTCATCAGCACTTCCATGTAGTCTGCGCGAGCGCTCAGGAAGAGATCGCCGGCAATTCCCACTGATTCATTGAGTGCCTCCACTTGACGTGATTTACGCTCGACGCTTCGTGCAAGGTTTATGACATTGGCATGCTGGTTTGCGACTTCGACATAGGCCGAGAGAACTGTACGCTCGTAGTTGTACGCTGCCTGTATCTGTCGAGCACCTGCATTATCGTACGCAGCAACAATAGCTGCACGATTGATCACAGGAACAATAAGCTCACCGGCAATGGAGTAGATCATTGATTCTGGTGTTGGAACAATGTACTTCGCGCTAAACGCCTGATAGCCGAATCCTGCAAGGATATTCAGCGTTGGATAGAAGCGTGCTTTTGCAACATCAATGTCGAGCTCCGCAGCTTTGAGTTCGTACGACGCTTGCTGGACGTCCGGACGTTGCTCGAGCAGCTGCGATGGAAGACCGAGTGCAAGGCTATCAGGCGTTTCGCGCATAAACTCTCCGCTGCGACGTTCAACACGCTGCGGATAACGTCCACACAACTTATTGATGTGGTTCTCGGTCTCCGTAATGCTCTGAAGGATATCGAAACGACGTCCTTCATTACGACGTACTTCGGCTTCGAACTTCCGCACGGCGAGTTCCGTTGCCTTCGCGGCAAGCTTCTGTTGCTGCACGATGCTAAGCGCACGTTGCTGAATGGCAATGGTTGTGTCGAGGGTTTGCAGGAGGTTGTCGAGCGCTTCAAGCTCGTAGTAGCTCGTGGCTAGCTCCGCGACGAGTTGCGTTCGTAGGAACTGCATGCCTTGCACGTTCGACAGCATGCGCGCTGCAGCTGCGTCCGTAGCATTTCGGAGTTTCCTCCAGATGTCAACCTCCCAGGACACACGAGCGCCTACGGTGAGATTCGACAGGGGTTCCGGGAAACGTGTTCCAGGAGCTGCTTCGAGCTGATCTTCCACAGCTCCATTGCGCGTATAGCGACTGCTCTTTTCGAGCTCAGCCCCTGCGCCAACCTCTACGGATGGCAGAACTTCACCAGCTCGAGTATTCATCTCGTTGGAGGCAATGCGTATCTCTTGCGAGACAATGTTGAGTTCCTGATTACCGGCGATCGCGGTGTCGATCAGTGACGCAAGCAATGTGTCGCGATAGTACTGACGCCAGTCGATCTGTGCGACGGTCGACGTATCATTACTTCCCGGAAATGATCGTGGTGTCGACATCGTCGTTGTCCGACGCGCGATATCCGGCACACAGGACGTTAGAAGTGCACCCAGTGCAACGGCAATAAGGATCTGCCTCATTCTGTACCTCCAGCATGAGTTTGAACATACTCTTCGGAAAGGGGCTCCTCGTGCTCATCCCGGATGAGATGTTTGTCCTTGATAAGCGAAGCAAACACATAGTAGAGTCCAGGCACGACGATCACACCAATGATCGTTCCAAGCAACATTCCACCCAGTGCACTGGCGCCAATCGTACGATTACCAATAGCACCCGGTCCAGACGCCGTTACTAGCGGAATGAGACCTGCGATAAAGGCAAACGACGTCATCAAGATCGGACGAAGACGAGCCTTCGCCCCCTCAATCGCAGCCTCGGCAATCGTTGCACCTGCATGTTGTTTCTGCACGGCATACTCGACAATCAGCACCGCGTTTTTGCCAAGCAGACCCACAAGCATAATCAGACCGATCTGTGCATAGATATCATTCGCTAGCCCCATCATCTTCAGCAACGCGAATGCTCCAAACACACCAATAGGAAGTGATAAGACGACTGCAAGAGGAAGAACGAAGCTCTCGTATTGTGCTGCGAGTACAAGGTAGACGAACGCCAACACCACAAGGAAGATCCACAACGCTTCATTTCCGCGATCTGCTTCGTCGTAGGATAGTCCTTCCCATGCAATATCATATCCGCGAGGAAGCGTTTGCTTTGCTACTTCGCGAATCGCCTGTACAGCATCACCAGTTGTGAAGCCCTCTGATGGCAGACCGCGAATAGCCGACGAGTTATACAGGTTGTAGCGCGTGATTTCGTTTGGCCCTTGCGTCTTCTTCAAGCTCATGAAGGACGAGTATGGAACCATCTCATCGCGATTGTTTTTGACAAACAAGTTCTCGAGATCCGATGGAAAGCGACGGTACTCAGGAGCTGACTGAACGTACACCTTGAAGAAGCGATCGAACTTGATAAAACCTTGTTCGTAAGTGCTCCCAATGAGGATGTTCAGGTTGTCCATAGCTTTACCGATCGAAACTCCCTTTTGCATCGCAGCACCATTGTCGATCACGAGCTCGTACTGTGGATAGTTCGCAGCAAAGAATGTAAAGAGTCCTGTAAGTTCTTTCCGCTTACTCAAGGCCTCCATGAAGTCGGTATTTGCTTTTTCAAACACACGATAATCTGTGCCGTTGTTCTTGTCGAGTAGACGAAGGGAAAAGCCCCCTGAAGAACCAAAGCCAGGCACAGCAGGTGGCTCGAAGAACTCAACTACCGCACCGAGGTCGCGCGTCTTCTCCTCGAGCTCTTCCATCACCTCACGCACTGTCCTCTTCCGATCAGACCAATCTTTGAGGTCAATAAGACATGTGCCAGCGTTTGAGCCTCGACCCTCGGTCATGATTTCGTAGCCAGCAAGACCCGAGACTGATTCGACCTCTTCGACTGTTTTGCAGATTCGTTCGAGCTCAAGAGACACCTGATTCGTCCGTTCCAATGTCGATCCAGGTGGTGTCTGAATGATCGCGTAGATCGTGCCTTGGTCTTCGCTCGGGATGAATCCAGCAGGGATGATCTGGTCGATAACGACAATTCCCGCAAGGAATGCACCTATGACGGTGAACGTGACAATTGGACGGTGAACAGTGCGACGAAGGAGGCCGACGTATGCGCCGTTCAATGCGTCGAAGGCACGATCGAATGCTGCGATGAATCGTTGCATTCGTGACGGTGTACCGGACTTGCTGCGCGTGTCTTTGAGAATGATCGCACTGAGAACGGGCGTAAGTGTGAGCGCTACGATAGCCGAGAGGATGATCGCGCTCGCCATTGTGATCGAGAACTGTCGGTAGAACGCACCAACAGGACCCGACATAAACGCAATTGGAAGGAACACCGACACCATCACCAATGTGATTGCGATGATAGCGCCACTGATTTCCCCCATCACCTCCTTCACCGCTTGATACGGTCCGCAATGCTTCTCGTGCATCTTCGCATGAACGGCTTCGACTACTACGATTGCATCATCGACCACAATACCGATAGCCAACACAAGCGCGAATAGCGTAATGAGGTTGATCGATAGACCAAACGCCTGCATCACGAAGAATGCACCGATCAGCGACACCGGAACAGCAAGCGTTGGAATGAGCGTGCTTCGCCAGTCGCCAAGGAAGATAAACACAACGAATGCCACAAGAATGAACGCGTCTCGCAGCGTATCAACAACCTGCTCCATCGACGCATCAAGGAACTTCGACACGTCGTAGCTCACCTTATAGTCCATTTTCGCAGGGAACTCTTGCTTCAGTTCCTCGAGCTTTTCCTTCACCGACTCGATTACATCCGTTGCATTACTTCCAACTGTCTGCTTGAGCATGATGGCAGCAGAGGGATGTCCGTCGAGATTACAATAGATATCGAAGAACTCTGAACCAAGCTCAACAGTCGCAAGGTCCTTCAGGCGCACAATCTCACCATCGGGATTCGAACGTACGATGATGTTCTCATACTGCTCAGGCTTGTCGTACCGATCTTGATACTTCAATACGTACTCAAGTGATTGCGCATCGATACCAGATGCTAGACCAAGTCGACCGGGACGTGCGATGATGCTTTGTTCTTTCATCGCATCCATCACCTCTTCGGTTGCGATGTTGTATGCCCGCATACGATCGGGTTTCAGCCATATGCGCATCGCGTACTGACGATTACCAAGAATTGTCGCCGATGCAATACCCTTGATCCGCTTGATCTCTGGGATCAACTTTACATTCGCGTAGTTATAGAGGTACTTTTCATCAGCATCTTCATCAGTGCTGTAGAGATTGACGTACATCAGCATACTTGGCTGCACTGGCGTGATAATCACGCCCTCTCGCTGCACAAGCTCGGGTAGGAGTGGCATCACTTGGTCAACGCGCGTCTTTACCTGGACGACGGCCGCACTCGGATCGGTTCCTGGTTCAAAGATGACGCGCACCGTAGCCTCGCCAGCACTGGTAGCATCGGATGCGATGTAGCGCATCCCGGGTACGCCATTGATTGACTGTTCAAGTGGAATAAGCGTCGATTTGATCAGTACATCAGCACTGGCACCGGGATAGGCGATCGCAATGTTGACTGTTGTTGGGGCGATCTCAGGAAACTGTGAGGTTGGCAGCTGCTTAATAGCGAGAAGACCAACGAACACAATCATCACCGAGACCACGATTGCTAGTACGGGTCTGTGAAGGATGTTCTTGAACATAGAATGTCAGATGTCGGTTTGTTGGTGTTACTCTGCGTACAACGCGAGTTTGGAAATGACCGCCGATGGATCTCTGTAGGTGTAGGAGATTTTCTGATTCTCCTTGACCTTCCTAATGCCCTCGAGAAGAATTCGCTCGCCGGGCTGAAGTCCGGCCTCTACGGCATAGAGGTGCGGCAGCTCCGCACGGATCTTGATTGGTCGTGTGCGAACCACACTATCACGTCCAACGACGAACACGAACTTTTTGTCGAGCACTTCGAAGGTTGCCATCTGCGGAATAAGCAGGGCACCTTTCAGTTCGTCCGTCATCAGAATGTTGCCCGTCTCGCCGTGACGGAGGATACCCTTGGGATTCGGGAACGTCGCGCGAAACGCGATGTTTCCTGTTTCACTATTGAAATCAGCTTCAATCGTAGTGACGGTACCCGATTGATCAAAGATCTTGCCGTTCGCCATCTTGAGTTGTACCTGCTGATGACGTGAGGCGTCGGCCGCAGTTTGATAATTCAGATACTGTACTTCGGGTACGTTGAAGTACACCCACATCGAGCTGTTATCCGAGAGAGCACTGAGCATGTCGCCCTCTTCGAGCAGACTACCAACGCGTGCTTGTAGGCGATTCATGATGCCCGTGAACGGAGCGACGACACGCGTGAACGATAGGTGTGCTCGGGCCAAATCCATGTGGGCCTTAGCCTGATCGTAGCGCGCCTTCGCCATCGCAAGTTCATTCGGCGAGACAACATTCTTATCTGCAAGCTGCTTGGTGTTGAGGTACTCAATCTCAGCAACCTTGGCCTCGGCTTGGGTCTGCTGATACTCTGCCTCATAAATCACGGGCTTGATCTGAAACATCAGTTGTCCTTTACGGACAAGCTGCCCTTCGTCTACATATACACGTTCGAGATAGCCCCGTTCAAGAGCGCGGAGTTCTATATGCTGTGTCGCACGTACTTGGCACACATACTCGCGAGTTGTGACCGTGTCCTTTACTATCGGACTCGTGACGACAAAGGTTACATGTTCGGCATGTTCATCGTGTTCTTCGTGGGAGGAACACCCATAGAAGAAAACAAGAGCTGCTAACAATGTGATAGACGTGCAGTATGCACGTAGTGAGGCACTGCGGAGAATCATACGTTGTTCGCTTAGTGTTGATCAAATACCAATGGCTACTCCAACAAATGGGGAGTAGCGAACAGGGCACAATAGCCCTCAAGCAAACAGCGTATGTTCTATATCTGTATTCGTCGTGCAGCGATGTAGAGCGGCACGGAAATCACTGGCGATACATCTAGGCATCGCGATTGTTTTGACGTAGCTGCATTTGTCCGCAGCTGCGCCATTTCTACGTGATACAGCGCAACAAGAATGGGTTCGAGTTCACCATCGTTTTCAGCAACAACCTCTACCGCCATCATCGAAGCAGCATGCGTTGGATGAGACTGATCCACGGTAGAAGTATGATCTCCCACTGAGCACGCAACGCCGCTCGTTGCGCCAACGGCAACGAGGAGTGCGAGGGTAATGATGGTGGCTATGAGACGACGCATGACCGTGGATCTACGACGACGCAGACACATCGTTTCGTGTATGTGCATGAATGCCGTAGTCCACAAACATACGTCAATTGACATGCCAAATGTTTGGTTACCTCGCCCACAGAACCAGCCGTCGCACAGGAACTCCATTGATCAGGGCCTCGACGGCGTATGATCCTGATGGGGCCGAGGAGAGATCTGCGGTGAGCTGCGGAGCCACTCCGCGTGTTTGCGTTACAAGGCATCCGTCAATCGCGTACACGTTGAGTGCCGAGATGTCGCGCGTTGATGAGACATTTAACCGACCATCGCGAGAGAGTGACACGATAAGATCGGAATCTGTCGGACTGCCCTGGCCGTCGCGGACGCTGACGATGTCGTCGGTGCGCATGCGAGCGTAGCCGTCAGACGTAGCAAGGTGTGCATAGCCGTCAGATGTGAACACGATGTCGTTAATCTCTGGATTGCCAATGTTGACTGGATCACCTACCGCCCAACGCTTTCCGTCGTCGGTGCTGATCGCAACACCGAAGTCTGGATGCAACGCCATGACTCGTCCATCAGGCATTTCAATAAAGCGTATTTCTGTGTCACCCAGGGCCTGACGGTCGGGAAAGATGAAAACTCTCGTCCACGTGCGACCGTTGTCAGTTGATCGATAGATGTACGATTGATCGAGTAGATAGCCCTTATTGTCCAAGTTAAGCGAGAGGCTTGGACGTCGACGGTACTCACCACTGAAAGTTTCGATGTACCACGGATCGATGTTGACTTCGGCAGCAATGCATAGCAACGTGCCAGTTGGCGTCTTGTACAACGATGAGATGTACAGCGATGTGTTGATGGTGCTTGGGATTCGCTCCCACGTGTTACCATCGTTCGTGCTAATGATGAGTCCACCGGGCGTGGTGTCGCGAGGTACGCGCTGTCCGTCACTGTCGAGATCGTAGATGCGCATTCCACGCAGACCTGCAATGATTGCCCCGTCATTAGCTACAATCATGTCTCCGATCGCAGCACGTGTTGTGTCGTTCCCCTGCACGAGTACCGGCATGGTCTTGCTCACGTACACCCATTCTCGTCCTTGATTGAACGAGAAGTACACGGAGTCCATGGCCGACACAATGATGCTCGGTGAGAGCTGTTTGATATAGCGTGACTTCCGCGGGAGCACCGTGTCGATAAACTGCCCATTGGATGCATAGCGCGTTACAACATCTCCCGACACCCACATCGTGTCTGGATGTGCGAAGTGAAGCACCGATGGTCCGTACCGATGTCGATACTGACGATTGGCATCTGGTCCGAACAGGAGCGACCCTCGTGTGATCTGTTGCCTTGTATTTGGCGAGAGCTTGATCTTATGCAGGAACGGACCCGACACAACAATGTCCCACGAGTTCACGCCTGGCTCATTCAGCATCACACGTCCGTGCTCACTCAACAATGCCATAGAACCATCGCCGCGCGGATAGAGGCGCGACACACTGATATAGCGCTCACCCCATCGCGGATCAGGATTGATGTTCGACACGAGCTTCCATGTACTGCCAGCATTGGTGGTCATCAGCAGCTCGCCCGACTGAAATCCGCCGTACCACACACTATCGTTCACAGGTACAATCTGGTACCGATCAAGTGAAGCAATAAATGCGAAGTACTCCACACTGGCGGGACGCGTATGAATCGTCGTGGCCCCGGTTGCCGTATTGATCAGCGTGTAGACAGTTCCACCTGCAGCATTGCCCTCTGGGATGTAGGTCTTTACGAGTAGTCGATCACCGAGCGAACCAACAGCGGTCACCTGCTGATATGCTGTGTACCGCTTCGGAAGGTAATGCGGCCGAAGTACAGCATCATGCCCGACCGTCCATACTTCGCCGTATCGGCCAACAACAAGCGCGAGTGAGTCGTTGATCAAACCGACGTACTGACAGACGATCTTACGCTCGACTGTGTCGCCGGGAGCTGTGTATGCTGTGTCGGTGCGAAATGCAAGCGTACTGCGAGGTCCGATCGATACTCCGCCACGCCAAGGGATCTGAATAACGGTGCCATTGCGCAGTTGCACCCATTGAGATCTGCTATCGATCTGTGTCGGTGTCTGCTCACCTGTACACGCATCAACTTCAATGGTGTTTCCTCCAGCTTCCACCATTCCGAAGTATCCAGGACGTGTGGGCGCAAGCATCATCGTGTTAGAGACAATCGATGGCCACTTCACGTTCTTCCATGAGTTACCGGCGTCGCACGAGATGTTTGCTCCGTCAAATGGGTGACGAGAGTCTAGGATATCGAGGATGACCGTGCTCGGCTGGATGTACTTTGCTCGCAGTTCATAGCGACCGTTGAACCCCAAATCGCTCGTGTCCTTGACGAGGTACCGAATTGTATTGCCACCATCCTCCGACACAAGATTGATTGGAAACTTCATGTAGACATTACCAACGAAGTACCACTTGCCGGACCAGTCAATGGTCCACTGCGTCGACACGTCGATAAAGAACATCTTGATATCGAAGATGGTCCGCCACGTTTGGCCTCCATCCGACGTTGCATACGTATCGTACGCACCCCCGTCGAAGAGGATCGTCGATCGTGTTCGATCGACACTCAGATACCCAGTGCCCCCTTTCAGGCGACCATACTTCGGAATCTGAAAGAGCCATTCAGGCTGTTGTGCAATGACGTGTGGTGCTGCGAGTACAATACAGCACAGAAGTCCCAGAATACGACTGCGCATGGTACACCCCTCGTTGATGGTGAAGCCGAAAGTTAGGCAGAATGCATAGGTTTGATGCCACTACGATATTTCATCCCCGAAGGACCTTCCGTGCGCCTTTTCGTTTCAGCTGTACTCATCGCCATCGCGTCGATCGCCTCCGCTCAAAAGCCCGATATGAAGTCGATTGAGCTTCCATCAGGCGTGAGCTATCAATTCTTGGGTACCTACTCGGTAGAGCGCTTGAATGCGATCCTCACGAGCGAGCTTCAGGAGTTTGCTCCAGACAACACCGTAACGTTTCCACCTGCGAAGAACAGCGTCAACCTCTATCGCGTAGCCTATATGTCCGTCGTGCCCGAGCAGATGAATCGTCGCACACGCGCGTCAGGGTTGATTGCCGTGCCGAATGTGGCGCAGAAGAATCTCCCCGTGGTGATGTATCAACACGGCACGGTGTTTTCGAAGACAGCTGTCCCGTCATATCCCGAGGAGTCATACGAGACGCGCCTGATGATCGCGCAGTTCGCTGGTGATGGCTACATCGTTGTCGCAGCAGATTATTTCGGAAAGGGGCTCTCCGACGAGCCAGATAGTTACCTTGTGAAGGCAAGTACGCAGCAGGCATGCGTCGATATGTACTATACGTCGAAGGTGATGCTCGATGAGGTTGGCTACAAGCCTACATCGTTCTTTCTCAGTGGTTGGTCGCAAGGGGGCTGGGCAACACTTGTGTTTCTCAATCATCTCGAGAATCTGAAGATCCCCGTAACCGCAGCCGCTGCAGCCAGTGCACCGGCAGACATCTATACGATCATGAACCGCTGGATCAACAACTGGCAACCAGTGGATGCTGTCTACCTCACAGGATGTGCTGCACTGCAAATCAATGCACATGAGTTTTACTACAACACGCCTGGTCTGAGTGCCGGTGCGTTTAAGCCAGCATACCTACAAGCTGCACGTGATCTGCACGCTAACCGCATCAACTGGACGCAGTACAGCGCGATGGTGCCTGCTAAGGTTGTCGACATGCTACAGCCGGACTTCGTTGCGTCGAGCATCGGCGGCGAGACACCATACTGGCAAACGTTGCAACGCACACACGGATATCGCTGGCGCTCAGTCACGCCGCTGCGCTGTTACCATGGAGGCAAGGACGAGGTTACGCCAGTCTATATCGCTGAACTACCCGCCGGCTTTCAAACACTCATTGGTGGCGGTCCGACAACCGCACACTCAGCCGGACCCAACGCGGACCACCGCGGGGTGTTTATCTATGGTGTGAAAGACCAGAAGTCGTGGTTCGCGTCATTCTCGAAGAAGTAGCGCTTCGCGTGACTACCGTTGAATGATCAGCGGTTGCATTCGCTGTACGCCCCTTGCATCGCGCACAACAACAACGTACTGACCCGATGCAAGTGAGCGCACGTCGAGCATGATGCGCTGCTGCTGCATCGCCCAAGTGCTCGATGATAGGCGTGTACCACGCAGGTCAAGGATCTCGACACTACGTTCTGTTGCATCCACCGCTGCATCTGTAAGCACCACAACATCATCTGATGGCTGTGGCGATACCGCAAGAGCGTCGTGCTGATGATCATCATGAACATCACTTGTTGGGTCGGTATTGCAGTCATCTGTCGACGGTGCGAGAAGGGGCTGCACTCCGCAACCACGGAATGTAAACGAGCGACAGCGCTCTGTAAAGAACTTCCCGACACGTTGCTCACTCGCAGTGATCGTGTCGCGCTCAAGCCACTCTTCCGCAGGCAGTGCTTGTACAATTGGGTGCATGGATTCGCCCCATTCGCTTACATGACCGAACTGATGGGCATGACCGATTTCGTGATACAACACGTAGCGTAGCTTCGCCATACCGAACTCGGGGTTCTTTCCGTTGCCGTAGTACCACGTGAACTTGCGCGAGAGACGACAGTCTGTGTCGCGCACCCAGTAAAACGTCTCTGTTCCAACGATACATGAATACCAGATCCAATCGCAATACGCAACAGCGCCCGCGCCAAGCTCATAGCCCGGAGCATCGAAGACAATTGCGTTGACACCATCGTTCAATGCGTACCCGGTCGTTGCTGGCGACTGTGCAACATCGAAGTTCATGCCGGTTTTGCAGCGGAACTGTCGCATGACGCTCTCTACACATGACCGGGCTTCGGGAATATCGAAGAGCGCCTTATCCATAGCCCACGTGTAACCGCCGTTAGCATTTGTCGAGATCAGGTTGTTGTAGACAAGGGGCTGCAAACTGCGCGCCGCAAGATTTGACGTTACACGAACATTGTCGGCTGATTCGTGCACTGTTGTTCCCACCACTACACGCACCTTGCCCGAATATGATGGTGGTACTTCAACCACGATCTCTGTATCGGACCATGAGCGATACACAAACTTCTGTGCAGCATCAGCATTGTGATAGTTCGTCCCGTCTGTTGTGAATGTCACGTAGTTCGCACCACGCTGAGTACCGAAACCAGCACCACGGATGGTAAGTGGATCGCCCATGCCCCCTATCACGCGCTCCGGTGAAAACGTCACGCTGCCGTGGAGTACTTCTGCGTGTTTATCGACGCGACGCGTTGGTTGTACGCGCTGAAACGCTGCGCGCACTTCATGTGGATATGCAGCAAGAAGGCGCTGTTCAACCGCAAGGGCGGTAGGTGCAACTACACCCCAACAATCGCGCACAGCTCCATCGTCCGTTTGCGTAAAGAGCGCTTGGACTTCGGCGTACGGACGGAAGAACGACGTTACACCACTGCGAGTAAATCGTGTGTCATGTTTGCGCTTCGCTTCCAAGAGAAGAAAGCCCTCATCACCTAGATCAAGCTTGAGCGTACCAATCACGGTTCGCCCCATCGTCCCCATGTCACCACCCTCGGTGATCACCGTGATCGTGTCAGCTACGAGATCGGTCTGCTTCCATACGTCCGACACCAGGATACGATTGATCGTATAGATCGATCGTTGTGCATCGTCCCACACTGCACGCTGCGACACGACCTTACCGTACACAACGGCGTCAGCTGCTGCAATGCGGTCTGCGCGTGGGATGTTCACGGCAAGACATGGTTCCGTGACGCCTGCGCGAAGAACATTCGCACACATAGCGAGTGTGAGAACAAGGAAGAGACGCTTCATCAATACCCCCTACGTAATGAGATGCGTCAAACGTACGGAACAGATTGGTTGAATGCCGGGAAAGTATAGTACCCGGCATGGATTCAGTCACGCAACGTTAGTCGGCTGACTCTCAAGAGCTAACTCCAATTCCACATCATAAAGAGGCCCTGTATGCCTAGTCGTAATATCGAAGTACATGAAGGTGAGTTCTATCATGTCTATAACCGGGGTGCTCTAAAAGAGACTCTCTTCATTGAGTTACGCATGTACGACCTCTTTCTCAACTATCTCCAGCGCTTTGCCAGAGAGTGTTGTATATCAGTCGTTGTTGTCTGTCTAATGCCGAATCATTTTCACCTCCTAATTCGGGTTGAGAAGGGTGGCAATGTCTCATCATTCATGCAGCGCTTGTGCTGGTGCTATTCACGCAGGATAAACTCTATCCTTCATCGCACAGGGACCATATTTCAGGGTAGATATCAACTCAAGCATGTACCAAGCACCTCGTACTTTAAGCAGCTTTGCGGCTATCTTCACTTGAATCCTGTTAAAGCCTCTCTCGTTGATTCCCCGCTCGATTGGCCATTCTCGAACTATCTAGAGTGCGTTGGTTTACGAAGGCGTATCGTAGGACGTCAAGATCTGCTTCTTGAGGTGTTTGGAGGCGAGGAAGCATATCAGACGTATGTCGCTGACGTAATGACGAATCTCAGAGTGAAGAATCGCCAGCTTATAGCGGATCTAGCATCAATTGATATCTGAGCAACACCGAGGCTTGAAATGCCGGGAACTATACTTTCCCGGCATTCATGTACAGTGGGCTACTCTCCTACTACGACTGGGATGGATTGCGTGTTGTTCTCGTTCTGGATACGCACGATGTATGCGCCAGCATATACCGTTTGCATGTCGATGAAGCACATCGTGCTTCCCTGCTGAATCGCGTTTGTACGAATCACGCGCCCAGACATGTCAACAAGTTCGACCTTCATAGAACGATGGTTCGGAGCAGTGACCTGAACAACAAGAACGTCGTGTGCTGGATTCGGATATACGACGGCAGTAGCCGTTGAAGCAACGTCATCAACATGAGTTGTAGGATCGTAGTGAGTAACTGCTTCTTGAATTGTCACATTCGTTGAGCCGGCACCCGGTCCGCGAACTGGGAAGTTCTCCGTTGCCACAACACCATAGTATGTTGGACCGATCACATACGGATAGGTCGACACGCCATTGTCATCGATGGTTGCGAAGTATGCATACGTTCCTTCTGGGTACTCCGGTGTGATGCAGAAGCGACCATTGTGTTCGTCGAGATCTCCCAAGCCAGCGACGTACTCGTAATCTTCCGCGTACGATCCCAGTGCCTGCTGTGCGAGACCTGGTCCGTACTGAGCTGCCGTGAGCTTCGTTCCATCAGCAAGAGTGGTTCGCTCTGTGATATTCCGCAGGCGATAGCTCGGACGCATGCGCCTGACATTCGTTGTTCCGGTTGCCCATCCATATGCACCGTAGATCGGGTAGCCGTCAAATGAAAAGCCAATCAACGGACCATGCTTGCTTGAATCTGGCACATACAGGCCGTCGGCGAGATACATATCGCAGACGTCTGACATCTTCACTTTTGCAATGTTGAATGCCGTTGGATTTTGGTGATGGTGGTACTGTCCTTGTGCTCCGCCACCGCCCGCACCGGGAGGACCTGTTTGTAGCGGTGCTGGGTGGCCAACTGCACAATCGAAACCTTCACGTTCAAACACGATCGCGTTCTGATGCCAAACGTTCTGATTGTTGTACGAGCGCGCATCGGCGTAGTTATAGACAGGCACGCCATTGATCAACACGGCAATATGTCCGAGTCCAACTGCCGTCTTCGTACCGTTCTGCACTGCTGGCTTGAGCGGAATCTTGAAGAGGTAGTTACGATTAACGGCAATAGCTGGATTGCCGTCGCGGTAAGGTCCGATGATATACGCAGGGATGCCGCTGCAGCGGACGTATGCATAGTCGTTCGAATACTGAACGAGCTGCACATTCGCTTTTGCTGTGTCGACGATAGGTGTTGGATTGTTTGCGAGGTAATGACGTCCTGTGATACCTGTGGTATTAATCATCCACGACGTGATAGCAGGGTGCGTTTGGCTTGTGCCAATCTGTAACGCACAAATGAGCACGATCAGTGCCGTATATACTTGCTGTTGACGCATAGTCCCCTCATCTCAGGTTTGTGTGCAGATCCCCTACTCCGAGTGAAGATACTCTCGTACGTCCAAACGTTACTTTGAGACGTCTGCCTGGAACCGCAATAGGCGCGTGTCAGGGGGCACGCTCAGCACCGTACGGCCTTGGCGTAGGAGGCCATTATGAACGATGCCTAGGAACTCACCAAGGATCGAATACGTCCCTACCGTACCATAGATCTCACGATCAGAAATCATCACAGCTCGATTATTGAGGATGTCGAGATCGTAGCTGATGTTCATACCATCAACATCCGTCGTAACAGAGAGTGGTCCATCCTCAAGGCGTCCGCGAGCGGTCAGCGTGCGTCCGGCGATTGCAGGATGATCGAGACCGTAGCGATAGGTCTTGAAGACCATATTGTTGCGAGGTGTTTGACCTTGCGAAGAAATCCCATTCATACCGACCGGATTGACGTAACGCCATACTTCATCACCGTCGGGTGTTGACTCGACAAACACACCGGATGGCCCAAGACACGAGAGCGTGTTACCGTTAGGCAGTCGGGTAGCGCCACTGATGTTTTGCGCATAGAACCGGGTTGATATCGTGGATGGATACACAACAACTGGTGTAGCTGGCGCAAACGGTGAAGCCGGTTCACGACGATATGTTCCGTCTTCGTTCAATGGCAGTTCGATCTCGTCTACCGACGAGCCATTGCCACCGAATCGACCATTACCGTTGTTGAAGATCATGACACGATTATCAGAGAGCCAACGCGCATCATGCTGTCCGAAGAGTACCTGGTCACGCTGTGTGCCAAGCTTGTAGTTGATCGGATTACCGTAGCGATACACGATATCACCAGACTTCCGAGAAATGATCCAGATCTCATTCAGGTTGTGAATGCTGATCATCACTTCATCCCGCTTGGCATTGTAGCGCAATGAATTTGCGTGAAGCCAATCCGATCGTGTACCACCAGCATTGATGTTGATACGTTCAGGATGATTCGCTACGACACCATAGTTCGGCTTTGATGGATCGACATCCTGGATCATATGATCCCACGACGACCATGACCATACTACTTCCCCAGACGTTGGACCAGTACGCTTCACCTCAATTACGCGCTCTGACCATAGCGCATTTTCTGTCATACGGCTGGACTCACGACCCTGCGCAAGAGCTTCGCTCTTCGTATGGCTCTCCCACACGAGCATCAAGATGTTTCCGTTCGGTAGTACCTCAACATCGTGATGCGACCGCGCTGTTTGACTGAGATGTGTGTATTGCCAGAGTCGTTCGCCGGACCAGCTGTAGAGCTCTACCATGCCCCCTGCTCCACCACCTTGCATCCATTGCGATTGGGGCGCAGCAGTGCGCAGGAGCGATCCATCATCAAGCAACATTGCCACTTGGCCAGCGTAGTTGTTGGCCTTCCAAACATTGACGACCTGTCCATCATTGTCGATGAGATACGTCATCGTCGAAGGTATCGGCGAGAGAAGTGTATAACCCTTGTATGCACGAGCTGTGTCGTGCGTAAGCACACCAACTGTTCGCTGCGCCATGAGTGGTATGCTCACAAGTGCGGCGACAAGAATGAGTAACGTTGACTTCATGATACACCTATCGGCCATTGAGCCCCTTGCCCGCAAGGATCGTTGGAATACATGCTTCTACACGAGCGCAGCGCGTCGCGTGTTGTTTTGCACCGCCAATATGCATCAAGTACCCACGCTGTCTACCCGGGGTGAGCGCAGTAAATGCTGCGCGGACATCAGGTCGGGCATCAAGCACGGTCTGAAGTTCGATCGGTACAGCATGTTCCTCGATCTTCTTGAACGCTACCCGCTGTCCATCACGCTCGTTCTGTACCGCCTGGGCAATCAGCGTGATCAGATATGCCTTCTGCTTCTTGATCTGGGCTACACTGGTGAACGATGCATACATCGCCGACTGTGTGTTTGGACCAGGAGTCGTGAGGATTCCAGCGGGATCATTGAGCAACACACCCTTGAAAAAGCCGATTACAGCAGCGTCTTTGCGTGTACTGATAATGATCGTGTTAGAACCATCAACCGTGTATGTTGGCTGCTTCCACTTCAGTACCTCGCGTACGTCGCATGAGAGCACGATCGCTCGTAAAGCGGCTACTTCCGCGTGCCAGGAAGAAAGAGCATCGATGTAGCGATCTACATCGGGATGTTTTTTAGCCTGCTTCATGAGTACGCTGTCTGACGGGTGGTATCTTACCGATCGTCTGCAAATGTCGGGTTTATCCCGAACGTTACAATTATCCCCTGGAGACTCCCATGAAGGGCACACATACATATCTGCTCATCTGCATCGTATTCGTTGCGTCTACGATCGCTGCCGTATCGCAGTCGACTCACGTCATGACTAAGGAACAGCAAGATGCGCTGACACCGGATGCAGTGTTGCAAGAGTTTCAAGAGGGAAATCGTCGCTTCAGTCAGGAATCGATCACGCGTCGTGATCATAGCACGATGGTACGCAAGACGGCCTCTGGACAGTACCCGAAGGCCGTCATCCTGAGTTGCCTCGATAGCCGCATCCCAATTGAAGACGTCATTGATCAGGGACTGGGAGATGTGTTTGTGGCCCGCGTTGCTGGCAACGTGATCAACGACGACATTCTCGGCAGCATGGAGTTTGGCTGCGCCGTTATGGGATCTAAGCTCATCCTCGTGGTTGGTCACACCAACTGCGGTGCGGTCAAGGGGGCCATCGATGACGTGGAACTCGATCACATTGGAATTCTACTCGCAAAGATCCGCCCCGTTGTAAAGCAAACAGCGAGCACAACATCCGATCGCACATCAAAGAACACCGCCTTCGTGGAGAGTGTATCCCAAGCGCATGTCGATCATGTTGTGGCCGAGATTCGCCGTCGCAGCAAGATTCTAGCGACACTTGAATCAGAGGGCAAGATCAAGATTGTCGGCTCATACTACGACCTCGAGACCGGCGTACTAACTGTGAAGAAATAGCAGTTACATAGTTCAGCCCCAGCGTATACCACCTATCTCATACGTTGCTGTTGCACGTTCCTTTCGATCTTCAATGATTCACGAAGACATACGAACAACCATGAATCGTTTTAGGTACTGGTTTGATGGCTTGATGGGCAAAGGAGCTCCTGCGCTCATTCTCACGCTAGCTATCGTCACAACACTTCTTGTCGCCCTTACGACGTTCGTTCTCGGTGTAGCAAGTATTGCCCCTGATGGAGCTGCTCCTCTTACCTATGGGGATGGGTTCTGGGTTAGTCTTACGCGGACCCTTGATCCGGGCATTGTAAGTGAGGATAGCGGTTGGGGCTTCCGTGCACTCATGTTGTTCTGCACGCTCGTTGGCATATTCATCATGAGCACCCTCATCGGCGTGATTAACAACGGAATTAGTGATAAGCTCGAAAGCCTACGACGCGGTAGATCATTCGTTCTGGAGAGTAACCATACTCTGATTTTGGGTTGGTCGAACAAGATCTACACGATACTCTCTGAACTGATCATCGCGAATGAGAGTCAGTCGAAGCCTCGCATTGTGATTCTGGCGGATCGTGATAAGGTTGAGATGGAGGAAGATATTCGCACAAGAATCCCTGATACACGCAACACGAAAATCATCTGTCGGAGCGGATCAAGTATTGACCCTGATGATTTGCACATCGTCAATCCCTATGCGTCAAAGTCGATTATTGTCTTGTCGCCTCAACACGAGCAGGCTGATATTCATGTGATAAAGACGGTGCTAGCGATTACAAATAGTCCGAATCGTCGTTCAGAACCATACCACATAGTTTCGGAGATCTTCGACGCCGAGAATCTCGACATCGGCAAAATCGTAGGCAAAGACGAAGCATCCTTTATTCTCACGAAGGACTACATCGCGCGGATGATTGTGCAGACCTGCCGACAATCGGGTCTCAGCGTTGTTTATTCTGAACTCCTCGATTTTGATGGTAATGAGATTTACTTCCATCGCGAGCAACGCCTAGTCGGATTGACATTTGCACAAGCGCTTCTTGCGTTCGATGCTCATTGTCTGATTGGGATTGTCGGAAGCGATGGTACCACAGCCGTTAATCCGCCAATGGACAGGATCATTGGTGCTGACGAACAGCTCATTATGATTTCCGAGGATGATTCCGCGATCGCTCTAGCTCCTCATTCGGCTCATGCAATTCAGTACAATCTCCTGCGAGATCGCACGAGGACGATTCCGACGGCTGAGCAGACGATCGTTCTGGGCTGGAATGAGATGGGCATGAGCATTGTCCATGAACTCGATCAGTATGTAGCAGCGGGCTCAGGCATCACTATTGTTGCGAATAGCGATAGTTCTCTTACGGCAGATACGATATCAGAGCTCGAAGGACGACTCGCTCATCAATCAGTTGAGTGGAAGCAAGGAGATTCGACGAATCGCGCCGTGCTTGATAGTCTAGGGCTTGAATCGTATGATCACATCATTGTACTGAGTTACAGCGATGTCAAGACGGAACAAGAAGCTGATGCTATGACACTTATCACGCTACTTCACTTGCGTGATATCTCAGACAAGGTTCACAAGACATTCAATATTGTTAGTCAGATACTAGATGTCAAGAATCGCGATATCGCCTCCGTGACAAAGGCTGACGATTTCATCGTGAGCGATAAGATCAACAGTCTCATGCTTGCGCAGTTATCAGAGAACGCAGCGCTCCAACCTGTGTTCGACGACCTCTTCAGCGCTGATGGCAGCGAAGTATACCTCAAGCCGATCGAGGACTATGTAGAAACTGGAGTTCCTGTAAACTTCTACACGCTTACACATGCTTGTACTCTTCGAGGAGAGGTAGCTATCGGTTTCAAGCGGCAACGTTTCGCACAGGATCCAGGTCAATCGTACGGAGTCATTGTAAACCCACGCAAGACGGATCCCGTTGTATTCGAGACGGGAGATAGACTCATCGTACTTGCTCAGGATTGATGATCAGGATGCGGACCGTTGCTCAAGTGTGAGCATCGATTCACGCAGATCGTCGACGCGCTTATCCAGCATCGCTACAGCGTCGAATAGACCCTGGTTGTAGTACAGTGGACCGATTTCTTTGGTGAAGAAGTCGACAAGAAACTCAACGTCGAATCGGCCGAGCTCGAGTGACAATTCTCCCTCGCAATAGTTGCGCACACGCTGAATGAGCTCGTTACGCTGCTCTGGTGTGAATGTGATCATAGTGCTGCAATCCCCTTGTCGTTCATCATCGAATCGCCATAAATTACCTCACAGATCTTGTATCAACGATGGTAGGGGGACTCGCAATGGGATTGACATCGATACAGCGAACCGTTTCAACGATAGTCATAGCGGTGTTTGCTCTAGCAGGCAGCGCACAGCTCGTTGTTTCATCAGGCATCGTCCCTGGAACGCTGCAGACGTTGGTGTTGATTGTAGTAGCAGGACTACTAGGTAGCCGTAATGCATTGATTGCCACCGCACTCTATGTGGCCGGTGGTGCGCTCGGTATTCCCTGGTTCTCGGGCCTTGATGCCGACATGTCGATTACTGGTGGTTACATCATTGGATTCGTTCCAGCCGCGGGTTTGATTGGCTGGTATGCAGATAAGGGGGCGTGTTCGTCGTTTTCGTCCTGTGTTGGTGTTTTCTTGCAGGGACTCGTGGTTGTGTATCTCTGCGGCGTGCTTTGGATGATGCAGGTTTCGACTGCTTCCATCACCGATCTCATCGCACTGGGTGTACACCCAACCGTCGTACAAGATGTGTGTGAGATATTGCTTGCAAGTGCAATCGTTTCGCGACTTCGCGCGAAGACAATTGCGAGTAAGGAGGCCCTATGAACGCCATCAACTGGTTCGAAGTACCTACGACTGATCTTGATCGAGCCGTAACGTTTTACGAGACAATCCTCGGATGCTCAATGCGACGCATGGAGGTGCCAGGAGCACACGAACCCATCCGCATGGCAATGTTTCCAAGCGAAGATGATGGAGTCGGCGGAGCGCTCGTCTATATCCCCGAGCACAAGCCTGCTACCGCTGGACCGTTGTTGTACCTGAATGCGAATCCTGATCTGAATACCGTGCTATCACATGTCGAGCAAGCCGGTGGCACGATCATCATGACAAAGACAGAGCTCCCAAACAACTTCGGCGTTATGGCAATCTTCATTGATTCTGAAGGAAATCATATGGCCCTTCATTCGATGGCATAACACGATCATTCTACGGAGACAACATGAATCCAAAGATTAATCGCTTCCTGTACGCCGGCTTCGTCGTCATGTCGATCGTCGCGATGATCTTCGGCAACTGGATGATGGGGTTCTCGAATTTCGGACTCGCGCTTTTCTTCGATCCATTTGACGTCAAGCAACCATGGAATGAACGCCCGCGTTGGCAGCGCATTTGGTTTCTGAGTCATGTAGCTGTGATGTTCGCTATCCTCAGTTACGGATTCGTAACTGACGTGCTCTAGACTTCAGGGGGCTTGCCAGAGCTCGATCTTGTTTTCATCTGGATCCAAGATCCACGCGAATGTTCCGAACTCATTCGACTCGGGTCCACCACAGATGTCTGCGCCACGACTCCGGATGTGGGCGATCATCCCTTGCATGTCGTCAACCGCTAGGTTGAGCATGAACGGACTCGTCGAGGGTTCATAGTAGGTCGTATCCGACGGGAACACCGTCCATACCTGATATGCTGGTGTTGCATCGCTCCGATGAAGAACGGCTCCGCCCCACTCTTCAAGTGGCATACCGAGTACATCGCGATACCATGCTTGCAACACAGCAGGCTGAGAGCTCTTGATGAAGAGGCCCCCTATTCCAACTACACGTCCCATGCTCGACTCGCTGTGATTTATGGTACGGCGTCGTACTCGTAGTTGAGCACCGAATGGTCGAGTACTGAATTTGGTGTGTTCTTTCCATCGGTGCGCATGCCCCATGGCTTCATCACATCATTGAGGTTCGATCCCTTCGGACCGCCTGTTACGGGTTCGTAGACGCGACCATGGCGATTCATCCACGCCGTCCAGATGCGGTCGATGTTTGCGTGATGCAGCCAGAACGTCGGGTCGTTCGGCGACGAGTTCGTTGTCATGTTACCACCGATAACCTTGCCGTTCATCTTGATGACGCCACCAGTCCATAGGTGAACAACATTGTGCATCTGGCTTCGCTTCGTTGGCGTCCACTTAACATCCATAAAACCCTCGTTGCACGTATCGCCGGCAGTATGGCGCCAGCCTTCAAGCGAGTTGCGGAAGCTCACAGCGGTGTCAACAGATGAGTCCCAAGGGGCAGAGTCGTACTTGCTAATGCTCAGTGTGTTATTCAGCTCCGCAATACTTGGCAACGTGACTGTGCTATCCTTGAACTTGCCGAAGCCACGCACGAGGTACGGAACATTGTTCGGATCACCCTCTTCTTCGATGAAGATGATGTTAATGTCGCGTGTATCATCGATGCGAATATTCCAAGCCCCTTTACGAAACGGACCTGTTGTGACGGCGTAGTCTTGCGTTGGATCGCCATCACCACCGAGAAGGTCGTCGGAGAACACCGCTGCTGTAGAGCTTGGATCTGTCCAGTCCCAGTACGGCACAGCAATGTCTTTGCCCGAAACTTGCTTGAGTGCCTTCTCGAACATGTCGAGATACACGCGGTGCCATGGCAAGAACGACGGACGTTGGTGCGCTGGGTACATCTCGTGTGTGTTGTCGTTCGGCACGCAATAGAATGCAAGCAGGTGCCATTCGACAAACTGGTCGTAGTAGTTCAGCTCGGCATTGTACGGCGACGGTGTCTGCTTCATCTTCAGGATGGCATTGACGAAGTCTGCTTTTTCCTGTGCTGTGAGATTCTTCGCGTTTTTGCGAATGCGCGTTACACTCTCGACCGGATCAGTTGTTGAGCATGCAATGAATGTAAGTGCAAGCAAACTTGCCGCAAGAATTCGGTAGAGATGGCGCATAGAAACCCCTGTCGTGGTCGGAAGAAACAATTCAATTTACAACAACAACTGCGCTAGATACCGCGAACACGGCGTTCGACGACGCTCCTACGATGCGGGTAGAGGAAGTGCGTGAGATGCACCATCACACCGAACCTCTCGTCAACATGCAACCCGCTGATCACAAAGTCTGCTTTCAGCTTCGGAATCAGAATCGCATTATTCGTTGCGGAATGCGTTGACGTAATACGCTGGTAACCATGTTCACGGGCGAAAGCGACAACGAAAGCCAACAAGGCGGTATAGACCCCTACACGGCGATGCGCAGGGTCGACCGCAGTATTACGCATTAGCAGTGTGATCGGATCGTCCTGCTGAGCAAGCGTCCACCCAATGATATCACCCTTGTGTTGAATGAACCACTGAAACCGCTCGCCGCCTGTAAATGCTTTGTGTCGTATGGCGAATTGCTCACGGTCGTGATCCGATACCTCACCGACGAGGTCTGTTTGCTCGAATCCGGCGAAGTACCGTGACTCTCGCTCTTTGTAGAGCGTCATGAACTCTTCTTCGGTTGCCGGATGCAGTGTATATCCGGGAAGTATCTCGTTCTCCATGCCCGAAAACTACGAAGTGATCATTCGGTACATGCCGGGAAAGTATAGTACCCGGCAGATACCGAAGGTAAAGGACTTACAACTGAATGCCGGGTACTATACTTTCCCGGCATTCAAAGGGGGACCTGGGTATCTTTGTGCGCCTATGGACTTGCAACTTCTGATCTCGAACCTGACCAACCCCACGCTGCTGTTCTTTCTGCTGGGGATTCTTGCTGTCCGCGTCAAGAGCGATCTCGAGATCCCTGCCAGCTCGGCAAAGTTTATCAGTCTCTACCTTCTGTTTTCGATTGGTTTTAAGGGTGGACAAGAGCTGATTCACAGTCCACTGACGCAGGAGATCATTTGGTCATGCGTCGCAGGCCTCGTTGTAGCCTCGGTGATTCCGCTCTATACGTTCTTCATTCTCAAGCGTCGCTTGTCGGTATCAGATGCTGGAGCTGTTGCGGCGGCGTATGGCTCGGTGAGTGCTGTGACCTTTGTTACAGCCTCTACTGTACTCGAAGCACAGGGCATGGTCTTTGGTGGACACATGGTGGCAGTGATGGCACTCATGGAAGCGCCAGCAATCATCGTCGGCGTGATGTTGATGTCGATTTACGACAAGCAGAACGGTACTTCTCTATCAATGCGCGACGTTCTGCACCACTCGTTCACCAACGGTAGCGTGCTCATGATCACGGGCAGTCTCATCGTTGGCATGATCTCCGACGAGAAGGCCGCCATGGGCATCAAGCCCTTTACAACGGACATCTTCAAAGGCTTCCTCGCGATCTTCCTGCTTGAGATGGGCATGATTACAGGCACCAAGATCGGAGCATTCCGTCGCTACGGCTGGCTTGCTGTGCTAGGGGGCATCTTGATGCCTCTCGTCAACGGCACTGCCGTTGCATTCCTAAGTCACGGCTTCATCAGCGATCCTGCAAATCGCTTCATGTTTGCTGTGCTTGCGGCAAGCGCTTCGTATATCGCCGTTCCGGCTGCAATGCGTCTGGCTGCACCTAAAGCAGACCCCGGACTGTACATTCCGATGGCACTCGGTGTGACGTTTCCGTTCAACATCACCATCGGCATGCCAGTCTATCTGTGGATAGCGCAGCTGTAAGGTTAGCACTAGCGCTTCATCGCATCAGCAGCGATACGCATCACATCACCAAAGCTCATCAACGGCGTAATCGAATAGTGCTCAAAGAGCACACGTCGTCGGTGGAGGATCATGACGAGATGAAGGTCGGTGATTGTTCCATCTCGTTCCGAGATCACGCAGCCGAGGGCATTCGCACACGCATCGTCAGCATCCGAGCACAGGGCAATCGCCGTCGTGTCGAAGCGAAGCGTTCTGGTCATTGAGTCGCACGTCGGGACGTCATCGGATGAGATGGCGTAGACCTTCGCAGGAAGGGGGCCTGACACATCGTGATATCGTATGAGCGCGCGTACCTGCTCGACGCAATGCGAGCATGTCGCACCGAGATGTCGCACCACGATAATCGGTGCTGCATCTGAAGCTGCGAGCAGATCGACTGTGACGCCCCCTGACAAAACAACAGCTGGTAGCTTCTGCACCACGCGATGCTGAGCATACACCTCACTACACAGTGCAATGAGTGCACATGCGAATGCGAGGAACATCTTCATCGAACGAGCACCACCATCTCGCTTACCTTGTAGCGACGTCCATCGTTAATGCGGACGAAGTACGAGCCAGCCGTGTACGCATCAACATTGAATCGTACTGTCGGTGTTGCCGCGGCCGTTGTCGTGATTGTCTGCAGCTCTTCTCCACGGACGTCGTGGAGGCTGACAGTAACCGGTTGATCGTTGAGAAACTCTGGCAAACGGACCGTAAGGTGCTGCAGACGTCCAGCGACAGGATTAGGGAATGCCATCGGATTCTTCCACGGCTCTTCATCAACTGATGATGTACGAGGCAGAATTTCAATGATGTTCATCATGCCCCAATCTTCGTGCGGGAGGAAGTGGCAGTGGAGGACTGTCTTGCCATCGAACTCGTCAAAGCGATGACGGATCGTGTAAGTTGTTCGCGGTTGCAACAACAACACGTCGTGCCATACCGGTTGCTCCATGTACTTGCCGTTGATGGCAACTACTTGGAATTCGTTCACGTGAATGTGGAATGGGTGCCATCCATCGCTCTCGTTACGAATCGTCCACTCTTCAACATCACCTGCTTTAACAGTGATGTTGACAACGTCGTGATTGAACGGTGTATTGTCGATGGTGAAGATGCGGCTGATCGCCGTGGAGTCTGTTGCGACAGGACCGAAGTCGCCGATGCGGAATACTACTTCACGTGTACCTGTGATTTCTTCTGTGCGGATCGAGCCCTGCTTGATCGCAATTGGAAGCTTCTCCGGCATCTTCATTGCAGGTACGATTGGTTCGCCAGTGCGAACGATCGTTGCCATCACACGACTCTCGATCTCCTTCATGTTGCGATCGAGCGTCTTCATGATCACGATGTACGTGGCATCATCTGTCGGTGCAGACACAAGCATATCTGCGCGCGATCCCGATGTAAATGGAACCCATGATGCAGTTGCGGCTTGGGCAAAATACAGGCCATCCCGTGCGATGTTGAGATGCTCAACATCGACTGTGTCGTTACCGACAATCTTCTTCCAATGCAAGCGCATTGTGAGCTCGTACGTTGCGTTAATCAATCGCCAGCGCTGAATCTCTCCCGGACGCATAGAGATCGTTCCACCGAGAACACCATTCACGAACACAGGACTATCAACGCCGACAAGTGGGACTGTAGCTGTCTTTGATGTCAAGCGACGCGGATATGGAATCGTGTTTGTTGCTGTGTCGACTGTGAAGGACGAAAACAGGAACACGCGGTCTTCCATTGCAAGCAATGCTGGATCCGTGATGCTGGGATCTGTTGGATCTTCAACAACGATTGAGCCAGCGAGACCGTTTACCACCTGTGAGTACGTTGACGTGTGATGGTGAGGATGATACCAATACGTACCTGCAGCGTGATTGTCAGGCAGTGCGAACTCGAAATCGAACTTCTCACCAGGTAGGATCGACAGAAGAACATTGTCGCCATTGTCTTTCGGAGAAACATTCAGTCCGTGCACGTGCAGGTTGGTGGTATTCGCTCGTTGCGGATAATTGCCCTGGTCAGGCAGATCCTGGTCAGGGTTGGGTGGCAATTGATTGTTGAGGTGGATCTTCATCGTCTCACCCGGCTTTACACGCCACACGTCACCCGGTGTCTTGCCATTATACGTCCGAGCCTCAACCTTTCGACCCTGAATGTCCAAGGTTGTCATCACGAGATTCAAGGTATCGACCAGGACGCCATTCGTCGCGCGGATACTGCGCGGCTGCGGAATCTCCTGTCCGTAAGCATTGAAACTTGTTGAAAGTGCTGCGATGCACGCAGCAAATGCGATGACGCGTGTAACGATGCGCATAGACGTTCTCCGTGTTGAGGAGACGCAAGATACGACCGTACTCAGACTACCTACGTATGGCTATATTCGATCGTCCAATTAGTACAACATCCAGCATCCGGGGGATTACACATGAAGCGTCTAATTCTACTCATTGTTTCGCTACTCGCCGTTACCGCTTCACGCGCCGACGACATCGCCATTGGTCTTCAGGGTGGATTCCCGGGTATCATCGGACCGCGCATTGCGTTTCTTGGGGGTGATCAATCCAATCGCACATTCGTCGTTGATGCGACCGCCCAGCTGTCGTTCGGAGCTATCTACTCCCTCGGTGCCGGGTACGCGATCGGTGGAGGACCATTCTACGTTGGTCTCCGGTATCACTACATCACGCTCATCGGGTTCTCAATCTTCGATAGCGGCGATTCGTGGAGTTTTGGCGGTGGCGTCGTCGGACCAGAAATCGGCGTGAACACACCGCTCTTCGGCTCGAATACCTTTTACTTCAACGCAGAGGCTGGTCTCGGGTTCCGTGACGACTACGGCGACATCGGCGTGATGCCGAATGTGCAGGTGGGTCTGAACATCGTACTATGAACATGCCGTTCCCAGTACAACTAGCGATACTCGCTATCCTGTATCTCTTCTACGGGTACTGTTACGGGCGACTGTTCTCACGAGCTGGGGCCCCAGCATGGCATGCTTACGTACCACTCTTGAACATCGTAACGCTGCTGCGCATTGTTCAGCGTCCGCGGTGGTGGATTATCCTGCTGCTCGGCTCGCATACGATCGTTGTGCTGTCGCAGCAAGCACGCAGCTTCGTGCCTCTCATCGCGTTGCTTGTTGAGCTGGGTATCGGTCTTCACGTGATGATCGATCTCGCACACCGGTTCGGGAAGGGCACATTCTACGGCATTATTCTCGGCGTGTTTAGTCCGATCATGGTACCTGTACTTGCCTTCGGCACATCTTCATACGTCAAGGCAGACGTCGATGGGATCGTATCAACAGGTCAGTAATCACCACCTATCGGACGGCGTGCTGTTGACGACCGCATCTTCGGCAAGCGAGTCGGACGCTTTGTTAGACCCGTCGTGTCGGTGAGTGCTCGCATGAATGCAATGATGTCGCGTCTGTCGTCCGCTGTTAGGTCGAGGTTATCGAATGGTAGGGTCTGATACGGAACATCCCATCCTATTCCCTTGCCACCGCCTCGTGTGTAGAAGTCGACCACTTGCTCGAGGCTCTGATATGCACCGTTATGGAAGTATGGCGCCGTCAGCTCCACATTTCGCACCGTCGGTGTTTTGAACGAATGACGATAGATCTCTGAGTGTTCGCGTCGAATGCCGGCAGCACGACCTACATCGCTATCTGGAATTGCGTTAGCAGTATCAACGCGCTTGGGAACACCGAGAATTTCTGATTCACTCTCGACAAACGCTGGCGGTACGTAGCCCGCAAACGTTGGTGGGAAGTGACATGTCGCACATACAGCCTTACCCATGAAGAGGTTCATACCACGACGTTCACTTGCCGAGATCTGGACAGCTTCACCTCGGAGGTATCGGTCGATGCGGGAATTGAACGAACGTAATGTTGTGACGTATGCACCTATTGCGAGTCCGACATTCGTTGCGTCGATTGCTTCTGGCCCCTTGACATTAAACGCGCGCTCAAAACGCTGGACGTACTCATCCGAATCGCGCAGACGTCCGACCATGTCAAGCAACGACGAGCCGAATTCATCCTCGTGAGTCACTACGTGCGATATCACATCGTTGAGTCGCAGTGCACGGAGATCATAGAAAAATCGTCGCGCATATACGCTGTTAATCAGCGTTGGAGCATTCCGCTGAATGGATCTGGTCTTGCCAAGAGCAAGGCTCGTCTTGCGTCCATCCGTGAATGCGAGCTCGGGTTGATGACATGACGCACACGCGCGCGCGCCGGTCGACGAAAGCACTGGATCAAAAAACAACAATCGTCCAAGTTCTACCATGTCAGATGTATGCGAGGCCGCCGTCATACCCGTAGTTGCATACGGATTGAAGGTGTCGTCAGAAAACATGCTCTTACCACGTGGGTTAACGACGATAAGCCCGCTTCCAACTTCGTCGGCGAACTCTACTTGAAGCGTTGATTGGATCTCTACGACGCTAGCATACAGTGGATCAAGAGCTGTTCGGATCAATTCTGCACGATCACACTCGTCGAATGGCAACAACATGTACTCCTCGGCGATCGCAATCGATGTGAGTGCTCGGTCAAGACATGTCGTACTCGAGACAGAAGAACACCATGGAGAATATGTGGTAAGCAGCGATCGGATTGTCGCAAGCGCAGGGATATTGTCTGATAACGATGGTTCCGACGACGGTCGATCAAAGCCGGTGATTCCCATTCCCGTGATGCGAAGTACTCCTGTCCGAATGCACTCTAAGATCATGCGATCTGACCAAGGGGCTGTGCGGAGCAATCCCGATGCATAGCGCAGCGATGTAACGATGCGATCTGAACGATCACACACGAGAGCTATCTGCTCATCTGAAAACAGGGCATCTTCGTACAACACCTCATCGATGACCTGTAGACCCTCGGGTTCGAGGATCTCAATGAAAGTCGACTTGGGATCCAACTTCGGTAACGGCGCACCGTTAATGTGCGCTGTTACTGTACCTGGATCGAGATATTCGATCAGAGGCTCAAGAGCCTTGTATGCACGACGCAGTGTCTCGAATGATGCATGCAAAGCCGCAGCACTATCTCCGGCCTTCGTTCGATGTGCCGCGGATGAGAACGATATCGCAGCATCTACGGCATCACGACTAACATCTTCAAGTATCGCGCGTTGCGTGTCGCGACGTTCTCGATGCATGTCTCGCGAAAGAGCTCCAATGAGGAGCAACGACGTTACCGTGCTCGCTAGTACCAGAAGTGTAGCTCGACGCATGTTGCCTCACAGATTCATCATTACATGAATGCAGCACAGGACCGATGTCGTGACGACACCGGCCCTGTGCGCGAAACAGATTGTTAGCGTTAGCGTTGGATTACCACTTGCTGTGTTGTTCCGTCAGCAAAACGCACATAGTAGACGCCTGATGCAAGATCGGCGATGTCGAGCGATGTGGTTTCACGAACGACGCGTACACGTGCGCCGGTAGCATCATATAGTGCTGCGTCAACTGGTGATGTGAAGTTGAGCTGTGTCGATGTAGGGTTCGGGAAGACTGACACAGCGCCCTGTGTGCGTCCATCATTGTCCTTCTCAATCGAGTTCACAAGCTGCTTCAGACCCGAGATCGCGAACGTAAGCGAGTTCTTCGCCGCTGCATCGGAGATTGTTGCATTGTCGGGATGTTGTGCATTGATCAACACCGTGTTACCATCGTCGAGTGATGTGAAGCCGGTGATCTCTGATCCATATTGCGAGATTGCAAGACGGTAGAGATTGTCAATCGATGGGGCCTTCGACATGTCGAGCAGCCATGCTTCGCAGTTCGTACCACGCATACCAGTGTTTGGCATACGGCCGAAGTTCACACCATTGAGATCTTCTTCAATGACCATGAACGTCTTACCATTTACATAGAGGAAGCCAAGACCGTCGGGGTTCGAGAGATGCTTTTCAGGGTAGCGAGCTGGCACAGCCTGTGCATCTGTGATATACGGACCGCCCTCGAGGAATGAACGAACAGAGTTGTCGTTAAGGTCAAGCACGAGAACACGACCGTAGTAATCCATGTGGGCACTGCTGTCGACTGCTACACCTTGCTCCTTCGCGCGATCATACGTGTGCTGAGGAAGTGTCCAGCCATCTGCGAGTGCTGACTTGTAGTTTGCACCTGGACGATCTTGACCGGTTTCGGTGATGTAGATCTTACCATCTGTCTTGTTGAATGCGCCCCATTCGAGACGTGTGAACCCGGTGATACCCTTCGTCTTTGCCCAGTTGTGTGGAGCAACAAGGATTTCCCAATCTGTTGCAGGGTTGTTTGGTACTTCTACCCATGTGCCTGTGTACTTACCGGCATCTTGCTTGTAGAAGTAGGTCTTACCCTTTGTGTAATCACCAGCAACATCAGCTACGAACTTTGTGAGGATCGAACGACCAGCTGCACCGTCTTCGAAGAGGAAGATTGTCTTGCCGTCAGGGTGTACAACACCACCTTCGAAGCCTTGGCGACCCCAGTTGTAGTACTTGCGAACTGCCTTTGCCGTCTTTGGATCGATCTCAACCATCCAGTTCAGGTTCTGGAAGCGCTTGATTGTCTTTCCGTCGAGACCTGGGAAGCCTGATGGTTGCTTCGAGCCAATCACGAAGTCAGATGTGTCGCGGAAACCCTTACCCTCTGCATTGATTCCCTTGTTCGATGACTGATACCACTCTTCGGCTGTCCATACTCGACCGAATCCCGACATACCACCACAGTTCATGCCTGTTTCGCCGACAGTGTTCTTGAAGTCGACATTGAAGAACTTACCCTTGCGACCATCGGGAAGTGTCTGATCAAGTACTTCGAGTGTGCCATCAGCCTTCTTGCCGAGCTTGAACATTGTCATACCACCACCGTCACCAATCTTGTCGTTGGCTTCGATCATTTCGTGGTTCACAATGATGTATCCTAGCGATGTGCCTGATTCATCCGCTGCATAGCCGATGTAATCGTGCCACTGCTTTGCAGCAGTACGACCCATGTCAGTTTCAACACTATCAACACCACCAACGAAGATGTTCTGATACTTCAGTGGTGATGGTGGCACAACGACGCGTCCCTGGAGGTACGGAATCATTGTGACTGGCTCGATTCGCACAGGAAAGTCCTGCGCTGTAATCGCACCGCTCGCAGCAATAGTTGCTGCTGCAAAGAGACCCAACATTTTCATAGAAACGCTCCGTAAACGATAAAGGTGATGAATGTCGATTAGAAAGACATGCGAACCTATCGTTGGAACATCACCGTAATGTAAGCTGTGAGTTATCCTAGAAAGTGACAGTGTTAAAGCACCGCAACACAGTAGGGGCGAGACCCTGTCTCGCCTACACGTAATGATCGACACACATTGATACAACATCGCGGTATCGCCCGATGCCTACACGGGCGAGACAGGGTCTCGCCCCTACGTCACGCATGCTGCATTATTTGCAATGTTCCACACCGGGGCGACCACACCGGGATTGACGTTTCACGGCGGCGCACAATACGCTGGAGGACGATTAAAACGCTTCGTTGAATCCTAGATAGAACTGCGGAACGCCGCGCGCTACGCCTACGTCGAACCGTAGTGAGATGCGCTCTTCTGGTACGAGAAGAAATCGAATGCCGGCACCCCAACTGATCCACAGTTGATTGAGTGCTACCGACGACGTTGTTGATGCAACCTGTCCGGCATCGGCAAATGCAGCGCCTCGGAAGCGCCACACGATTGGGAAACGAACCTCTGCACCAGCAAACATGGATATGCGATCGCGTTGCTGTGCGTCGATCATTCCACGCATGTTGTTTGAACCGCCGATACTTGGCATCTGTAGGAAAGGCGGTGTACCTGTTGCTGATTGAACATGTACGCGACCTGCCATTGAAATGTTCTCCGAGAGAGGCGTGTAGGCACGCGCATCAAGCGTGCTGACGACGGAGCTATACGTGCTACCAAGTAGTGGCCCGTAGGCAACAAGGTGTGTTTCTGCGAAAACACCTGATCGTGCATCGAAGTTGTTGTCGCGAGTGTCGTACGATACCTGCGGTCCGATGCCGTTATACCATCCACCTGATGCACCGACTACTTCACCACGTCCGAGCGGACCCCGCGTACCATCGCTGCGTGACTCCACGGAATTGATGTGATCATATCGAAGATCTAGGTGAATACCAGCACTGAGTCCATGTTGGACGCGCGTGCCACTCAGGGCGTACAATGCACGCAATTCGAGCTTCGCACCATGCGGGGTATAGAGCTCAGCATTGGTAGAGGGATTCGCATTGCCGATACCGAAGAAGTTATACGGATACAGATACCATTCAATTGCGCCCTCGATACGCATGCGATTACCATCGAGATAGATCTCGGGATAGAGGCCGAGGGCAAACTGACTCTTGAGCGTTCCCTGTGCTGCAATGGCAACAGACGATGGACGATAGCTTGGATCAACAGTGTCGCGATACGTCACAAACGCGGTGAGCGCAGCCATCCAGCTTGTTTCAGGCGTGTACGCAGGAATTGGTACAAACGACCAATCGAGTCCTGTGCGTAGCGTATCCTCATGCGCTGTTATCTCGATGGCAAACAGCATCAGGATCAGAACTACTCGTGCTCGCATCCGCACTGATGTCCTTTCGCCTTGGCAAAACACTCACGTCCCTCTGACACACTGAACCAGATAATGGCAATTGCTCCGATCGCATCAGCATACGCAAACGATGTGAGTTCATACACCGCTGAAGATATCAGCACTGCGATGCTCATGTAAATGCAGACCAGGGTGCAGTTCGCATCAGCGAGAATTGGTGCACTATTCAGTGCGCGTCCAACACGTCGCTTGGCTGCGACAAGCGCAGACATTGTGAGGATTGATATCGACGAGATGACAACACCCCAGAAGGTCGACTCGGGTGCTTTATGCTCAATGACGTTCACGATGACCGTCGCTGCAAGCATCGCCGATAACGCATAGAAAGCCCACCCAGTTACTCGGAGTGCCTGCTTCTCAAACTCAGTTTGTTGGCTTGCTGTTACCTGTTCAGCACTGTGTGCGATGCGACGAATCATCACGTACACACCAACGCCAGAAATCGACTCGATGAAACTGTCAACGCCGAACCCGAACAAGGCAAGCGTCTCGTCGCTAAACCCCATCGTTGTCGAGACAATGCCTTCGACGATGTTATACAGGATTGTTACCAGCGCAAGAATCTGCGCCTGACGATAGAAGTGTTTCACCATACCACCTGATACTGCAACGCGAATTGCGAACGACGAACGTCCGCAACAAGTTCACCGAATGGATCACGCGACACATCAATGCCGAACGTTGGACGATTCTGAAGTTCAAGGCTTACACGACTGCGAATGCCGTCAAGCAAGAACGAACAACCAACAGCATACACGTCAGTAAGCCGGCGATTGAGTCGTTCATACCAAGCAAGGTTCGCCGACACATATGGCATCACACCAACGTTGCCTAAAACCTTCGGGAAGAACACCGCCACATGCGAGTAGACAACTTCGCCTGTACCATACATGGGGAAGGCATTTCCCCACGATGGTCCATACTGTGTGAGCGGACGGAGCTGTGTGGTGTCGGCCGAAACGAATGAACCGGTTCCCGTATTCATCGCGCCATTATACCGAAGGTAGTTCGAGCCGTAGTTATGATGGAACACGCCAGCATATGCGCTCAATGTCGTTCCGTTGCGATCGATTGGTGCATCGTACATCGATTCAACCGCAACCAACAAGAGATCTTCATACGCCGTGTCTGCACCACGTGATCGCCACATCGCTGACGGTTGGTAGATCACTCCGGCAGCAACATTGAAGACCTTGCGCGTTCCGTAGTACGTACCTGCCATGTTTGGCACTTGATGGGGCTCGTGGTCGAAGAACTGATAGATCACATACGCTTGCTGCTGCAGCGTTCGCTGGTTCTGCGCAAAGTTTGCCTGTGGTGCGATTGAACGTGGAGTTTGACCATTGGTCGTAACAGCCATTGGATCAGAGATCGCCACACGATAGTCGATCGGACCAATCTGTCCACGAGCTGTGATACTCAACTTCCGACCTGTTACGTCGTTCTGCTCCGATGTAGCTTGTGCGAACAACGCACCGTCCATTGTCGGCAATGCAATGATTGCAGGCTGAGCAAACCGACTGAGTCCATTAACAAACGACAAGCCTGCTCCGAGCTTGAGTTCGTTCTTATCGAACAGTCGATACTCACCGAAGAAGTCGTGAAAGTATGCTTGTATGCGACGGTTGCCTGCGCTTTGATACGCGTAGTTGAAATTATTGAAGCCATAGTGGATGAAGAGCGTTGCGCGATCGTTGATGTTCGCAAACGCCTGGACACGTGCGCGCCGCACTCCGATGTCGAAACTCTCATCCTGCACCGAGCCAAGAGCGACAGTACCTGGGTTGTTTTGGTTGTACCGCGCCCATAGTTGCGCGAATAGCTGCACCTTTATCGGAGATGACGTATCAGGCTGGGTGCCCCAGTTCATATCCTGAGGAGTGATTTCCTCAGGAATGATCTCCTGAGCCTTGATAGCACATGATGCCACGGCAATCAGCATGATCACAGCTGTCGCGATATGGCTTAGAGTAGTGCGTGCAGACATGCTGGAAATTAGGAAGGACCGAACAATCAGCTGGTATTAGGCCCTATATTCATTCATGCGAACACTCACGACTCTCATCGCCTTCGCTGTCGTTTGCACGGCGGCTCACGCTAGCGGCGACGTCACAACAGCCGAGGCTGCGCGACTTGTCGCCAAGAAATCAACCATCGTACTCGATGTGCGCACTCCAGGCGAATTCGCCGACGGACATTTGAAGCGCGCTCGACTGATGGATTTCTACGCGAAGGATTTCTGGAAACAGGTTTCTACCCTTCCGAAGAACGCCACCATCATCGTGTACTGCAAATCCGGTCGCCGAAGCAAGGACACCGAAACCAAACTCGACTCGATGGGTTATACGCATGTCTATAACATGCTAGGGGGCTTCGATGCGTGGAAGAAGGAGCAGCGTACATTCGAAAAGTGAAATGCACATGAAGCTCATGTACATCGCTCTCCTCATACTGCTGGTTGCGTGCTCAAACGAAACACCGCAGCAGCAGACATTGGTGCAGCCTGCAGATACCGCGCTTTTCGTACCGCCCGACACGGCAGACATTCCTAACGACGCCACGGGCGACATGATCCGCTACGGTCGTGATTTGCTCGTCAACTTCCCGTATTACCTTGGACCAAAGGGCTCCGTCGGTTCATTCGGTGGTAATGGGTTGGGCTGTCAGAACTGTCACCTCGAAGCTGGTACGCGCCCCTTCGGACTCAACTACTTTTCTGCGCATGCACGCTATCCGCAGTACCGCGCGCGCGAAGGCAGAATTCTCACGCTCGCGGATCGCATCAACAATTGCATTGAGCGCCCCCTGAATGGCAAACCTATTCCTCTCGACAGCAAGGAGATGATAGCGATGCTTGCCTACATGCAGTGGGTGGGTAAAGGCGTCCCTGTTGGAAAACGCGTCCATGGCGACAACCTCAAGGCGATCACGCTGCTCGATCGTCCGGCAGATCCAATCAAGGGGCGCGCAGTCTACGAGAAGCACTGTCAGCGCTGCCATGGCGATGACGGACAGGGCGTGCTCAAGGAGGATGGGATTGCCTATGTCTATCCCCCGCTCTGGGGTCCGATGTCCTATCAGCCGGGATCATCAATGCACCGTCTGATCAAGTCGGCGCAATTCATCAAGTACAACATGCCGAACGATATTGCCCGGTGGGATAAGCCTCTGCTTACAGACGAAGAGGCGATGGATGTTGCAGCGTATGTCAACGACGACAAGCTTCACACACGTCCACAACCATACCTTGTGAACGAATATCCGGTGCATAAAGAGAAGCCGCTCGACTACTTCTTTCCGCCGTACGACGATCCGTTTTCACAAGAACAGCACAAGTACGGTCCGTTCAGGCCCATCTTCGAATGGCGCAAGAAAAACGGTCACCCTACGGGCTACTAACGAAGCTCTATCACCGCGCGATGATCAACGGTGCGCGGTATACAATGCCGCGAGTGTCTGTCACAAGTACAGTGTAGATCCCCGGTGGCAATTGCTGTGCTGATAGGTGTTCGCGTGTTCCGCGTGACGGCTGTGTAGCAACACGCTCACCTGTGATTGCGTACACGTCAATGCTCACGATACCGGATGCGACGTTTGATACTGTGACATGATCGTTAGCAGGTACTGGTGCGATTGTTACTGCCCCCTGCACAAGACGATCCTCAGCTATCGATACAACATCGGTGATGGTGATGTTCTGTGTACCAGTTGTGACGATGTCAACGAATGATGGATCGATCGACGAGACTCGTACATGATACTCACGTCCTGCAGGTACACTAAACGGCACCTTCCACAGGAAGCCTTGTGCGCGTGCTAGTACACTGTCTGCAATGCGAGCAACCACTTGGTTGTCCTTCACAAGTTCAATCCGCACAAGACCGCGAACGTTGGTCCGCCACGAGATGGCATACGCGTTATCATAGGCCCACTGCACGTCCGTAGTTGGACGTGTCACATCGAGGTATGCCGGAGCGACTCTCGCAGAGTCAACAGCGGACCACACACTGGCACGTCCGCCTGTAAACGCCATCGCGCGCCAGTAAACCTTGTACGATGCATCGTCAACACTGACAGCTGTACGGTCGCTCGTCGTCGAGAGATCAATCACACCTTTCGTAAAACTCGGATCACGAGACACCTGAATTCGAATTGAATCGACACGTCCGTTTGGTGTGACCTTGAAGTCGTGCGTTGCTCGCTCAAGAATGCGTTCGCCCCGTACCGGCCATGCCAGAAGCGGTGATGTTACCTCTTGCACAGGAACCTGTGGAATGCCGAAGCAAAACTCCCCACCTGTTGTTGCTTCCACAACAAGTTCGCGTGTTGCTGCATCAAATCGTGTCGAGAGCGGTTGGAAGCGACCACTATCGATGAGTGGACGATGATACACGATAAGCTTTGTGGGATCAAATGTGATGCCGAGTGTATCAATGTTGAACCGCACATCAATGCGCTCGTTGCGAATGCCCTCGAGCAGAAGCTCGATGCGTGACTGATGAATGTGTGGTGATTCAACAGTCCATTGCGGATTCTTCGGTGACCATGCAAAGCGTCGCACTGTTGTGCGGTTGTAGAAGCTCGACTCAAGAGACCGGAACGTAACTGTTGTACCTGTGTACTGTGTACCTCGCCAATACGCGTACTGCTCACCAGAGAGTACATCGTTGATCACAGCAGTTGCTGATGGACGTCCTGTTGGCCACACTGGATACTTCGTTGCACGGTACACGAACATCTGCTTTGGATATGCAGCCTCGAACACCACGCGACCGGTGGAATCGACTTCGGTGATTCCTGGCGCACCATCATTTGCGGCGCTTCCCCATCCGAGTACACGATTACCATTCGGGAGTGTCTGCAAGCCCCCTTGAATGCTCACGTAATAATCTGGCACATGTCGGTATTCCCACACCATCGTTGCCGTTTTCGCCTGTTCGTCGAGACGATACTCAACACCGCGTGAATACTGTGGTGTATGCTGTGTGCCGTTATCGAAGAGCGAGATATTACCGTTCGGCAAACGACGCGCATCGTGTTGGTAGCTGAAGTACGTTGGTGCAAGCTCTGGATGATCGCCGATGAAAGTGAATTGATTGCTCTTTCCGCCAAGCTTCCACATCACCTCGCCTGTTGTGCGATTGATCTTGATCACTTGAGACATGTGGCGCATGGAGATAATCCAGTTGCCATCGTCATCAATCCACAATGAGTTGTTGTGACAAAAGCGAATAGCAGGGGCGGTGAGATCTTCGTATGAATCGGTGATCGGCAAGTGATCGAGTGCCTTCCATTGTACAACGACGCGACCATCGCGATCGATCTCCTGGATGACTGCGTTCACAACATTCGCAGCGGGGTGTCCGCCTGGGACGACTTCGCTCATGTCAATCGTGACATCCTCAGCTCCTAGCATCAACATGTTGCCATTCGGCAGCATGTGAAAGTCGTGTTGCGTTGTGAGGTATCCGCGCGACTGCGACACAAACTCTTGAGGTGCAAGGAGGGTATCGACGATGTACACGCCGGCAGGAACCGATGCACCGGCGAAGACCACCAGTTCGGAGTATCCAAGGCGTCCGTCGGGAAACACCTTGTACTCAAACGGAAAGTTCGTTACGCGTCCAGTGCGGATAACCCCGCCATTCACATTGTAAACACCAAGGAAGGATCCGTACGGACGGGGCGATACGCGGCAGTTCGGCGCAAGCAGGAGGTAGCCTGGCTCTGGAGTGTCGTTGACGAGCACCTTGAGCGGTGCGAGATCAGGTTGTGCAGAAGCGACAGCACAAACGAAGAGCAGAAGGAAGGCTATGCGCATAGATGCAGAATTACGGAATTCCTAGATTATCCCTGCTCTTCGATCGTCACAGCGACGAGCTCAATTCTTGATGACACGAAAGTACTCCTGATGATCACGATTGTAGGTGCCGGTTCCCGCCTAGCTTCAGCGCTTCTTCCCGTGCTGCTCGATGAAACAGACGAGCAGATTCACTGCGTATCGTCGCGAGAGCTTGCACATAGTCACCCGCGCGTTACTGTCGATGTGTTGGATGTAACGGACAAGACCGCTCTCAAGGAGTCGGTGATGCGTGCAATGCCGTCGACGATCATCAATTGTGCTGCCGTCACCAATGTTGATGCATGTGAAACCGACCGTCAGCTGGCGTGGGCTATCAACGTTACACTCGTGGAGAACCTCGCACGCCTTGCTCGTATCGTTGATGCGCACCTGGTGCATGTGTCAACGGATTATGTGTTTGATGGCAGTAAGGGGCCATACACTGAGAACGCCGTGCCGAGTCCGATCAACTACTATGGTAAGTCGAAGCTCGCTGGCGAGAACGTCTGTACAAGCGGCACATCGCAATCCACCATCGTGCGCACATGCCTCGTGTACGGTCCGCCAAGTAATCGGCCCGATTTTGTGCAGTGGGTTGTCGAAGCATGTTCATCGAAGACACCAATTCGCGTCGTCAACGATCAGTTCGCACAGCCAACGTACGTCGAGGATATTGCAGAGGCAATTCTTCGCATCACCGTGCGCAAGCGTACCGGTCTCTATCATGTTGCCGGACCCGATTTCATGAGTCGGTTTGATATGGCACAGAAAATCGCCGAGTTCTTCAAAGTCGATGGATCGCTCATTCAACCGGTCACCTCAGCAGAGCTGCAACAACCAGCTCGCCGACCACATCGGAGCGGACTCGTATCGCTGAAGGCGGAGACCGATCTTCTGATGCACATGCGCGATTTCACACAGGGTCTCTCATCCGTGCGGCATGCAATGTTCGCCCCCTCCCGACTCTAGGTTTACGCATTCCAGAACGGACGATCAAGATTGCGATACTGGATTGCCTCGGCAACATGGTCGACAGAGATATCGTCCCGTGCATCAAGGTCAGCTATCGTTCGCGACACTTTGCAGATGCGATCAAACGCACGCGCAGACAGATGTAGCCGCTGCATTGCGGCCGTAAGAACTGCGCGCGCTCGCTCCGACATCCCACAAAAGCGCTCGATATCCTTCGCCGACATGTCGGCATTCTTATACACGCCGTCGTGCGACGCGAAACGCGTCGCCTGACGTGCTCGTGCAGCAATCACGCGTGCGCGAATCTGCTCGGAGGTTTCTCCAGGAGGAGCGTTCGATAACTGCTCAACATCGACTGCGGGGACATCAACATGGATGTCGATACGGTCGAGCAGTGGACCAGAGATCTTCGACACATAGCGCTGCACATCATTCGACGTGCAGCGACATTCACGTCGTTGACTACCGAAGTTGCCACACGGACAGGGATTCATCGAGCTCACAAGCATGAAGTTGGCAGGAAACTCTACACTCATCCGCGTGCGCGACAGCCGAATACGTCGCTCTTCAAGGGGCTGACGCAGCACCTCCAAAACATTGCGCTGAAACTCGGGCACTTCATCGAGGAAGAGCACACCATGGTGCGCAAGTGTGATCTCTCCGGCACGGACCACGCCAACGCCCCCTCCCACTAACGCCGCATTACTGATCGTATGATGCGGTGCGCGAAAGGGGCGTTGGGTGACCATGGGCTGTCCCGGGGGAAGAAGACCAGCCACAGAGTGTATCGTTGTTGTTTCAAGTGCTTCGTCGAGTGTGAGCGGCGGAAGAATTGTAGCGAGGCGTTTGGCCAGCATCGTCTTCCCGGCACCTGGTGGCCCCACCATGATCAGATTATGTCCGCCTGCAGCTGCCACCTCCATAGCACGCTTCACACCTTGTTGCCCCTTGACATCCGACATATCCACGCGATGTCGCTGCGTTGCTTGCGCAAACACGGCATCAACGTCACATACCGATGCAGGGAGCGGTGAGGTGCCTGTGATGTGGTCGATTGCTTCCTGGAGCGTTCGTACGCCTACAACGTTGATCCCGTGTTTGATCGACGCCTCTTCAGCATTCCGTGCAGGAACAACGAAGCGCTGTCGCGCCCCGTTCATCATCACCATTGGCAACACGCCATGTGTTGGACGAACGCTCCCGTCGAATGCGAGTTCGCCGAGCAAACATGTGTCGTCAAGGTCGCGGGCAGTGATCATGTTCATCGCGTGGATGATGCCGATGGCTATCGGCAGATCAAATGCACTTCCCTCTTTGCGGACGTCGGCAGGGGCAAGGTTCACCGTGATACGACGAGGCTCCCACCCATACCCGGCATGATGGAGTGCGGCGGTAACGCGCTCTTTGGATTCACGCACAGCGTTGTCCGGAAGCCCAACGATCTGAAATGACGGAAGGCCGGTCTCAACCGTGACTTCGATTTCAACTCCAAACGCGCCGATTCCGAGAACGGATGCGGAATGCGTCTTCGCATACATAACCCTCGCTCCGATGGTGATCTGGTAGACGAGTATCGTGCGCAGGTGAACGTGACACCGTAGCTTTGTACCATGGCGCAAGCGAAGAAACCGAAATGGTATGTGGTATGGACTGGGCACGTACCAGGAGTGTACACGTCGTGGGATGTTGCGCAGCGGCAGATATCTGGCTTCCCAAAGGCGCAGTACAAATCGTACGATACACAGGCTGATGCCGAGCGCGCCTTTGCTGAGGGGCCGATCGACCTCATTGCTGCAACATCACGTCCGTCGTCACCGCGCGTGCGCAAGCCGTCGTTTGATCGCAGTGCAGTTGTACTCCCAAGTATCTCCGTTGATGCGGCATGTAACATGTCAACCGGCGTCATGGAGTATCGCGGAGTAGACACCGAGACGGAAGCTGAGTTCTTTCGGATGGGGCCGTACGAGGATTGCTCGAACAACATGGGTGAGTTTCTCGCGATCGTCCATGCACTAGCACACTGCAAGAAGCACGGGATCACACTGCCGATTTATTCAGACTCGCGAACCGCGATTGCGTGGGTGCGCAACCGTCACGCTAAGACGACTGTTGAACGAACACGTGGGAATGCCCCCGTGTTCGAACTCATACGTCGTGCCGAGGAGTGGCTGTGCTCCAATTCGTTCGTAAATCATGTTCTCAAATGGGAAACAGAGCTCTGGGGCGAGAACCCAGCAGACTTTGGAAGGAAGTAATCATGACGATTGATGTCGTTCGGATGGACCATGCGCAGGACCTTCCACTGCCTGTCTATGCGACAAGTGGATCAGCCGGGATGGACGTTCATGCTGCCGTCGATGTACCGATGGTGTTAGCTGCTGGTGGTATCGTGCTCGTACCTACGGGGCTGTGCGTGGCAATCCCACAAGGCTTCGAGATTCAAGTACGGTCGCGAAGCGGACTCGCAGCAAAGCATGGCGTGTTCGCCTTGAATGCACCAGGTACGATCGATAGTGACTACCGCGGCGAGATCAAGGTGATTCTCGCGAACTTCTCCAACGAAGATGCAATCATCGAACGCGGCATGCGGATTGCGCAGCTGGTGGTTGCCCGTTACGAGCAATGCACGTGGAATGTTGTGTCGGAACTCTCCGACACGCAACGGGGCGAAGGTGGTTTCGGAAGCACAGGAGTACAACCATGAGAATCGCACTTGGATCGGATCACGCTGGGTATGCGTACAAAGAAGCGCTGAAAGAAATGCTTGTTGCTGATGGTCACTCTGTGACCGACGTGGGAACATCATCGACAGCATCTGTTGACTACCCTGACTATGGAACACAAGCAGCGCACCTCGTCCGTGACGGACAGGCAGATGCTGGCGTTCTTGTATGCGGATCAGGCATTGGTATCTCGATCGCTGCAAACAAGGTTCGTTCGATTCGTGCTGCCAACTGCACCAGCGTAGAGATGGCGCAGCTCGCACGTATGCACAACAACGCGAATATGGTTGCGGTTGGAGAACGCTTGGTATCGATTGACCTCGCAAAAGACATCGTTCGTGCGTTTTTGTCAACCGACTTCGAAGGTGGACGACATGAACGTCGCGTTGAAAAGATTGATACGCTAGGAGACGTGCAATGAGCGCGTTTGCACTTGTCATCTCGGCTCATCCAGATGATGCAGAGCTCGCATGTGGTGGGACCATCCGCGCGCTCACCAATCAGGGACACGACGTCGTGCTTCTCGATTGCACACGCGGTGAACTTGGTACACGAGGCACTCCAGAGCTACGCAAACAAGAAGCGCAGCGTGCTGCAGATATCCTTGGTGTGCGTCATCGGGAATGTCTTTCGATGCCTGATGGTGCGATTGCGCATACACAAGAGAACATTCACGCAATCGTATCGGCGATTCGTGCTTGGCGTCCGCACCTCGTGCTTATTCCGCCCCCGGTCGAACGGCATCCCGACCATGTCGCAGTGCACAAGCTGTGCACTGCTGCAACGTTCATCGCTGGGCTTGCGAAGGTTGTAACACATCGTGATGGTATCGAGCAGCAACCACATCGTCCGAAGCGGACGTTGTGTTTCCAGCAGCAGTATGATTTCCCGCGTTTGCCGGATCTGTATGTGGACATCTCAGCGACATTTGCAGCGAAGATGGATTCTATTCGCGCTTACACGTCGCAATTCCATGCACCCGGGGAATACACGTCGGACGAGCCGGAGACCTTCATCTCGCGGCCAGCATTCCTGATGGAGCTCGAAGCTCGCGCTCGATACTATGGCAGTCGAATCGGAACGGATTACGCCGAAGGTTTTCTCGCCGTTGAACCGATTGCTGTGGCCTCGCTCGCCGATCTACTGTGAGGAACGTGATCGCAGGCGGAGTCGAAGTGCTTCGAGATGTTCACGCTTAACACGTGCAACATCTGCCGCTGATACTGTCGTTGGACGATTGGCGATAACTCGCATCGCATACATCGTCACTTCCGCGATGTCGGCATCGTTGTACGGTGCAGGTGGCATACCCTTGCGCACACCCTGATCGTTCGAGCGCAATGCGCCCGAAGCTCCATAAGCAATGGTTGTAATTACTGTATCGACACCCTTCGACCAGATGTCCTTGTCGCGAATTGGGAATCGTCCATCGCCACCTTCCCCATTCATGCCATGGCATCGATAGCAGTACTCTCGGTACACCGCTGCGCCGCGACTGGTAGGGGGATCTGGTACTGCATCACCAGAAACTGACCACAACACTGCCGCGATCGCTACTAGACCAAGGAACAGTGCAGTGTTCCGAATCATGTTGTCCTCGTATTGATCGCTACAAATTCGGCAATTTCCCCGTATGGCACGTCTCGACCCTTCGACATACCACATTCCCGTCATGCTCCGCGAATGCCTCGACGCAATGCTTCTTCAGCATCCAGGGCTCGTTGTGGACGGAACATTGGGAGGGGGCGGGCACACCGCCGCGATCCTCGCTGAGGCGCCAGCCGAGAGCATCATCATGAGTTTTGATGCCGACGAAAAAGCAATTGATCACTGTCGAGTTCGCTTCGCCGACGAGCTAGCGAAGGGTGATACCTCACGTCTTCGTCTTGTCCACGCCAACTTTGCTACCATGGCTGATGTGATCAAGGAGAGCGGTTTGCCCCTTCAATCAGTACTGCTCGACCTTGGTGTGTCCTCATATCAGTTTGATCACCACGAGCGCGGCTTTTCGTTTCGGATGATGGCACCGCTCGACATGCGATTTACACCCGAGGGTGAGACCGCTGCCGATATCTTAAACCGTCGTACCGAACCAGAGCTTGCGCAGATCTTTCGCGAGTACGGCGACGAACCCCAGGCCTGGCGTCTGGCGAAGGCCGTTGCGCAGCGCCGAGCGCTCGCCAAACTGTCAACTACAGCGGATCTGCGAGATGTGGTGATCCAGCATATTCCGCCCCATCATCAACCCAAGACACTCGCACGACTTTTTCAAGCGCTCCGCATTGCGGTGAACGACGAACTAGGTCGGCTCGAGCAAACCCTGACGTCGATCATTCCATTGCTGCAGCCAGGCGGACGGATTGTCGTGATGAGTTACCACAGTGGTGAGGATCGTGTCGTAAAGAACGTCTTCAAGGCCCACACCGACCTCCTTTCGATTATCACTAAGAAGGCCGTCGAAGCGCAGCCTGATGAGGTTGCCAGCAACCCACGAGCAAGAAGTGCACGACTGCGCGTGGCAGAGCGCCGCGCATGACCTATGTTTGTAGCGCAGCATAAGGGGTGACACACATGACGAATGCCGCTTCGTTTACATACGAGGATCTGCAGGTTATTGCAGGAAGCGCGGCCGCACATTTACCACGCACACTGTCCATTACGGGTATCAGCACAGATACGCGTTCACTGGTCGCTGGGAACGCATTCATCGCACTACGCGGAGAACGTCTCGACGGACATGATCACATCGGTGCTGCAGTGGAGCGAGGTGCGTCGCTCATCGTGGTTGACACCGCGTACGACATTGACGCATTTGTGCAGTCTACCCCAAACGCACCGTCATTCATGGCGGTTGCTTCCCCACTGCAATGCCTTGGCTCGTTTGCGTGGCATCACCGACGTCGCTTTCAGCTCCCGGTTATTGCCATTGCTGGTGCAGCCGGGAAAACCTCGACGAAGGATCTCACTGCGCACGTGCTATCGAGTACACTACGTGTTCTCAAGACCGAAGCCAATTACAACAACCAGATTGGCACTCCCCTCACACTGCTTCAGCTTACTGCTGATCACGAGGCAGCGGTAATTGAGATCGGCACAAATGAACCTGGCGAAATCGAACTGCTGTGTGCAATGGTACAGCCCACCATCGGGCTTATCACAAACATTGGTAAAGAGCACCTCGAGAAGCTGATCGATCTAGACGGTGTTGAACGTGAGGAGACAGCGCTTTTTGACTGGCTCCGTGATCACAATGGTCTTGCACTTGTGAATGTCGACGATGATCGGCTCGCGAAGTATGCATCAACCTTCATTCGCTGCATCACGTTTGGCATCGAATCAGGTGCAGATATTCATCCGCACGTTTCATTCGATCACGAGGTACGTCCCACGATGCACCTTGTTCATGGTACGTTTACGCTACGTGCGCAAATGCAGGCCGTTGGTCTCGCAGCAGCATACAATGCAACGTGTGCACTCGCTGTTGCTTGGGCGCTACAACTGCATGCTGCTGATGTGCAGCGCGCGCTTACGTCATATCAGCCGGCGCAAGGACATGGATATGCGCGCATGGTTGTCGAGCAACGTGGTGCAATGACGGTGCTCAACGACTGTTACAATGCAAATCCCGAATCCATGGTCATGGCTCTTCGTACACTGCAGCACTACCCAGCAACAAAGCGCATCGCTGTTCTTGGCGACATGCGCGAACTCGGCACGGCTGCTCGCGAAGAACATGTCCACATCCTTACTGAAGCCTCTACGCGATGCGATCTGGTTCTTGTCCTCGGGGATGAGTTCCGTGAAGCGGCGCAATTCGTCGACCTGCCCCATGTGATCGTCCATCAAACACACCGCGGCTGCGCCGATGATCTACGTCAGTACGATCACGAAGGCGTGGTTGTCTTGATAAAGGGTTCGCGAGGCATGCAGATGGAAACCATTCTTTCTGAACTTCAGCACTAAGGCCTATGCTGTATCAGCTTACTCTGTGGTTACGCTCACTCGGTGATATCGCCGGAATCAATCTTTTCAGCTACGTCACATTCCGTGCTGCAGCTGCCGCCATCTCTGCACTCCTGATCGCGATCTTCGTTGGTCCAAGTATCATCCGCGCATTGAAGCGTTTGCAGATTGGTGAACAAGCAAAGCAAGAACTCCAATCTGTGGGTGGACACTCCCTCAAGGCTGGCACGCCAACAATGGGTGGCCTGATCGTTCTTGCAGCTATCCTCGTCCCGACGCTGCTCTGGGCCAACATCCTCAACATGTATGTGGTGATGGCTGTCTTCACAACGGCATCACTTGGCGCAGTTGGCTTCCTCGATGATTACCTCAAGGTGATCAAGAAGCTTCCGAAGGGGCTTATCGGACGGTATAAGATTGTCGGACAGGTTGCTGTCGGACTTGTTGTTGGTTGTTCGCTGTATTTCTTCCCGCAGTGGTTTTCTGCAACGCTACCGTCGGTCAACACACTTACGACCATTCCGTTTGAAAAGCTATCGAACTTTGATTTCGGATTGCTCTATATCCCTGTTGTCATCTTCATCATCACAGCAACGTCAAACGCTGTGAATCTAACGGACGGTCTCGACGGATTATGCATTGGTACTGTAGGCGTCAGTGCGCTTACACTAGCCGTGATCGCATACTTCAGCGGCAACGCATTCTTTGCAGACTACCTCAACATCATGCACCTGCAAGGCACTGAAGAACTCACCATTTTCTGCGCTGCGATTGTTGGCGCTGCGATGGGGTTCCTCTGGTACAATGCATATCCAGCACAAGTATTCATGGGCGATACAGGTTCGCTCGCACTCGGCGGTGCGATTGGTGTGCTCTGTGTGCTGATCAAGAAGGAGTTTCTGCTACCGATCGTAGGCGGTGTATTCTTTGCAGAGACTGTTAGTGTGATTCTGCAAGTGACGTACTTCAAGATCACAAAGAAGCGATTTGGTGAAGGACGCCGCATCTTTAAGATGGCGCCGCTCCATCACCATTTTGAGAAGAGCGGTTGGCACGAGGCCAAGATTGTAACGCGGTTCTACATCGTGGCGATCATGCTGGCAATCGTCACAATGGCGTCGTTCAAGGTTCGCTAATCAATGCTACGGCGTATACCGTAGGTTCAGTGTTGCCATCAGATTCCGCGGAACCCCTGGTTCGATAAACGGAACGCCGCCTCGGGTCACGTCCGGGTTTATCCATGCGGAGGCCATGTACGAGGTGTTCAGCGCATTGTCCACGCGTCCCATCACGTCGACTGCTAGATGTTCCGGGAGTACAACGAAACGGATACCGGCCGCAGCTGAAAGCACAATCCAACCATCGACAACGATTGTATTCGCGTCATCAGCGTAGTACGAACTCAGCGACCGTGTTTCAATCTCAGCAAACCAGCCGTCGTGCTCTGGAACGTCGTACCGTACGCGTACAGTAGCAGAGGCACGTGGTATGCCCGACTGCTCGTTGCCAGCATACGAAATAGTACGTCCAGCAAGTTGTTGCGAGATGTACCCTGAGTCGATTGTGTAGTCGAGGAATGTTGACGACATCAACGATCCACTGAGTGCGAAGGTGAGACCTGAGGTTACATTGATTGACGCACCAAGTTCTGCACCAATTCGACGACTCGCACCAACTGTCGTGAAGAATGCACCTGAATTGTACGGAGCGATATCATTCGTGATGTCGATCATGTACGCCGCAGCATCGAAGACAATCGAAGAGCTTAGTTCGCCCTTGACACCCACCTCATACGTTGTACTCACGATAGGAGCCAGCAGAGGATTGATCGCGCGAGTTGGTTTGGTTGCGCCAATGAATGCTGGTGGATCGGTCTCATTTCCTGCCGGGACCTCGATGCCCCCTCCCACACTTGCATAGACACTTACATCGCTTCCAATCCGGTAGTTAATCCCAAGTTTGGGAATCACGCGGGAGAATGTGACCGAGGTATCTGCCAATGGGTTGATGTAGTCTTGGTTTGTGTATTCGACGGCATCGTAGCGAAGACCGGCAACGATACTTAGCTCGCCGAGCATGATCTCGTCCTGCAGGAATGCTCCTACATTGCTCGCCCCCTCTCGTTTGTTCTGGCGCAGCGTAGTACCACGTCCAGCAGTAACTGGATCGAGGTTGTAGAAGAGAATCGAGCCATCTTGGATCTGGAGATCCGTGCCCAGCAGAATCTTGTTGTAGGTCGACGACGAAAGCTGATGCGAAGCATGCAGAACAGCATTCCCACCAAGGTGATAGCGATTGAAATCGCGCCATGTGTTGCGTTCGGAACGAGCGAGCTGTTTTGTCTGCACAAATCCCATTGCTGATATACCCACACCAGACGAGAATTCGTGCTCGACAGTGGTACCTATGCGTGCGAGCGTATTGTCGCGTCGCTCGTTGCGCTGAACAAAACTCGGACTGTACACTGCGGTATCGCTCTGCGCTTGCTGTGGATCAGCCAGATACTGATCGCGTGTGAGTGGACCAGGAATGTGAAATTGGTTGCGGCCTCCGGTTATGAACATCTTCACTGTTGTCGACGTTGTTGGACGCGTTACAACGCCAAGCGTACCAAGAAACTGCGAGCCATTCGACTGTTGTCGCCAACCATCAAACGCAGTGTTCGTGATTGACGTATAGATCTGACCATCACCTAGGGGTGCATTCACGAGTAATGACTGACGCAGAAAGCCGAAGCTACCGACTGTTGTCCCTGCATCGATGAATGCCGATTGCTCTTGAGGAACCGTCGAGACAGACACGACTCCACCAGATGCATTACCCCAGAGTGTTGACGCGTTCGAGCGAATCACCTCAATCGATGAAGCATGAAATGTATTGATCAAATCGAACGATGTGCGACCATCCGGTTCGGTCTCAGGAATACCGTCGGTGTAGAAACGAATTCCTCGTGACGTGCCAGCATTCGATCGTTGTCCTGCACCGCGGGCTCCGAAACCACGAATCTGAATGCGGGTATCGATACCTCCCGTTCGAGATTGTCCAATTACACCTGGTACCAAGACCAATGCGCCGTCGAGTCCGTATCCGCGCTGTGTCTGAAGAACCATCTTCGGTACTACAGAGATAGCAAGGGGGATTTCGAGAATATCCTCCTCATTACGGACCGCGCTCACCTGTACCTCGCGTCCGAGGTATGATTTAACAGCTGCTGTATCACTGACAACAACGTTAGCCATATCAACATCTCGAGCATTCGCTCGCGATGCCATCGTTAGTGTGCAGAGCAGACCAAGAATAATGTGAGCGCGTAGTGTCATGAAATCTTGCAGTGTTACGTCGTTTTATGAGGTACGAAGGTAACATTTCGGACACGAAGAGGTTGTTAGTCGGACTCATTATGACATTCTCCTTGACTATTCATCTGCGACTCGTTTTCGTAGCCCTGTTGATGGGTGCTGCGTGCGCATCTGCGCAAACTGGATTTCGAAATCTCACCTTCAGCATCCTTCGGAACCCAGAGCCTGGGTACTATCTCATTGAACCGAATGCATCCGATTCAATCGGATTTGTAGATCACAGTGGTCGTTCAGTTAACAGGACGTTTTCGGGGATCCACTCAAACGTCCAGGCATACAATAACACGTACATCACCCACTTTGCGTCGAACACGAATGGCGAGCCATTCTTCCTTCGTCGTAATCGTTTTCTCAACGTGATTGATACACTACGTTCGACGTCGGAGTACTACCTAGATTTTCATGAGGGTAAGGTATGGTCAGATTCAACGTATCTCGTTCTCGCATCCGAGAATCGGGTTATGGATCTATCGGGTATCGTTCCCGGGGGAAGTCCATCAGCGAGCATTATCGGCGCAGTGATTCAAGAGCGAAAATTCTCAACTGGTGCTGTTGTCTTCGAATGGAAGTCGCTTGATCATATCCCCGTCACCGAGACAACGGATGATATCAAGCTGACGGACAACCTTATTGATTATATCCACGTCAACAGCGTCTCGAAAGACACAGATGGAAACCTCATCGTCTCGTGTCGACATCTTGACGAAGTGATCAAGATCAAAAAATCGACTGGCGAGATTCTTTGGCGTCTTGGTGGTTCTGCCTCGAAAAGCAATCAGTTCACATTTGTGAACGATACATTCAACAACTTCACAGGATTCTCCCACCAGCATTCCGCATTTCGAACAGCAGGTGGCAACATCATGCTCTTCGACAACGGCAATCTGCGTCCTGCTCCGAACTATGCGCGTGCTGTTGAGTATGCACTCGATACAGTTACAATGACAGCTACACGAGTGTGGACGTGGCAGCCAACGCTCGGTGTTATAGCGAGCTCACAGGGAAGCGTCCAGGAGCTTGATGGTGGGAACATCCTGATTGGTTGGGGTTCTGGTTCTGATACATTCATCGCCCATGAGGTACGTCGCGACGGAACAATTGAGGCAGAGATCAAGAATGAAACCGGTACGGGGATGGTGCCCTACCGAGTGAGCAAGATGCAGATCGGACTCACAGGTGTACGAAAGAGAATCGCATCTACGGGTACGCATGTGTTCTCGTCGGGCGACAGCACTACGCACGTTCGAATGTCGCTCACACGAGCCTCGGATACGACGTCGATCGTCGTTGAACGACACCACTATGCTCCGCATGCTATCAGCTTTGCAGGTGAAACGGTGTGTGGCGTGTTACCGTTGCGATGGACCCTGCGTGTGCGAGAGCCGCAGAACATTACAGGTACACTCGTGTTCGACCTTGGTTCGATCGCCGAGATCGACTATCCGGAGCTTGCGCAGATACATCATCGACCAATAGAAGGTCAGGGGGCTTTCACGCGTCTCACGGGCACGTATTCTGATATACAGAAGACGTTCACTACCACAAGCATCACGAGTGGTGAGTTTCTTATCACCTATGCAGAGTGTCTTGAGCCGACCCCCGTTGAGCCATTCAATCGTGCGGTCGAAGTATCGACCACACCTCGTCTAACATGGACACCAGCGGTTGCTGCCTCCTCATACGACGTGCAGGTGTCTACGAGCGCAAACTTCAGTCCGCTGCTTCATGCCATCTCAACAGCAAATCTCGAAACGGTGCTTCCACTAGTTCAGGAGAGCACTACGCTGTACTGGAGAGTTCGCAAGCACGACGCAAACGGGATTGGTCCATGGTCAGCCACATCACGGTTTACCGTCGTGATGGGCATTCCGCAATTACTTGCTCCGGTCATGGAGGACGACACTGTTGCTGTGCAGCCAACAGCAGAGTTCCGTTGGATACCTGGTATTGGCTCGCCGAAGAGTCGACTTCAGATCACGGCAATTGCTTCTGGTGTCGTGGCAGTTGATACAATCATTGATGAGCCGACGTTTGTTCCAGGTTCACGCTTACGTGCGAATACATGGTACCGCTGGAGCGTACGCGGCTGGGCAGACAATGTGAATGGTCGCGCAGCTACCGCAGAGGTCTTTATCACCGCCGTTGCTTCTCCTCGTCTGCGCGGACCAGGTGTAAACGTAGTCGGAGTTCCTCCCATCAAGACAACATTCGTGTGGGATTCAGTACCCGGCGCAGTAAGCTACACGGTGATGATTCGCAAGAGCAGTGATACGGCACTCATAGGGGTGTATGAGGCAACGGCTCCCACTGTGGATGTGCGAAACCTGCCGCAGTCGACGAAACTCACATGGACGTGTCGAGCGAGCGGACGCTATGGTCCTGGACCATACGCAGCACCTACGTCGTTTACGACAGCCGCATCATCAAGTCTTCCAGCACCACGCACGCAGTCTCCACGTGGTGGAGTGGCTGTGGATTCGAACAACGTTACGTTGGTGTGGTCCGATGTGTATGGTGCGAAGGTGTATGATCTTCAATACTCGCTCAGCCCGTCGTTCGCCTCTGATGTCGTAACACTATTCGACCTCTACGGCACACAAGTTCGCATCCCTGTGCTGCGATCAGGCACTCCATATTACTGGCGAGTCCTTGGTCGGAGCGACGTGGCAACAGGTACGTGGTCAGATACCGCAGCATTCATCACAAAGGCAGCACCAAACAAGGGGCTGGTTCCTCTCACGCCTGCCGTCGGTTCGATTGATGTTCCGACACAAGGTTCTGTTACCTATTCGACCTCTTCGTCGTTCACGAGTTACCGTGTTGAGTTTTCAAAGCAACCAACGTTTGATCCGCTTATATCAACATTCGTCAGCAACAATGGTACGTGCTCGTACACCAACTTGGAACGAGCTACAACGTATTTTTGGCGCGTTCGTGGGTTACGTGATGGTTCACCATCCGAAGTGGGAGCAGCTTCGCATTTCACGACAAAGCAAAATGATGTTGTTTCGGTCGGAACAGAGGACCGTGAAGCCACGACTACAGTGTGGCGCGTAGGTCCAGTACTGCACGCTCGTTCAATGAATGAACAGGTATCACACATCACGGTGAACGTTTACGATCTGCAAGGGCGGTGTGTGGGCGAAGGTACTCAGGAAGGATCATTCGTGTCGATGAACATCGAGAACGTTTCAGCCAATCAATTGCTTGTCGTCGTTGTGTCGACGAACCACGACAACCAGACGACGGTGTTGTTAGCATGGTAAGAGTTGTTTTGCTGTTGCTTTGCGCTGCGTTACCTGTCATCGTATCAGCGCAGGATACATTGCCCTCATTGGACGTTCGCATTACGGGTTCTCCATATGGAGGTTACCTTGTTGCTGCACCAATCTCGCGTGATTCATTCGGTTTCATCGATAAGTCCGGCCGCGTGGTATTTCGTCGCGGTCTTGGTTTGCATACAAATGTTCGACCATACGGAACGCGCCGACTATCGGCCTTTACCGGCAACTTCGGTTTCTTCAACTATGTCATCATGGACAGTACACTGATGCCGGTTGATACAGTTGTTGTGACGCCACCCTATTCGACAGACTCACACGAAGGGGCGATGTGGAGTGATACGACATTCATGATGTTGGGTATCGACTTCCGTCAATTTGACATGTCGCAAGTCGTGCAGGGAGGACAACCCAATGCGTCGCTGATGGCAACAGTCGTCCAGGAGCGGCATCTGAAGACCGATAGCGTTCTTTTTGAATGGAATGCGTTTGGTCGAATTCCCGTCACTGATGCAACACCCAACATTGAGCTCCGACAACGAACGATCGATTACATTCACGCCAACTCAATAGCACGCGATGTCGATGGTGATTTGATCGTTTCGTGTCGACACCTCGATGAGATCATCAAGATTCGACGGTCAGATGGATCAATTGTGTGGCGACTGGGTGGAGTAGGGTCAAAGAACAAGCAATTCTCATTCGTGAACGATGATCACGATGGTGTTCAGGGATTCTCGCATCAGCATACTGCGTTACGAACTAGTCGCGGTACGATTTTGATGTACGACAATGGGAATCTCAAACCTCTACAACGATCACGTGTGGTTGAATATGCTCTTGATACCGTATCCATGACCGCAACACGGGTATGGTCATACACGCCTGATCCACCGATCTACTGCCCATCACAGGGTAGCGTACAAGAGCTTCCGAATGGAAACATTCTAATCGGATATAGCGCAACAAACGACCAACGCATAGCCGAAGAGGTCGATCGATACGGCAAGGTGCACTTGCAAATCCGGAACACATCAGACAACGTACTTCAGCCCTATCGCGTATTCGCAACGACCTTAGGTTGCACAAGTATTGAGCAGCAGATCACATCGCCAGGCAGATACGCCTTTTCCACGTCCGATAGCACTACTGGTATTGTTCTCGATGTGACACGTGTTGGTGCTTCTGCCAGTTGCCGCGTTGAGCGGCATTATTATCGTCCACACGACTGGCAGGTTGATGATACAACAGTGTGCGGTCCTCTCTCGACGCGATGGACGATCAGATCGACTGATAGCACGCCATTGCAGGGGGCTCTCCATTTCGATGGTCGTGATGTTAGCTCGCCGTCATCCATCATTCTCTATCACCGCTCCCGCGAGGGCTTCGGTCGGTTCACTCCAATTCCATCACGGTATGATGTCGCATCAGGCGATATCATCGTTGATACGATTGCTGATGGTGAATACGCTGCTGCATATGCACGTTGTGTTGAGTCGATGCCTGTGCTGCCTCGACGTGGTGCGACGAACGTTGCACTCGGTCCTGTGCTGCGCTGGAGCGAAGCACCAGATGCTGTAGGGTATGATCTTCAGGTGTCTCTGCAGCCTGATGTAACTCTTCCGTTCGTCGACATTACAACGGCACGACGCGACACGACAATTCTCGCATTACCGCCATCGACGGATGTGTACTGGCGCGTGCGGAAACGCACAACGTTGGCACCTGGTGCATGGTCTGATGTGTGGACCTTCACAACCGCGGGTCCGGTTAGCGTAGAGGCACTATATGATCATCCCGATACCGGTGTTCGTGTTCGTCGCGTAACGAGTGGCATCGAGGTCTCCAGTACTTCGAAGAAGCCCCGCACAATTGCCGTGTATGATGCTGTAGGACGTAACATCACCACGGTCTCGGTTGATTCAGATGCCATGCAACATGTCGTCCCTGTGCATGAGCTCGCGCGTGTATGCGTTGTTGTTGTCACAGGTGTTGACGGCAGTGTGTGCTCGGCGCTCGTGCTTCGAGACTAGTTCGTTCGCGTTCCTTGTAGCCACGACGGTTTGCGACTCACGTAAATGTCGCCGTCATCACCAACAACGTATACTGATGTCGCATCGCAATACACTGTGCGAAGTACCATTGCCTTGGGGATGGTGGTGAGTGACCACGTCAATCCTGCATCGTGCGATACGAACAAACCTGGATAGCCAGCACCAAGTACAACACCATTATGCACGATCGCATCGTTCAGACGCACCTGATAGTCTGCTTTCACATTCGGTGCGAACAGATCAAGACGCCCGTTGTTGCGAAGCGTATAGGTTCCTGTTGACGCAAAGATGATGAGCATCGAATCGGTTTTCACCGCTGACTGAACGTTCTCATCCTTGAGTGCATCTGTTACCCGTGAGAACGATCGTGCAGTATCGGTGCTTTTATAGATTCCGCTCACTGATGATGCATACAATTCGCCGTCGATTACACGGAAGTTGGTGATCTCGGATTGCTCAAACCTCTTCGAGCAGAACTCCCACGTTCGCCCATCGTCGTGCGACGCATATACTGAGCCATCTGCAAGCCCCATTACAAGCGTAGTGCCGAGCGCACTGACGATGTATTCTGGACTTATCGGCGCGTTCGTCGAGAGTACGCGAAGGTTCGCGCCATTGGAATCGAATGCAAGAGCCCCCTTCACACGTGAGCTCACAACCCATGAATCACGATAGCGCGTTATCGACTGATGCAGGGCAAAATGGATTCCATCGGATATCGAGCGAATGATGTTGCTTCTGTGGGGAACAACAAGCACACCGTGTTCGCGTGATGCGACATAGACAGCACGATCATTGACAGTGAGTGTGTTTACGTCTAACGCACCTTCAATACGGTCGATCAACATTTGCTCCCATTGCTGTTGACCAAGGCGTATGCGAAACACGCCGCCCAACGCAAGCTTGGTTCCGACGAACAGTGTATCATACCACAGTGCGAGCGACGAAGCTGTTTGGCCCTGCAGAAGCTTCGCGGTAATGGTGTCTGCACGCTCATCATCGAGGTTGTAGATGATGATGTCGGCGTCGCCCGATGTAAAAATGATCCGTGAATCCGATGCGATGCGTGCTCGAGCCCCTTGAAAGCTTTTCCAGGTAAATGAGCGTGCCACACCAAACGGAGATGTTTGAACGAGGGTTGAATCTACCTGTGTTAGCGTGAGGGTCGGACATGGCCATACGTGTGCTGATGGGTTGTCGAACGCGAGTGGTTCAGCAGTTCTGCTGAATCCTCGAATCGTACCCATGTTCGTTCGATGATGGACCTTCCACTGAAGCCCATGATCGGTGCTTTTGTACACCGTCCCGTGGCCTGATCCTGCATAAATTGTGTCGTTGATTGCTTCGACTGCAGTGATGTTCTTGTGTGGTAGTGGCTCTGCCAAACTCTCCCACGAAGCACCATTGTTGCTCGTCCGAAATACATCCTGATTTGACACAAGAATGATCGATGTATCAGATCGGAGAATCGCGTTCACACCAAAGAACACACCCTTCCCGAGTTTCGAGAATGCAAGTGTGTCGTTTAGATCTCTCGCAGGTTCACGCGCAGGAGTGCGCGAGCTTGCACAACTCGAGAGTATTCCCGCAACTGCAACGGCAATGATGAACATGCGACCCATGCGACAAATATCGACAACTCTGCATTGGCTGGTAACGACTGTCCTTCTCGTGGTAGCCTCTGTACAAGGCATCCCGGTTAAGGGGCAGGTAGCATTCCGCGATCTTGATGTCTCAACACTCAAGAATCCGGGTGTCGGGTACTATTTCATCGCTCCGAATTCGATGGATTCGATCTCGATGCTTGATCATGCCGGAAAGAACGTGTTCAAGCGACGAGTGGGTCCACATGCAAACGTTCAGACGTATCAAGGAAAATGGCTCACCCATTTTGCTACCGTGGGTAACACTCCGGTGTTTATCCGACGTGATGTGCGGCTCAACCCAATTGATACGTTGATGACGGTTAACGGGGCAAAGACGGACTTTCATGAGTGTCGCATCGTCTCCGATACCAGTTACATCATTCTTGGTATTCGTGAGGACACCGTAGATCTCTCTTCGCTTCCAGGGGGCAACCCACGCGCCATCGTCTGGAACAATGTGATTCAGGAGCGCACATTCACAGGGCGAACCGTGTTTGAGTGGCGCTCACTTGATCACATACCTGTGGCAGATGCTATCGACAGCGTCGAGGTCAACACGCCCCTTGTGGACTACATCCACATTAATTCAATCGTCGTCGACACCGACGGCAACCTTCTTGTTTCGTGCCGTCATACGGACGAAGTAATCAAGATTAACCGCACATCAGGCGCAGTAATGTGGCGCCTCGGAGGCACGCTGTCGAAGGGAAATCAGTTTCAGTGGCTCAACGACACTGTAGGGGGCTTTCGCGGCTTCAATCATCAGCATTCCGCCGTGCGTACAAGTCGGGGTACAATTCTTTTGTTCGACAATGGAAACTTTAAGCCCGGTGAAAAGAGCTCACGGGTTGTTGAGTACGAGATCGACGAACAGGCAAAGACTGTTCGCAAAGTGTTTGAGTTCGTCCCACAACCCACGATCTATGCCGCGACGATGGGAAGTGTGCAAGAACTACCGAACGGCAACATTGTCATCGGATGGGGTTCTGGCTCAAACCGTACAGTTGCTCACGAGGTCGATCGGAGTGGAACAATTCAAGTACGGATTGATAATCCGACGCAGAGTGGGTTTGTCGCGTACCGCGTAGTAAAGTCTGTTTTTGCGATGACTGGTATCGAGCGCACACTCACTGGAGTAGGCACAACCGTGTTCGCAGACTCAGATAGCACAACGCACGTTGCGCTCGTAGCAACACGCGTCACGGACAGCGTGCGCATTGCTGTTGAACGTCACACATATCCGCCACATGCCATTGCGTTTGTGGATACAACGTACTGTTCCGTGGTTCCGATGCGATGGACAGTGCGTGCATCAGATACATCCAAGCTTGCTGGAACACTTCGTATCTCCGTTCGTGATATTCCGGGCGTTACCGTGCCATCACAGGTGTTGTTGTTCGCTCGGCCACGTGAAGGTAGAGGTACATTTGCTCGCATAGCGACGACGTACGATTCAACAGCCGGTACAATCTCAACTACGTCACTTCGCTACGGTGAGTTCGTACTTGCGTTTGCCAACTGTACTGCACCTGGCCTGATATCGCCGCTTGACAATGCTTCGGAGGTGCCGCTCGCAGTAGATCTTCATTGGTCGCCAGCACTTCAGACCAATGGTTATCAGGTCGAGGTGTCGAGATCCCCATCGTTCGTCGATCCTATTCGGGTTACCGCGAGTAGCGAAGACACAGTGATCCAAGGTCTGTCGCACTACACACGCTATTACTGGCGTGTACGTTCGGTGCTACCAAACGCTACGTACGGACCATGGTCTGCGTCATCGAGTTTTTTGACGCAATTGCCACTTCCTCAGCTGTTGTCCCCTATCGTTGGACGCGACACTCTTGCCGTACAACAACCACTCCAGCTGTCGTGGCGTCGATCGGCATTCGCGAAGAACTTCCGTTATCGTGTGGTGCCGGTTAATCGCATGAGTGACAGTCTTTCATCAACAACGAGTGACACGCTCGTTGTCGGACTTGGATCGTTGCTACCGAACACATGGTACGAATGGAGTGTACGACCTATTTCGGACTCGGGTGTCGTTGGTCGATGGACGGAGCCGGCTCGCTTCATTACGTCGCCATCTGCTCCAGTACTCCGCAGTCCGCAGCACGATGCCGAAGGTATCTCGGTTGATCGGCCCCGCTTTGAGTGGTTTGCTGTTGACAGTGCGCGTCGATACGTCATCACGATTCGGCACGCGTCGGATGGTCGTGTTGTCGCTATTGACTCAACATCAAACACATCGTATGTGCCTGATACGTTGCCTATGGCAGCTCGATGTGTGTGGTCTGTCCGTGCAGTAGGACGGTATGGGCCCGGTCCATCATCAACGACGTGGAGCTTCTCAACGAGCTCATCGTTTGTCCTTGACGCTCCACAGACTATCGCTCCGAACAAGATCGATCAGGTAGATACGGCAATGACGTCATTTTTGTGGTCGCGTGTTGATGGTGCAACATCATACGATTTGCAACTAACAACGCGTGGAACGTTTGCGACGCCCGAGATCGAAGTGTTAGGTGTACCCAATCCGTTCTGCGATGTACCTGCGCTTCGCCCGGGCACAGCCTACCGGTGGCGGGTTATCGGATATAACGACACGGCTGTTGGACGGTGGTCCGACACTGCGTCGTTCACAACACGCGCTCGTTTCGCACAACAGCTCGTACCGCTGTTCCCTGAACGTGGTTCAAATGATGTTCCTCTTCGCGGTGTACTTCGCTACTCAACGTCGCCAGTATATGTGGAATACGAAGCTCAGCTTTCGCTAGATCCGTTCTTCACTACAATTGAGCATTCGTTCCGATCATCGGCGGATACAGTTGAGTACTACGGACTAAATCCAGGTAGTGATTACTTCTGGCGTGTTGTTGGATTTCTTCCCGGTGATACATCCGATATCGGAGAGTATTCGTCATTTAGGACTACCACTTCTACAAGTGTGCGTGAAGCAGCTGAACAGTGCATTCGTATTACGAAGACATCGGTTGGGCCAACCGTCCACATTTTGTGTGATGGAGTACGGAGGCTTGATGTGTTCGATGTTTTGGGACGCAGGGTTTATACCGCGCCGGTTGAGGAATCAAGTCGTACTATTATTCTACCCCAAACAATGTTGTCAATCAGCTGCTATCTCCTTGCTATACAAGGAGATACAGAAAAACATTGTGTCAGTTTGGTGTTTTGTCGCTAGATTTTCGCGTAACCTTGGGCAAGGAATAGAGTTACATGGGTGATTGACCGTCGTGTGGCCAGAAATGTGGCACGCTCCGGCATGTGCACGTCATCAGAAGAGGGGTTCGGGTGACGTCGATGAGTAACGAAACTTCTGTTCGTTTTACATCATAATTCTCAAAGGGGATGGTCTATGCAGTCCGTTCTTCGACGCCTTTGTCGGATCGGGGTTGGGGTAGCAGCAGTTGCTGTTCTGCTTGCTCTTGTTCCGGTTTTCTCGCCAACAACACTGCAAGCACAGTGTACGTATGGTTGGGGCAACGTATTTGTGACTGCACCAGCAACTGGTGCAACGTTCACAACTGGCACAAACGCAACGATCTCATGGTATGGTGATCGTTATACCATCGGCAACTACGGTGGTAAGTACGGTATCGAGTACTCAAGCAATGGCGGTGCCACGTGGACGAATATTCTAAGCAACGTGGATGGCTATGCTCGCTCGTATACATGGGCGATTCCAGCAGGTCTTACACCTGGCACGAACTACCGCATTCGCGTTCGCGAGGTCCCTGGACCGAGTTGGGGTTGTGCATTCTCGAACCCTGGCACAAGCGGTCAGTTCACGATCGTGAAGGGCTGCTTCGCGCCAACAATTTCTGCACAGCCAACAAGCCGTACGGTGTGCGTGAACACAAGCACAACGTTTACAGTAACATCGACACTTCTCGCAGGCGAGGGAACATGGGAGTGGCGTAAGAACGGCACACCTATTCCAGGTGCCAATGCTGCTTCGTACACAATCTCTTCTGTACAAACAGGCGACGCAGGTGTTTACGACTGTGTACTGAAGGATAATTGTGATCCCGTCAAAACACTCACAACGTCTTCATCTGCACAGCTCACTGTTATCCTTCCTCCAGCGATCACGTCGGCACCAGCAAACCGTACGGTATGTGAGAATGCGAATGACACGCTTCGTGTGCGCTCGACAGGTGCTGGTCGTACGTTCCAGTGGTTCAAGGATGGTGTGGCAATTGGTGGAGCCACAGATTCGAACTATATCATCAACAATGCTGGTACATCCGCAATTGGCGTGTACACCTGTACAATCTCTGGTACATGTTCACCATCAGCCACAACACCTGCATGTTCGGTACTGGTCGCTCTCCGTCCACGCGTAACACAAGAACCTACGAACCTCGACATCTGCCCAGGTACTAGTGGTTCTATCTCTGTTACAGCAACCGGTTTGAACTTGGTGTATCAGTGGTACCGCAACGGCGTCGCTGTTCCGAATGCCTTCAACTCGACGTTGAGCTTCACGAACTACGCGTACGATGCTGACGGACAGTATTACTGTCTGGTTACGTCAAACATTCCAAATCCGAACAACTGTGTTGTTACAGCACAATCGCGCACGGTTCGCGTTTCTGGCTTCCGTCCTCCAGTGCTTAAGGAAAGCCCACGCAGCATTGACGCGTGTGTTGGTACAAACGTCACGCTTGTTTCTGATTTCTCTGGTACTGGTCTTCAATATCAATGGTTCCGCAACGGTGTTGCCCTCCCAGGCGCTACATCGAACTCACTCACACTCACAAATGTGACACCAGCAAATAGCGGTAAGTATGTCGCTGTTGCTACTGGTACATGTGATCTCACTGCAAAGTCGGACACATCAACAATCACAGTGATTGCGAAGCCAAAGCTGACAACACAACCGGTGAACCAGAACCTCGAGGTTGGTCAGCGTCTCGAATTGTCAGTAGCAGGATCTGATGCTCGTTCGATCCAGTGGACAAAGAACGATCAGCCGATCAATGGCGCAACTGCTAACACGTTCGTGATTGCAAGCGTAACGAAGGGTGATGCAGGTCTGTACAATGCACGCATTACAAATGCTTGCGGTGGTGTTTCTTCGGCATATGCAAATGTGACTGTGAAGGACCCAACAGTCCCAGAGCCAGTGCTCGAGCTGTCACAGACAAGCATTGAGTTTGGCGAGATTCCTGTTGGCTACGACAAGTCGATCTCGGCTCCTGGTCTGATCAAGAACATCGGTACTGCTC
>CAYSMF010000010.1:0-82621 GCA_964432155.1 uncultured Melioribacter sp. | reverse complement strand
TCACCTGTGCGTGCAATGTGGTGAGTCCGAGCAGACCACCGGCGAGGAGCGAAAGGATGTTCTTCATCATGCAAAACTACGGAGGGAAACTGGGTGTTGACGTCCTGCAGGTACGATGACGGCAGGATAAACGCCGTATTTTGACCGGTGAGAGGAAACACATTACTACACGGAGTTTCTTTATGAACGCATTTCGACTGGTTCTGGTCGCTGCGATGATGATTGCACTTGCAAGTCCGGCTGTGCATGCTGATGATGAATCTTCGAGCGAATCGCTCTCGATCGGTGTTCTTTTTGGACCAAGTATTCCGAGTCAGTCAATCAGCAGTGTCTATGATGTGCTTGCAAACGAGAGTCTGAGCGCTGCCTATGATGTTGCATCGAACCTTGGATACCATGCAGGCGCGAAGCTTCGATTCGGCCTGGCCGGAAGCTTGAGCTTCTCGGGTGGTGTAGGGTTTATTCAGTTCCCAGGGCAGCAGATCACCATCGATCAGCAGGGGATTGACTTTACGATCAAGACGGTGACGACGTACGTGCCGATCAATGCCGGTTTGGCATGGGTTCCATTCAAGGGCTTCCTTCGTCCGTACGTCTCAGCAGAAGCTGTCTACACATATCGCAAGGTGTCGGTATCCGACAATGGGTTTACGCAGGATCTCATCAATCAAGTGTTTGGTGGTGAGCCCCTTGAACCAACATCGGGTCGCCTCGGTGCCGCTGCAGGTGTCGGACTCGAACTTAACCTCGGCGGTCTGCGTCCGTTTGTTGAAATCAAGAACACCTGGACGAATCTCGTCACGAAAGAAGAGGGCGAGCCTGAGCGCTCATTCCTCAACGTGAGCGTTGGCCTGATTTTTTAAAGTAGAAGTAGAACGGTACACCCGTAAGCAATAGGAGCGTTCCCCAGAGCGAGTTGATCACTGGTGCCGATCCATTGTTGTAGTTCACGATATCCGACCAAATCGTGAACACGAGAAATGCCAGTGCGAATGCAATGAAGACAATTGGAACTACCGGATAGCCCCATGTTCGATACGGACGTGGGGCTTCTGGCATCCGCTTGCGGAGCACGAACACACCATATGCGCCAAGGGCGTAGAATCCCCAGCTCACGAAGATGAGCATGTCCGTGAGCATGTCGAAGGTGCCAGAAAAGATCAGCACCGTTGTCCATCCAAGCTGCATCATGAGCGCATTCACGGGGGTATGGAAGCGGTCGTGGACAACGCCTGCACGACGGAAGAACATGTTCTCGTGTGCCATTGCATAATAGACGCGTGAGCTCGCGAGAATAGTCCCGTTCGATGTGCCGATGGTAGCAATCATCACCGCAACAGCAATGAAGGCCACTCCATTAGCTCCCATGAGGATGCGTGCGGCCTCGGCAGCTACTGCCTCGTGCGTGCGCAGCGTGTCAATTGGCAAGACCATCAAGTAGGCGATGTTGATCAGCACGTAGACTGCGATCGTGATCGCAGTTCCGATCATCAGCGCACGCGGCACGTTGATCTGTGGCTCGCGCACTTCGCCGCTGACATATGTGATGTTGTTCCAGCCGTCGTACGACCAGAGCGCCTTACTCATCGCCATCGCAAGGGCAAGCATTAATGCTGTGCCAGCTGGGACCGCATCAACAGATGGTACAGCCACGTTGGCCAACGAAGCCTGAGAGCTCGTAAACGCAAAGGCGACGAGCGCAATCATCGCGCCAACCTTGGCAACGGTGAACACTACTTGTACACGTCCACCTTCACGAACGCCAAATGCGTTAACGAGCGTCAGAACAGCTACTGCACCGAAGGTCAGGAGCTTCACGCCAATATTCTCGAGGGGATAGATAGTTGCAAACGGAAGCGTGATGGCCCAGGCTTGCTCCGTTGCGAGATCGAATCGTGCGAGAGGGGAGATTTGATTGAAGTACTCGGCAAACACGTACGTGATTGATGCAATTGATCCACATTGAATCACAACAAAGAGCGCCCAGCCGTAGAGGAAGCCCATGAAGTCGCCATACATCACGCGGAAGTACTGATACTGTCCACCCGTGACAGGGATGATCCCTGCTACTTCTGCATTCGTCAACGCGCCGAACAGCGTCACAATCCCGGCCAGGATCCACACCCCAAGCAGGAGCTCTGGTGCATGTAGGAACTCGGCCATTTTTTGTGGATTGCGGAAAATGCCAGAGCCAATCATGCCACCTACAACGAGCGACGTGGTTGTGACAAGTCCCAGCGTCGGAAGAAGTCCGGTGTGTGGTGATGATGGTGTCTGTGGTTGCGACGTCATAGAATTCCTGCGTACGAATGCGACCCCAAGATAGCTCGTATCTTCGCGTGGTATGATCATCGCATTCCTACTCGGTATCATCGTTGGGTACATACTCGCCATCCCTCCCGGGCCTATCGGTATGGCATCGGTGCGCATGGGGCTTCGCGACGGCTGGCGTCCCTCTGTACGTCTCGCCTTGGGAGCTGGACTCCTCGATTTGGTCTACTGCGCCATGGCAATGTGGGCGAGCGCAGCTGTTGTAGGTCTGCTCGCCAAGCTTGAAGGCTCAACATCGTGGGTTACGATTGTACTGCAATTGCTCATCGTAGCTGGCATGATCGCATTTGGCGTGATTCAGTTTCGCGAGCATCCATTTGATCCGAATGCGGAGACAGATCCGAACGCTGATCCGACTGCGCGCCGTGCTTCATTGTTGTCGCGCCTTAGCTCGAAAGGTCCTTTCCTGGTCGGCGTTGGATTTGCCATTGCCAATCTTGCCAACCCAACGTTCATCCCTGCGCTGATGGCGATGACGACGTTCATTCAGCAGCTCGATCTCTTTGCGTCGACATTCGTCAACGCGATGGCCTTTTCGATAGGCTTCGGCGCAGGCAATACTGCGTGGCTGTTAACGCTCGTACGACTCGTGATTACGTTCCGTACCAAGATGACGCCGGCATTCATCCACCGCCTTCAACAGGTCTCCGGACTAGCGTTGATAGCCTTCGGATTACTCACTGGGTATCGAGTGATCGCACAGCTTTTCTGAGCTCGCAGTTTCCCCCTCAGTGGGTGCGTGGATTTACGTACTTTCCTGCATGAGCGCGATGCACCGTATCGTGATTTGGGGGCTCATGCTGCTGATTAGTGTGCCCGCACTATCACAAGACATCATTTATGGCGTCCGAGGTGGGTACCTCCACGTCATGAACACATCGTCGATCCCCGTCATTGCAGGGGCGTCTGACTGCGGATCGTTTTCTGATGGGACCTCACCAGGCTTCTACGGCGGCGTCACATTCGACGCACCGCTCGTTCAGCGACTGTTCGAAGTTGGAGTTGCTCTAACCTACTCGCAGCGACCAGCGTTGTTGCGCACAACAGTGTCGGATGGTTTCGAAGTTCTCGATCCAAATCAGAACGTCTACGTCCCACTTGTGCGACAGCACACATTTACGAGCTCGCTGGGATACATCGCCATCGAGGCGTCGGTCCGCTCACAGCCATTCACTGATGTGCCCGTATTCCTGCGTGCATCGTTTGATGCAGGGAATCCACTCGTTGATGCAACATATTCGCAGACTGACGAGATCATTTCTCCCGAGGGGGTGCTGTTCCCTGATGGAACACTGCGACGCACCACAGGGAGTGGCGAGTTTCCCGGTCTCGGCACAGCTATGGGTGTGACCGGTGGCATCGGTGCAACAGTCATGGTTTCGGAAACGCTTGAACTTATCGTCGAAGGTTTCTACCGCAAGGGGCTTGGTAGTATCACATCGAGTGCGCAGTGGGAGCAGTCATTTATTGGCGGTGGCATCGCGCTGCGGATCCATCCAAGTGCGGACGAGGTTGCCCCTGAGTCGCCACAGCCGGAACCAGTTGCGCCACCAATCGTCGAGGCTCCACCAGTACCGGCACCGGTCGAGCGCGCACCTGCAATTATCGCAGCAGTGCGATCAGCACCGCTTGAGATCAGCGAGACTGTTGTGACGCAGACATTCCCACTGTTGCCGTACGTGTTTTTCGATAGTGCGTCGGCAGATCTTCGCCCAACGTACATGGCGGCACCACCAGTGGCTGAATTCCGCGAGCTTGATCTGCCGAAGCAGACACTCCCGATCTATTACAATGTTCTTGATATTCTCGGTTCGCGCATGAAGGCGCGGCCAGACGCTGTTCTTACCGTGACCGGTACAACAGATGGTATCGAATCAACTGGCCCACTGGCGCAAAAGCTTGCTGAACAGCGCGCCGCATCGGTGGTAATGTACATTCGACAGCGGTGGGGAATTGCAGCAGACCGCTTCCGTCAGCGCACGACTGATGTGCCGTCGCTTGTGTCGAACCCTGCCTATTCCGAGGGCATCGAAGAGAACCGTCGGGTTGAACTATCAACGACTACTGCCGGACTTCTTGACCCGGTCGTTCACACACGATTCAATGAGCATGTGCCGGTGCAACCTCGACACGACGTCAGCATCGACGTGCTGCACCCGGATCGAGCAACATCATGGGAACTCCGCGTTCGCCATCGTAACCGTCCGGTAGGTTCGCGTGGCGGAAATGGCGCGCCACCCGCTGCCATCACATTTGATCTGACGCAAGAGATGACCAATGACCTTGGACCGGTCGTCGGTACGGTGGACTCACTCGATGTTGAGCTTGTTATCGCTCAGCGTGATGGTTCACCAGTCACGGCTTCAACGCGGTTCCCGTTGGTTAAGACGATTTCGAATTTTGAGGTGAGTCGTCTGAGTCTGATCGTGTTCGACTATAACCGTTCGGACATCTCAGAACAGAACAAGGAAATGATGCGCCGTGTGATCTCTGCATCCGCAGGGAAGGGAAGCACGGCAACAATCATCGGCTCAACCGACCGACTTGGAGAGGTCGGATATAATCTCGAACTTTCCGGCGCTCGAGCTCGTTCGGTTCAGTCATACGTCCGTTCGATTGCGCCAAGTCTCGAGATCACCCAGGTCAAGGGCATCGGTGCTTCGCTTCTGCCATATAGTAACGATGTTCCAGAAGGTCGATTCTACTGTCGAACAGTTTCGCTGACGATCACTACTCCGTTGAGGGGGCGATGAACAGACGTAATCTTCTCCTAGGCCTCGCGCAGTCCTCGCGCAGATCAACCGCCGTCGTTGATCAACCACCAGTGGTGCAGGGGGGTATCGATGAATACACCGCTCCGCTCACTCTTGAGGACGTGCTGCATTTGTATCGACGTATGAGCTTCGCTGTCTCACGTCCACAAGCTGCTGCACAGGTTGGTAAAACGGCACGTCAGGTTGTCGAGGAATTGCTCGGACCTGACACTCCCGCAGATCCAACGCCAGCAATGAAGTTTGCACCATGGACCGACCCAGCGACGAAGCAGCCGGTCGATTGGACGGAGAATCCGCAAGGCGCGGACCTTCAGACGCGTAATGCGATCGAGGGATGGTGGCGTGCCAATCATCGGACGCTGTCGAACTGGACCCTTGGTTTGATGCGTGACGATACGACGGTGACTGAACGTCTGACACTCTTCTGGATGTCACACTGGATCACGGAGTTCTCGTTCGACGAGATCTACATGGTTCCGCAGATGACCTACCGTCAATACATGACGCTGCGCAATGATCGACTGGGAGACTTCCGGAAGATGGCGCTCGACATGACTGTTGATAATGCCATGCTGTTCTATCTCGGTGGAACCTACAACGAGGTTGGACGTCCGAATGAGAATTATGCTCGAGAGTTGATGGAGCTGTTCACGACGGGAATTGGATGGTACACCGAGGGTGATGTGCAACAAGCCGCACGTGTGCTCACTGGCTGGAAGGCTTCTCGCTTCAATGATCAGCCAGCACCAAAGGGCATTTATAATGCGTGGTTTGATGCTGCAAAGCACGACATGGGTGCGAAAGAGTTTATGGGTGTCACGATCCCAGCTCGCACAAACGACAACAACACCGAGTATCAGGTTCTCAACGAAGAAGTATACGAGCTGATCAAGATCATCTTCCGTGTTCGTCAAGACGCCGTCGCACGATTCATTGCACGAAAGGTGTACTTGTTCTTCGTGTACAGCTCGGCAGGTGATGTTGATCCAACCTTCCTGAATGAGCTTGCGACAGAATTCAAGGCCAACGACTTCCGTCTGCGTCCGATGTTGCTGAAGCTCTTCACAAGTCAGCACTTCTTCGATACAAGCATTCGAGGTGCGCAGATTAAGACGCCGGTCGAGTTTGTGGTCGGACTCCAACGTCAGCTCGGTGTCAATGAAAACGATCCGCAGACATGGGTCAGCCGCATGGACCAAACCATGTTCGATGCACCAACTGTTGCCGGTTGGCCTGGATACCGCTCGTGGATCAGCACCAACAGCTATCCGCGGCGTCGTGAGTTTGCTCGCATGCTGATTGATGCGATGAACGATACGCGCGCTAATGCCCTCATACGGGAGTTCCCGAATTACGAGGACGTGGACATGTTCGTCAAGGACGTGACTGTGTTTCTCTTGCCAGTGGCGGTATCTGCTGAACGACTCACGTATTACAAGAATGCCTTGCTTGAGGGTCAGCCCGACTACACGTGGGCTGAGAAACTCATGCAACCGGCAGCTGCCTCACGTGCTGTGAAGGAATTGCTCAAGGCAATCGCGAAGGCGCCAGATTTCCAACTCTGTTAAGCCCCCTCCCACGAACCCGATCGACAGGTAACCTTTATGAAGCGTCGTACCTTTCTCTCGACAACCACAGCCGCTGCTGTAGGGACGCAAGTTCTCGGCGGGGTGCCACTGCATGCCTTCACACCGTTTGATCTCGATCAGCGAGTGCAGGCGGAAGACGATCGCATCTTGATCGTCATTCAAATGTTCGGTGGCAATGATGGATTGAATACGATCATCCCAGCGGATGATCCCGAGTACTACAAGATCCGTCCGTCAATTGCAGTGCCGAAGGAGAAAGCTGTCAACGTGCTCTCTCGCGTGTATATGCACCCGTCACTCGATTCAAAGGCGCCGTATAATCTTCGACGCATGTTTGAAGACGGTCGTCTTGCGATCGTTAATGGTGTCGGGTATGAGAATCCGAATCTCTCGCACTTTCGCTCGACAGACATCTGGCTCAGCGGATTCAATTCGTCTGATCCAGAGAAGCGTTTGATTGATGGATGGCTCGGTCGGTATTGGTCAAATAAGATTCAGGGCTTCCCTGAAGTTCTGCCAGAAGATCCAATTGCCGTGCAGATCGGTGGCTCGCTCTCGATGCTGCTTCAGAGTCAGAAGGGCGACATTGGCATTGCGCTGACTGATCCGCAGAAGTTCTTTGAACTCGGACAAGGTCTGTCACCAGACATGCAGCCGATGAGCGAAGACACACGGTATGGACGTGAGTTCAACTTCGTTCGTCTCGTAGCCGAGCAGTCGGATCGATACTCATCAGTTGTGAAGCAAGCATTCGACAAGGGAACAAACAAGGTTGCCTACGAGAAGAATGGCTTCGTTGAACAGATGAAGCTCGTTGCTCGCTTGATCAGTGGTGGACTCAAGTCAAAGGTCTTCCTCGTGTATCTCGGTGGCTTCGATACGCACGTACAGCAACAGGATGAGAACCTCAATGGTTTGCATCCATATCTGCTGGAGATGCTCAGCACAGGCATTGGCACCTTTATGCAGGATGCGCTCATGCAGGGCTTTGCCGATCGCGTCGTTGGCATGACTGTCTCTGAGTTCGGCCGACGTCCGTATGAAAATGGTAGTCGTGGCACAGACCACGGTGCCTCATCGGTTCAGTTCGTGTGGGGCAATGGCGTGCGCGCTGGTGTCTATGGCGACATGCCTGATTTGAACAACTTCGACAGTAATGGAGACGTTCGCTACCAGTATGACTTCCGTCGCGTCTATGCCGATGTGTTTGAAAACTGGTTCGGTGGCACGCCGGATGATACCGAGTCGATCCTCGAAGATCGTGTGCTGCCGCTCGGCGTTCTCCAACGTTCAACAAGCGTGAACGATGCATACGATGGTCGCGTCCAGGTTAATGTTCGTGTTGCACCAAATCCGGTCACGGATCAGGCTGTTATTGAGTGGCAGCAACCGGTGCCTGGAATCGTGAAGGTCGACATTTACGGCACAGAGGGTCGATTCATTGCGAACCTGTTCACCGATCGTGCCCTGCCGGGCACCATTCGTGTGCCTGTTCAGGGGCTAGCTTCTGGTTCCTACATCTGCTGTGTTTCGGTCAATGGTGCTCGAACGGTTGTGCCTCTCACGGTTGTTCGCTAACAGCATGCTGATGCAAATTCGGTCGACAGCGTTGTGAGTTCTCGTCGTTCGTTTCTCTATACGCTTGTTCTTGGCTCGGGTGCCGTCTTTACTGCATCACTGGGATCGTGCGCCGATCAATCAAAGTCGGAGCAGCAGGACCGCGAACCGCGCATACTTCTGCCAGAGCCGCGAACGGGAACGCAAGCGCATCGTGCTGCTCACCAATATCTCCGCGATGGAGCTGCGATCCCTGCGCCAGTGCGCACATTGCGCACTGACGTTGTCGTCGTCGGTGGCGGGATGTCCGGCTTGACAGCATCGCACGCTGTGCGACAACGTGGACTTCATACACTCGTTGTCGAGGCAGAGTCTCGACTCGGTGGTGCTGCAGTCAGCACACAGATTGGAGATGCATCGGTTCCTCTAGGCAGCGTGTACTTTGTGAGCCGTACACCAGAGATCGATGCACTGCTTGCTGCAACCAACATCACACCTGTCGTGTGTCCAGAAGACGAAGTCATCTTGCCGAATGGTCAGATCGCTCGTAACATGTGGTCGGATACCACGCTGACGACGATGATCAAGGATGAGCGCGATCGGCAGGGAATGCAACGATTCCGTGATGATCTCATCGCGATGGGGGATGCATTCCCTGCATACCCTCTTCCACCATCGCTACCGCCACGAGATGCACGTCTCGATGCAATGACAGCTGCTGCCTATGTGCGTCGGTATGGATCATCAACTGCAGATGCACTCATCAACGCGTATTCTCGCTCTTCGATGGGTGCGCCATCATCGATGGCCAATGCATACTGTCTGCTCAACTTCTATCAGTCGGAACTTGGCAGTGAGTTTGGTTTTTCACGCCTGAGCTTCCCCGGTGGCACACATGTATTGGCAAAGGGGCTAGCAAGCCTGCATGGCAACGATATCGTACACGGTATCGCGGTGCGTGTCCTCGAGGATGCTCAACATGTTACCGTCGATGTGATCGCTGACGATGGATCCTGCGTCCGTGTTATTGCGAAGAACGCAGTTGTTGCTGCGCCAAAGTATCAGGTGCCCCGACTCGTTCCGCAGATCTCACATGCGCAGCGTGAAGCGTGTAGCGCTCTCACCTATGCGCCATATGTGACCATTCAAATCGCGTCATCGAAACCACTACAAACCAACGCAGCATATGATACATGGGACCTCCGTGATGGGCGGACGTTTACAGACGTCATCAATCCCATGGTTCTTCAGTCGTCGTCGCAGCACGTGGTGTCGCTCTACATGGCGTGTGACTTCTCGGAGCGTCGCATGCTTCTTGATGATGCTGCCTTTGCCGAGCGCGTTGCTGAGGTTGTTGAGCAATACGCGAGCGGACTCACCGACGAGCAGCGCGAATCGATTACGTCGGTTCATGCGTGGGGGTGGGGACACGGACTCGTCGTACCCACGGTAGGTTCCCACAATGGTGTTGCGCAGCGAGCATCGACGCCACTGCAGCGCATCATCTTCGCCGGCACCGATAACGATGCCGCGCCAGCGCTCGAGAATGCGATAGCACACGGTTCACTTGCCGCCGCGCGCATTGGGGCGACCTCGTAAGGATTGATCACGAATCGATCAGATCGGTGTTTTGCCGGTTTCCCCGTGTTCCGTATGTTTGTTCTCCCTCTGCGGAAGTGGCGAAATTGGCAGACGCACCATCTTGAGGGGGTGGCGCTCGCAAGGGCGTACGGGTTCAAGTCCCGTCTTCCGCACATAGATCGACAACACGGGCCGCTCATTGAGCGGCCCGTTGTCGTTTACGGGGTCGTTGTTAGCGGGTGACCGCGATCTTGCCAACAGCAGACGTGTTCGTTGTAGCGCTCGATGCGCTCACGATATAGACGCCGGGCGGAACTACCTCGCCGCGGACGTCACGTCCGTCCCAAAGGGCTTGCTTGCCCCTTGCCTGAATGGCTGCAACCAAAATCCCGGACGGAGTCATGATGCGAACGTCGGCATCTGCTGTTAGACCGTCAATCGTGACCTGCGCATCAGTGCCTGCGCGGAATGGTTGCGGGAACGTCTTGATCATGAATTCAGCAGCAGGGCGAATCGATGATGACTGTGCGACGCTGCAGCCGTTGGTTGTGCCGAAGTAGACGGTGCCAGTCCGATCATCGATAGCAATGGTGCGAACGTTATCGTCAAGCAGGGGAGACGAGGCCTTTGTGATGGTAGCAAGTACCTCGGTACCATCTTCATTAAGAACAAAGACGCCACCTGTTGTTGCGATCCACTTGTAATTCAGCGCATCAACGACGATGTCGTTGACAACAGCAGACGAGAGTGCAGAGATGCGGCGAACAAACGGAATCGAGATCGTCGAAACGCTACCTGGCGACGAAATAACGGAGACACCCTTGGCCGTACCGATCCAGACTGCGCCGGCGCGGTCGACACGGATTGCCGAAATAGCGTTGTCTTGTAGCTGTGTATTGCTGGAGCGAATAGCCTGACAGATATCGTCGGATGTGGTTTCTGTACCACGATCGTTGTACACAATCACGCCACTCCCGGTTGGACTACCTGCCCATACTGCGCCGTTGTTATCGACGGCGAGTGTTCGGAAGATTGTGCTACGTGCATCTGTGCAGTTCGCAGCGGAAGTCCAGGTTTCACCCTGTTGAATGGCGAAGAGCCGATCTGCTGCTTGCTCGTTCAGCAGCCAAGTGCGCCCGCGACGGTCTTGCGCAACCTCTGCCACAAGGACGTATGCTGGGTCAACCGTAATGCCTGCCAGTGATGAATTCGTGTGATCAAGACGTTGTAGCAGCACAGAGTCGCCAGAAAATGAGCCTCGCACTGCACCACCACCCCATGTACCAATCCAAACTGTGCCGTCGGGCAATCGTGATACGCGATAACAGGCATTCGTACGAAGCGCTGCTGTTGTTGAGGTGTTGATGTTCTGCCACCGCGAGCCATTGAAGTAGCTTACTCCTTGACCAGTCCGAGGTGGGTCGACATCGGTTGCGATCCACACACCGCCACGATCATCAACGGTCATGTGCGCGAACTGATTCGAGATCGGTGAGTTCACATCGAGCACGTCAAGCGTCGTGCCATCGACACGTCCAAGTGCACGATCGCGGAGGAATACAAGGAGGTCTGGGTCGGCATCGCCCGCGCGCACGTGCCCTGTGATTGACGTTGGAATCTGCAATGTGCGTGGACCTGACAGATCGCGCAGTTCGGCAGGTGTGCTGATCATGATCCGTGATGGATCTGATCCTGCATGTACGCTAATGCCATTGATGACTTGCGTTGTTCCAATGCGCTGCTCGAAACGATTCCCGTTCCACTCGAAACACGTGTAATCAGTCGCAACAACAACGGAGCTGCCTGTCGATGCAATGTGCGACACCTTGCGAGCATCAAGCCCCGCGCCAACGCCGTAAATCGTCCACACTGATGGGAGTCGAAGCGTTCCCACTGCAAGGGGAGCGACGACAACACCTGAGTCCGTAGCTGCCCAGATGGAGTCTCGCAGGATACAGATTCCCGAGACGCGTGTCTTTTCTTGGAGCGTTCCAATGCGATCGATCGTCTCAATGAAGGTTCCGTTTGACCGGCGATAGAGTACGATGCCAAACTCCGTTGCGATAAACAGTGTGTCGCCTCGTAGTTCGAAGTCGGTCACTGCACGACGTGGATACTGCGTTGCTCGGCGAATTTCAGAGAGAGCCGTCCATGTGCCGGTAGGCGACCATACATCGATTGCGCCATCGCGTTGTCCGACGATGACGTTGCCACTTGCGCGATCGCACACAAGTGCAGTACAGTCGAGTGTTTGCAGAGCATTGACGTTGCGATACTCAGTTGTTGATCGTGTCTGTTGGTCGACGCGAATAACGCCGCCAGACGTTGCTGCCCACAACGCACCATCGCGATCACGATCAGCTGCTCGTACACTCGTGAGCGACGAAAGCGTGCGCCAGCCAGAAACCTGGACGGATTGCGCGACGAGCGTCACGGACGCACAGATAAGGAATGTGCTAGCGAACAGGAACTGCATCATGGTCTGCTTGGATAGGTGGACAACGCAATGACCCGGATACCAACGTATGAGGTTTGCGTTTAGGGTAGGCTTGTTCGCAATTGCTTGAGTGCCGCAATCATTTCCAGCGCTCCGGCGGCCGACTCACGTCCCTTATGGCCGTGCACGCCCCCTGTTCGATCCCACGCCTGCTCGATGGTCTCTGTGGTTAAGACCCCGAACAAACAAGGAACGCCTGTTGCCGTAGAGAGGTCCATCAATGCGTGTGCAACCGGAGATGCCACGTATTCAAAGTGGGCAGTCTCTCCACGCACGACCACGCCGAGCGTGATCACGGCATCGACACGTTGTGCATCGATAAGGACGCGTGCCGCGACGGGAATCTCGTAGCTGCCAGGCACACGAACGGTAAGGATGTCGCTCTCTGCTATGCCTGCGGCTCGGAGTGTTTCGACTGCTCCAGCTAGGAGGTTCTCGACGATATCGGCATGCCAGCGGGCGGCAACAATGCCAACGCGACAACCCACGCCGCTTCCCGGTGCGGGTGTCGATGATGGGATTGAAGACGATGTCATACGTGTGCTTCCTTGCGTACTCGCACCACACGCGTCTGCATGGCATCGAGGTGGGAAGGTGTGATTCCAAATGTCCCAAAGTTGCGCTCATCATACTCGCGCGTGCCGTGGTAGTCGGATCCACCCGTGACCAACAGGTTGTGTTGTTCGCACAGCACGCGGTAGTACTCGCGTGTTACATACCAATGCGACGGATGGTAGACTTCAATCCCGTCGACGCCTGTGTCGATGAGTGTCAAGAATGCCTGAGGGTCGGTGTAATGACGACCAGGATGTGCGATAGATGTGACACCGCCAGCGCGGTGCACCATCTCAACGGCTTTCGCAACGGGGAAGGGGCTCTTCGAGGCATAGCCAGGCTTGCCTGTGTCGAGATAGTTGTCAAACGCTTGTTGAATCGACGAGACGAATCCACGTTTCACCAACACGTCGGCAACATGTGGTCGACCAATCGGTGCCTTGCCGGCAACGTCAGCAACTTCGTCGAACGAGATCGGCACACGCACAGCATTGAGCCGGTCGACCATCTCGCGACCGCGACGTTCACGATCGGCACGGAAGAACTTCTCGTACTCTTGAATCTCGGGGTTGTCGGCATCGAGGTAATACGCCAGCATGTGCACTTCGCGTCCACCCTCAAAGCATGAGATCTCGATACCTTCGATGAGCTGGACAGGACCGTTGTAGCCTTCTTCACGAAGAATACGAATGGCGTCCATGTTGTCGTGATCTGTGATAGCGAGCACGGAAAACCCTGCCTGCTCCGCCTTTGTCACAAGTTCGATTGGGGACAGCACTCCGTCGGAGCGGAGCGTGTGTGCGTGGAGATCGCCGATGATTGGATTTGTCATGCGTCGATACTCCCACGAAGGAACCACGCACGTTGAATCATTCCGTCGCGACACTCATAGGTTGCGACTGCATGTACGATCTCGTTCTCGCGTTGACCACGAACATGTTCCTGGTCGATCACGAATGGTGGACATGAGATGCGATGCACAAGGGTGCAGTGAAGATCGACGCAGCGCTCAAACATCGCACCGTAGCGAGTCACGAGCTCCTGGCGACCACGACAAAACACCTCGCCCGAGGCCAGATCAATCAACTCGATATCGTCCGCATAGACTGCGGCAAACTTCTCGATGTCCCTGGCATTGTATGCTTCGAGTTGTTCTTGTGCACACTGGACAGGTGTACGAATTGGTTGTTGGTTCATTGGAGGCAAAGATAGCCCCTTAGCGCTTGTCCTCAACCTCGAATACGTCGGCAATCATTCGCTGCAGGACGGCAAGGGGATCGGCCGATGACGACTTGAGGGTTGCTTCCGCTGTTTGCAGTGCCCGGAGTCCGCGCTCGATGCGGGCCGGTCCGATCCGATCGAGAGCGTCAAAGTGCTCCCCAACAGCGAATGGGGGGATTTTGGCTAGCCGAGCGATCTCGCCGCTATCGGTCATTCCACGCAGGTCGATGAGTCGGTAGAGCGCCATGAAATATCGAGCAAGCATGGCGAGGATGAGCATCTCTTGTCGATCGACGCTAAGCATACGTGCGATGATCGTCATCGCACGAGCAGGCTCGGCACGCCCGATCGCGCGCTGCAGCTCAAAGACATTGAATTCACGAGAGCTCCCCACGATTGCCTGAACATCGTCGAGCGTGACCTCAGAACGGTCGCCCATGTAGGCACGTAGTTTGTCGAGCTCCATGGTGAGTTCCCGTAGAGCTACGCCGGTTTTCGCGACAAGGAGTTCGGTGGCACCCTGCGGAAGCGTAAGTCCCATCGATGCGGCGCGCTTTGTAATCCACGAGCCGAGCTGACCTTCCTTCATGCGAGCGTACTCGACGAACGGTACTTCGGGCAGGAGAACATTGAACGGGTACTTCAGCGAGGAGAGCTTTCGCTTTGCTGTTGCAGCATTCTTCGTCAGCGCTGCACCGAGTCCGGCAGCAGATGCAAGTGTTGCTGTGAACAACAGGAATGTCGATGTGGATGGCGATTCGAGATAGCTCTGCATCGCATCGCCACCCTTGCGCGACTTCGATGCTGTGAGTTTGTCTGCACGGCGCACCCAAATCACACGACGGTCAGACATCATTGGGAAGGAACGTGCAAGGCTCAGCACAGCATCGAGTGTCATGCCCTCACCATCGAGAACATCGCAGTTCATTCCCGTAGCGTCACCTGCGCACGCGGATTCGTACAACCGCGCGGCATCTTCGTCGACGAGGAGATCTTCCTCACCGTAGAGGACCATGATCGGCGGAAACTTGCCTGAAGAACAGATCTTATCAATCATCGCTGTGAGGTTTTAGGGTCGAGTGCGTCGCGGAGTCCATCGCCAAACACGTTGAGAACCAGAACTGCAATGGCCATTGCAATACTTGGGAAGAGTGTCATACCCCAATTCGTCCCAAGGGCGATGTATCCATAGCCATCTTTAATCATCTGGCCCCAAGACGGGGTAGGGGGCTGAACACCAAGGCCAATGAAGCTGAGTGATGCCTCGGCAATGATTGCTGTGGCAAAACCTGCTGTGGAGAGGACAATGATCGGTCCAGCTGCATTGGGAAGCATGTGTCGAAAGATCGTGCGCACATGACCGTAACCAAGGGCGCGTGTTGCTTCGACGTATTCCTGCTCGCGGATCGAGAAGAACTGTCCTCGCACAATACGCGCGATATCAACCCACGATGAAATGCCGATCGCGACAAACGTCTGCCAGTACCCTTTACCGAGGATAACGCTGAATGCAACGACAAGCAGGATGGTGGGGAACGACCACACCACGTTCACGAACCACATGATGCCGTCGTCGACCCAACCGCGGAAGTACCCAGCCAATGCACCGAGGATGATACCTATGGCCAGTGCAATCGACTCGGAAATCAGGCCAACGCTGAGCGAGACGCGCATGCCGTAAATGAGGCGCGTATAGATGTCTCGTCCGAAGCGATCGGTGCCGAGTAGAAACAACGGCTCGGCATGATACTCGTCGACGTTGGTGCTCATGAGTTGCGTGACCGAAATCGTATACGGTTCGCCCGCAGGATCACGATAATAGACGCTGTCGCCGCGTTGCTCGAAGGTCGACACCGCAATGATCGAAGGACGTGAGGGGTCGACGGGGTTCTTCTTATAGAGAACGCTACCGCGAAACATCGCAGGCTTCACGCTGTATTCGAGAATCTGCGTTGTTGGATCAAACGGCGTAACGAGTGGCGCAAACACCGCCATAATGATCATCACAGCCAGGACGATCATGCCAATGACAGCACCACGATTCTTTTTGAGTCTGCGCCACGCTACAACACGGGGACTTTCACCATGGGATGTGTTCATGATAAGCGCACCTTCGGGTCGACCAAACCATAGACTACGTCAGCGAGGGTATTGACCACAACGAAGATCACGGCTGTGAAGAGGACAGTTCCCTGAATCATCGGATAGTCCAGCTTTTCGATCGCATTGAATGCGGCGAGACCAATGCCCGGCCAGTTAAAGATGAACTCAATAAAGTATGTCCCGGCAAGAAGTCCAGCGAACCACGCACTCACGGTCGTGATGACAGGATTGAGAGCATTGCGGAGTGCATGATGGAGAAACACACGAACATTTGAGAGCCCCTTTGCACGAGCAGTCCTCACATAGTCCTGTCCGAGAACATCAAGCATGCTCGAGCGTGTCACACGTGCAATGATTGAGAGCGGACGAATTGCAAGTGTGATCATCGGAAGTACAAGATGCTCTGGTCCTCGATCGACGTAGCCCGAATTCGGGAACCACTCAAGCGCGACGCCAAAAATGAGGACGAAGAGCAGACCGACGACGAAGGCTGGTAGGGAGATGCCCAACAGCGATGTCGACATCGTGAGTGTATCGATCCATGTGTTCGGTTTCCACGCCGCAACAACGCCGAGCAGGATACCAAGGATTGTTGCGATCGCGATCGACGTGAGGGCGAGAAGGGCAGTGGCAGGGATCCGCTCGATGATGGTCTCGGAAACCGATCGCTGTGTGGCGATTGACATTCCCAGATCACCTGAGAGGAGGTTCTTCATATAGATCGCCATCTGCTCGTAGAGCGGACGATCTAGTCCGAGCTGCTCGCGCATTGCTGCAACCGATGCCTCGTCTGCCCGCTGTCCAAGGAGAACGCGCGCTGGATCACCCGGGGGTCGGATGAAGAATGTAACTGCAACAACACCAACGAGGACGAGGATGGTGTAGATGAGTTTTCGCAGCAGGTAGGTTGCCATTTAGCGTGCTGATGGTAACTGAAGATTGTCAACGCTCACACGAACAGGTTCATCGACGGGCATTCCAAGGAACTGCCGCGCGAGCATCGTGAATGCCGGTGTATGGTCGGTGACGTACAGATCGATGCGGCTCGCAGTTGTTGGTGTGGTCGATTCTACGCCGAGCACCGTGCGGGCCTCTTCGGCTGCGCAGAGTCCACAATCAATCAGATGAACACCCGGCAGCATCTCAGATAGAAGCGGCATCAGGAGGGGGTAGTGAGTGCAGCCCAGGACAAGGGTGTCGATACCATTCGACACAAGAGGACGTAGGTATTCTTCTGCGATCAGGCGCGTTGCTGGAGAGTCGAGCCAGCCCTCTTCGACAAGGGGCACGAAGAGAGGGCATGGGCGACTGTGAACGTCGATACGACGATCACCGGCAACGTGCGCAATCGTTCGCGCGTAGCTGTCCGATGCAATCGTTGCTCGCGTGCCGATCACGCCGATGTGTCCATTGGTCGTCGTAGCCGCCGCCCTTCGAGCTGCGGGTTCAATCATACCAACAACAGGTATCGATAGTTGAGCACGCAGCATATCAAGCGCGAGTGCCGACGCGGTGTTGCATGCAACGATGATCATCTTTACATCGTGGCTCAGCAGAAACGCAGCGCACTGTGCTGAATACGTCTGGACGGTTTCAGCAGATTTGTTGCCGTAGGGCACGCGTGCGGTGTCGCCCAGATACACGAACCGCTCATCAGGGAGTAAGCGTGCGCAGTGCTTGACGACGCTCAATCCGCCGATGCCGGAGTCGAACACGCCAATGGGTCGGGGGTCGGTGGACATCATCCACAAAGATAGAATCTGGCACCATGGTTCTCGCCTGCTGTGTATGTTCGACCCGTGAAGATTACCCTTCGAGTCCGACTGGCTATCGTCTACGGCACATTAGTGGCTGCTACGCTTGTTGCGTTTGCGGCCATTACCTATGTGACCGTGTCGAACGAATTGTACCAGAATCTCGACGCGTCGCTGTCCCGAGCTACGTCGTCGTTGCTCTCCGTGCTGCGCAAGGAGCAGGCTCAGTCACAGCGACCTCTCCCAAAGCTTCGATCGTCGAAACGGCGAGTTGCGCGTGAGACAGACATGTTTTCGGTACTTCAGCGGACGTCGCTTCGAGACTTCGTCGGACCCATTCCAGGGGTTGATTCGCTGGCATACGAGCTCGAGCCGGTATGGTCGGCTGTGTATGAGCACATGCTTTTGAACTCCTCGAACTATTGGATGCAGGTCGTCGATAGCCGTGGGGAGATCGCATGGCGCTCGGAGAATATGCGTGGCGACAGTCTGCCCGTCTTCACTGAGCTCGTCTCGCAGGGGGCGAAAGTCGTCGACGGCAAGATCTACACGTATTACTGGATCCGTGGAGAGCGATATCGAATTGTGCTCAGCAAGGGAGACGTTGCCGATGTGACAGCTGCATATCCAGTGGCCGAAATTGACGCGACACTGCGTCGTTTGTTCTCGCTCATGCTGTACTCGTTGCCATTGGTTCTTGCGATGTCGGTCTTTGCTGGGTGGCTTGTCGCACGTCGGTCTCTGCGGCCTGTTGATGTGATTGCCACATCGGCGCGTACAATCACGGCAAGTAACCTTGGGCTGCGGCTGCCAATGCCTGCCTCGAACGACGAGATCGCGCGATTGACCGAGACGCTCAACGAGATGATTGCCCGCCTCGAATCGTCGTTCGATCAGATCAAGCAGTTTACGTCCGATGCATCACATGAATTGAAAACGCCGTTGGCGATTCTCATGGGTGAACTCGAGGTTGCGCTTCGTCGCCCCCTGACAGAGGAAGAGTACAGAACAACTCTTACGAGCTGTCTTGAGGAAGTGATTCGACTTACACACGTTGTCCAGGGTCTGCTCGACATTTCTCGTGCGGAGACAGGTCAGGTGCAGATTGCACGCGAGCCCGTGCGCCTTAGCGCACTGGTGGCCGATGTCTGCGACGATGTGATGTTGATTGCCGAAACACGGCACATAGATGTTGCCACGCAGATTCAACCGTCGATCTCAATCACTGGGGACAAGGTTCGACTGCACCAGGCGTTGCTCAATGTGATCGAGAACGCCGTAAAGTATACCCCGGACGGGGGGAGTGTTCGCATCGAGGTAGCTGCCGATGATGCGAACGTCACCATCGTTGTTGCTGATACTGGTGTAGGTATCCCGGCGGATCAGCTCCCGCACATCTATGACCGGTTCTTCCGCGTCGACAAAGCCCGCTCAAAGAACATCCACGGGACTGGACTTGGTTTGTCGATCGTTAAGTGGATCGTTGATGCACATAACGGTACAATTGAAACCCGAAGTACTGAGGGACGTGGAACAACTGTTGAGATCAGCTTCCCACTGCGTTGATTCTGCGCGGGTGTGTCCGTAACTTCGCACTTTCCGTTATTCGCGATTGACCGACTTCATGTTTGAACCACTGCCGGATGATTTTTCCTACGCTCGGCTTGAGCAGGACATTTTAGACTACTGGGATCGTGAGCGTGCGTTTGCACGCACACAGGAGTTGCGAGCCGACGCACCGTGGTTCAACTTCAACGAGGGTCCACCAACAGTAAATGGTCGTCCTGGCATTCACCACGTTCTTGCTCGTACGATCAAGGATGCCGTGTGTCGCTACAAGACAATGCGCGGCTTCTATGTTCGCCGTCAAGCTGGTTGGGATACACATGGATTGCCGGTCGAACTCGCAGCGGAGAAGGAGCTCGGTCTCACCGATAAGTCGCAGATCGAAGTGCTCGGCGTTGATCGCTTCAATGCAGCATGTCGCGACATTGTGTACCGCAATATTGGACAAGACAATGGCTGGGCGACGCTCACACGTCGCATGGGACATTGGATCGACCTCGATGCTGCCTATATCACATGTACCAACGACTATGTTGAGTCGGTTTGGTGGGCACTCAAGCAATTCTTCGACAAGGGGCTCATCTACCGCGGGTACAAGGTCGTTCCGCAATCGCCAACGCTTGGTACGCCCCTTTCATCCCACGAGCTCTCACAGAACTACAAGGATGTGCGCGACGCGAATGTGTACCTCAAGCTCAAGGTGCTCGCATCTCCAGTAAGCGACGCAGTTGGTGCATCGATCATGGTGTGGACCACCACGCCATGGACCTTGTTCGCCAACGTTGCATTGGCGGTCGGACCATCGATTGAGTACGTCGTCGTGCGACATACGTGGACCATTGGCGAGCGCACGTGGACGGAAAACCTCATCCTCGCAGAGTCACGTCTACCGATACTTGAGGGTGATGTTGAAATCCTTGCTCGTTGCAAGGGGGCCGATCTGGTTGGCTCGACATACGAGCAAATTTTCACAGACGTTGTGCTTGATGCAGAGCAGTATCCTGATGTGCTGAAGGTGTTGCCCGGTGCCTTTGTCTCTACCGAGGATGGTACTGGCGTCGTCCACATTGCACCTGCGTTTGGTCAAGACGACTTCGAGATGTCGAAGCAGTTTCGTTTGCCTGTTCCGCAGCCGGTGACGCCGAACGGACATTTCACGCAGGAGATTTCTGAGTTTGCTGGTCGTGCGGTGAAGAACTTCACGTACGCAGACCATACCGAAGAAGGCGCCGACCGTGACATCGTCAAAGTGCTCAAGCAACGTGACAAGATCTACCGTGCATCGTTTGATTACCTGCACAGCTATCCGCACTGCTGGAGAACTGACAACCCAGTTATCTACTATGCTCGCGACTCGTGGTTCATTACGTCGCCTGCATACCGTGATCAACTTGTCGCCTTGAACAAGCAAATCAACTGGCACCCGACGGAGATCGGGGAGGGACGATTTGGTAACTGGCTCGAAGAAGTCAAAGAATGGTCCATCAGTCGAGACCGATACTGGGGCACGCCACTTCCTATCTGGGTTGATGACGAAGGCAAGAGCATGTTCGCAGTCGGTTCGATTGAAGAACTCCGTACAGGACTCTACGAACGTGAGGACGGAACGCGTGTTCCCGTTGACCAAGCCGGCGTCGACATTGATCTCCACCGTCCGTTTGTTGATCGCGTCGTCTTTGAGCGCGATGGGAAGACCTATCGCCGCACGCGTGAAGTAGTCGACGTGTGGTTTGATTCTGGAAGTGTGCCGTTCGCGCAGTTCCATTATCCGTTCGAAAACAAGGAGCTCTTCGAGAAAGCATTCCCTGCGGACTTTATTGCCGAGGGAATCGACCAGACACGTGGCTGGTTCTATACGATGCACAATATCAGCACGGCGTTGTTCGGCACGCCTGCGTATCGCAACGTTGTCGTGAACGATCTCGTGCTCGACAAGCGTGGCCAGAAAATGTCGAAGTCGAAGGGTAATACCGTCGACCCATTTGACGTGATCGAGAAGTTCGGTAGCGATGCCATCCGCTGGTTCTTTATGTCCTCGTCACCTGTTCACAAGCCGAAGCTGTGGAACGAGGAAGATATTGCCAAGACCGTGATTGCCGACTTGTTCCGCTCGCTGACAAACACCTATGAGTTCTTCGCGATGTACGCCAATCTCGATGGGTACACATCCAAGGATGAGCTTGTACCGGTAAGTGAGCGCGCAGAGATCGATCAATGGGTTATCTCACGACTCAACACGGTGATAGGCGAGTATATCTCCGCAATGGACGACTACGATCTCACGAAGGCATGTCGTGCGTTGCAAGAATTTGTGATTGAGGATGTATCAAACTGGTACGTGCGTCGTAACCGCCGTCGCTTCTGGAAAGGTGAGTACGATGTCGACAAACGTGCAGCGTATCAAACGCTGCACCTCGTGCTTCAGCGCGTGTCGGAAATGCTCGCACCGGTAGCACCATTTTTGGCGGAATCAATTTTTCAGCGACTACGTTCCGATGCGGAACTTTTCACTGTTCATTGTATTATATTGCAAGAGAGCGATGTATCATTGATCAACCCTGATCTTGAGCGTCGCATGTGGCAAGCGCAACACATCGTTTCACTTGCCCGTTCTTTGAGAGAAAAAGCGAAGATCAAAACGCGTCAACCGCTGCGTCGAATTCTTCTCCCAGTTGACAGCCCAGCGATGCGTCGACAACTGCAATCAGTTGAAGACATCATCAAGGACGAAATCAACGTCAAGGAGATAGAATACGTTTCTGACGACACAAACATTGTGCGTCGGAGTGCCAAGCCAAACTTCAAGATTATTGGTAAGAAGTACGGCGATGCAACCCAAGCAGTTGCGCAGGCGATCAAATCGCTTACACACGAACATGTTCGCAAGCTCGAGCAGTCTTCCGTTCTGGCGGTCACCATCGGTGATCAAACAATGCAGATCGATTTCGAAGATGTCGAGATTGTCAGTGAAGACATCGAGGGTTGGTTGGTCGCATCCGATAGTGGATTGACAGTCGCTCTTGATACGGAACTTGATGATGCCCTCCTTCGTGAGGGACTTGCACGCGAGTTCGTGAGTCGGATTCAAAAGATTCGGAAAGATTCCGGGTTTGAGGTCACCGATCGAATTTCGATTACGTATGTAACGGATGACGAAACGGCAGCCGCGCTCGAATCTCTTCGATCGTACATTGGAATGGAAACGCTGACGGAAACGCTCGAGCGGGGGGAACAATCCCAAGGGGTTGATCTCGAGATAAACGGGCGTCACGTCAACGTGCGCGTTCAGCGCGTTTGATGATGGTGCGTCAAGGTGGCGCACGCGTTTTCATGTTTCACTATTTTTTGAGGTACTCTATGGCAGCAGCGAAGAAAGCAGCCAAGAAGCCAGCAGCCAAGAAGGCAGCCAAGAAGGCTGTCAAGAAGGCAGCAAAGCCAGCCAAGAAGGCTGTAAAGAAGGTTGCCAAGAAGGCAGCAAAGCCAGCCAAGAAGGCAGCCAAGAAGGTTGCTAAGAAGGCAGCTAAGCCAGCCAAGAAGGCAGCTAAGCCAGCTAAGAAGGCAGCTAAGCCAGCCAAGAAGGCAGCTAAGCCAGCTAAGAAGGCTGCGGCAAAAAAAAAAGCTTAACACGGGAACTTCCGCGTAAAGCTGAGAGCTCAGGAAATACTTCGAACTCAACCTCGGCATCAACGTCGAAAAATAGTCCGGCAATAGCCAAGAACGCCAAGTCAAAGTCAGCAGCAAGTAGGAACGTGACGCAATCGAAGTTGAAGAAGTATCCTGGGACAGTCGTAACTACACCGGCGGTCTCTAAGACCGCCGGTGTGGCTTTTGTCCCGCCGCCACCGCCGCGCATTGCAAAGCCGCAGCAGCCAATCCCGCCAAAGAAGGGGTTGAAGTACGCAGACAAAGATCTTGCCTTCTTCCGCGAGAATATCGAACGCGCAAAGGAAGAGACAATTGATGAGCTGCGCATGCTCCGTGAGCGTCTTGAGGACCTCACCAATAGCGAGAACAACGAAGAAAGTGCGATCTATTCTATGCACATGGCTGAGCAAGGCTCGGAAGCCGTGGAGAAGGAAAAGACGTACGCTCAGATTCAGCGCGCACAAGACTATCTCCGCAAGCTTGAAGAAGCGATCGCTCGCATTGATGACAAGTCTTATGGTATCTGCCGTATGTGCGGTATCCTGATCTCCAAAGAACGTCTTCTTGCTGTTCCGATTACCACGCTGTCGGCCTCGTATAAGATCCAGCAGCGTTGTCCGGAAGACGGAATCGATCGTATCGTCGCGAAGAAGTCCTCGAGCGCAGAGTAACCTATGAGCGCGCTGCGCCAAGCTGCGGTTATCGCATCTGTACTTGTTGTACTTGATCAAGTCACCAAGGTGCTTGTCAAGTCATCCATGATGCTCGGTGAGTCGCACCCGATGATCGGCACAATCGTCAACCTCACGTTTGTCGAGAACCCCGGCATGGCCTTCGGCATCAGCTGGGGCGACGGAAAGGTGATATTGACGCTCTTGACGGTTGTCATTGCTGGCGTGCTCGTATGGTATCTTCGGCAGTTAGCGTCTGCGCACTGGGCGCCACGTCTCGCCGTGACACTCATCCTCTCGGGAGCTATTGGCAATTTGATTGATCGATTGCTCTACGGCGTCATCTTTGGCGATGGCCCCCTGTTTTATGGGAAGGTCGTCGACTTTATTCAAGTAGATATTCCTGATATCACCTGGCTTGGCGAGCTGCACACGCATTTTCCCGTGTTTAATGTTGCCGATTCGTGTGTGACCGTTGGTGTTATTCTGCTCCTTCTTACTGGCAGTAAGTTGCCATCAGGTACCGATGAACGAGCAGCAGCATAACACCGCCGATCCGAACTATCCAGAGCGCATCGAACACACGTACGAGTTTGTGATTCCATCTCGGCAGAAGCCGGAGCGCCTCGACGCGTTCATCACAAAGAGTATTCTGCATGCTACGCGCACGCGCGTGCAAAAGGGAATCGACGCCGGCATCGTTACGGTCAATGACCTCCCTACAAAAGCGAATTACAAAATCCGTCCAGGCGATGTGATTCGCGTGACGGTAATGAAGCCCCCTCCACTTGAGCTGATTCCACAGGATATCCCTCTCGAGATTCTCTATGAGGATGATGTACTGATGGTGATCAACAAATCACCGGGCATCTTGGTGCATCCCGGACTCGGTAACCGCTCTGGCACGCTCGTGAATGCCGTGCTCTGGCATCTCGGTTATCGCGAGGCACTTGCTGTGCTGAAGCGACGGGAGTCGTGGGGTGAAGACGAAGGAGAGAGCGATCGAAGCGACCGCGATGAAGATCAATCGTCAGACGAGGATGAATCAGCGCCCTTCACCATTGGGGGAGAAGCCGATGTTGATACAAATGGCCTCCGACCTGGTATCGTGCATCGACTCGATCGTGATACGTCAGGCGTGATGGTGATTGGTAAGACCTACGATGTAACGATGGCGCTTGCAACACAGTTCGCTGATCGAACGGTATCGCGAGAGTACATCGCGCTTGCGTGGGGCGTCATCAAGGATGATTGGCGGCTCATTGAAGGCGACATTGGACGATCACCTCGTGATCGTAAGCTACGTGCTATCGTTGAGCGAGGGGGCAAGTACGCTGCCACGGAAGTAACCGTCTTGGAACGTCACTCGTGTGCTACGCTCATCACGTGTAAGCTGCGCACCGGACGTACACACCAGATCCGTGTGCACTTGGCGGCACAACGTCATTCACTTGTTGGCGATCCTGACTACGGTGGACGTGATGCAGCGCTGCAAGCGATTCATCATTCGTTTAAGCGTCTCGGCCAGACGATGCTCAAGAGCATCCACCGTCAGGCGCTCCATGCACGTTCACTCGCGTTCACGCACCCAGTGACGGGCGAGCGCATGCAGTTCACGAGCGACATGCCAGAGGATATGCAGCAGTGTCTTGCACTACTTCGTGCGAGTTCCGCTTCCGACACGTCCACGGACGCCTGAGGCTTTTCGCTTGATGTACGGACTCGGATTGCCGGCATTGAACTTTCGCGGATTTGGGAGCACTGCCGCAAGTAATGCTGATTGATCCGTTCGAAGCTGCGCTGCTGTCGTACCAAAGTGCTGCCTTGCAGCCTGCTGGACTCCGTAGATGCCGTCGCCCCACTCAATCATGTTCACATATACCTCGAGAATGCGCTGCTTGCCCCATAGCGCTTCGATGAGATAGACGAACACCACTTCGAATGCCTTGCGAACCATCGAGCGCCACGGAACGAGAAACACGTTCTTCGCCGTCTGCATGGTAATCGTGCTTGCACCACGTGGGGGTTTCCCGCGCTTGATTCTCCCTGGATTGGCTCGCTCTGCTGCTCGAACAGCATCCCAATCAATCCCGCCGTGGCGGTAGAACTTTCGGTCTTCTGAGTTGATCACTGCACGAAACACCGATGGACTTACCTTGTCGGCACTGACCCATTGATGGCGCACCAACATGGATGTTCCAGTGAATGGTGCTTGAACAAATCGCCACAGCATCAGCGGCGTGAACGCAGGAGGGACCACGCGGAAGATGGCCACGACAGCTACCATCCCAACCAATCCAGCGAGTGCAGTGCGCCAGGTCCAAACAAGAATATTCCGCATAGGGGTTGATTGCGACTTGTAAAACGTTAAGTTTGTGGCTGTAAATCTTTACAAACGTAAGGAACTGCCGTGAAAGAGCTCGACCGAGAGATCTGTGCCTTGTTGCAAGAGCACGCCCGATTGAGCTTGAGTGATATCGCCGAGCGTCTTGGAACGTCGGTACCCACGGTAAGCGAGCACGTCAAGAAGCTAGAGGCCGACGGTATCATCCGCGAGTATACGACGGTTCTCGATCCCGCCAGCTGTGGTTTTGATGTGACGGCGTTCATCTTCGTCGATCTTGATACGAGTGTGCATTACGATGCATTCCGTCGACAGTGTCGCACGCGAAAAGAGATTCTCGAATGTCATGCGATCACTGGCACTGCATCGCACATGCTGAAGGTGCGTGTTCGCACAACAAGCGCCCTTGAACAGCTTCTCTCCGCAATTCAACAATGGAAGGGCGTAAGCAAGACGCTCACCAATGTCGTGTTGAGTACACATAAAGAAACAACCAATCTTCCACTCTCGGGTATGAGTTAACGCCTATGTCATCAACCGTTGATATGGCCTCGATTGCGCGCAATTGGCGTCTGGATGGTGTGAATGTTCCGTCACCATCGGATGTGGTCGCCGAAGTTTTTGCAACTGATGTACTCACACTCGAAGAGTTGCGTCAGCGACTTTCCAAGCCTGTGTGGCGCTCGCTTCTTGCCACGCGTGAACGCGGCGCTGCACTCGATCCGGCGATTGCCGATACGGTAGCGCTTGCGATGAAGACGTGGGCAATGGAAAAGGGCGCAACGCACTACACACACTGGTTTCAGCCGTTGACAGGTTCTACGGCCGAGAAGCACGAGTCGTTTGTGATGCCGACGAGCGATGGCTCAGCCATCTCGCAGTTTTCTGGCAAGGAGCTGATTCAGGGTGAGCCTGACGCATCAAGTTTCCCGAGCGGCGGTCTTCGTGCAACCTTCGAAGCACGTGGATACACAGCATGGGATCCGACATCGCCGGCGTTTATCATGCGTCACAGCAACGGAGCAACGTTGTGTGTGCCGACGGCATTCGCGTCGTGGACTGGTGATGCGCTGGATAACAAAACGCCACTGCTACGGTCGCTGGAGGCAATTCACGCATCAGCTCTTCGTGCGCTACGGCTGTTTGGTGATACGGAATCGCAACGTGTTGAGTCGACCGTTGGCGCAGAGCAGGAGTACTTCCTGATCGACGAAGAATTCTTCTATCGCCGACCAGATCTTGTGATGTGTGGACGTACACTCTTTGGTGCGCGACCACCGCGTGGACAGGAACTTGAGGATCACTACTTCGGCTCGATTCCTGATCGCATCCTTACGTACATGACCGATGCAGAGCACCAGCTGTATGCATTGGGCATTCCGATCAAGACCCGACACAATGAGGTAGCACCAGGTCAGTTCGAAGTAGCGCCAATCTTCGAGTCATCGAACATCGCCGCCGACCACCAGCAATTGGTGATGCAAGTGCTGCGCACAACTGCACGCAAGTACGGTCTGGTCTGTCTGATGCACGAAAAGCCCTTTGCTGGTGTGAACGGATCAGGCAAACACGTGAACTGGTCGATGTCCACCGATGCCGGACAAAATCTGCTCGAGCCAGGTGAGACTCCGCACGATAACATGCAGTTTCTGTTCTTCTGTGCTGCAGTCATTCGTGCCGTCGATTTGCATCAGGATCTGCTTCGCATCTGCGTTGCGTCAGCATCGAACGATCATCGTCTTGGTGCCAACGAAGCACCACCGGCGATCATGTCGATCTTCCTGGGTGACCAGCTGACGGAAGTGTACGAGCGCATCGTAAGTGGTAAGGGCGGGGGATCGAAGAAGTCGGGTCTGCTTGGTCTCGGTACACAGGTGTTGCCGAAGCTTCCGCAGCATGCCGGCGACCGCAATCGCACATCACCGTTTGCATTTACAGGAAACAAGTTTGAGTTCCGTGCTGTTGGATCTGCGCAATCGGTATCCTTCCCAATCACGGTCCTCAATACGATCATCGCTGAATCCATCGACGCACTCTCGTCAGCGATCGAAGCGCGGATGAAGAAGAAGCAGACATTCGAAGCTGCGCTGCTTGAAGTGCTCAAGGATACCTACGCAAAGCACGAGCGCATCATCTTCAACGGCGATGGATACTCATCAGCATGGCACAAGGAGGCAGAACGTCGTGGTCTTCTCGGATTGCGCACGGCTGTCGATGCTATTGAACACCTCCACACCGATAAGAACGTGAAGCTCTTCTCATCATACAACGTACTCAGCTCACGTGAGCTTGAAGCACGTCAGGAAGTATTCTTCGATCTCTACTTCAAGACGGTGAACATCGAGGGTGAGACCACGGAGTGGATTGCGCAAACGCAGATTCTGCCTGGTGCACTGCGCCACCTGCGTGAAATGAAGGAGACAGGTGTCGAAATCGCCGGTGTGCAACGCGCCGTTACCGAGATGGCCGGAGCCGTGAACGCGCTGAGTGACGCAATCGTCGAGCTTCGCGCGCAGAACATGGAGCTCGGTGGAGACGATGTACACAGCAAGTCGATTCACATGCGTGACAACGTGATCCCGGCAATGAATCAGGTTCGTGTCGCCGCAGACGCGCTAGAGCGCATCACAGCACACGACCATTGGCCGTTGCCATCCTATCGCGAAATGCTGTTCGTGAAGTAATGCGAACGCTACTTGGAAGACTTCTTGGCGGCCGTCTTTTTGACGGCCGTCGTCGTTTTCTTCACAGCCTTCTTTGCCGCTTTCTTCACAGCTTTCTTTGCAGGCTTTGCTGCTGGTTCTGCCTTTGCTACCTTTGCAGCTGATTTCTTCGCTGGCTTTGCCGGTGCTTGCTGCGCAGCGAGTTGGAGACAGTCCTCAAGCGTGAGTGCTTCTGCGTTGGTATCCTTCGGGATACGCACGTTCTGTTTTCCGACAACGATATACGGACCCCATCGTCCCTTCAAGACCTTGACCGATGGATCCTCGTCGAATGTCTTGATGGTGTTCTCGGCGATCTTTTGACGACGTGCGAGAATTACCTCGATGCCACGCGGACCTTCAATCGAGTAGGGATCGTCTTCCTTCGGCAGAGAGTAGAATGCCTTGTTGTGTTCGATGTATGGACCGAAGCGACCAAGCTTCACCTCCATCGGTGCTTCTTCGAAGAGGCCAATAACGCGAGGGAACTTGAATAGTTCAAGAGCCTGCTCAAGCGTTACTGTTTCGATCGATAGGTTGCCTGGAAGCCCCTTTTGACGCTTATTCTCATCGTCAGCGTCACCGATCTGTGCGATCGGACCGTAGCGTGCGAGACGCACGTAAACGTTCTTGCCCGATGTGGGATCAACGCCAATGCAGCGTTCGCCGCTCTGGCGCTCAGCAGTCTCGCTCGTCTTCTTGATTGTCTCCTGGAAGGGACCGTAGAAGTCACGAATCATCGTGGTCCAGCGAACGTTGCCTTGTGCAATCTCGTCGAATTGCTTCTCAACTGTCGCTGTGAAGTTGTAGTCGAGAATATCCTGGAAGTGTGCTGTCAGGAAGTCTGTGACCACCGACCCAATGTCGGTCGGGAAGAGTTTCGAACGCTCAGCTCCAGTGTTCTCGAGTTCGACCGCACGGGAGATTGCACCACCCTCGAGAGTAAGGCGACGCACCTCGCGCTGACGACCATCCCGATCTTCCTTCACCACATACTTCCGCGTCTGGATCACCGAGATCGTAGGAGCGTAAGTGGACGGACGACCGATGCCGAGCTCTTCGAGCTTCTTCACAAGCGACGCCTCGGTGTAGCGTGACGGTGGTCGCTCAAACCGCTCCTTGGCGGCCATGGACAGAAGCGGAAGCTCTTGGCCGACCTTGAGCGGGGGAAGCATCTTCGATGTCTCATCGTCCTGCTGATCGTCGTCAGTTGTCTCGAGGTAGAGCTTCAAGAAACCATCAAACACCAACACTTCGCCTGTGGCAGTAAGCACGTCGGGAAGGGTTGAAATGGCGATCGAAGCAACGGTCCGCTCCAATCGTGCATCCGACATCTGTGATGCTACGGTGCGCTTGTAGATCAGATCGTAGAGTTTCTTGTGGGCATCTGATTCGCCCGCAGAGCGCTTGGTGAAGTCTGTCGGACGGATGGCTTCGTGTGCTTCCTGAGCCGAAGCAACCTTCGTTGTATAGGTCCGTGGGTTGCTATACTGCTCGCCAAACGACGAAACGATGTACTCTTTTGCTGCCTGAATAGCAAGTTCAGAGAGGTTCACCGAGTCGGTACGCATGTACGTGATCAGACCTTGCTCGTAGAGATCCTGGGCAAGCTTCATCGTGCGAATCAGCGAATAGCCGAGTTTACGGCTAGCTTCCTGCTGCAGTGTCGATGTGGTGAACGGAGCAGTTGGAGATTTTTTTGCCGGCTTCGTTTCGAGGTTGGTGACCTTGAAAATGGCGTTGGTACAGGCTTCGAGAAATGCCCGAGCATCCTCTTCACGGTCGAAGCGATGGGGAAGTTCCGCCGTCAGTGTGCGCCCGTCAACGTTAAACTCTGCCGTGATCTTGAACTGACTTGTCGCTGTAAATGCCTGGATTTCACGTTCGCGCTCGACCACCAGACGCACAGCAACCGATTGCACACGTCCTGCCGAGAGGTTGCGTTGCACCTTGCGCCAGAGCACGGGGGAGAGACCGAAGCCAACCAAACGATCGAGTACGCGGCGCGCTTGCTGCGCATCGACGAGGTTTGTGTCGATGCCGCGCGGGTGCTCAATGGCCTTGAGAATTGCAGGTTTCGTGATTTCGTGGAACACGATGCGCTTTGTCTTCACTGGGTCGAGCTGCAGAGCCTCCGACAAGTGCCACGCGATGGCCTCGCCCTCGCGGTCTTCGTCAGATGCCAGCCAGACCATTTCGGCCGACCGAGCCTGCTTCTTCAGTTCCGAGACAAGTTTCTTTTTGTCTTCGTTGATCTCGTAGATCGGCGTGAAGTTGTTCTCGATATCGATGGCCTTGTCGTTGCCCGGAAGGTCGCGGATATGCCCCATGCAGGAAGTCACGGTGAAGTCGTTCCCGAGGTACTTCTGGATGGTTTTGGCCTTCGACGGTGATTCGACAATGACAAGGTTCTTCATGAGGCGTCCGTGTTAGTCCTGCTTGTTGTGCTCGCAGGTGAGTGGATCGTGACAGACTGCGAAAATCTGCAGCGAGTGCGTCACAGGGCGAAAGCCCTGCTGCGAACATACCGCATCCCGGATGGAATCAATGCCTTCCTCCCGGAACTCTACAATATGCCCACACTCGACGCAGATCAGGTGGTCGTGGTTCGGCATTCGGCTGCTGAGCTCGAATGTGGCACTCTCACCGTGAAATCGGTGTTTCATCAAAATGTTGCACTGGGTCAGCAGATCCAGCGTAGAGTAAATCGTCGCTCTGGAGATCCGGTCACCCCGGCTATTCATATGAATGTAGAGCTCGTCGGCACTAAAATGTCGGTCGAGCTCAGCAATGCGGTCGAGGGCCAAGAAGCGCTCCTGAGTGCTTCTGTACTTCTTTCGTTTGAGGAAATCCGCAAACGAGGCCTTCAGCGCGTCGATGTCCTGAGATGGAGTCATGGGCACAAATATATATGTGCGTAGTTTTGTCGTTCGTTTTTTCACCTCTACAGACAGGCTGATCATGCGCAAATGGCGTGTTGAAGACTCGATGGAGACCTACAACGTCCCAGGTTGGGGAATCGGGTACTTCGGCATCAATGGCAAGGGGCACGTCGTTGCCTCGCCACGCAAGGCAAAAGGACCACAGATTGATCTCAAGGAGCTCATCGATGAGTTGCTCCTTCGTGACGTCAGCGTCCCCGTATTGCTCCGGTTCCCAGATATTCTTGATGATCGCATTGAGAAGATTGCCGGTTGTTTTGCCAAGGCCTCGGAAGAGTACGACTACAATGGCAAGTACTATAGCGTGTATCCGATCAAGGTGAATCAGCAACGTCCCGTTGTTGAGGAGTTGGTACGATACGGCAAGCGCTTCAACATCGGACTCGAAGCTGGCTCAAAGCCAGAGCTTCACGCCGTACTTGCGATTATGGATAACGAGGAAGCACTCATTATCTGTAATGGCTACAAGGATGAAGAGTTCATCGAGCTCGCACTTCTAGCACAAAAGATGGGTAAGCGCATCTTCCTTGTTGTCGAAAAGCTGAGCGAATTGAAACTCATCAACGAGGTGTCTCGCCGTCTCAAGGTGCGTCCGAATGTCGGTATCCGCATCAAGCTTGCATCGAGTGGAAGCGGGAAGTGGGAAGAGTCGGGCGGCGACCAGTCAAAGTTCGGTCTGAATGCATCCGAGCTGCTCGAGGCGATCACCTACGCCCAAGATGAAGAGATGCTTGACTGTGTCAAGTTGATCCACTTCCATCTTGGTTCGCAGATCACGAACATCCGTAAGATTAAGCAGGGCTTGGGTGAGGTATCGCAGTTCTATGTGCAGCTGATGAACATGGGCTGTAAGCTTGAGTTCGTTGATATCGGTGGCGGTTTGGGAGTTGATTACGACGGCTCGCGAAGCAGCGTAGCATCAAGTATCAACTACTCGATTCAAGAGTATGCGAACGATGCTATCTCGACGCTTGCTGATGCAGCAACAAAGAACAACCTCCCGCATCCGAATGTGATCACCGAATCTGGTCGTGCGCTTACAGCGCACCACTCTGTGCTGGTGTTTAATGTTCTCGAGACGACGAGTGTGCCAACATGGCCGTCGCGCGAGAAGGTCACGAAGAAAGATCATGAACTCGTGCAGGAACTGGGCGAGATTATGTCGTCGCTCAATAGCCGCACGATGCTCGAGGCCTGGCACGATTGTCAGCAAGTGCGAGAAGAAACACTCGATCGCTTCTCGCTCGGTTTGATCGACCTGCGCACGCGTGCACAAGTAGAGCGGTTGTATTGGACGATTGCGCACAAGATCAATGAACTGTCAGCCGAACTGAAGACGGTTCCAGAAGAACTCCGCGCGCTGCCGAAGCTGCTGGCTGACAAATACTTCTGCAACTTCTCGCTGTTCCAGTCGCTGCCAGACTCGTGGGCGATTGATCAGCTCTTCCCAATCATGCCGATTCATCGCCTTACTGAACGTCCAACACGCATGGCAACATTGCAGGACATCACGTGCGACTCTGATGGTAAGGTGGATCACTTTATCGGCTTGCGTGATTTTACCACGTCGCTACCAGTTCATACGTTCAAGCAGGGCGAAGCCTACTACTTGGCCGTGTTCCTTGTAGGCGCATACCAAGAAATCCTTGGTGATCTGCACAACCTCTTCGGTGATACCAACGCCGTGCACGTATCGGTGAAGGATAAGGGGTACGTGATCGATCAGGTGATCGACGGTGAGACCGTGGCCGATGTGCTCGACTATGTCCAGTTTAATGCCAAGAAGCTTGTCCGCACGATGGAAGCATGGGTGAGCTCTTCGGTGAAAGACAAGAAGATCTCCGCGCACCAAGGCAAGGAGTTCCTTGCGATCTATCGTTCAGGGTTGTACGGCTACACCTACTTGGAGGAGTAATCGTGTCTCGTCACCACATGCTCCTTCTTTTCGCCTCCTTGCTCATCGCAGGTGGTTCGCTCTTAGCGCAACCACTGGGAGTTGCTGTGCGGGATGAGTTCGTCGACAACAGCGGACGATGGCGGTTAGGGCAGTGGAACAACGGCACGGTATCGTGTACAAACGGTCGCTACGTGATTGATCGCCGGTCGATCATGAACGAATGGTTTCTTGAGTCGGGCTGGTTCGTCGATTACGACTCCGATTTTGATATCGATGTGAAGATTCGTCAGGTTTCTGGCGCAGTCAATCAAGGGTTTGGTGTGTCATGGGCTGCGAGTTCAGCGCAGAACGCCAATGGTGTACTCGTCAACTCGAGTGGTAATTACAAGGTCTATACATGGCGCGACGGACGTCAGCGTGATGTTCTGCCGTGGACGCCAACTCAAGAAATCCCGCCGATGGGAACATGGTTTACGCTTACGGTGCGCAAGCGCGGCTCAGGAATGAGTCTGCTCATCAATGGCGGAACTGTTGTAGGCTTCGACGGACTCGATATTCAGGGGGCTATTCTCGGAATTGTCGTCAATGGACAAATGGTTGTCGAAATCGATGAACTTGTCATCAAGCAGCGAGAATCCTCCATTGATGTTGCCGACGATGTTCCGGTACTATCCGACCGAGAATCGCTTGGTCCACGTGTGAACAGTTATGGTGGCGACCTATCTCCGGTGATTACAACGAATGGAAAACGGCTGTACTTCGGACGCTATCCGCATCGTGACAACTTGGGAAATCCCGAGGAAGAAGACATCTGGTACACAGATGTGCAGCCAGATGGCTCATGGGGTCCTGCAATAAATGTGGGGCGTCCGTTGAATAACCAGGGGGCGAACTTCCTCATCAGCATCACACCGGACGAGAATCAAGTTCTCGTAGGGAACACATACTACTCGAACGGTGCTCCTCGAGGACCAGGCGTCTCGCAATCTGTGCGAACGGCATCTGGGTGGTCGGTGCCTCGCGAGGTTCGTATTGATAATTACTACAACCTCCATCGCTTCAGCGAATCGTGCCTCGATCCCTCTGGTCGCGTTCTTCTTCTTGCTATTGAGCGTCGTGACTCTCGTGGACAAAAAGACATTTACTTCTCGCGCAAGCGTCCGGATGGTACGTTCTCAGAGCCCATCAACTGTGGAACCGACATCAACACATGGGGCAGTGAGATGTCGCCATTTATGGCAGCTGATGGTGTAACGCTCTACTTCGCTTCAGATGGCCGTCGCGGCTATGGCAACGTTGATATCTGGATGACGCGTCGCCTCGATGACTCATGGACGAAGTGGAGTAAGCCGAAGAATCTCGGTCCAAAGATCAACACGCCCGAATGGGATGCCTACTTCACCGTCCCCGCGAATGGTGAGTATGCGTACTTGTGCGGAACGAGCCCTGTTGATCAAAGTGCTGATCTCTATCGGATCCGTCTCACAAAGGGTGTGCAGCCACAGCCGGTTGTCCTCGTCAGCGGACGCGTGCTGGATGCATCGACGAAAAAGCCGATTGCGACGAACGTTGAATACGAGAGTCTGACAACGCGCGTGTCGGCAGGAACTGCGCTATCTGAGCCCGTGCAGGGATCGTATAAGATTGTACTTCCCGCTGGCGACTTGTATGGTTTTCGTGCCGAGGCGCCCGGTTACTATCCGGTGAGTGATCAGCTTGATACGCGCACGCTGAGCAAGTACACCGAGCTTGAGCGCGACCTGTACCTGGTCCCAATTCGCAAAAACGAAGTCATCACTCTGAACAACCTCTTCTTCGACTTTGCAAAGTCGGAGTTGCGACCTGAATCGTTCGCCGAACTTGATCGTCTTGCACAGTTCCTTGCAGCGAATACGGCCATTGTCATTGAGCTTTCGGGGCACACGGATAATGTCGGACAGGACGTTGAGAATCGTCGACTATCGCAAGAACGCGTGAATGCCGTGCGCACCTATCTTGTGAACAAGGGCGTCGGTGAAAAGCGTATGCGTGCTGTCGGAATGGGCAAGTCGAAGCCGATCGCATCGAATGCGACAGAAGAAGGACGCCAGCGAAATCGTCGGGTCGAGTTCAAGATCGTTTCCATGTAAGGGATAGGGCAGGGGGCGCTCATGCGAATGATGGCTGTCATGGTACTTCTGGTGCATGTCACAGCATGCCTGCTGACTGCGCAAGAACCAACGCTTATCGAACGCTATCCGGCAAGTGCTCAACACCGGACATCGGCATGGTACACGATGTACCAGAATGATCACGCCAACGTGTTTGATGTGATCCGCGCCATGAATGCCGACTCAACACTTCGGCAAGGGGCTCGCAGCCGCGAATGGAAGCATGTGACACGATGGCTTTCGCGGAAGCGTGCGTTCGCTGACGAACAAGGCAATGTTGCTTCGACGTCAGCATCATGGTCGGCTATCCACGCAGTGATGACGTCGAAGAAGGTTGATGATGTACAAGCTTCCGATGTGTGGGAGTCTGTTGGCCCCTTTGGATTCGATGCCGCAGCGAAGATGGCAACCGGTTCACAAGGTATCGGAGTTGTCCGCTGTCACATCACCGATCGGAGCAATCGTTCTCTTGTGATAGCCGGTACAATCTCGGCTGGAATCTGGCGCAGTACCGATGCAGGTGCGACGTGGACAAATGTGAGTGTTGAGCTTCCGATTCAATCCGTATCTCGTCTTGCCATGTCGGGTGCCACAGTCTATGCGGCAACCGATCATGGTTTGTATGTCTCATCGGATGCTGGGACAACATTCCGGCGCGTTCCACTTACCGGGGCGGCCGCGACGCTAGAACCGACCGGCGTTGATCAATGTGCCGTTGCACCGACTGACCCTCAGCGTGTAGTGATTGCTGCGAAGGGACGTCTGTTTTTGACTACGAACGGTGGAACAACGTGGTCGAGCGCATCGAACTTTCAGGGCACATGGTGGGACTTGCAATGGCATGTTGCTCGAAACGATGTCGCGTATGGCCTGGTACAAATGGGTGGACACATTGCGTTTGCACGGTCAACCAGTGCCGGTGTCAAGTTCGATACCGTTGGCGTTGGTTATCCGAGTCCGCAGACGGATCGATCGATGGCTCGTGCGCTCCTTGCACTAACGCCTGCCGATCCAAACTTTGTCGCAGTGATGATCGCGGGGGAGATTCGAAACGGTCCAAGCGGCGTGTATGGCCTGTATGTCTCACGCGATCAAGGCTCGACGTTTGAACACCGATGCTGCGGTTCGGTCGATGGACCAGAAGAGGTTGATACGCTGACTAATAAGAATCTCTTTGCCTACGCTCCAAACGAAAACGGACTTGGTCAGGTGACGTGGGATATGGGATTTGCGGTGTCAACTCGTGATACCGCATTGATGATCGCAGCTGGCATCTTCCCGTACCGATCGACAAACGGCGGTCGCTCGTGGACGTCGTTGCCACCACTCCATTACGACATCCAGTCAGCGTCGATCCACGGCGACACGATCTGGCTTACACACGATGGCGGCATTGCAATGTCTCCCAACCGCGGTTCGACAATTCTCGACCGCAGCACGGGAATATCCGCTCTCGAGATATGGGGCTTCGACCAGTCGCATGATGGACGCATCATGACCCTTGGTGCGTATCACATGCCGATCTTCATTCGTGACACCACTGTCTATAACAACGCGCCCAAGATTCAGGGATGGTACGCGTGGTCGGGTGCCGACGCTATGGGCGCTAACGTGAATCCGATTGCAACAGAGTGGCTCTATGCAAAGCCATGGTCAAGCGTACGTGCCATGCGTACGCAAACATCCAAGGTAGCGCCACGCGGAACAGACCTTGGGATTGACCTTGGGTATATCACGCTAACGAACGTGTGCGTTGATCCACGCATCTTCACGCGCATCGTTGCCTGCGATCATGCGTCGCAGAGCGTTGTGGTGTCGCACGACAATGGTAGTAGTTGGGGTCCATTGAAGAAGTTTACCAACTGGGTGTACCGCGTGCGTATGCATCCCGAAGATGGATCATACTTGCTTGCACTTGGCGATCAAGGTCTGCATCGAAGTACGAATGGTGGTATGACATGGTCCGAGATCACGCCACCTGCAGCGCTTCGTCGTGGTGCAGGCATGCAGGACATGGCCTACGTAGGAGATGATCCACAACACCTAGTCGTTGCCTTTGGTGGTCAGCAAGATCTCGTCAAGGTTCTTGAGTCGACGGATGGAGGCCAGACATGGATAGATCGATCGCAGGGATTGCCGGCCTTTGCGACGAAGACGATTGTTGCTCGTCGTGGTTCGGCAACGGAGCTCTATGCAGGTACCTCCTACGGCGTGTATGTTCTTCGCGATGGTGCTACAGAATGGGTGCGTCTCGGACGCGGAATGCCGATATCGGATATAAACTTCCTGCACTTCGACGAGCCGAGTGGTTATCTGCGAGCCGCCACATTGCGAGGAGTCTGGCAGTTGCCGCTTACTCCGCGATCAGACCTTCGTGCTTTGATTTCACAGGATCGAGAAACCGTTCAATGCTCACGGCAACGAATTCGATTTGGTTGTCGATCAGCAGTCCGACAAGATCTTTCGTTCAGTCGACGTTGGGAATTTGAAGGGGGCTCGCCTTCAACTTCAAACGCCCCTTCGGTTGAAGTAGCATATACTGTTCCAGGTACCTACGATGTAACACTCATCGTGTCGCAGGGTAGTCTCGCCGATACGCTGGTGCTTCGCGATGCTGTTACCGTGCTTCCAAGCGAATGTGATGGTGTTGATCCTTTGCCTGGCACTGCCATTGATCTGACAAAGTCTGAAGATCATGTTACGCTTGGACGTCTCACAGGGAATACAAATACATTCAGCTTCACTGCGTGGGTGTATCCTGTTGGGATGCAGCCGTCATTTTCCGCCATTCTGTGTACGGATGCGGATGATGGTGTGAGCCAGGAAATCGGAATGCAGTTCGTTAACGAGAAAAACGAACTTGGCTATCTGTGGAAGGATGGTCGTTGGTGGTGGAATTCACGATTGGCACTCAAACCAAATACATGGTCACATGTTGCGTTGTCGATCGACTCAACGGGTGCAACGGTGTATGTCAATGGAGTGGGTAGTACAGACAAGATTCCTCTTCCTCGTCAACAGCTGAATCAGCTCGTGATGAAGCTGGGTACATACCATTACTGGTCTTCCCGCAATTACAATGGTTACATCGACGAGGTATGCTTCTATGATCGTGCGCTCTCACAAGATGAGGTGCGAGCTGGTATGCACCTTGTCAAAAACTCGGCCGAGCCCGGTCTGATTGCATACTATCAATGCAATGAGACCGTCCGCGGTGTTCTCTTCGATAAGGTTCGCGGGCGTGACGGCGTACTTGAGGCTGGCGCAGCACGAAACGTCTCAGGAGCACTTGTTGGATCCGGTGTAAGCGACCTTGTTGAGACACGAAGTGGTCAGTCTCGACTGGTGTTCGCCGCGTTGGGTGATGAGCTCGACGTCACTAACACCGTGGATGGTGAGCAGATTCTTCTAACGAGACTTGAGATTGCACCAAACAACCTTCCTACGGATCGATCAGTAATCCCAAACAGGTCCTGGATAGTTGATGCCTTTTCGCTCGAAAACCGTAACCACGAAGTAACGTCGATGCGTGTTGATGCGCAGCGGTTGATTGATTCGACAGATGCTGCGCGTCGACAATTCACAATGCTCTCGCGCTCTGGTTGGACGACAGATTCTACGTGGTCAGGTGCAATGAGTGCGGGTGCCCAGCCGTATAGTTCAGCAACCGCTTCGATCTACAATGCGTTCCGACGCGGTGTGATGGTGCCGCATCAGTTCATTGTGGCGGCAACGGGAGGCGTCGTTGGTGTCGATCACAACAGCCAGGATCCCGGTGAAGGGGTACGAATCTGGCCACAGCCTGCTACGACAAGCCTGCATGTCGCTGGCGCGCAGCATCTTGGTCAGGTGGATATCCTCGATCAGATGGGACGCGTTGTGATGTCGGTTAAGAGCGACCGCAACGTCGCAACAATGCTGATCGATAGGTTGTCATCAGGATGGTACATGGTGCGTATAGGTACCACCACACAGGCGATACAGATCATCAAGTAGGAATCGCAGGCTTGACCATCACCGTTTGCTCACGTTCGAGCACCACGGCGCCAACGTTTGCACCTTTCGGCTTGCGCACATGTTTGCGCTGCGTGTATACCACAGTCACCCAAGACGCGTTGCGCGCTTGCGAGTAATATGCTGTGATAGCAGCTGCCTGCTCGAGTATTGGCTTGGGGATACGATCGCCATCAACGCCGCGCAGGACAGCATGTGAGCCTGCCGAACCTCGTGCATGAAGCCACCAATCGTTTTGCTTGGCAAACTTCATCGTGAGTTCGTCGTTATTCGCTGCGTTCTTACCGACATACAAACAATGTTGTTCGTCGAGAACGAAGAATCGGAATTTTCCTCCCGACTCGTCGCGTGGTTGAATGTTCTGGGGTTCCATACGTCGAGGTGCGAGTGCTTCAATATCTGCAATGGATGAGGCTTGTTCGAGATCGAGACATCGTTGCTCAAGCGCAGCAATTGTTGTCTCAAGTTGAGGAACGCGTTGCTCACGATGGAGCGAAGCCACTTCCGCAGCCCTAGCCTTGTCGTAGAGCTTTGTCGCGTTTTCAATGACTGAATGATTCGGATTGAGGGGAATCGTCACACGCACGCCAGTCGCATCATCAAGATCGATTGAGGTGCGATTCTTCTCGTGCGGATGATGATATGTCAGCAATGCATCTGCCCACGTACGATATCTGGCAGAACGAGAGTCGCGGACAATGTCGGATGTGATTGCGGCAAGCGTGCGCCTTGCACGTTCAAGTTCGGCTGTTGCCTTTCGCAATGCTTCTTGTCGTGCAGTGCGAAGAGCCTCTACGCGGTGGCGCTCGCGGAGAACAGCTCGCGTGCCTTCAAGAACGGACGGATACGTGGCAATGATGTCCCACGATGGAAGCGGAATTAGTGAGAGAAGTCGTGCATCGGCGCGCGCAAGTACATAGGTCGAAGACGACCCCCGGCACTCCGCACGAACAGCTTCTCCGAGCAGCATCAGCTGCTCTCGTTCCTTGTTCGTGAGTGTCGACACCGCAACCGAACCGTTGATAGATGCTCGACGACATACTTCCTCGGCATACCAGGGTCCAAGATGAAGCGAACAACGAGCTAACGACTGCTGCGCGGTTAATGATTGGTCCTCCCACAGGTTGGCATTGCGAGGTGCAGTTATCTCATACTTGGTATGACACCGTTCCTGGGTGTCGCGCAGCGACTCGATGATGATGCCATCGTGTACACACAGAATGTTGCCGTTGCCAGATGAGAAGAACTCACAGTGTAGCTGATGCTCCGGGAACCAGAATGTGAGTACGCGATCATCGGGGTGTTTGGTGACAAGCGCAAGAGGATTCTGCCACACGTCACGGAACATGTCGAGGGTATTGCTTCGAGCGCGACGAAGATTCGGCTGCTCTGAGCAGGTGCCTCCGTTCGGTGACGTATCAATTACAAACGTTCGGAGCTCATCATTGATCACAAACACCATCGCGATGGTGTACTTCTCTTGCGTCCACGCTTCAACGAGCGTGTGGCCGGCGAGGAGTGTCGTTACCTCTCGCGCCAGTAACTCTAGTGTGTAGTGGTGACGAATCATTGGGTACGACGACGTTGTTTCCGTTGCTTCTTCTCGGTGGCAAGTACATGGAGCTGTTCAGCAGTTACACGATTCCAAGGCACCGAAAGCGACGCTGTAACATGCATGATCGCGTCCTGCAGCGTTGGTGACGCGTTGTGGTACCACTGCGCTAACTCTCGCATGTCGGCATCGGTGGTGTCGGCACATGCGATTAGGCGAAGATTCGTTCGCAGGAGAATCGGTTCCGTGAGTGATTCGCACCACGAGCGGATCTCGCGCATAGGACGTCGAGCATTACGAATCAGACCCTCGAGCGCAGCGCTTCGAACCACATGCTCGTCATCCGTCAGCACCGAGCGAAGAGCATCAAAGGTCACTCCAGGTTGCTTCGCTATCGCATACGCAGCGCGTTGGCGAACATATGGGACGGGATCGCGGAGTAATGGCAAGAACGATCCCGTAAAGAGCGTGTCGTTGATTTCACCCCACGTGAATACGGCTAGACGACGCCTACGCCAGGCATCGTCGGATGCCATGGTAATCAGATCAGGGATGCATGTTGTATCGCGTACCTTGCCAAGGACCGTGGCGGCGAGTGCCGACGCAGCCCCATCCATCGAGCGAAGATGCTTGCGCAACATTGTGCGTGTCGCCTCAGGAGCGCTTGTGTATAACTGAGGAAGAACCGTTTCTAACGTGATGCGTTCACGCGGCATCTGCGTAGACATCTGGCTCGACAGGAACGTCAGGGCGGCTTCGCCACGGGCTGCGATTTCCTTCCTCGCTGGCGCAACATTCGGTTGGAAGCGAAGGGGTGCAGCCGAAGCTTGGATGAATAGACTGTCGAGCGAGGATGCCAGCGGGAGTTGCCCAGCAGCAGGTGCGGATACTGCCTCGGCTGCAGATGGTGCTGCGCTTGCTTCTGTGGTTCGCAGCGATGTGATGGTGGTATCAACGAACACGCCGTAGGTAGACTTCATCGACCATGTATTGTTTCGCAAGGAGGAAGTGTAGGAGTCCTTTCCATCAGCGTCTACAAATACGCCTACCATCCCGTATGACCGTCGAAAATCAGAGTACCCCATGGTTGATGACTCGTGCTGAGCAATGTATGCGTCGTTCCCGGAGAGATCCATAAACAACGAAACAGCGTTGGCATTGCCACCACCAAGGGAGAGACTCTCGACAACGTACGCATCGTCACCAGCATCATCGATCAACACGCCTGTTGCGATGTCGTGTCCGCATCCCATTGACACACCGTGCGACACGTAGACGTCGTTGCCGTCAAGATCTCGAAGGACGCCCGTTGCGAAGTGCACGCCAGATCCCTGTGCGTATTGATATGCTTCATAGCGATCGTCTCCGCGCACATCAACAAGGCCACCGAGTCCGAACCAATAGCCTGTACCTTGACCGTAGATGTCGCAGATATAGTGGTCATTGCCATCGTGCTCTAGCAATACCCCTAGCCCTCCTGAGGCAAGCGGACGTGATCCAAGGGCAGCCCCTTGAGCAAAGGTCACTTGATGTGAGTCGTACCGGAGGATGTCTACATACGGACTTGCTGCGATGTACTGGTCGTTACCTGACAGGTCGTTGATGATGCCGACTCCTGCAGTTCCACCAAATCCTTGCCCTTGTGCATGGCATCGATAGGTGTCGTGACCGTTATCATCGTAGAGTAATCCAATGCCATAGATGCCAGAACCCTGAGTGTTCGTTCCAGACGTATAGATGTCGTCACCGTCGAGATCGTGCACAATACCCAGACCTACGAGTCCGGATCCAAGACTGTAATCTCCAGCAACATAGACGTCGTTACCACGACGGTCGATGAGAATTCCCGCACTCAGAATACCAGCGCCAAACGCGTAGTCGCCTGCGCGATACGTGTCAGTACCGTCAAGATCGATGATACACTGCACAGGTAACACCGTGTTGCGATTGGAACGCTGTGATGATAGGTTGTAGACGTCGTTGCCACCTACATCGATGATGATGGCATAGGACCCAACATAGGTGTCGCTCCCTGGCCCACCGATGGCGATGCGACCTAGAGCCGACTCGAACGTAGCCGACTGTACAGAGTCGATGAGAATGTCGCGAGTGAGGTCACTCTGCAATGTGTAACTCAATAGTTGCGCATACAGTGAAAGACCAGAGCTGAGAATATCCTGCGCGATATCGCTTGGGACACCATCGTAGATCTCACGAGCGATGCGTTGCTGAGCACGTTCAGCACGGGCCATCTGCCAAAGAGAGGATGTCTCGTCTTCACGACTCATTCGCCAAAGAGAGTCGAGTCCGACCACGTGTGGATAGCGCGCAAAGATCTTCTTTCGGGCTGCGGCCATATCATCGCCAGCGGTAATAATAGCCGATACGTACCGAAGCAACAGGATCGACGTGATGAAATTGAGTCGCGCTGTTGGATCAGATCCGAGTTTCTCGGTGACGTAGTCGATTTTGAGTGTGCTGTTGTAGTACATCTGAAGCAATTCACCCAAGCCTACGTCGGCCATCAGCCGTTGGTAGGTCTGATGAATCGAATTCGGATTGCGCGCCGCGAGATCGCTGCGCAGATCCTCGAGACGGTCAAGTGCGTGCAGAGGGTCCGTGAAGAGTGTGTCGTGAAATGCAGTGCGACGTCGATCGCGATCGAGTAAGTCTGGCGGCATCGACAAATCGCTTGTTCGCATACCTATCTGTTCAAGCGCACGTTCCAGTTGACGTGACGCATGAGGGGGGAGTGCGCGCTGCGACCAGCTCGACATTGGAACGCATGCAAGAAGAGCAAGTACGAGAAATCGATAGTACGGACGAGGAGTCATAGCGTGTGTGTTTACTTCATCATGAAACGCAGCTGTTCAGCCAGCGTTGGCGCTTTTACGGCAAGAAGCTGCTCAATCGCCTGGGCCTCATCCTTGCGGCCGGTACGAACGTAGCAGCGTGCGCATGCGTACAGAATCTCGACGTTATCCGGAAATCGCGCGCGTGCTTGCGACATGAGCGACGAGGCCTGCTCGCAACGAGCTGCATCGAAATACGTGTTCAGACGCGACACATGAAAAATTGACGAGCTATCGCGAAGTGCGATTGCCTGTGCGTGGGCGTTGAGTGCTTCGTCAAAGCGTCCCTCACGACGATACACGATCGCTAGTGAGTTGTATGCATCAGGAGCGAGTGTCGGACTCGTGAGTGCGCAACGACGGAGAGCCACGGATGCATCCTCGAGGAATCCTTGATCCTCATACGCGAGAGCGAGGTTAAAGTACGCCTCAGGATAGGAAGCCTGAAGACGAATCGCGTTGCGGAAGTAGGTGATTGCCGAGTCGGCACGCTTAGCTGTCATCGACAGCAGCCCGTAATTATACCAGCCTTGTGGGTCAGTAGGACGACGTACCGTTAGTGTACGAGCCATCTCGAGAGCACTGTCAAGCTTTGCTTGCTCGCTGAAAATAGCGGTCAGTGCCAAGTACGCAGGAGCACTGTCTGGTTGCAGTCGAACGACAGTTGCGAAGGCATGCTTGGCTGAGTCGAGTCGTCGCAATGCAAGGAGTGACTCGCCTAACTGCAGCCATGCCTGTGCGTTCGACGGCGACCGCTCAACGACGGTATGAAACAACTCGGCTGATTCAGAAAACCTACCGGTTGCATGATAGCATCGCGCGAGTTGATTCGTGATGGCTGGTACATCAGGTCTGCGAAACATTGCTTCTTCAAGAGGAGCGATTGCATCTTCATGCCGTCCGCCGCGTGCGAGTGCCATGCCGAGTGCCCAGGTAATCTGAACATCGTCTGGGAACCTCGACCTTGCTGATGATAATGTTGCAATAGCATCTGGGATACGATCGAGAGCAATCTGGCACTCGGAGATCATCAGCCACGGTTGTGCACGTGATGGATCGAGTGTACGAAGCCGTTCGGCCGCTGTGAGTGCGCGATCGAACTTTGCTAGGCGAAGTTGCGAAAGCGTGTAGATGTATGAAACCGACGTATCGGATGGGTTACGCTTGAGCGCCGCCGATGCGAGCGATTCCACCTTCTTCCAGTCGCCCGATCGAGCCGCATCCTCGATGGCGCGGAGATCGCGTTGTTGTGCTAGTGCAGTGCCGACAATCAGTAGGGAGCAGAGCGCGAAGAGCAGGGGGCGCATCATACATGTATCCTCGTGTACACTCGATGACTGTCGCCATCGCATTGTAATTGATGATGCAAAACGAACATGTCGGCTGGCGGTTGAATGCACGACTCGGACCAGGTAATGCTGCCATTGCCTGGTCCTGTGCCGGTGTGAATCTCGAACTCATCGATGAGATCGTCACGCAAAAAGGACGATGTGAGCGTTGGGCCAGCTTCAAGCATGATCGATGTCATCTGATATGATGCAAGTTGTCGCATGACCTGGTGAAGGTCAATCCAGTTGTCATATACAGGTGTTGCTTCGACGATGCAGCCCAGTGCGCGGAGCGCATTGGCGCGATCAGTCGTTGACGAATCCGATGAACAGAAGACGTAGGTCGGTATCTCGGAAGCGCTGCGAGCTATCGCTGACGAGGACGGCAGCATGCAATGTGTATCGACGATTGCGCGCGCAGGATTACGTCCTGGCACTGCACGAACAGTCAGCATCGGGTCATCAAAACGAACTGTTCCGGTACCGGTGAGAACACAGTCGACCTCAGCGCGAAGCGCATGAACGCGCTCGCGGCTTTTTGCCGATGTGATCCATCGCCCGTCATGCGTCGGTGCGATTGCGTGGCCATCGAGCGTGGTTGCAATCTTGGCAATAACATAGGCCCGCTGTTGCGTAACCCAGGTGGTATAGAACCGATTAATCCACTCGCATTCAGATCGACATACGTCGGTGATCACGTCGATACCGTGTGAGCGAAGCAGCTCAGTGCCTCCGCCTGATACGGCAGGATTCGGGTCAGGCATACCAACAACAACAGTGCGAATGCCAGACGCAAGTATCGCGCCCGTGCATGCAGGTTGCTTCCCGACGTGTGAGCATGGTTCGAGCGTTACGTACATGATTGTGTTGTCGGTGATCCCGTCAAATGATGCGAGCGCGTGTGCCTCTGCATGCGGACCGCCATAGACATGGTGCCATCCCTCGGCAACGATGTTGCCATCACGCACGATCACCGCACCGACACGCGGGTTCGGACTCACATGTCCGGTCCCGCGTAGGGCCAGCATGCACGCGTGACGCATCCAATATTCATGGTCTAACGAAGTGGCCATGTGAAGGTCATCCTCGTGCCATATTCGATCGGACGTGATGGAATCGTGAGTTCGGCGTTGTACGTTCCTGGTTTGAGTCGACGTCCGTTTGTTGTGCGTGCATTCCACGGCATCTCGTAGATGTGGATGCGACCAGATGTCTGTGGCTGAACAAGCGACACAAGTGCGAGAAACGCCATGTCGTCGTCTGACGACCATACGACTTCACCCTGGTCGTTTGTAACACGCACACGGAACACTTCACTCGAAGGAAGATACTCACCTCGAGGCACGAACACTCGGCGCGCCATACATCGAAATACGAGCGTGCTATCGGAGGTTGCCTCGACACGTGGGTACAAATCAAGCGCTACTGGATCGCGCACATCAACAGTCTGAGTAAACACAATGTGGTCGGTAGTAGTCACAACTGATACATCTGCTGTGACGGATGTTGCTGTTCGCAGCATTGGAGATTCCCACAGCGCCTCACCAATGATGTAGAGCGGACTTCCTGCAGCGTCGTCTCGAGCGATGGTGGGGAAGACAAGTAACGTATCTCCCGGGGCATCTGATGCACGTAGAACGAGGTCTACGTAACGAATAGTATTGTCATCCGTGCGTAAGGTAGCGGTAGTTACAAAGCGAAACTGCGCGCTTGAGTCGGAGAGCCGTGAAGCATAGAGATCAAACATGGGCCGGTCGACCCGGATGGCCTTGTTCGACGTTGTAAAACCGCTCACGGAAGCAGTGCGACAGCCCGGCAAGAGAGTGCAGAGGACCAACATGGCAATGCCTGCGGCACTTCGGAGGGCTAACGGTTTCATGGTGCAAAAATACACTTCAATCTGTCAGCGGACGCGCTGCGATAGCATGACGTACAGCCTCGCACATTCTGTTCTGTGCTTGAACACCAGCCTCGAGCACTTCGTCATGCGACACACATCGCACAGAGCTGTCGGTGAGTGTGTTCGTTACCAGTGACACGATTGCCACATGCATACCCATCGTAGCTGCCCAACTAGCTTCAACGCCTGATGACATCCCGACAAGGTCCGCGCCAAGTCGGCGCAGCATGCGGATCTCGGCACGCGTTTCGTACGACGGACCAAGCATCTGGGCAAAGACACCCTGGTGGAGCGGCAGCCCCGCCTGTGTTGCACTTCTCAATAGGGCATCCCGCCAGGAGTGACTGACCACCGATGACGGTGATTCGTGTGCCACAGATATCGTTGAGGCTATTCTGCGAAACGTCCAATTGATGATATCTGAGACCACGACGACGTCGCCAACAGAACGAAGTGGATGCAGGCCCCCTGAGGCATTCGTCAGCAACGCCGACCGTACACCAAGAGACGACATGAGTGCGAGCTGCTGGGCGATGGTATGGGGCTGATAGCCCTCGTAGAGGTGCAGCCGTCCGGTAAACAATGCGACGCGTGCAGTTCCGCACTGCAACAGACACAAATCAGAGCCATGACCAGACACGGTACTTGACTGCATGCCGGGTAGATCGTGATACGCTATCGTATCAACAACGGTACCGAGCTGCCGGAGGACAGAAAGTCCAGAGCCAGCGATCACCGTAAGGTCGGGAACCTGGCCCCATCTTGCGTGAAGCATTGCCGCCGCCTCGGTGACGCCAAGGCGAGGGTCCGTGATATCAAGACGCGACATGGAACAAGATACGCCAGCGAGTAGTCACGCCGCCGTATCTTTGCGGTTTGTTGGCCATTACGCACATCACGGAGAGAATCGTTCATGGTTCGGAGTATGACTGGCTACGGCAAGAGTGAGTGTATGCTCGACGACGCGCCGTGCACAATCGAGGCCAGGAGCGTCAATGGACGTTACCTCGAGCTATCGGTGAAGCTTCCAAAGGAATACTCGGAGCATGAGGGTCGAATCCGCGAAGTTGTTCGCGAGCACGTCCTGCGAGGCTCAGTAAATCTGTATATCCGTCGTGAGGAGCTGGCAGAGTCAGCGCCCATGAATGTTGATGTTGAGGCAGCCCGTCAATACGTCGATGCACTGCGTACGATTCAGTCGGAACTCGGTGTAGCCGGAGAGGTGCGAATTGAGCATCTCACCGCGTTCCCGTCGATCTTTCAACGTCCAATCCGACCAGGGGAGCGGCCAGATGTGTGGCCAACTCTGCGCGAAGCAATTGTGCAGGCCTTGACTGCGATGAATGCGATGCGCGACATGGAAGGCAAGGATCTCACTCGAGATCTCGTTTCGCGCTGTGAGACCATTGCTGCAGCCCTCGACGTGGTGGAAGTTCGCAGTAAGGAGCGTATTCCAGCTGAGCGTGAGCGACTCCGCGAGCGCGTGCGCCAGATTCTCGACGAGCAGAGCATTGATGAATCGCGCTTGTCGCTCGAGATAGTGCTCCTCTCAGAGAAACTGGATATCACGGAAGAGTGCGTCCGCCTTCGTAGCCACATCAAGCATTTTCAGCAGTACATGGCTACCGAGCAGCAGCCAGGTCGCAAGCTGAACTTCCTTGTCCAAGAGATGAATAGGGAAATCAACACAATCGGATCGAAGTGTAACGACGCGGACATTGCCGTGACGGTGGTGACGATGAAGGAGGAACTCGAGCGCATACGGGAGCAGATTCAGAATGTCGAGTAAGAAGCATTTGATCGTTCTCAGTGCACCGAGTGGAGCTGGCAAGACGACTGTTGCACGACACCTGTTGTCAACCTTTCCACAGCTGCGGTTCAGCGTTAGCGCTACGACACGTCCAATGCGTGCTGGTGAGGAGCATGGTCGCGACTACTACTTCCTGCAGCGAGATGCGTTTCGGGAAGCCATCCAGCATGGTGATTTGATTGAATACGAGGAAATCTTCGGCAATTATTACGGCACGTTACGCAGTGCTGTGAGCGAATCGATTCAGCGCGGAGATTTTGTTGTATTCGACGTCGACGTCAAGGGTGCGTTATCGCTTCGTGCCGCGTTTCCAGACGATACACTCTTGCTGTTTATCGCCCCACCGAGTCTTGATGTGCTCGCAACGCGCTTGCGCTCGCGTCATACTGAGACAGAGGAACAAATCCTTCTCCGCCTATCGCGGGCTGAAATGGAAATGGGGCATCAGGATCAATTCGATGTCGTTCTCGTCAATGACGATCTCCAGGCGACCGTGCGTCGTGCTGAAGATCTGGTTCGGGAGCAAGTTGAGGGGGCCCCTCTCCAGCCATCGCTCTTCGAGCGGGACTAACTAACTCGTAACTTTGCGGTCTATGAAGAAGAAATCCGTCGCACGTACAACACAGCCACCACGTTCAACAGCCAGTACCTCAGGTCTCACGAAGGAATCTGTTCTTCGTGACTATCAGTGCGCTGTCGAGAGCCGTCAGGCCTCCATCCTTGGACGGAAAGAGGTGCTCACCGGCAAGGCGAAGTTTGGAATCTTTGGTGATGGCAAGGAATTGCCGCAGTTGGCAATGGCTCGTGTGTTCCAGCCAGGCGACTGGCGAAGCGGGTATTACCGCGACCAGACGTTCATGTTCGCCATTGGCGAGAGTGATGTACAGAAGTTCTTCGCGCAGCTCTATGCGCACACCGACGTACAGGCTGAGCCATCATCAGCGGGTCGGTCGATGAACGGACACTTTGGAACACGGTTCCTCACAGAGGACGGCGCATGGCTTCCGCAGACGTCAATGCGAAACGTATCGTCCGACATTTCTCCGACCGGTTCACAAATGCCGCGTCTTGTTGGACTTGCCTATGCGTCGCGCGTGTACCGCGAGGTTGATGCACTGCGCTCGCATGTCGAATACTCTCGGAATGGCAACGAAGTCGCCTTCGGAACAATTGGAAATGCCTCGAGTGCCGAAGGAATGTTCTGGGAGAGTATCGATGCGATCGGCGTTTTGAAGGCTCCTGCCGTGATTTCGATCTGGGATGACGGCTACGGGATCAGCGTACCAAATGAATTCCAGCACACGAAGGGCAACGTAGGCGAGCTACTTCAAGGGTTTCAACGTCGTCCAGGTGAGACGTCGGGATACGACATTCACGTTGTTCATGCATGGGATTACCCAGCACTTTGCGCGACGTATGAACGAGCCGCTGACACAGCGCGAACCGAGCACGTTCCGCAAATCATTCACGTGATTGATGTCACGCAGCCTCAGGGGCATTCGACATCTGGTTCGCACGAACGGTATAAGAGCCCGGAGCGTCTGCAGTGGGAGGCCGACAACGATGGCATCGCACGAATGCGCGCGTGGATCATCGCAGAGAAGTTCGCTACTGAGAAAGAGTTGGCAGCTATCGACGAACAGGCGACCGCTCGCGTGCTCGAAATGAAGAATGCGGCATGGTCGGCATACATGGGTCCGATTACAGCAGACGTGAGCGAGGCGTGTGCTCGTTTGGCCGCACTCGAAGAGTCTGTTGCGTCAACGCATCCCGACGTGGCCGCAACAGTCGCATCGATCCGTACAGAACTGCAGCGTATTCGCGAGCCATTCCGTCGTGACATCATGGTTGCGACCTTCCGCGCATTGGTAGCCGCAAAGATGGTTCCTGATGCCTTGCGCGCACCACTGGCAGCGTGGCGTCAGTCGTACCACGAGCGCATCGAGCCGTTGTACTCATCGCACCTCCATAGTGAATCAGAACAATCTCCGCTCCGTGTTCAAGCAATTGCACCGACCTTCGACGCTGCACCAGCAGCTACGAACGGCTCGGAAGTAATGCGTGCTTGGTTCGAGCAGGCTCTGGCGAAGGATCCACGACTTGTCATTTTTGGCGAAGACAGTGGCAAGCTTGGTGATGTGAATCAAGGTACACTTGGGTTGCAAGCGCTCTATGGTGAGTTACGCGTGAGCGACACTGGCATTCGCGAGTGCACAATCTTGGGTCAGGCAATTGGTATGGCGATGCGTGGTCTTCGCCCAATTGCGGAGATTCAGTATCTCGACTATCTCCTGTATGCACTGCAGCTGATGTCCGACGACCTTGCGACGGTTCAATGGCGTACGCGTGGTGGACAGAAGGCCCCCGTCATTATCCGCACACGTGGGCACCGTCTCGAAGGTGTGTGGCACTCCGGATCGCCGATGGCCGGGATCATCAATCTCGTTCGCGGAATCCATGTGTGTGTCCCACGGAACTTCGTTCAGGCAGCGGGTATGTATCAGACGCTTTATCAGGGTGATGATCCTGGTTTGATCGTCGAGGTGCTTAATGGATACCGCCTCAAGGAAGCTATCCCGACTAACATGGGTAACTACACCGTGCCGCTAGGTGTGCCGGAAGTACTTCGTGCGGGTTCCGATGTGACCGTTGTTACGTACGGTGCGAGCGTTCGTGTGGTGATGGATGCAGCTGAAGTACTGGCTGGACTCGGCATTTCGGTCGAGGTTGTTGACGTCCAGACACTCCTTCCATTCGATACGCATGGCGTCATTGCACAGTCTCTTGCACGCACGAATCGTCTCGTTATCATCGACGAAGATGTGCCGGGCGGAACGTCTGCATACATGCTGCAAGAAATCCTTGAACGTCAGCAGGGGTATCGATTGCTCGATTCAGCTCCGCTAACTCTGACCGCAAAGCCACACCGTCCTGCATATGGAACGGACGGCAATTATTGGTCGAAGCCAGAAGCAGAGCACATCGTCACAGCGATCTATGGTCTGATGCACGAGGCAAACCCAGCTGTGTATCCGCAGTTCCTCTGATCTGGTACGTAGGTAGTACGATAATCAGGCGCGATATTAGTCGCGCTGGTGTATATTTCGTTTATAAGAGTCTGAAACCTGATTACCAGGATGTCCTATGTTTCTCTCCAAGTCGTGCATCTACGGAATTCAAGCGGCAATCTTTGTCGCTTCTCGAGATCGGGACGCCTATGTTTCGATCAGCACGATCGCGCAGGAACTAAACATCTCGTTTCATTTCCTCACCAAGGTCCTGCAACAGCTTACGCAGGCCGGCATTATGGTGTCGTATCGAGGACCACGTGGGGGAGTCGCACTCGGCAGACAGTCCGATGATGTGCTGTTGTATGATTTGGTCGCTGCCATTGACGGAACGGAAGTCTTTACTGAATGTATGCTTGGACTTCCAGGATGTGGACATGCCGAACCATGTCCTGCTCATGAGCACTGGATTGAGGTGCGTCAGAAATTCACAGCCATTGCCAAGTCGGTTACGCTCAAGAGTCTCGGAGAAAAGGCATCCGAACTGAACGTCCGACTCGCGCAAGATCTCGTGAAAAAGACGACGCCTTCGTCAGGAGTATGACAAAAGTCATAAAATCCTGATGCCGTGACGTGGAGTTTTGTCGTATGCAACGACATCGGTCCACAACACTGTGAGCAGTCCGTCTACATACGCCACCGAGCACGGTATTCAGTGCGCCCACTGCGGCGAACCGTGTGCTGATTCCTCGATTACTCGCGAAGAGCACGTATTCTGTTGCACTGGATGTGCGAGCGTGTACGCACTGCTCCAGGAACATCACCTGTGCGCCTACTATCAAGGCGATGAGCCAGTAGGCACAACACAGCGTAATCGCGACCGCTTGGCATACGCAATCCTTGATGATCCAGCAGTAGCCTCCCGATTTATCGAGTATTCAGATGCTCGTAGACTACGTGTTCGGTTTGCACTCCCAACGATGCACTGCGCAAGCTGCGTATGGCTTCTTGAGCGGCTTCCGCATCTGCAATCCGGTGTGATATCCTCAGAGGTGGATCTTCAGCGGAAATCGATTACCATCGACGCGGATCCGCGCACAACAAACGTACGTTCACTCGCCGAACTTCTGCGATCTGTGGGGTATGATCCTCTTGTGCACGTCGAGGGTACGGAAGTCGGACAGCTACAGCAGCGTAAAGAGGCAACTCGTGGGTTGTATCTGAGAATCGGGGTCGCAGGATTCGCGATGGGGAACATTATGATGTTCAGCATCGCGCAATATCTGGCACATGGCGCGCAGGGAGTAGAGATTGATCCAGTCTTGCTTCAGGTGTTTACGTGGCTCAGTATTGCAATGAGCCTTCCCGTTCTGCTGTATAGTGCTTCACCTTGGACGCGTTCGGCGCTCGTTGCACTTCGAAATCGAACCTTGAATCTCGATGTTCCAGTAGCGCTCGGCATCACAACATTATTCGTTCGGAGTGTCATCGACATCGCCTCTGGTGCGGGAGAGGGGTTCCTTGACTCGTTTGCTGGACTTGTGTTCTTCCTCCTTATCGGCCGCGTGTTTCAGCAGAAGGCGTTTGACGCAGTTACCTTCGACCGCACAGTCCGCTCGTTCTTTCCTCTATCGGTGCGTAAGCAATCGTCGATGGGTGACGAGATCGTGGCTATCGAATCGCTGCGCGTGGGCGACACTATCATGATTCGCAACGGCGAGGTGATACCCGCTGACGCGGTTCTGATGAGCCCGGTGGGCTACATCGATTACGCCTTCGTCACCGGCGAGAGCGTACCCGTCGAGCACGTCCGTGGTGCAGTCATCTATGCTGGTGGCAAGGTCGTAGGAACCGGTATTGAGCTTACCGTAACAAAGCCTGTATCGCAAGGCTACCTGGCCTCGCTCTGGGAGCGATCTTCTGCTCGCACAGCACGCGACGGGTACCGACAGCATAGTGATCGTTTCGGACGATGGTTTGTGTGGTCGGTTTTAGCCATTGCCGTTCTTGGGTTCGTCGCATGGCTGCCCGATCTCACCATGGCGTTGAATGTTTTCACAGCCGTTGTGATCATTGCCTGTCCATGTGCATTGACGCTTGCCTCGCCAATCACGCTCGGCACAGCAATGGGCATACTAGGTCGCAACAAGATGTACGCCAAGAACATCGGTGTTCTGCGCGAACTCGATAACGTCCGATCCGTCGTCTTTGATAAAACGGGAACATTGACATCATCCCAGCCATCGGTCGTGTATCACGGAGAGCCGCTCCGTCCTGATGAGCTTCGTGCGGTGCAGTCGGTGGCTGCACACAGCACACACCCAATCAGTCGCGGACTCGCGGCTGGTTGTCGTGCTGTCGATGATGCTCGCGATGTGCAAGAAGTCCCGGGTCAAGGCATTTCGGGTGTCTCCGGTTCTCATAGCGTAGCCATCGGTTCGGATGAGTTTATGGAGCAACTCGGGCTCTGTGCCGCCGGCAGCGATCATATTAATCTCACCCGAGTTGCCCTCAACAACCGCATCGTCGGCGAGGTGATTGCGCAAACGGTTGTGCGCGATGGAGTCACTGAGCTCATCGATGAGTTGCGCATGCAGGGGATGCAATGCCGCTTGTTGACAGGCGATAGTGATCGTGATCGTGAGCTTCTCACGAAGTCATTTCAGCAAGATGAAATGACCTTCCGTGCAACACCTGCCGATAAGGTCGCACAGCTTGAACAACTGCGACATGACAATTCAGTCTTGATGATCGGTGATGGACTTAACGACATGTCGGCCATGGCTGTCGCTGATGTCTCGATTGCAGTCACCGAGAACACCTCTACGCTTGCACCGGCGAGCGACATGATCATTCCAGCAACGCACGTGCATCGCATCGGTTCGCTGATTCGCTATGCGCGTGCGTTGCGAGGTGTTATCACTGCGGCGCTATGGTTTACAATGATCTACAACGTTTGTGCACTCACAATCGCCATCACAGGCAACCTTACGCCTGTGATCACGGCGATTATGATGCCAGTGAGCTCGTTGCTTGTCATCGGTATTAGTGTCGGTGGAGCACATGTATTCGCACGGAGGATGAAATGGGTGTAATGCCACTACTTGTGATTTGCAGCATTCTCGTGGCAGGGGGCTTCCTACTTGCATTTCTGTTTGCTACGCGTCGAGGCCAGTATGATGATCTCGGCACACCTGCTATCAGGATGCTCTTTGACGATACGGAAACGAAGTAATCAACATTCCACTTTTCACGGATTGGGAGTATGGATACAACGACATTGTCGGAACGTGAGCGAACGGGACGGTTAGAGACCGTGTCGTACGACAACAACATTGTCCGGCTGTTTGCAATAGCATCGGCAGCATGGGGCCTTGTGGGCTTCTTAGTCGGTGTGCTGGTAGCGATCAAGTTCTACTGGCCGGGATTTCTTGGAGGAATCGACTACCTGTCGTTCGGACGTCTCCGTCCGCTCCATACCAATGCGGTGATTTTCGCATTCGCCGGGAATGCCATCTTTCTTGGTGTGTATTACTCGTTGCAACGACTCTGTAAGACGCGGATGTTCAGTGATGCGCTGTCGAAGATCCACTTCTGGGGTTGGCAACTCATCATTGTTGCCGCAGCTGTAACGCTGCCGCTGGGTATCACAACGAGCAAGGAATACGCCGAACTTGAATGGCCGATTGATATCGCGATTACACTTGTGTGGGTAGTCTTCGGCTGGAACATGATCGGAACGATTCTGCGTCGCAAAGAGCGACATATGTACGTCGCGATCTGGTTCTATCTGGCGACGTTTCTTACGGTAGCTCTGCTTCATGTGGTGAACTCACTCGAGTTGCCTGTGCATTTGCTTAAGAGTTACTCAATGTATGCTGGCGTTCAAGACGCGCTTGTGCAATGGTGGTATGGACATAACGCTGTAGCGTTCTTCTTGACGACACCGTTCTTGGGCATTATGTATTATTTCATTCCCAAGGCTGCCGAACGCCCGGTCTTCTCATATCGTCTGTCGATCATCCACTTTTGGGCGCTGATCTTCCTCTATATCTGGGCTGGTCCTCACCATCTGTTGTATACGGCATTGCCTGACTGGGCTCAGTCGCTTGGTGTCGTCTTCAGCTTCATGCTCATTGCGCCGAGTTGGGGTGGAATGGTAAACGGACTTCTTACGCTACGCGGTGCGTGGGATAAGGTTCGTACGGATCCTGTGCTCAAGTTCATGGTCGTTGGTATTACCGCATACGGTATGTCGACATTTGAGGGTCCGATGATGTCACTCAAGAACATCAACGCCCTGACGCACTATACCGACTACATCATCGGACACGTGCACCTCGGTGCACTGCTCTGGAACGGCGGTCTTGCTTTTGCGATGATGTACTACATCTTCCCGCGCATCTACAGAACCAAGCTCTATTCGCTTTCGCTTGCTAATTGGCACTTCTGGTTGATGACACTCGGTGTGCTTCTCTATGCTATCCCGATGTACTGGGGTGGCATCACGCAATCATTGATGTGGAAGCAATTCGCGGAAGATGGCACACTGCAGTATCCAAACTTCCTCGAGACGGTCACACAGTTAATCCCGATGTACGTGATGCGTTCAATCGGTGGAACACTGTACCTCGTTGGGGCTTGTGTAGGGGTATGGAATCTCTACAAGACTGCAAAGAGTGGATCACTTCTGGCAGATGAGGAAGTGCAAGTCGTCAACCGCATGCACGAACACGCACACGAGCCAAAGGAGGGATGGCACCGTCTGCTTGAGGGAACACCGGTTAAGTTCAGTGTCTACGTCTTGATCGCAGTGCTGATTGGTGGTGTTGTTGAGTATGTGCCAACAGCACTGATCGATGCCAACATTCCAACTATATCAACGGTAACTCCTTACTCGCCGCTCGAGCTCGAAGGACGGGATATCTATATCCGTGAGGGCTGCTACACCTGCCACTCACAGATGATCCGACCGTTCCGAAGTGAAACTGAACGATATGGTGAGTATTCAAAGGCAGGTGAGTTTGTCTACGACAGACCATTCCAGTGGGGATCCAAGCGCACCGGTCCGGATCTGCATCGTGTTGGTGTGAAGTATCCGGAACCGTCATGGCACTGGAAGCATATGATGGAGCCAACCTCGACATCACCGAATTCGATCATGCCTGCATACACATGGCTCTATGAGCGTGATCTCGACACGCGTCATACAGAGGGTAAGATTCTCACGATGCAGAAACTTGGCACGCCATATCCAGAGGGATATGCAACAGTAGCCGTCAATGACTTGCGAAAGCAGGCAGGCTTTATCGCCGACAAGCTGAAGGCTGCAGGCATGAAGGATGTGAATGAGAACAAGGAAATCATCGCACTCATCGCATATCTCCACAAGCTTGGAACCGACATCGACCCGGCGACAAAGGCAAAGGTCGAGGAGTGGAAGGCCGAGGTCACACAATAACACGAGGAACACCAATGTATAAGAACGTCCTATCAAGCATTCCCGGAATTGAGCTCTATCCAATCATTGCGCTCATTCTGTTCTTCGGGTTTTTTGCAGCGCTCATCTTCTGGTTCTTCAATGCAGATACCACGAGACTCGATCGCCTGTCTGCAAGAATCCTTGATGACGGTACTGCGACGAACCGTCAACCACAATCAACTACACCAACGCAACGGAGTTGACGAGCATGGCACAGCAAGAACAAGACAAACTGCTCGAGCATGAAGCAGATGGCATTCGGGAATACGATAACAACCTGCCGCGCTGGTGGTTGTACGGCTTCTACTTTACAATTGTCATGAGTGTCATCTACATGTTCTATTACCATGTCTATTCGGGTCCCGACTGGAATGTCCTCTGGTATGGCCCTCGCGGGTCTGCCAATGAGTACGCTGCACAAGTCGCTGAGGGAGAGGCTATGAAGGCCAATGCACCAAAGAAGGCGCAGGGTCCGCTCGTGATTCTCACCGACGCTGAATCACTTGCAAAGGGTAAGGCCATCTTCAATGGCAACGAGAATATCTGTTATACATGTCACCGTGAGGATCTTGGCGGACAGGTTGGACCGAATCTGACGGATGATTACTGGATTCACGGATGCTCGTTGGAGGAGATCATAGCAAGCATCAAGAATGGATATCAAGAGAAGGGGATGCTGCCATATGGAAGCGGTACCAAGCTCTCTGATGAGCAATTGCTCCAGGTGGCATCTTACATCATCTCGATGCGTGGCACAAATCCGCCTGATCCAAAGCCAATTGAAGAGGGTCGTGACGTACCGTGTGATCGTGATGGTTCGACAGCAATGGCCAACTAACAGCCGAACCAAGACTGGTTTACATACCAACACCTCTCAATAGTCATGTCCATTATCGATCTCGATCTCGTAGAAGATCACGAACGCTTCCGTGCTGAGCTGGCCAGTATCCAGCCTGATGGACGCCGTCGATGGATCTATGCACGGAAACCACGTGGCAGGTATACAACCTGGCGCGCGATCGTTTCCGTCGTGCTGCTCGGGTTTCTGGTGCTCGCCCCCTTCGTGAAAGTGGGCGGGCATCAGTTTATCCTTCTCAATATCCTGACGCGCGAGTTCGTGCTGTTTGGCGTTCCGTTTTGGCCGAATGACTTCTACCTCGTCGCGTTGCTTTTCCTTACTGGTGTCATCACCATTGTTCTGTTTACAGCAACGCTCGGTCGAATATGGTGCGGTTGGCTGTGTCCGCAGACGGTGTTCATGGAGATGATCTTTCGGAAGATCGAGTGGCTCATCGAGGGTGGACCGAAAGAGCAGGCACAGCGACGGAATGGTCCGTGGACCGTAGACCGAGCATGGCGTGCAGGATTGAAGGTCGTCGTGTTCGCTGCTATCAGTTTTGGCATTGCGAATGTCTTTCTGTCGTATGTGATATCGAGTGATCAACTGCTGCGTTATGTCGTCGACGGCCCCTTTGCTCACATTGAGCTTTTTGCTGGTCTCGTTTTCTTCACGTTTGTGTTTTTCATGGTGTTCTACCGATTCCGTGAGCAGGCGTGTCTCATTGCCTGTCCGTACGGTCGGTATATGTCGGCACTTGTCGACGAAAACACGGTCGCAGTTACCTACGATTACAAGCGTGGTGAAGCGCGCCATAAATGGACAAAGGCCGATACCGATGCTCGTAGGCAGTCGGTACAAGGGGCAACGCATCGTGCGACAGGCGTTGGTGATTGCGTTGATTGCCATCAATGCGTGACAGTTTGCCCAACTGGCATTGATATTCGCAACGGCATTCAGCTTGAGTGCGTGAATTGTACCGCGTGTATTGATGCATGCGATGAGGTGATGGACAAGGTGGGCATGGACCGTGGGTTGATCAGGTACAGCAGCCTGACTGCAATCGAGCAGGGCACAACGCGGGTGTTCACTCGTCGCATTAAAGCATACCTCGCGGTATGGTGTGTGTTTGTGATGGCTGTGGGTGTGCTGTTTGCAACACGGAGCGACCTCGATGTTGTCTTGCTACGGCAGCCGAAGTCCACATGGACTAGCATGCAAGAGGGCACGGCTAATTTCTATGCACTCAACATCATCAACAAAACATCCGATGACCTGCCGTATGAGCTCATTGTTGTTTCTCCGGCAGGGTACATCATCAAGCCCCTTAACCTGCCGCCAACTGTTAAGGCTGAACAAAAGATGGAAGGACGTCTCATTATCATTCGAACGGCGGCGTCTGGTCGATCAGGTGATGAGAAACTGCAACTCGTTCTTCGTTCGCGTGGGAACGTTCTTCGAACATTCGAAACAACATTCATGGGTCCACAGGAGTGATGACTATGTCGAGATTTCATTGGGGATGGCGTATTGGGCTTGTGTACACAGCATTTGCTCTCTCAACACTGGGCTTTGTGGCATTTGCAATGACGCAGCGCGTTGACTTGGTGCGCGATGATTACTATCAGGAGTCGTTGCGTACAGCAGCGGCGCAGGCTGAACTGCACCGCGGACGTATGGCTGGTATCGTATTGCGTGTTGACGATGCCAAGCTGATCATCCGGATGCCGTATGCGCCTGATGGTTCACTGTCAGTCCATCTCTATCGTCCAGACAATCCTGCTCTCGATCAACAGATGAAGACCACGGTGGGTGACGATGGTGTCGCTATTGTTCCGTTGCATGGTGCCGATTCTGGTCGATGGCGCGTGATTGCTCGCTGGGTATATGGCGGACAATCGTATGTGTATGAACAAACGATTATGGTGCAATGACAACGCTTGTTCTATCAGCGCTACTGCTTGGCGTAGCCGGTAGCATGCATTGCATCGGAATGTGCGGACCACTGGTGAGCGCTATTCCCGTGCGCGCAGGGTCGCGGTGGTCGCGGTTACTTGATCGCGTAGTATATCACGCATCACGTACGGCGGTGTATGTAGCTATGGGAGCTGTTGTTGGCCTCGGGGCGAGTGCATTCGACCTCGCAGGATACGGTAGGATCGTCTCTATCGTAGCCGGGATCGGAATGGTTTTCACGGCGGCGGTACAACTTTTGTGGCACAAGCAAGTGATACCATCATCCATCGTCAATCGTGTCACAGCACCAGTCCGACGATTTGCGCTTGAAGCATCTGTGAACAACCGTCGATGGGGGATGCTCTTGCTTGGTGCCGTCAATGGCTTGCTGCCGTGCGGTCTGGTGACATCAGCGCTGATTGGAAGCGCTGCCGGCGGAGACATCAGTTCTGGTGTCGCGTTTATGGCGGCGTTCGGACTTGGTACATCGCCGGCATTGGTCGTCGTTTCGTTCGGATTTGCCGAACTACGCCAACGATTTGGTACGCGCGTTACACTGGTACTACCTGTGCTTACGCTCGTTGTTGGGGGGCTCGTGCTCTTACGAGGAATGGAACTTGGTATTCCGTATGTGTCACCGGCGAACGTTTCGCATCATGCGCATGTTAGCTGCTGTGGCAGCAAATAAGTATTCAGACGAAAAGGTCTTATATTTGCTTCAGTTCAACTTTTCTCACAACACATCAGTGCAACGAACATGATGAAGACATTTATCGGCGCGATGCTCACAGTAGCATTCGCCCTCGTATGTGCAGGACAGGCAGTAGCTCAGGACAAGGCGGCATCGATGGCGCGTGGACAAAAGGTATATAATGAGTACTGCAAGACATGCCACCAAGCCAACGGACAAGGCCTTGGAACGGTGTATCCACCGCTTGCAAAGAGCGACTACTTGATGAAGACACCAATGCCACAGATCATCAAGGAAGTGGTTAACGGCAAGAGCGGCAAGCTCAAGGTCAATGGCAAGGAGTACAACGGTGTGATGGCTCCGCTCCCGAAGAAGTACACGGATGAGGATATTGCTGGTGTAATCACCTATGTGTACAACTCATGGGGCAACAAGGGACCGGTTGTTACTGTTGCTGATGTGAAGAAGCACAAGAAGAAGTAAAACCAAGTATCAGAACATTTACCGCCTCATCGAACATCGTTCGGTGAGGCGGTTGTAGTTTTGTACTCCACATCAACATGCACACATGAAGTCAACAAAACGTTCTTCGGCCCCATCGACATCAGCATCCTTGCTTACCCCGGATCAACGTAAAGAGATCCTGACGTATATGCTGATGGCTCGTGAATTCGATACTGCCATGCTTCGACTTTATCGTCAGGGCAAGGCATTCGGTGGAGTGTACTCACAATTGGGCAACGAAGCCGTGAGTGTAGGTAGCGCATATGCGCTCGATACCGCGCGTGATGTGTTGTTCCCAATGCACCGCAACATTGGATCGCACTTTGTCTTTGGTCAGGATCTAGACCAACTGATGCTCAACCATCTCGCCCGCGAGGGAAGCCAGATGCGCGGAACTGACGGAACAGGACACTATGCTGATCCCGCAAAGCGGATCTATGGCAACGTCTCACACCTCGGAGCAATGATCCCAGTTGCGGCTGGGTTTAGTCTTGCAGATCAATTGCGCGGTGTAACGACTGTGTCACTCACCTTTATCGGTGACGGCGGTGCGCAGGTAGGTGAAGTGCATGAAGCATTGAACTTTGCTGCCGTCCACAAGATCCCTCTGATTCTGATCATCGAGAACAACCAGTACGCGTACTCAACGCCAAACTCTCTTGAGTTCGCCTGTGAGCGATTGAGCGATCGCGCTATTGGCTATGGCATGTTTGGAACAACGATCGACGGCACGGATGTCGAGCTCGTTTACGCGACGTGTAAGGAAGCTGTCGAACGTGCTCGCCGTGGAGAGGGGCCGTCGCTGATTGAGACGAAGACTATGCGTATGCGGGGTCATGCCGAACATGATGACTTCTCGTATGTCCCGAAGGAACTTCTCGAGGAGTGGAGCGCAAAGGATCCGGTTGAAACGTACATCACACGAATTGTGAATGAAGGCGTGATGACGGCCGACGAAGTGAAGGCGCTGCGTGAAACAACATTGGCACGGATGATTGAAGCGATCGACCGAGCATTGGAGCATCCATGGCCTGCAGCAGAAGAAGGTTTTAAGAACGTGTTTATGTCGGTTTGATCGTCAGGAAAGCCCCTTACCCATGCAAATGACCTACCTTGAAGCGATTGCCGATGCAATGCGTCACGAAATGCGTCGCGACGAATCAGTGTTCATGATCGGTGAAGATATCGGAACCTATGGTGGCGCGTTCAAAGTCACCAAGGGGTTTCTTGATGAGTTCGGACCGAAGCGCATCATCGATGCACCGATTAGCGAAGCAGCCATCATCGGCTCGGCCATCGGTGCCTCGCTCAACGGCATGCGTCCGATTGTTGAGATGCAGTTCATGGACTTCGTAACGAATGGATTCAATCAAGTTGTCACTGTCGCCGGAACGACGGCATACCGCTGGGGCCTTCCGGTCCCGATGGTTGTGCGTGGTCCATCGGGTGGTGGCGTTGGTGGCAATCCCTTCCACAGCCGGAATTCGGAGGCATGGTTTGCCCACGCCACTGGCATCAAGGTGGTGTGTCCAGCATTCCCCGATGATGCCAAGGGGCTCATGATCGCCTCGATACGCGATAACGACCCGGTCGTGTTCTTTGAACACAAGGGATTGTATCGAAAGATCAAGGGTGAGGTTCCTGAAGGCGAGCATATCGTTCCACTCGGACAAGCACGTGTTGTCCGCCCTGGCACGCATTGTAGCGTGATCGCCTACGGCTCGGCAGTCCATATGGCTCTGGCTGCGGCAGACTCGCTTGCGGCTGAGGGGATCGACCTAGAGGTTGTCGATATCCGCACATTGGTGCCATTCGATGAAGAGACGGTTTTCCAGTCAGTGCGTAAGACGGGACGTGCGTTGGTAGCTCACGAGGCCGTACTAACTGCGGGGTTCGGTGGGGAAATCGCGGCACGCATCGCCGACATCACCTTCCAGTACCTCGACGCGCCGGTGCGACGTGTAGCAGCATTTGACAGCCCAACGCCATTTGCGCCTACATTGGAACAGGCAGTACTCCCGAATGCCGAGAAGATTCAAACTGCTGTCCGTGATCTCTGCCGCTTCTAATGGCTGTTGAAAAGTTCGGTAGGGCATGCGCGTCGTCCGACGTATTTTTGTGGACATTCACCAAGGGTCATTCGCATGAAGGTACTGTTCCGAGTATCGTACTCAATTCCTGATGGTAAGCGTCCAGAGTACCTGGCTGCTATTGCAGCAGTGCGAGCATTCTATGCAGGTTCCGACACTTCGTTCTCGTTGTACGAAGTAAAGGGGAAGCACAATCACTTTGAAGAAGTGTACGTGTATCCTTCGGTTGAGGCATACGAGGCATCGGACGATCCTGAGGCAACAGCTGCAATCGCAGCATCGATCGAGAAGATCTATGCTCTTGCATCGAATGTTGCCTACGCAGTCTCGACAGAGGTTGCCTAACTCCTAGCGCATCTGTTCACTTGGTCGGATACTCATGAACGTAGCATTCGACGCGAGTGCAATTCTGGGTCGTAGTGGCATTGAGCGATATTCTCGTGAGGTAATCCGAGCGCTCCTTGCGTGTGACTCCGCATTCTCGGCTACGCTTATTACAGGCACGGATGAGCGGGACGCGCTTCGCCAGTTCTTCGGCGATTCGTCGCGAGTTACTGTCCGCCCGGTGCTGTCGCGTGAGCGTTTGCTAGGTGCGCCGTTTCGTCGCGTGATGCGCCTTGTTCAGCGTAGACAGTGGGATTCAGCGGCCGAAGGCGTCGACCTGGTGCACATTCTCGGACCTCAAAAGGTCCTGCCACATGCACGCCCCCTTGTGGTGACCATTCACGACTTGTTTCCGATGTACGATTCAATGGGAATCGAGGGAGCATTGAAGTCGAAGTTTCCTCGCCGGATTTCACGGCAACTCCGAGCGGCCTCCGCCGTGATGTGTCCGTCTGCATACGTAGCATCAACAATTCGCTCGCATTTCCCGTGGTACGAGGGTCCGATCCATGTGACGCCCCTTGCCGCGAGTGATGAGTTTACGCCAACCGAGCTCGAGGCGGATACGCGACAGCGATTCGGATTAGAGCGTCCATACCTGCTGTTCATCGGACGTCTCGATGGACGTAAGAACCTGGATCGCATGCTCAAGGCATGGACGTTGCTTCCAGCGTCGGTTCGTAGCCAAGCGGATTTTGTTCTTGTGATTGCGGGTGGAGAGGATGCGGTAGCACGCTTTCGCGAAGCTCGTGCCGAACAACTTCGCGATACATCGATTCGCATCGTCACGGATGTAGCAACTCCGCAGCTTGTACAGCTTTTGTCCGGCGCACGCGCTTTGGCATTCGCTACGCTCGGCGAAGGATTCGGTCTTCCCGTGATCGAAGCGATGAAATGCGGCTGTCCTGTGATTACCTCGTCAACAACGTCGCTCCCGGAGGTTGGAGGTGATGCTGCGTTGTACGTCGATCCGCAATCAACGGAGGAGATCGCCACTGCGATGCAACGGTGCATTGAAGACGACGCCCTTGTTGCAGGCATGCGGTCAAGTGGACTCGTTCAGTCGGCAGCGTTTAGCTGGAATGCCACAGCCATGGCAACACTGAATGTCTATCGTTCGGTTGTTGGACAGCATGGCTGAATCGCTGATCAAACGTGTTGAGCTCGCGATACGCCGTCGTTATAACGGATGGGTAACGCGTGGCGCTGATCCGTTGATCGTCGATGCGCCGTGCGCAGCACCGATTGTTGCCCCGAATGCACGCATCCTGCTTCTTCGACAAGATCGCATCGGTGACGTACTGGTGAGCACGCCCATCGTTGCTGAGATACGTGCACGCTTTCCTGATGCGACGATCGGTATGGTGCTCTCAACGAATAACAAGGCTGTAGCCTATACGGTTGAGCCCTTTGTCGATCGGATTCATCTCTATCGCAAATCGCTGATTGATCTGTTCCGACTGCGTCGAGAACTTCGATCGTGTCGATATGATGTAGTGATCGACCTCATGGATAATCCATCGTCGACATCGGCATTGCTCATCCAAGGATCTGCTGCTCCACTTGCCGTTGGCGTCGACAAAGAGAACCGTCGTGTCTACACGCATGTAGTGCCACTTGCAGATCGTACGTCGGTACACATCGTGGAACGCATTGCGCGTGTCACATGGCCGCTAGGTTTCGGTCTCGCACCGTCTGATCTGCGCCCACGCATTCCCGGTGCTGTCCCGCGTCGGGACGCTCCACAGGCATCATCGACGCTGGCGACGCATCGACTTGGCGTCAACATCTCGGGGTCTGACGTTGACCGCATGTACCCTGAAGAGCAGTTGACCTCGGCATTGCGGTCGGTAGCAAACACGTATGCGAATGAAATATTAAATGGCACGTTGACGATTGCACTTATGTCTGCTCCGCATCATCATGAGATGGCTTTGCGTATCGCCGACGCCATTGGTGCGACATGCCTAGATCCGATGCCATCCTTCCGCGATTTTGCTCAGGCCATCGGCTCGTGCGATATGTTTATGACGCCTGACACGTCCGCGGTGCATGTTGCCGCAGCATGGAACGTGCCAACGGTTGTGCTCTTCGCGCAGGATGATAGGAAGCTGCTGCCATGGTATCCCTACAATACCAAGAACTGGTCCTGCATCGCGCACAATGCGCCGTTGGCAGCCATCGCCGCCGAGAACGTCGCTGCTGCAGTGACAGCGATGATTCATGAAACAACCGGCTTGTCCGCGCATCATTCGTAAATTCTGTCTCTAATCCGAGACGTTCGGAACAATCTCCTGTACTCCCGACTAACCTACGTCCATGCACTTCCAACAACGAACCATTCATTGCGGACAGCTTCGACCGGAGCATGTCGGCACACACGTTACTCTCAACGGTTGGGTGAATGCCCGCCGCGATTACGGTGGGATCATCTTCATTGATCTGCGCGACCGTGAGGGAATTGCACAGGTCGTGATTGACTCTTCGTATCGTCCAGAACTCAGCGCGTCCATTCACGAGGTCCGTGGTGAGTATGTGTTGTGGGTCAAGGGTAGCGTGCGCATGCGTGAGAATCCAAATCCACGCATTCCCACAGGATTGGTAGAGCTCCTTGTCGATGAGATTGGCATCATCAATCCAGCCGACGTCCCTCCTTTTGAGGTCGTTGATGATCTCGGAACAAATGAAGAACTCCGACTCACACACCGGTACCTCGATCTGCGTCGTCCTGTGATGCAGAAGAACTTTCTTGTGCGCAACCGACTGTATCAGCTCACACATAAGTTCTTCGAGCAGGAGGGATTCCTCGAGGTAGAAACGCCTGTTCTGACGAAGTCGACACCAGAAGGCGCGCGCGACTTCCTCGTGCCGAGTCGCATCAATAAAGGTAAGTTCTACGCGCTCCCGCAATCTCCGCAGTTGTTCAAACAGCTCCTCATGGTAGCAGGCTTCGACAAGTACATGCAGATCGTCAAGTGCTTCCGCGACGAAGACTTGCGTGCTGATCGTCAGCCTGAGTTTACCCAGATCGACGTTGAGATGTCATTCGTGACGCAGGAAGATATCCTGGCGCTCACTGAACGCTTCATCGCGATGGTTTGGAAGGACATCCTCGGTATTGATGTGGCGACACCGTTTCGACGCATGCCGTTTCATGAAGCACTCGAAACATATGGCTCTGACAAGCCAGACATTCGATATGATCTCCGCTTGACCAACGTCACCACGTTGGCGTCGACATCGTCCTTTGGAGTCTTCGCCGATGCAGTAGCAGGCGGGGGAGTTGTGATGGCGCTCAACGCCAAGGGCTGTGGATCGTTCTCTCGCAAGCAGCTCGACGAGCTCACTGAGCACGCAAAGAAGTATGGTGCAAAGGGGCTTCCATGGCTGAAGGTTCAGGGATCGGAACTCACCGGCTCATTCGCAAAGGCTGTTTCACCAGAAGAGGCACAATCATTGTGTCAGGCGCTCAACGGCGTGGATGGCGATCTTCTGCTCTTTGTCCCTGGTGAGTGGGAGCGTGCATGCATCATTGCTGGCGCACTCCGTACCGAAGTGGCCCGTCGAACCGGTGTGCTTGATGCATGTGCCGGTACGTTCTCGTTCCACTGGATTACCGAATTTCCACTTCTCGAATACAGCGACGAGGAGTCACGTTGGATCGCCCGTCACCATCCGTTCACGTCGCCGATGCTTGAGGATGTCGAGCAATTGTCGACAGATCCAACGCATGCGCGGGCGATTGCACACGACCTTGTGATCAACGGTTATGAGGTTGCTGGCGGTTCGATTCGTATTCATACAGGGCAAGTGCAGCAGCAAATGTTCGATCTCCTCGGGTTTACCCGTGAAGACGCCATGGAGAAGTTCGGTTTCTTGTTGAATGCGCTTGCATACGGTGCTCCACCACACGGTGGTATTGCCTTTGGTTTCGACCGACTGACGATGTTGTTGTGCGGCACGGAGAATATCCGCGATGTGATTGCGTTCCCGAAGACAACGTCAGGTTTGTCGCTCATGGATGCGTGCCCGACGCCGGTCGATGAACACCAACTTCGAGATCTTGGTATTGGACTAGCACAGAAGTAAGTATGCTTCGACGATCATTCTTGTTACTGCTCGCCACACCGGTTCTCGCGCAGAATCTGCGTAAGAGCCGCAGTCGTAACAGCGATCCTGCTGCGACAACAACGTACATCTTTACACAAACGATGCGACGTGTTGCTACGGAGCGTTGGGGAACGTTGCCCATTGGCGACCTGATGGGGAACATCGGCACATTGCTGATCGGTACGCCGTACGTCGGTGGAACGCTCGAGGGCGATGGACCCGAGATCTGTCGAGCTGATCTTACCGGTCTCGATTGTGTCACGTTTTTTGAGAATGTCCTCGCAATGGCGCGCTGTACAAAGCTCGGCACGCCAACGTGGGAAGCATTCATGCAGCAGCTTACGCGCACGCGATATCGTGACGGTAACCTCAACGGCTACGCGTCGAGATTGCACTACACCGCAGAGTGGATCGAGAATAATGTTGCCAAGGGTACGGTTCGTGATGTAACGCAGGAACTCGGCGGAGAACTCTTCCCGATTCGTGTTTCCTTCATGTCGGAACATCCGCAGTATTATCCGCCCCTTAAGGCTGACACTACACTTGTTGCAACGATGGCATCAATTGAACGACGCCTTGCAACGACAACACGGTACATCATTCCTCGCGATGCTATTGCCGATATCGAGTCGCGCCTGCAGACGGGTGACATTGTTGCCATCGCGACATCAAAGGCCGGACTTGACTATGCGCATACGGGGCTTGTGGTGCGCGAGGGTAATCAAGCACGATTGATGCATGCATCGCTGACGAAGAAGAAGGTGATCCTTGATGGCCGACTCTCGGACTACGTCGCATCCGTAAAGACTCATATCGGCGTGTCGATCCTGCGTCCGATTGATCCAGTTAGACAAGGCCGCTAAGGGATTCCAACGTTAGACGTTGTTCAAGAAGCTGTGCGATCTCTGCAGGCTCTACGGTACGCCCGGCCGCATCTGATAGGGTAGCACTTGCACGTTGCGTTGCCTCGACGATACGTATGCGCGTCTCGTGCTCGCCGTGTAGCAGCATTCCGAGTTGCTCATGACCTGGTCCGCAAAGGATCGATCCATGCTGCAGAATGATGCCGTCGACTACGCGTTGCGCAGAGCCAACGACTTTACGATTATCCCATAAGAGCTCGCTGGGCGCATGGGCCGAAAAGCAAACTTGACCGAGTGGACCCGATGCAGCGTAATGCTCGCGCAGTGAGGGTGCAAGCGAGCTCAGGGAAATCTCTGGAGCAATATGTACGAGTGCCTCATGGAGCATGCGATGAAACGCTCTGTACACGTCCATAGCGCTTTTGCCAGATGGGATGCGCGTGGCAAATGCATAGGTGAGCTCGTTTGCATGCAACACCGCACGACCACCTGTCGGGCGTTCAACGATATCGATGTTGCGTGCACGGCACGCCTCTCGATCAATGCGATCTGATTGTTGATTGGCACCGAGTGAAACACACCATGGCGACCATTGATACAGTCGGAGTACAAGGTCGACGCTGGCTGTGCGAACACGGTCAATAAGTTGGAGGTCGCGCTGCATGTTCTCGCGACCAGTCAACAGCCCGTCGTTGCGCAGTTCGAGATTCATGCCGGAAGAATGCGGAGGAAACGAAGCTTCCCAACACGAAGGACGCGCTCGGTTGAGCAGTCGACAACGTGCTCGAGATCCAGCACCTTTGTGCCATCGAGTTGAACCGAGCCCTGCTTGATCAGCGTTCGCGCTTCGGTCTTCGACTTGGCAAGTTGCTGTTGCACGAGGAGATCAATCAATGGCTCTGATGCTGCAGTAGCCTGATATGAGGGCATTTCGGCAGGTATATCCTTATTGACAAACACGCGCTCAAACTCAGCGAATGCATCGTCGGCGGCTTGCTGACCATGATAGCGTGCAACGATGCGCTTTGCGATATCCACCTTCGCTGTACGAGGGTGAATCGATCCGACTGCCAAACCATTGGAGAACGCTTGCACGTCGTCGGCAGATGAGAAGCAGGCGTACTGGTAGTAGCGTGGCATCAAGCTGTCGGGAATCGACATCGACTTGCCAAACATATCTCGAGGCGACTCGGTGAGACCGATGTAGTTGCCGAGAGACTTCGACATCTTTTCGACGCCATCGGTGCCTTCGAGGATCGGCATTGTCAGAATGCACTGCGGCTCGTGTCCGTACGAGCGCATGATCTCACGTCCAACCAGCAGGTTGAACTTTTGATCTGTACCACCGAGCTCGATATCACTGCGGATTGCCACAGAGTCGTATGCCTGTGATAGGGGATACAAGAACTCGTGAACGCTGATTGGTTCGCCGCCTCGATAGCGCTTCGTGAAGTCGTCACGCTCCAGAAGCTGGGCAACGGTGTACTTGGCAGACAGAGCGATGACGTCGCGGAAGCTCATCGCGTCGAGCCACGTTGAGTTATAGACCACTTCGGTGCGCATCATGTCGAGAATCTTTGCTGCTTGATCGACATACGTACGACCGTTCTCGCGTGTCTCTTCGAGTGTCAGCGCAGGACGGGTCTTCGACTTGCCGGTAGGATCGCCGATCATCGCTGTGAAATCGCCGATGATGAGCACCACGGTATGGCCCAGATCCTGGAACTGACGGAGTTTGTTGAGGACAACAGCATGGCCAATGTGAATGTCCGGACGGCTCGGGTCAAGACCAAGCTTCACACGCAGAGGCGTGTTGGTTGATACCGAGCGTTCAAGCTTCTTCACGAGATCATCATGTGGTAAGAGATCGACCACATGCTCTTCAATCACGCGGAGTTGTTCCTTGACAGTCATCATAGTATCACGAGCTCCTTAATCATCTGTCCTGCGTTGCATTTCGCGACGCTGTTCACGTTCCTTGGTTGCCGCACGCTTGTCATACAGTTTCTTGCCTCGCACGAGAGCCAATTCCACTTTCACGTATGGTCCGGAAAAGTACAAGGAAAGCGGTACAACTGTAAGCCCCTTTTCCTCGATCGCTTCACGCATTCGGACTAACTCGTGATGTTTGAGAAGCAACTTCCGCTTGCGTAGCGGGTCGTGATTCTCGCGATTACCAAAATCATACGGGCTGATGTGAAGGCCCAAGAGCCAGCATTCATTTGAACCGCGTATTGGGAAGCTTGCATAGGCATCGGCCATGTTGACCTTGCCAGCGCGAAGTGATTTGACTTCGGTTCCTGTGAGCGCAATTCCTGCCTCGAACCGTTGCAATACCTCAAATTCGTGCAAGGCTTTGCGGTTCGTGACAATGGTCCGTATCGTGCGCTCGTCGCTCATTGCTTAGGCGGAAAAAAAAGCCCCGCGCATGCGGCGCAGGGCTCATATTGTGCGGAGGGGGAGGGATTCGAACCCTCGATAGCGGCCAAAACCACTATGACGGTTTAGCAAACCGTTGCCTTCAGCCACTCGGCCACCCCTCCAGCGGGGACACAAAGATACGACGCGCGGCGAAATCTCGACTACGGTCGTAAGGTTTCGTAAATTTCCGCGTGAAATCCGCCTCCGAAACACCGCTCATGCGGCAATACCGTCAAATCAAGGAAAAGCACGCCGACACGGTGTTGCTGTTCCGTCTTGGCGATTTCTACGAAACCTTCGGGGACGACGCTGTTGCTACAGCCAAAGCGTGCGGAATAACGCTTACAAAGCGTAATAATGGGTCGGCGGGGGAGATCCCGCTGGCGGGATTTCCGCATCACCAGCTTGACACCTACCTGCCACGTCTTGTACGTGCTGGACATCGCGTTGCCGTATGCGAGCAACTTGAAGACCCAAAGCAGGCGAAGGGAATCGTCAAGCGTGACGTGGTCGAGGTTGTTACCCCAGGTGTCGTCCTGTACGACAAGCTGCTTGACCACACGAAGAATACCTATCTGGTTGCCCTCAGTGCATCGACGTCGACGAACGATGTTGTGGGAGTTGCGGTGGCAGACGTTTCGACCGGAATGCTGAGTGCTGGAGATATCTCTCGTCAGCACGTAGCATCGCTCCTCGAGTCGCTACAACCAGCAGAGATTCTCGTCAACAAAGCAGAACGCGACATCTGGGAGCCAGTGCTCGACAAACTGCCGTTCGCTGCTGCGCGTACACGCATTGAGCCGTGGATCTTCGCTAGCGACTTTGCTGAATCAACGTTGCTGCGTCAGTTTAATACATCGTCCCTCAAGGGATTTGGTGTTGATCATGCATTGCTCGGGATTTCTGCTGCCGGAGCAATCATGCACTATGTGTCTGAAGCACAGCGTGGTGCACTTCAGCAGTTCACGTCCGTGCGTTTGCTCTCGACCGATACCACGATGATTCTCGATGCGTCCACACGACGGAATCTCGAGATTCATGCTTCAATGTCTGGTGGCGACCCCGCCGGTGCCCTAGTGTCGATGATCGATTACACGGTTACGCCGATGGGTGCACGTCTGCTTCGCTGGTGGCTACAGTCGCCATCGACAGCGCTTGCGCCTATCCAAAGGCGTCACCGCATTGTGCGTGGCTTTTTGCGCGAGTCGACCGTTCGTGACGATGTCCGCATGCACTTGGGTAAGGTTGGCGACATCGAACGCATGCTAACGAAGGTGATGACGAACAGGGCTACGTCCCGCGACTTGGTTGCTCTGCGATCAAGCTTGCAGCAGATCCCGCTCGTGATTGAAACGTTGCAGCAGTCTCGACATGCTGAGCTCACCGAGCTCGTGCGTGGGCTCGATCCGCATCTTGCGCTCGTTGCGCGCCTCGAGACGTCACTCGAGGATGAGCCGCCGCTACAGATCGGTACTGGTAGAATGTTCCGTGCTGGGTATCGCACTGATCTCGATGAGGCCACCTATGCGCTCAATCACGGTCGCGAATGGATCGCCGAGTATCAGGAGCGAGAGCGGAAGGCCACAGGCATCAGCACGCTGAAGGTATCGACGACGAATGTCTTTGGCTACTTCCTTGAAGTACCAAACACTCACAAAGCAAAAGTTCCAGACCATTACCACCGTAAGCAAACGCTGGCAAATGCGGAACGCTATATCACCGAAGAACTCAAGGCGTTCGAAGAGCGACTACTCAACGCTGAATCGATTGTGCATGCGCTTGAAACACAGCTGCTTGATGAACTGCGCAGCATGATTGCCGAGCACGGGGTTTCGATTCAGCAAACAGCACATCGTCTGGCAGTTATCGATGCGCTTGTTGGATTTGCACACCTGTCGCATGTCCATTCTTACGTGGAGCCGGAGATCCACGAGGGAACGGAGCTTGAGATCATCGGTGCGCGACATCCCGTGATTGAGCGGCTGCTTCCTGCAGGAGTGTCGTATACGCCGAATGATGTGCGCATGGATACGACAACGTCGCAAGTGCATATTCTGACTGGACCCAACATGTCGGGTAAGTCGAGTTACCTGCGGCAAGTTGGACTTATCGTGTTTCTCGCCCATGTGGGTTGCTTTGTTCCTGCAGCATCGGCCAGAATCCCACGTACAGATCGAATCTTCACGCGTGTGGGTGCGCAGGATAACATCATGGCGGGGGAGAGCACCTTCCTTGTTGAGATGCAGGAGGCAGCCAACATCCTCCATAACGCAACCGAGCGGAGTCTGATTCTTCTCGACGAGGTTGGGCGTGGCACTGCGACCTTCGATGGTATATCAATCGCCTGGGCCATTGCAGAGTATCTTCACGATACCGTTGGAGCGAAGACCATTTTCGCGACACACTACCACGAGCTCACGTCGATCACCGAAACGTGCCCGAGAGTTAAGAATCTCCAGGTAGAGGTGCGAGAAGTTGGGGATACGATTGTGTTCACGCACAGAGTTACACCAGGGCACTCGGATCATTCGTTTGGTATTCATGTAGCGACGATGGCGGGGCTGCCCCGCTCGGTTGTACAACGTGCAACACAACTTCTCGTTTCGCTAGAGGGCGAACACGTGCAAGCTCCCGTTCTTCCGCGCGAGCGGCAACCGTCATCCTCGACAGGGTTAACGACACCACAGTACTCGCTGTTCGAGGTTCAGGATGATGCACTTCGGAGTCGCATCGCACGTCTGGATCTCGACGCGATGACGCCACTTCAAGCACTACAGACGCTCGCCGAGCTCAAAGGACAATGTGATGGATGAGAAGGAACACCAACAGATTAAGAAGCTGTGGGCCGAGCGTGATCGTGTTACGCGTGCAATGACCAACGACGGACTCTTTCGTGCGTCGGTGATTCATAACACACGCAGTGTTCGTGCTGCGCACGAGAAGCATGCGCTGCAACCACTAGGGTCGATCGTCCTTGCTCGAGCGCTCACAGGAGCCTCGCTGATGGCATCGTTCCTCAAGGGTGAAGAGCGTGTTGTCATTACCGCAAACGGTGATGGTCCAGTATCCTCGCTGTACGCAGAGGCAATGTCGATCGGTGAGGTGCGAGGATACATCACCATGAATGCGAAACCGCAGGGCGATCGCATGGGGCCACTTGGTGAAGGGCTACTCAAGGTTCAGCGTGTGCTCTATGGTAAGTATGAACCTGTGATGGGTGTAGTTCAGCTGCGTCGTGGCGACGTCACGTCGGATCTTAGCCACTACCTGACGCAGTCGGAGCAGATTCCATCCGTGTTCGTAATTGATGTCGACTACAATGCCGACGATACGATTCGTGAAAGTGCTGGATTGTTGATTCAGGCAATGCCTGGCGCACGTCCGGAGAATCTCTTTGCCGTGTACGACACGATCGACTATCTCGACCGGCTCACGGCGTTTATCGACCGCGGGTATTCTCCCGAAGATATCCTTCGACAAGTCCTTCCTGGTGAGATCACCGTCGTCTCGTCATCTCCAGTCGACTACTTCTGTCGATGTTCGCAGGACAAGTTCAAATCATTGTTGCTGACGCTCGGACTCGAAGAAGTACGGTCGATGCACGCGGCAGGACAGAACGAACTCGTGTGTCAGTACTGTGCGTCGAAGTACTACCTGAGCAACGACGACTTCGCAGAGCTTGAACAACGGATGATGGCGACGAGGAACTAGTCCGTCGGACGTGCCATGAGTGCCGTGATGGCTGCGACGTAGACGATGTCGTCGGACGTACACCCGCGCGACAAATCACAGTAGGGCTTTGCGAGCCCTTGCAGAATCGGTCCCAGAGCAGTTGCGCCTGCGAGCCGTTCCGTGAGTTTGTAGGCAATGTTGCCTGCGTTGAGATCAGGAAAGACAAGCACATTGGCCTGTCCGCCAAGTGGCGATTGAGGCGCCTTGCGTGCTGCTACACCAGGTACGAGAGCTGCATCAACTTGAAGCTCTCCATCAGCAATGATGGTAGGGTAGCGTTGTGTGAAGGCAGAGGTTGCTTCCTGGACCTTCTCTACACTCGGATGCGATGCGCTACCCTTGGTTGAAAAGCTCAGGAATGCAACGCGGGGTTCATCCGCAACCACAGTGGCAAAGCTCTGTGATGCAGCATAGGCAATATCAACCAACTGTTGAGACGTTGGATCGGGAACCACACCGCAATCAGCATAGACCATCGCATACGATGGCCACGCCATGAGAAAATAGCTCGAGAGTGTTGAGCAGTTCTCAGCTAATCCCACCATCCAGAGTGCAGCGCGAATCACGTCGGACGTCGTTGACACAGAGCCCGCTACAGCCCCATCAACCATACCTGCTGCCAGAAGGTAGCCCGCCGTGAAGAGGGGATTCGACGCATAAAAATTGGCCTGGTCTGGTGTCATGCCCTTGTTGGCACGACGAGCAACGAGCAGCTGCTGCGTAGAGTGAGCATGCTCACTCGGATCTGCAATCTCGATGTTTTGATCATCAAGTTTGTGTTCGGCAAGTAGGGCCATCACGTCCTTGCGGGCCCCAACAAGTACGGGTGCACAAATGCCTTCTGCGTGCAAGCGACCAGCGGCAGCGATAACTCGCGGGTCAGTAGCGTCAGCAAGCGCAATGCGCGTATGTGTTCGTGATGCTCGTTCGAGAAGTGACGGTAGAATCATTTCGCAACACCAGCAACAGAACGAACGGAATCTGGACGTGTGAAGGTATGCTTGAGGTTCTCAGCGAATTCGTCGAATACATCAACGATACTGCCTTCAGGAGTATAGCGGACCGTCATTACTTCAGCACGAGCTGGGTTGGCAAAGATCCCATCGTAGGATTCGAATTGAATGATGGAAGACTTCGAACGTGTTCGCGTACTGACGCGAATCAAGCCGTTTTGCACCGGAACAAATGCCTCTTCGTTTGCCGTCACGAGCAGTCCGCGTGGTCGTTGCGCCGCGGCGTTTGTGGCTCGACCCGAAATGTCGACACTTGCGATGATCGCCCGCGTCTCGGGCCGCAGGAACTGCAGTGTTGGATTCGTCGGAGTTGCAGCCGTGAGTTTGCCTTCTCCAAGACAGGCGATCACAAAGTTCTCGTTCGCAGGATCAGCTGCCACATAGAAGGGGCTCGCACCTGTCGGTATTGAGTCTGTGATCTCATTCGTTCGTGTGTCCACAAGCACAGCAAGATTCCTGCTTGGTATAACAGCGCAAATCTGATTGCCCATCGCAGCAACGGTTGAAGCGATCCCTGGTAGTTCTATTGTACGCGGTGAAAAGCCCGTGAGAAGATCCATCACAAGCATCACATTGAACCGCTTCATCACGACATATGCAGTTGTGGCATTGGCAAATGCGATATCATTTGGATACTCAAAAAGTGTCGTCCTCAGTGTGTCGACGACGTTGCGCGTCGTCGCATCAAATACGAGGATCATCGACTGCCAGTCGTTGAGGGCATACATCCGGTCGCGAAACACGGTGAGCTTGGAGAAGGAGTTCGGGAAATCACCCCAGACGAACTCCGAGGACTGTGTCCCAGTCGGCATCGCAACGAATGCAATGCCTCGCTGCGACGTTGATGCAACAGTCCATGTGTCATCAAATGAGTTGATAACGGTATCTGTGGGGGAACAGCCACCACCCAGGAGAATGACTCCAGTTGTAAACATCAAGAGAAGGGGGCGCATAGTACCTGCCAGGGTGGTGGTGAGGCTAGTCATGACTGAGACGTCGAACGACTTCTGCAATTATTGAAGTCATCACCGGCTCGGCTACCGCCGCTGCTGCCAATACGTCCTCGAGATGAACCGGTTGCAGGGAGTCTGGGAAGCATTCGTCGGTGATAATGCTAAAACCGAGCACGTCCATGCCCATGTGTCGAGCAACGATGTTCTCGGGCACAGTACTCATGCCAACAACATCAGCTCCAATCGTTCGCAAGAATCGATATTCTGCGCGTGTTTCGAGATTCGGACCCTGAACTGCGACGTACACGCCCCGGTGAATGCGAACGCCTTGGTCGAGAGCAACTTGTTCCGCCAGCGAGATGAGGCGACGCGAATACGGTTCGCTCATGTCAGGGAAGCGCGGTCCATAGCGCTCGTCATTGGGACCTACCAGCGGATTGTCCCCCAGGAGGTTGATGTGGTCATCGATGACCATGATATCACCCCTACGGTAGAGCGGGTTCATTCCCCCACAGGCATTGGAAATAATCAGTGTCTGCACCCCTAGGTGGCGCATGACGCGCACTGGGAATGTAATGTCTTGGAGAGAATAGCCCTCGTAGGCGTGGAATCGACCCTGCATAGCGACGACATCTACGTTTTGTAGAGAGCCAAATACAAGACGTCCAACGTGTGACTCTACGGTACTGACCCGAAAGTGTGGAATGCTATCGTAGCCAATGAAAACGGGTGAAGAAATCTCGTGAACGAGGCCACCAAGACCCGTTCCAAGGATGATCCCGACCCTTGGGGTTGCGTCCGTGATCGTGCGGATATGCGCGACGGCTTCAGAAGCCAATTCATATGTACTCATAGGTGGAAAAATACACGGTTTTTGGTCTTGCCCATCTATTGGAAATCTTCGTAACATTGGGTCGAAGTCTGGAGGGGACGGAGATAGCGGGGTCGCAGGTTACCTGGGAGCAGCGCGTTGAAACCTTTCAGGCTTTTTTTCAGTTAATATCACGACGACGCGTTCGCAGAACTGTTGCGTTTAACGTTCTGGCGTATGCGTCTAACCGATTACGACGATGAGTAGGATCCAATTTTATAACATCTCGAAGGAACGTGAAGCATGAAGCATTCATGGCCTACGCGTTTGCTCTTAGTCATTCTGACGTGTGTCGGTTTGATTGCAACATCACATTCGTCACGAGCGCAGATACTCGTGGAGCTCGGTGGTGGTGCTGGAGCCACATACACATGGGGTCAGTACATCTACCCTAATCCCTTGATGGACTATTGGTGGGGCATTCGTAGCCGCTTTTTCATCAAGGCGTCGGAGATGCAGTTCCACGGTGTAACACCGGGACAAATCACATCGCTGGCGTTCAAGGTTCGCAACGCCACGCCGTTTACGGCTCGCAACGTGAACATCTACATGCAGCTGACAACTGCTGCCGCGCTGACGAATCCGCAAACAACAAACGGTATGACACTCGTTCATACCAGCACCGGTTGGCAGATTCCGTTGATCGTGGGCACTCCGACATGGGTGACGTTCAATTTCCAGACACCATTCATGTGGGATGGAACGAGCAACCTGCTGATTGATTTCTGTACCCAGCGTACGGGATATGCGTATGTGTTCCCTGAGTATGAGTACACAACGCCACAGCCGATCTACGCTACGCAGTCGTTCCGATATGCAGACATCGGCAATATGTGTACAGCAGACCAGACGGGTACAGGCTATGCGATCCGTCCGACAATGCGTTTTGGAATTCTCTCCGGTATCGAAGCATCCTTCCCAGAAGACATCGACCCACGTCGCATTCTGCGTCAGGGATCGATCTATGATGGATCGACAGCAGAGTTCCCGAAGCCTTCGTTGTCGTTCCGTCAAACAAACGGACAGAACATCACACTGACCTACAAGATTGTAGGCCCGCTCCCTAGCACGAACGTAGTGTATGAAGCACGCCGTTTCGGTAATCCTAACATCGCTCACACTGCAGGCAACACATCACTCTTCCGTTACGAAATGACGGAAGCCGTCGGACCATTGGCCGGTGTGAACGGTGCACTCGACTGTCGTTTTGCAGCCGGCGGCGCCTACCGCCTCGAGGCAACGTATGCGATCCCAGGGTATACGCAAACATGGCAGCGCGAGTTCAACATTGCCTTCCCGAACGATCTTGCTGTGCGAACGATCCGCTCGCCACTCGCTATTCCTCGTAAGTACCCTCGCGGTGTGACCGTTCCTATTTCGGGCATCATCCAGAACGTTGGTCTTAATAACGTGACGAGCGCACGTTGCATTGCAACTGTCAAGCAGCTGCCTTCTGGTGTTGAAGTGTACCGCGATACTGTGGATTACACCGGCGATCTCGCGACAGGCGCACAAGCAAACGTCGACTTTGACAACTTCGTGTCGCAGGACGTTTCGCAGTTTTCAGTATCGATCTGTGCAGAACTTCTGAATGCGGCCGACCAGCAAGTAGCTAACGATTGTCAGCCAACGTCAGGTCAACACATCTTCCAAACGCTGTACAACGAAGAAGTTGGCGCTCAAGCAATTGAAGTTCCGACAACAAACGGCACGTACTACTCAAAGCGTCCATTCACACCTCGTGGCCGGATCGTGAATGGTGGTATGCAAGATCTCTCGAACATTCCAGTTCGTTTGCAGATCTATCAGCTCCCGCAACGCACAATGGTATATAACCAAGTTGTCGTCGTGCCTGACGTTGGTGCGGAAGTTCCGCTCAACATCACGTCGTTCGACTTCCCAGCGTTCACACCACAGGCAGCGGGACAGTTTGAGGCATGTATCACAACAGAGTATCCTGGCGACCCAGTCGCAGGAAACAACCAAATTTGTCAGCAGTTCAGTGTCCAACCAGCTCTTGAGGGCGTGTACACGATTGGTCTGCTCAAGCAGGGAGATCCGCGTAACTACACAACGATTCAGAACGCTGTCAACGATCTCTACCTTAAGGGTGTATCGGGACCAGTCGAGTTCCAGCTCACAGATGCGGCATATTCGGTTGGCACGACAGCAATTGCATCGCCAGCTCTGGATCTCACAGCACGTATCATCGGCATGGATCAGACCAACACCGTCACGTTTAAGCCATCGCTTGAGCGCTCGGTTGCAAAGGGCTCGATCACTGTTACGCTCAACACCGGTAGTGGCGTTGGTGTTCTGTTTGGACAGACCGTGCTGACGTCGAATCCCAATGCCATCCAGTTCCAGTTCCAGCGTGATCCACAATGGGCTAACTCAGCTGGAAATTTCATCTTTGATGGTGGCTCGCAGAAGTCGATGGTGTTCGAGCTGAACGCAACGACACCGTTCCGTGCGCCGTTCTACTTGGGTGATGGTTCGCGCGACATCAAGCTGCGCAACCTGATCATTCGCAATGCGCCAACGGCTACGCCATCGTATGCAAGCAGCCTCCCAAGCATCAACTTCGTGAACAACACATTCACGTATCAGAATGATGTCCGCTCTACGACGCTGACATACTCTGCAGGTATCGTAAGCCGTCAGAAGCTTCCTTCAGGCCGTGACGGCAACAACTCGGAGCGTCTCGACACTATCCCTGGTCAAAACAACGAATACGCCAACAACGAAATCGCTGGCTTCGGTTACGGTATCGTTTCGTTGGGTGTTGGTGTTGCTGTAAAGGGCAATGAGTATCGGGGCTTCTATTCCACAGGTACGAAGGTCACAGGTAATCTTATTACCAACTGCCGCACTGCGGGTGTTTTCGTTGGTTATGAGAATGGCGCCGTGATTCGTGGCAACCGAATCCACAGCATTGGTACTGTAGCAACGGGCGGCACAAACGTCGACGCTGCTGGTATCGTCGCTGGTGGTTTCAACCGCTACAACAATATTGGCCTCACAATCGATCGCAATGAAATCTCGGGCGTTGTTGCAGATCTCTTCGCACGCGGCGTGTCGATTGAGCAAGTGCGTAACTCATTCCCATCGGTGACTGCTGGTGGTAACACCTACTTCCCGAATGGTCCAGAGGCTACATCGATCACGAACAACATGATTTGGGGCCTCCGTCGCCAGAGCGCTACAACTAACGCAGCAGGTATCCACCTGTTTACGCAGCGTAGTACAACTCTGACAGGACTCAATCAGCTCCTCACACCATCACTGAACAATAACCAGTACTTCACACGGAATGACGTCGTGTACAACAACACGATCGTTATGCCAAACGACAACATCGTTGGTTCTGGTTTGATCGCGGGTGTTGGTGTCCAACACGCAAATGGTGCGACACTGAAGAACAACCTCATTGTGATGCAGGGTCCGGCAGATGCCGCATCAACATCGCACTCAGCAGTGTTCTATCAGGGTGTGCAGATGACAGATGGAAACGATCCAATGGCTCTCGTTTCTGATCGTAATGCATATGAGCTCGGCAACAGTTCAGCCGTGCGCTTTGTCGAGATCAACAACAATAGCGATATCGTTAGCGCTGGTAGCGCCGATGAGTTCCGTTTCCTTTCACAGTGGAAGGCATGGACACGTCGCGATATCAATTCGGTTGAAGGAGCATTCTTTGCAGATATGTTCCTTGACGGTATTGCACCGAATCAGCGTCTCCGCATCAAGACGAACCCTGCACCAATCGGATCGCTCTTGAACAATCGTGGCGAGCGCCTTGCTTCAGTAACTGTCGACATCGACGGTAATCGCCGTGGCGAAGCTGGTCAGCCGTACGACATCGGCGCCGATGAGTTTGATGGTCGTCAGTATGTGAAGGACCTTGAAGCTGTGAGCGTTGTGAAGCCGAGCGTGTATCGTTCAGCATCTGGCGTTACATCGGACGCAGAGTACATCATGACGCGTTCGCCGATCAGTGTGACGGGTCTCGTGCGTAACTCTGGTGGTCTGCCTCAGACAAACACGCCAGTTCGCATGCGTATCTACATGGAAACGCCAGCGTCGAACAATGCTGGTCTTGCAGTACCGCAATTCTCAACATCACCTGTTGTCGATCGCGTGCTCAACACGACGATCAATGCAGGTGCTGAGGTGAACGTTACGTACGACCTTACATGGGAACCGCAATCGTATCGTCAGCTTTCGGGGCTTGGCTTCACGGTGCCAGCAAACTTTGATGTTATGCGCGACCACGTAACACCGCGCTACAAGATCGAAATCTCGCTGTCATCCGATGAGTACACACCAAACAACATCACGTCGAAGGTTGTACGCTTCTACATGGCTCG
>CAYSMF010000009.1:0-83246 GCA_964432155.1 uncultured Melioribacter sp. | reverse complement strand
TATACCCCTTGATCGCATCCCATGTGCCGACTGTTACCCATGTTGGCGTGCCGTTAACGCGACGGAGTACCTTCATGTCGTAGACACCGTACGCACGATCGCCGGCATCATTCAACTTTGTCCAACCGGATGCTCCATAGTAGACCGATGCGGCGTCGATGACGCGCTCGCGCAACACAACTCCCCCATCACTGTGCGAGCCGGAGAGCATCGACATACCTGCAAGCCACACGGCATCATACACACACAGCGCAAATGCATCCGGTACGATGCCTGTTGACGTCTTGATACGGTCAATGATTGGCTTCGCGCGTTCAATCGCATCACCAATGCCGACGTCAGGACATGGATATCCTACTTGCTCGAAGAAGGCGACCTGTGGAGCGAGGGCTGTGCTGTTCACCGTGCCGTCGCCACCATACCAACGAAGGCCACGCAGGAGCGTGTCATCAGCAGGGATCGCCGCAGCAAGATTCACCACTTCGTCGAAGGCTGGCACGTAGACAGCAACTTTCTCCTTACCGTAGATCTTGACTGCGATGTCAAGCTCCGTGCGCATCTGCGCTACGATCGGTGCGAAGTCGGTTGTTGTTGCGCTATACTCAAAGCCCCCTACCACAGCGCCTCCATTCGCGGTCATGTCCGCACGCACGGATTGCGCAAGACCACGATTGCCGATGTCGTCACGCCACACGGCATGCACAACAGTCTTACCCTCGGCACGCATCATGGCTGCGATTGCTGGACCTTCCTGTTTGTCGCTCGGACAGAGACGCAGGACGTTGTCGCCGGCGATGGCAAGGCTTCCAGCTGTGCTCGATGGACTAATCACGAGGATGTTGAGACTATCAGCGGTTTGACGCAGTGCTGATACTTCCGCACTTGACTGGGGTCCGACCACCACATGCAGTCCGCGCGATGCCGCATCGACTAAATTCGCTTTCGCCGTTCCTGGGTCGAGCTTGGTGTCATACAACCGCCATGTGAGACGATCCTCCCGTCCGCGCTGCGCAGCCCACGTGTTGACGTCCTGCACGGCAATGCGCGCAGCTTCATCACCTGTCACACCCAGCGTGTTCCAGTTCCCCGTGATCGAGAACAAGCCACCAATTTCATGCGTCTTGGACATGTTGTCATGAGGATCTACAGTGTCGGCGTGACGGCAGCCCCCTATCAAGCTGGCTACGAGCAATCCACTAACGATCATTCGACGGGAGAACAAACGGGTCATGACGTGGTACCTGATGCGTGAAGAAACACTGCGGTGAATATACGTATCATCGTCTACCTACCGCGAGATCCAGTGCGCCAAAAGTCGGTCAAAGAGGGCCTTCATGCGTTCCTCGATCATCCATTGCTGGATGTACTCCCGAAGATCTGCGTCAGTGCCCGCCTGAAGCATCACACACTGAGCAGGCATCGCGTTGCCTAACACCGCAAGCATGCTGGTGCGTGGATACACAACAGACCACGTTGCACCACCTTCGGCAGTCGTCAACAAGGCGTCCGCGATACGATGCGTGGTGTCGCGCAGGAACTCTCCGTGTGATTGGATTCGTACCACCTGAATTCGCGCCGGCTGATCATCCGTACCAAGTGCACGAGCAAGTGCACGTTGCACATCATCCGAGAGCGGCTCAGAATCCGCAGTGGCGATGCGTCGCACCTGGGACGATGATCGATCTTGCATCACACGCACATAATCGTCGTGCACAACAAGGGCACGATGAACCTGCTGATATCCATCCGACGAGTTGTACATCGCCGAGCGCATCGGAGAATCAACAATTCCTCCTACGGCTAGATCGACGCGCTGCTGCGCAATCCACTGTTCAAGTGTTCCCACTGGTGCTTCGTAGAACACAACGCGCAAGCCCAGCGTCTGTGCTAGCACCGTGATCATATCGATGTCGTACCCAACAAGTCGTCCGTCAGATCGATGATAGGCCCACGGGATGCTCTCAGCACGAACGCCAACGCGGAGAACGCCACGTGCACGAATAGCCGACAGGCTAACAGTATCGGGTTGCGGTTGCGTGCTAATCACAACGGGCGCTGGTGACGTGACCAGCGGTTCGAGCGTCATCATTGTCGTAGCACCACTGTACGTCCCTGCAAGTGTGCGCGAAAGCAACGCACGCGTTCCCACCGTGAGACCAATCGTGAGTGCAACCGTTATGAGAAGGCCAATAAGTGCTGGGCGAACGCGTAGCTTCAACAGACCTCGCGAGTGCGCAACAACTGCAATGACCATTGCGACCATACCGAGCATTGCGAGTGTTTTCTCGACGCGATAGATCCACTCGCCATTCAGGAAGAACACGCTGATCAAATCCTCGGGCAGTCCGGCGTTGACGAGTTCCAATCGAATTGTAGATCGAATGCCACCGACTACTGAAGGGATGCCAGTTGCAAAGAGCTTGAGGTACGACGTGGCGGTAAACACACGATCAACATACCATGCACAAAACGGCACCATGAAGAGCAGGAACACCTGTCCAACCGTAGGAAGGATGAACCCCACGGGAATCACCGCAGCGATCTGCTCATCTGTCGCCTCATCACCACCAAGTTCCTTTGTGATCGATTCGACGAGCATCGGCAATGCGACGATCAGATTCGTTGTGCTTACGGTTACCACAAACGGCGCACTGATCATCCGCCATAACTGTCGCACGGTAACGGGCGTTGTACCAACGATCAGTGCAACGATCGCCATAACAAGCACGACGTAGCCACCAATTCCCAGCACGGCCATTGCGTGAAGTCGAATCAGCTGCTGCATGTCCAGTGCCGCAATCGACACGGCAGTGAAGGCAAAAACACCTAGCGGTGTGAGCTTCGCTACGAGCTTGTTCATGCGCTGGAACACACGTCGCAACGCATCGGCAGGACGCAGGATGGCGTCCTTTGCATCGAGCGATTGGATAACAAAACCAACCACAGCGAAGAACAACACGACAGCCGGGAAATTGTCAGCTGCCATCGCACCAAAGACATTGAACGGCAGATACTTCGTAATCAGATCCGCGCCTTCAGCATCGACGAGCATATCGGGTCGAAAGAACGCCGATGTTTCAAGAGCTGGAAGCCACGAGGGTACAATTGCTGCCATTGCAGCAGCGACAAACGTCACGCAGAGAAACGCGAGTCCACCCGTGCGCACGAGCACGGACCGTGATCGCTGAGAGAGACTTCCGAGCGAGACAATCAGCTCGAGGATCATGTACGGCATCGTAACGATCTGTGCCGCACGAATAAACGCGTCGCCAACAGGTGCGAGCCATGCAACCCACGGACCGCCCACTGCGCCAAGCATACCCCCAACGATGAGCCCGACGATACACTGCATCCCTAATGACATGCGGGAAGTTACCACATCATTCGTCTGACTGCACCTGGCCCGGTGAAGGGGCTACCGGCGGCACACTCGGTGGCAGACGACGAGGTACCTCGATATCGATCGTCTCCGTAATCGGACGTCCCAGGGCTGGTCCATGACGTAGACGCGCTCGAACAAGCATCGAGAATCGAAACCCATCATTGCGTTTTGCAATCGGAAGGGGGCGTCCAGCAATCGATGCCACGATCGCCAGCGTTCCATCATCCTGCATCACCGACTGAATCTGCACACTGCGCCGAGCATCAAGTGCTGTGTCGCTTGTCACAAGCGATCCCGCCTCGTACCCAACATCGACATCGTGTCGTGCGAACGTGCGCAACTCTGGTAAGCCTCGCACGGAATCACTGCGAGGGATGCGTATGCGAATTCCACCGATCACAGCATGTGCTGGCTCACTCGCCTTTGTGGAACGTGTGATCGTCATCTCGTCGGAGTCAATCCGAGCACGCGGTATTGGCCAGTTAATCACACGCACACTAAATGGCTGCGACGTTGTACCAAGCCACTCTTCGCCATTCCATACGGCAGCGCTGACGGTGAGTCGAACTGACCCCATGAGCGAGTCTTTAGGAAGGGGCAGCCCCTTTCCCTCCAGGTGCATTGCAACGCGCACTTCAGAACGTCCCGAATCCAGCGGTACCGACCATACACTGTCGAGCACAGGCTTGTAGCGTTGATACTCCCCTTTCAATGATCGCATCGACGATGTCTTAATCACTGCCTTGAGCGTATCGATCACGCCTGTTACATACACATGGCGGATGGTAAACGCCGGACGCGCATTATCGCTGATGAACTCTGCACGCGCCTGATCAACATCGATCATCGGTGCATGGAGTCCGTCTTGCTTCACAGAAGATGCAACTCCCTGCGCAGCACCTATGACGAGCGCGCACCACACAACAACCAAAGGCTTCATCTATTGACACCCCTGCATGAATCGCAGTGCGGTACTATCGCCAAGCTTCAGCGCTTCACGAAGGTCCTCGCACACCACACGAGGATCGGTGCCAAGCATGCGCCGCACACGCGCACGGAAGAGGTACGCCTTAGGAAATGCACTATCCTGCTGAATCACCGACGTTACGTCGTCCATTGCATGCACGAGCAGACCCATCTCCGCCTGTACCACAGCGCGTTGCATGCGGGCATTGAGCAACTCCGGACGTACCGCGAGGATACGGTCGAGATCGTCCTTCGCCTCGCCATATCGCCCCATACGCATGTACGCTGTTGCACGATTGAAACGCACGTTTGTGCTGATACTATCCAAGGCAATTGCCCGTGAGTACAGCTCTACCGCCTCGGCATACTGTCCCTTGTTAAATGCATTGAGCCCCTTGCCAAACAGCTCCTGCAGGACGTCCTGTAGGTCATCCTGAGCAAGTGCGACTGTCGATAGAAGCAACAGAAGAATTCCGAAACGTATCATGTTCGAATATCAGACATCACGGCGAGATCACAAGGCGTTTCCTTGTGCGAGTGATGCCGTATAGACATCCTCGCAAAGCACCATGCGGAACGAGCAAGCGAATATCAGCACATTATTTTTAGACATGTCTAACTTTGTGCATGGTTGCTCTTCTGCTCTGTTTCTTCCTCACTGCGCGCACACCTGATGTGACGATCATTGTGCGGGATGCCGAGTCACTGCGCGTGATCCGGGGTGCGAAAGTGACGATTGATACCGAAGGGGCTATCACAGACAGATACGGGCGAGCCCTCGTCCGCTTCGCTGGTGATACCGTTGTGGTGAAGACAACAATGCTCGGATATGCAAGCCGGATCGACACGCTTGTTGTGCACAACGCGTTCGATACACTAGCTGTGCTGCTTACTCCGCGCGTGTTCGATGCGCGAGGAATTACGGTCACAGCATCGCGGTCCGAACAGTCGCGCGACGAAGCACCAATGCTCGTCACTGTTACCGAACGAGACGCGCTACGTGCCGTTCAGGCACTCTCTCTTGCTGAGGGTTTGTCATTTCAACCAGGCTTGCGACTGGAGAATAACTGCCAGAACTGCGGCTTTACACAAGTGCGCCTAAATGGTTTACAAGGTCCGTATACACAGCTCCTCATCGATTCACGACCTGTCTTCTCGTCACTTGCTGGAGTGTACGGTTTAGAACATATCCCAACAGAGATGATAGATCGTATTGAAGTTGTGCGCGGCGCTGGGAGTGCACTGTATGGAGCTGGTGCGATTGCTGGAACAATCAACATCATTCCTCGTGATCCAACGACCACCTCGTTCTCTGCACAAACGAACGGCTCGTGGATAAACGGACGTAATCCCGACGCTATGCTATCGTTACGTGGAAGCTGGACATCGCTTGATATGCGAAGCGGCATAACAGTATTCGGTGTTACTCGAGATCGTTCTGCATACGATCATAACGGTGACACCTACAGCGAACTTCCACGCATGAGAACAACATCGGGCGGACTTCGGGCTGTGCACGAGTCGTCGGATCGCGATCGCTTCACTGCGGATGCACACTGGATTCGTGAGTTTCGACGCGGTGGCAACCTCTTTGATCGCCCACCCTACGAGGCTGATATCGCCGAACAACTTGATCACGCAATCGCCGGAGGCACGCTATCGTATGAGCATGCATTTGATGATATGGCATCTCGATTCAGCACATATGCATCTGGTCGGTTGATTCAACGTGCAAGCTACTATGGAGGAACCGGTGGTGATCCTGCGATGGCTGAACGAGCAGCAACATTCTTCGGCACCACAACGGATGGTACTGGCGTTATTGGCATGCAAGTCAGCACGCGCGCTTGGTCCTTGTTAGATCTACCCCTGCTCGTAACTGCCGGCACTGAGGTTCAGCACAACGCTGTCAGTGACGTCATGCGCGGGTTTTCACGTCGTATCGATCAGCGCACCACAGATGTTGGCTCATATGTCCAGATCCAACTTGCTCCATCTTCGCCACTCTCTGTAGCGGTAGGTCTACGCGCCGACGTACTTCGCATCGACGGAACATATGCGTTTGATGTTGATTCACGAGAAGAACTTCACAGAACATTTGCAGTCGTCAATCCACGTCTGTCGATTATCGGTCGTATCAGCGATGTCTGGCAGCTGCGCTCGTCCTACGCGACTGGCTTTCGCGGACCCCAGGCATTCGATGAAGACCTGCACATCTCAACGTTGCAAGGCGTCGCACGGTTGATTCGACTCGACCCGAGCCTACGTCCTGAACACTCACATAGCGTGACGGTATCTCTCGACGGCACATCATCGACACCTGAGGCGGCTCTTGGTGTGACCGCGGATTTCTTTGCGACGCTTTTGAATGCACCATTCGTCATCGCGCTCACTCCAGATACGTTACCCGGAAGCATCGCATCTGTTGCCCGAAAGACAAATGGGGATGCATCATACGTTGCTGGAGTGAATCTCGAATTGCGGTATGCACGAGCTCGTCTATTCGAACTGACGGCGTCACTCACGATGCAATACGCGCGATATGCTACCGCCCAAGTTGTCGCTGAAGGAGAGGATGGTCGAATCGTGTCCACGCCAGAGATTCTTCGTACACCGGATATCTATGCGTCGACGATTGCAACATGGACACCGATTGAGACGCTCACCGTAAATGCCTCCTGCGTGCTAACCGGTCCGATGTGGGTCGTGAATGAACGACTCATTGAACGCGTTCGTACTCCATGGTTCACAGACATCGGCCTTCAAGGCAGTTACAACATCAATCTTAGCGACCTCAGTCTACGTATCGGGCTAGGTGTAGTAAACATCTTCAATGCGTATCAGCGTGATCTCGAGCGAGGAGCACAGCGCGACGCTGCATACATCTACGGACCGATGCGTCCCCGAACGATCTCGTGCACGATAGGAGTAACATGGCAATGAATCTCACACAGGCAATGCAGGACTACCTGAAGACGATCTATCTTCTCACGGCGGACCATACACGCGTCCCTACAACACGCATTGCTCAGGCTCTTGACGTCCAGCCTGCATCTGTGACCTCGATGATGAAGAAGCTTGCAGATCTCGACTTGATCGAACATCAGTCATACTATGGCGTAGCACTCACACCAAGCGGACGCACAATCGCTCTCGAGATGATACGTCATCACCGATTGATCGAGACGTACCTCGCTACTGCACTTGGCTACGACTGGGCAGATGTACATGACGAAGCCGAGCGCCTCGAACACTACATCAGTGAAGAGTTTGAAGATCGGATCACCACAGTCCTAGGGAATCCACTCTACGATCCTCACGGCGATCCAATTCCCACGCGCGATGGGTACATGCCGCCGTCACCATCACGGACGTTGGCTGATGTGCCCAAGTCCACGACTGTCACGATTCGCAGAGTTAACAGTTCACGCCGCGATTTACTCACCTTTCTTTCGTCTCGCACACTTGGCATCGGCAGCTGTATCGACGTTGTAGCATCAACTCCTCAGACGTGTACGGTCCGTCTGACTGGCTCGCAGCGACGGATCACGGTACCTCGCGAGTTCACCGAGAACATCTTCATTGAATTGTCTTGATATTGCACCCATGAAACGTATGACTACCTATCGCGACCTCCGAGCAGAGATCCTCGAGATGCTCTCATCGTCGCTAACGCCACTCTCGTTGCTCGAGTTGTCGAAGCGGCTTCGTGTGCGGTCGGGAACGGAAGAGTACGACCACATGCGCGAGTTACTGAGTCTGATGGCTGACGAAGGCACCATCGTCGCGCATAGCAGACGTCGATTCTCGCTCACTGTGGTGCAGAATACGGGCATTCGTGGCATGCTATCGATCTATCACGAGCATGCAACTGTGCGCACGAATGATGTGGAGCTCCCAGTGATCCACGTGCGACGTCAGCATATGCATACCGCGCTTGACGGGGACACGGTTATCGTCAAGCCCCATGCAATCCCGAAGGATCGCAAGGTACGGGGCGAAGTTGTCTCCGTGCTTGAGCGCGCAGAGCACGTCATCGCCGGTACGCTCGATTACGATGGAACATTCTACTACCTCCTACCAGATGAGCCCAAGTATCACGTTGACTTTCTGATTGCTGAGAAGAATATCAATGGGGCGAAACCTGGTGATAAGATTCTCGCATCATTTGTAAAGTGGGAGCACGCGAACGCTGCTCCAGAAGCTGCCGTCACGGAAGTTGTGGGTCGATCAGGTAAGGCTGCTGTTGAGTTTGCAGCCGTACGCAAAGAGTTCCGTCTTCCGGAGCACTTCCCCGACGTCGTCGAAGACGAAGCACGGATTGCCGAAGAACCCTCAGCTATCGCGCCCGAGGGACGTCGAGATTGCACGAAGGACCTTATCATCACGATTGATCCTGTGAACGCGCGCGATTTCGACGATGCACTCTCGCTCGTACAGCACGATGACGGATCAGTTGAGCTCGGCGTTCACATCGCCGACGTATCGCACTACGTGCGCGAGGGCACAGCTCTCGATGCAGAGGCTCAGAAGCGCGGCAACTCAACGTATCTGGTTGATGGTGTTGTGCCGATGTTGCCCGAACACCTCTCGAACAACGTGTGCTCGCTCGTCCCAAACAAACCACGCTTTGCGTTTTCGGTATTCATGACGTTCTCACCGAACGGGACTCGCACATCGTATCGCATTGAAGAGACATTGATCGAATCGAAGCGTCGCTTCACGTATGAAGAAGTGCAGACGATCATCGATACCGGCGAAGGTGACCACAAGGACCTCGTACATGCACTGCATGGATTGTCACGCACGCTGTACACCAACCGCATGAAGACAGGCGGTATTGATTTCGAGACGCAAGAAACATCGTTCATCCTCGACGACGCGATGATGCCCATCGCTGCCGTGGTGAAGACACGCACCGATGCTACATCACTTGTCGAAGAGTGTATGCTTGCAGCTAATCGCTGTGTTGCCGAGCATTTGCACGCCCTCAAGAAGGAGTGGCGCAGCAAACAGCTACCGCCATACATCTACCGTGTGCACGACAAACCAGATCGTGAAAAGCTTGGCGTAGCGCTCAGCGTCGTGCGTGCACTTGGCGTGTCGGTACCATCGGGCACCATCACACCTGCACACATTAATGCCATCTTGCAACAAGCCGCCGATCGCGTCGAGAAACCTGTGATCAACACCTTGCTGTTACGATCAATGTCGAAAGCCATCTATGGCGACTTCAACATCGGTCACTACGGACTTGGATTCACGGACTACGCGCACTTTACCTCGCCGATCCGACGCTACCCCGATCTCTTCGTACACCGCGTGCTCAAAGAGTACGCGCTCGGGAAGCCATCGACCGATCGTTGGAAAACATTGCAACGCGTCGCAGGTGCGCTCGGCGACCAATGCTCGGCAACCGAGCGGACGTCGGTCGAAGCAGAACGTGCATCGATCAAATGTGCGCAAACCATCCTCGCGCGCGAACACATCGGCAAAGACTATGTTGGCTATATCACCGGCGTTGCGCAGTTCGGTGTGTTCGTCACCATCGAAGAACTCAGCATCGAAGGTCTACTCCACATTCGCGACCTCAGTGACGACTACTACGTGTTCGATGAGCGACGTATGCGCTTGGTTGGACGTAACTCGAAGCGCGTCTTCCGCTACGGGGCTCGCATGCGCGTACGCATCGTTCGTGCAGACATCAAGAAACGCATGATCGACCTCGAACTCTCGCAAGACCAAACCGGCGCTGACGTCATCATCGACGTCACACCTACGGATGCTACCGCAAAGTATGGTCGTGGCGTAAAGCGTCGCAGCCGGGAATCGTAAGCCCATTCCCCAAAACGAAACGAGCGGTGCGCGCCAAAGGCGCACACCGCTCGAAATGCATTTCGATAATCACATTCGCAACCCGTACGGGCGCCCCTTCGCTTCGCTCAGGGCAGGCTCCTTCGTGTCACTATGAGCAGGCACCCGAGCGTCATCACCCGAGCGAAGCGAAGGGTGACCACATCTCAATGCCTTGCCGTGTCTCCGCTCAACTGTGCCATGTCGGCTTCTGTCAAGCGGCGAGCACCGATAAGGCGCTTTCCGTAATACGTCGACTTCAGCGACGAGATCGTAACGCCGTAGCGTGACGAAGAGTGGGCAAAGAGATCATCGCCCAGATAGATGCCAACGTGGCCAACAGCAACGCGACGGCGTGTGTTGAAGAACACGAGGTCTCCGAATTGAAGCTCGGATCGCTTTGATACGGTCTTCCCTACGGTCGACTGCTGAGCAGCGCTGCGTGGGAGCGTAACCTTTGATGTTGTCTCAAAGATCATGCGGGTAAATGCCGAGCAGTCAATGCCACCGCGCGTCATACCACCGTACTGGTACCGTGTACCAAGCCAGTCCATAACAACGTCGATTACCTTCTGCTTCGGGATGCCTCCTTCGGTCATCGTTCCACCCTCTTGGTCAACGTAGCTGAGCCAGAGTGATGTGAATGCATCGATATCAACCGTCACATCGTCTTCGCGCTCGAGTTCGGCGAGGTCTTCACCTTGCTGATACTGGAGTTCACGAACGTTTGATGCTTCGCCCAGGATTTCTCCATCAGCCGCCATGATGGCCGAAATGTCGGCGAGATCTTCCGATCCTGCCTTGTATTCCATGCCGGTGAGGCGACAGAGTTCTGGACTTTGGGAGCTAACGAGATCAATCGCTTGCTTCTTGCCTACTGCGCGAGCAGCAGGTGAGCACTTCGAGCTTCGTGAAGAACGCTTTTTCTTCTTCTTGCTCGAAGCTTTCTTTGCCAACGACTTGGTGCGAACCGCTGCTTCCAGCGGAAGGGTCACCACAGACGAGGCGGCGAAGACAAGCGTGAACATGACGCACAGGAGCGACAAGCCGGTCTGTCGTAGCATCAGCATGCCTCCTATTGTCGTGAGTAAAAAACGATCAGCCGCCCTTCGAAACCGTCTCGAGGATCAGGCGATCGGAGCCGTCAAGGGTTAGCCCCTTAACGCGGGGATTCATCACACGAAGGACAACGTGGTAGTAGAGGAAGATCCACGGGGATTCTTCCACCACGATGTGTTCCATGCGATGATAGAGTGCGGCACGTTCATCGAACGTGAGCGTTGGCGAAAGTGCCAAGGCATAGAGCGAGTCGAGATCACGACGGTCGATACGGGTTGTGTTGGGTCCGTTCGGCGCAATGTTGTCGTGAATGAACAAGGCGAGGAAATTCTCGGGATCGGGATAATCGCCAATCCAACTTGTTCGCCACAGGGCGAGATCGCCATTGCGCACCATTGATAGGTGCTGCGGGAAATCTACTTGACGGAGTTCGACGTTGACGCCGATATCCTTCCACTGTGCTTGAATCGCTTCCGCAATAGATGCGGTACGTTGGCTGTTCCCGAGCTGAAGCATCAGCGTCGGAAGGCCACGTCCATTTGGGTATCCTGCTTCAGCCAGTAATCGACGTGCGAGCTCGGGATCGTACCGATACCCACGCACGGAGTCCTGAAATCCCGGCATGGCCGGAGGAAGAACTCCATTTTTCGCTGGAAGCCCCCTACCCGAAAGGAGGTAGGCCACCAAGCGATGTCGATCAATGGCATAATTCAATGCCTGACGAAGCTTCTTGTTTCGCGACAGCGGTGAGGCGCTTCCCATCGGAAGCGTCGTGTCCATGAGGATACCGTAATATTCAACGGTGTTGGCGGCGGTGCGCAGGACGCGGAATCGATCGTACGGCGGACGGAGTGTTCCGTCTGGTGCAAAGACACTTGGCACAAACGATTCATCGACGTTCGAGACGAGGTCGAACTGACCTCGCGTAAACTCGAGAAACTCGTTTTTCGGATCGCGGAGGAAGGAAATGAGCACCGTATCGAGATACGGCAGCCGACGCCCTTGAGCGTCTACCTTAAAGTACCGCGTGTTCCGCGTGAGTGTCAGCTCTCGATCTTGGTTCCAGGATCCGAAGGTGAACGGGCCCGTGCCAACGGGATGTCGTCCAAAATCGGTTCCATACGCTTCGATCGCTTCCCTTGGAATAATCGAGCCGTATGGCATGGTAAGAACTGCAAGAAACGGAGCAAATGGCTTGGTGAGCGTGATTCGAAGTGTCGAATCATTGATCACCGTAATGCCGGAAATCGATCCTCGTTGTCCCAAACGCGTTGCCTGATGAAATTCATCAGCACCAACGATTGATGTTCGGAATGCCCACAGACCAGTTGATTTCGTCCGTGCGTCAACGATACGTTCGATGCTAAACTTTACATCGTGTGCCGTTACGCGGCGTGTGCGTGCTGCACCAAAGCATGGATCGGCGTGGAACATCACATCCGTACGGAGGTGAAAGGTCCAGTCGGTTCCAGTCCCATCAACGGTCCACCGCGTTGCTAGGCAAGGGGCGATGGTGAGCGTTGAATCCAATTCCACGAGTCCGTTAAACAGGTGGGAGGTGGTCCAGAGTGCACTGCGGTACGAAGCCTGAGCCGGGTCGAGACTTAAGATTCCATCAGGTTCATTGTAGCAAAAGGTATGTCTGCTCTCAGATGGTGATGACTTGTGGCCACCACACGAATGAACCAAAAAACTGCAGAGTGCGAGTGTGATTATCAAAGAACGCTGCGGAACGAGCGCCCACGACCTGTGGAAGAAAGTTGACACTGTCCGCGTTTTCACGGTGCAAAGTTCAGGAAGTTTTTCCTGGATTCCAATGAACTTGAGTTCATTTTTTCACGCTATCACCGTAATTTTCCATGTGCTTAAGCTGATTTCCATCCTCATCGCCCCGTTCATCCTGCTCACAACGGTTGTAGCAGGGTTCGATACTTCGGCGCTCGACTCCTTGGCCGAGGTCGTGGAACACTATCAGCATCATGTCGACGAACACGGGCAGACGAACCTGTCGATCGTTGAGTTTCTCCTCTCGCACTTTTCCACATCGGCACAGCCCGATGAAGAACACCATGAGCTCCCCTTGTTAGGGGGCATCCATGCCGGAAGCGTGACAATTATTCCGGTGCTTGCACACCGAAATGTCATGCTCGTCGCACAACTCTGCGATGTCCTCCCTGCCCCGATGTCGGATTCCGGCGTCGCGTGCTCCTTCCCACAACAGATCTTCCAGCCGCCTCGCATCTAAGCTGACTCTTGCTCAGCTGTTGTTGCATTTCACCATCGAGGCACAATCATGTTCGAACGGATTATCACGTTCGCAGTGCGTCAGCGTTTGCTGGTTGCACTTGGCGTTCTCGCCCTCATTCTCTGGGGATTGAATTCTCTACGTACGCTCCCTATCGACGCCGTACCCGACATCACAAACAACCAAGTGCAGATCGTTACTGTTTCGCCTGCCCTTGCCCCACAAGAAGTTGAACGTCTCATCACGATGCCAGTGGAACTCACCATGGCATCCATTCCCGGCATTCACGAGATGCGATCGATTTCGCGCTTTGGTCTGTCGGTGGTCACCATCGTCTTCGACGACGACGTGGATGTGTACTGGGCCCGTGCCCAGGCCGACCAACGTCTCACCGAGGTGATGGATCAGATTCCCCAAGGGGCAGGCACACCCCTTCTTGCGCCAGTCACGACGGGACTCGGCGAGATCTACCAGTACACTCTGCGCGTCGAACCGGGATTTGAACATCGGTACTCGCTGACGGAACTGCGGACGCTGCAAGATTGGATCGTACGACGTCGCATCCTTGGTACGCCGGGCGTAGCAGACGTATCGAGCTTTGGCGGCAACCTGCTGCAGGCCGAGATCGCAATCGACCCTCAGCGTCTGCGCTCAATGAATGTGTCGATCGGCGATGTTCTCGACGCAGTTCAGAAGAACAACCAGAACGCAGGTGGCGCGTATATCGAGAAGGGTCCGAACGTGCAGTACATCCGCACTGAAGGCATCGTGACATCACTCGAGGATATTGGCGCAATCGAGATTCGACGGACCGATGACGGACTGCCTGTACTCGTGCGTGATGTGGCAACGGTGAAGGAAGGTCGCGCCGTTCGCTACGGAGCAATGACGCGCGATGATCGCGGCGAAACGGTCGGCGGCATTGTACTCATGCTGAAGGGGGCAAACTCAAGCGAAGTGATCGCTACGGTGAAAGAGCGCATCGAAGCCGTGCAGCGCACACTTCCGCAAGGGGTCGTCATCGAGCCATACTTGGATCGCACACGTCTTGTGAACAAAGCAATCACCACGGTGTCGAAGAACCTCATCGAGGGGGCTCTGATCGTGATCTTCGTGCTGGTGCTGCTGCTGGGCAATCTGCGTGCAGGATTGATCGTAGCCAGCGTGATTCCCCTTTCGATGCTGTTTGCCATCGGAATGATGCGCACGTTCGGCGTGTCAGGCAATCTGATGTCGCTTGGCGCCATCGATTTTGGATTGATCGTTGACGGTGCAGTCATCATCGTCGAGAGTGTGCTACATCGATTACAGAAACGCGGCGCTACAGCGGATACAGCACGCGAGGCGGCAATCGGGATTCGTCGATCTGCAGCCTTCGGCGAAGTGATCATCATGATTGTCTATCTCCCAATCCTCGCACTCGTTGGCATCGAAGGCAAGATGTTTGCTCCGATGGCGCAGACGGTGATCTTCGCCATCATTGGCGCGTTCATCCTCAGCACAACCTACGTCCCGATGATGTCGTCGTGGCTCTTGAAGCCGGGCCTGCATACGTGGTCACTTGCTGATCGCGTGATGGACGCAATCGCACGTACCTACGCACCTGTTCGACGCTTGGCATTACGCTGGCAGTGGGCAACACTTGGTGGTACTGCAGTCGTGTTTGTTGCTGGTGTTGTGACGTTCCTCTCGATGGGTGGCGAGTTTCTGCCGCAACTCGACGAGGGCGACTTTGCTGTTGAAATGCGCCTGATGACGGGCACATCACTCACAGAAACAATCGCAACGGCAGAACGCGCCGCACGAATACTCGAAACGCAATTCCCTGAAGTGGAACGTGTGATTGGAAAGATCGGCACGTCAGAGATACCTCTCGACCCGATGCCGATGGAGTCAGGTGATTTGATTGTTGTGCTGAAGGACAAAGATCAGTGGACATCGGCACATTCACGCGAAGAACTCGCCGAGAAGATGCAGTCCGCACTCGCAGTACTACCAGGTGTGACGTTCGGCTTCCAACAACCAATTCAGATGCGCTTTAACGAGTTGATGACTGGTGCACGACAAGATGTCGTTGTGAAGATTTTCGGCGAAGACATGGACTCTCTTGCGACAATCGCACAACGCATCGGCGGTCGTGCTTCAACTGTTCAAGGGGCTGCCGATGTCTACGTCGAACCTGTGCAAGGTCTGCCGCAGATCACCGTTGCAATCGACCGGCAAGCATGTGCTCGCCTGGGTGTCGATGTTGAAACCATCAACACAACTGTGCGCGCTGCGTTTGCCGGAGCAGTAGCCGGAACACTGTACAACAATGAACGCCGCTTCGACATCGTGCTGCGTCTCGATACGGCCTACCGGCATGACCCTGAGGACGTTGCGCAACTCATGGTGCCAAATCGTACAAATGAGCTCGTTCCCATCACACAAGTGGCAGCGATCTCCATCGCACTAGGTCCAAATCAAATTCAACGTGAGAACGCACAACGTCGCATCACTGTCGGCTTTAATGTGCGTGGCCGTGACGTTGAAAGTATTGTAAACGAACTTGAATCACATGTTGCGAAGTCTATCAATCTTCCTCCAGGCTATTACATCACCTATGGCGGACAGTTTGAAAACCTCGCTGCGGCAAAGCAACGTCTCGCAATTGCTGTTCCGATTGCGCTTGTGCTGATCCTGTTCCTTCTCTACCTGACGTTCCATAACATCATTGATGCCCTACTGATCTTTTCAGCTGTTCCTCTCTCGGCCATTGGTGGCGTTGCGGCACTTCTGCTTCGTGGCATGCCATTCAGTATCTCAGCTGGTGTCGGCTTTATCGCCCTCTTCGGCGTTGCCGTGCTCAATGGCATTGTGCTCCTGAGCGCGTTCCGAGCATTGCGTGCGTCGGGCCACACAAACACACTTCGGATCGTGGTCATGGCAACTCAGTCACGACTCCGTCCTGTTGCGATGACCGCTATGGTTGCCTCGCTTGGCTTCTTACCTATGGCACTCTCAACTGGCGACGGATCGGAAGTTCAACGTCCACTCGCAACCGTTGTGATCGGCGGACTAATTACGGCAACCATGCTCACGTTGCTCGTCTTGCCAACGTTGTATGTCGTTGTGAGTTCGATGCAACGACGAAAGCATCTTGTCTCAACCGCAGCATCAGCACTTCTCCTCGTTCTCCTATCGTCACCAGTCTACGCCGAGCGCGACACACTCGAGCCGATCTCGCTTGATTCAGCTATCGCCTTGGCACGGACATCCAACATCGATCGATATGCCGCCCTCACGGCCGAGCGCGAGGCCGATGTTCTTCGATCGACATCGGTCGACATAGCGCCAACGTCGGTGACGTTTATGGGCGGACAGTATAATTCGTATCTCAACGATAACAACCTGACGATCACGCAGCCACTTCCCAATCCCTTCAAAGCACTTGCGGCATCGGCCTACAACGATGCTTCGCTGCGTGAGGCTCAGCTCGCTCGCATGGACATCGATGCCAGACTGCGACGCGACGTAGCACAGGCGTATGCAGAGGTGTGCGTTACCCGCGAGCGTGTTGCGATCTACATGCAGCATGAAGCACTTCTCGATCGTGCTGTATCGGCTGCGTCGCTTCGCGAGACAACAGGCGATGCATCAGCGCTTGATCGCCGAGCGGCAGAGGCGCAACGCTCAGACATTCGCGTGCAACGCTTGCAGGCCGCATCGGAACTCCGACGTGCCGAGCTCCAACTCCGTATCCTCTGTGGTACATCACGCCTGATTACAACAGTCGACTCTGTTGTACCACAACGAGCAACTATAGGGGGTGTTACTCCACGCGTTCCATTGCGAATGGAACTCGCCTCGCAGCGAGCACGTGTTGCTGATGAGCAAGCGAATGTGACATCAGCATCATACTGGCCAGATTTCTCGGTGTCGTTTTTCACACAGACGCTTGCCGGCATTCCTCTGGCGCAGCCCGGACAGGTGGCCTCGTCATCACAGCGATTCACTGGCTTCATGGTTGGCATGGCCGTGCCGCTGTGGTTTCTCCCAACGCACGCGCGCGATCAAGCCGCATCGCTCCAACGGGACCTAGCTGCGCAACGTGCATCACATGAGGAGCGTCTCGTTGGAGCATGGCAGCAGCAGCTTTCACAAGAAATCACCGTGTCACGAAATGCAGTCGAGCACTACCGCTCAACAGCACTACCCGAGGCGATTCGTCTTGCAAGCGCGATGCAAACAGCCTATCAACAAGGTGACGTTGATTGGCTCGATGTTCAAACAGCCCTCGTGCGATTGCTCTCTGTGCGCATGATGGATGCGCAAGCACGCAAGGCACTCTTTGATCTCACCACTTCCTACGACTATCTCTTGGGTATCCAATGATCTCGCACATCTCATTTCACAGCTCGTTCCGCACGCTATGCATCATTGCACTTGTGTGGAGCACGGTAATCTCGTGTACACAAACTCCTGAACAACAAGCTGCACCTGCCGCTGAGGTACACGGCGACACCGTGCGACTCACGAGCGAACAACGCACGCATGCGAACCTCGTGTTTGCCAAGGCTCAAAAGGCAGCACAATCGACGGCGCTTCGTGTTTCGGGTATGGTACACGTACCACCACAGTATGCCTTTTCGATCACGAATCCGTACGGTGGTACCGTAACGAATCTGTCAGTACTGCCTGGTTCGCAGGTGCGAAAAGGACAAACGCTTCTCTCTCTCGAGAATCCAGAGTTCATTCGACTTCAGCAGGAATACCTTGCTACAGGGGCGCAGCTCGAACTCGCGGAGAAAGAGTTTACACGTCAATCGCGATTGTCGACTGATTCAATCACAGCACGCAAACGACTCGAAGCGGCGTCGTCCGACGTGCAAACACTCCGCGCCAAATACAAAGCACTCTCCGAGCAGCTTGCGCTTGTGCATATCAACGCACGCACGCTCACCGTTGGATCGATCTCCCGCTCGATCAAGGTTCCTGCGCCGATCAGTGGATATGTCACGAGTGTTCGCGTGAACAACGGCGTGTTTGCTTCACCGAACACAGTGATGCTGGAACTCGTCGACCCATCACACATGCATATCGAGCTCTCAGTATACGAGCGTGACATTCAGAAGCTCCGCGTCGACCAATCGGTGCTGGTCTCGCTCACAGATGCACCACAAGTGCAGCGTGAAGCCTTCATCCACCTGATCGGCAAGGACGTGCGTCCAGATCGCACCGTTGCTGTGCATGCCCATCTGCGCCAACCAGATCCGACGATCGTTCCAGGTACAACGCTCACCGCAGTGGTACAGTCCGAACCGCGCATGTCGTGGGTTGTGCCAGAGCATGCCGTTGTGCAGTTCGAGGGCAAGTCGTGGATCTTCACCGGCACTCCAAACGCCTGTGTTCGACGTCAGGTGCAGATCGGAAGTATAGGAAACGGTGCGGCCGAGATCATCGGAGAGCCGGCGTGGATTACAACCGAGGACATCCTTGTGCAAGGTGCACCAGCCGTACTCGGGGCGATGGTCCAACGCGGTGAATAACCGCAGCGGCAGTCAATAGCCGGCGCGAACCTCTACGTCTTCTGCTTCTTTTTTTTTGCGGCAGGAAACAGGATGTTATTCAAGATCAGACGGTAACCCGGTGATGTTGGATGCAGCGCCAGATCTGTGGGTGGGTCACCAACGGCATGCCTATAATCCTCAGGATCATGCCCTCCGTACCACGTAAACGTGCCACGTCCAACATTGCCGTGGATGTACCGCACTTGGTCCGTCCCATCGCGTTCGGCAAGGACCGTCACTGACTTCTTAATGATGCCCTTGTGGTACGCAGTTGTCTGACCAAGGAAGCCCTTCACAACATTGACATGACATTGCGTGAGCATCGTCGGTACAGGGTCGTACTTCGCTGAGAAATCAAAGAGCGTGAAGTAGTCACTCGATTCCGTCTGCAGGATCATGTTCGCATCAACGTCGATGTCGCTGTATTCATACTGCAGAGGATTCATCACCAGCTTAAAATTCTCAAACGCGAATGTGCGGGAGTAGTCGAGTTTCTGATTTGCTTCACGATCGGCAGGATCTCCATCGTAGATCACATCACAAATGTCGATGTTCGCCGCTGCAAGTGCTACGTCGTAGGTATCGGTCGCACTGCACATCGCGAACATGAACCCGCCGTTAGCGACGAAGTCACGAATCTTTTCGACGACTGCCTTCTTCAACTCACTCACCTTTTGGAACCCGAGCTTGCGTGCGGTTTTCTCGAGCAAGGCAACTTGTTGGATATACCACGACTCACCCGCAGAGCTTGCGTAGAACTTCCCATGCTGTCCTGTAAAGTCTTCGTGATGCAGGTGTAGCCAATCAAACTCCGAGAGTTTGCCACGCATCACTTCTTCATCCCACAGCTTTTCGTACTTCACCTCGGCGTATTCCATCACCAGTGTCACCGCATCGTCCCATGGACGAAATCCGGGAGGTGCGTATACGGCAATCTTTGGAGGCTTTTCGAGACGCACCACCTCGGTGTTGCTCTTCTCTGATTGAACCGACGAGTAGACACCAGCTGCGGTTGCTCCATCGAGCGACTCGAACGCAACGCCTCGAATACGACACTCAGCAGCGATCGCCTCCGTATAGTCGGTCATAAACGAGCCACCGCGGTAATTCAAGAGCCAGTCAACGGGTTGATCCTTGGTGAGGATCCAGTAAACAATGCCGTAGGCCTTCAAATGATTCGTCTGCTCAAGATCCATGTGGATCATGAGTTTCTGTCCGAACGCCAATGCAGGCGCAAGGATCAGCAGAACGAGGATGGAACGAAGAGTTTTCATACGGCGTTGTCGTACGAACTTACAACCTGCATATTGCACTTCATGGGTCTACTTCTCGCTCTTGTTATCTGTGCATCATGGATCGCGCATCTCACGTACGTGCTGATGCACGTTGCAGTGGATGCTACAAGCCCCCTGACGTATGTGCACGTTGCCCTGCAGGCATATCTCTCGACCGGGTTGTTTATCACGGCGCACGACGCCATCCATGGAACTGTAGCGCCTGGGCATGAGCGTGTGAACACGGTTGTTGGCAGCATTGCCGCGTTCCTCTATGCTGGACTCTGGTATCCGCGCTTGGTGGTGAATCACCACTTACATCATGCGCATCCGGCAGATGACAATGACGATCCTGATTATCACCGGTCGAACAATCTGATCGTGTGGTATCTCACGTTTATGTGGCGCTACGCAACGGTATGGCAAATCATTGTCATGGGCACGGCGTACAATGTGCTGAACGTCTGGGTTCCTGCGGTGTCGCTCTGGTGGTTCTGGATTGTGCCCGCATTTATGGGATCGTTCCAGCTCTTCTATTTCGGCACCTATCGTCCGCATCGGAAGCCCCATAGCAATGGCATGCCGCACAATGCACGATCACAGCGTGCGAATCACCTCTGGGCGCTACTCTCGTGCTACTTCTTCGGCTATCACACCGAGCACCATGTTTCGCCTGGAACTCCATGGTGGCAACTCTGGAAGGTAAAGGACAACGGGATTTCGTAGTTTTCCGTCATGATTGTAGGCCCATCGCACATCGATCTATGCACGCAGCGGCTAGGTGCTCCAGCACACGCGACACCATCGTCGTGGACCTGGAACATTGACGCTCCGAATGGTGCGCGTGCGTTTGTCATGACCATCACAACAGATGTTGTGATTGATGGCGAAGCGTGTACGATTGTCACAGCACAGACGCCCCAAGGCTATGTAGAGATGCACAATGTGACGGGCATTCTGTCGATTGAGCCTGACGAGGTGATGTTCCTCGCCACGCATCAGGGCCGCTTTTCGAGTCTTGTGGTCGGACGCACCGGAACCGTTTCGCAGTTCGCGAACATTCATGCGTCGCTGTTGCGCGCAGACCTTACCGAGATCAATCCAGCAGCGCTCCTAGCTGCATTGCAGCTGTCGTTGGCTGACGGACTCCTAGAAGGATAACATGGCACGTACTGTACGCATCACCAATGCCTCTGGAGCGCGCTATCGTGGACGCGCCGAAATGATTGCCTCTGTTGACGCTTGCTTGAAGTCGCACAAGGTCAAGCACGCGAACATTGACATCATTCTGCTCTCCGATCGTCGCATTCGGACACTCAACAAGCAATACCTCCAGCATGATTACGCAACCGACGTAATCACATTCCCACTCGACGAGCAACCGTTGTACGGCGAAATCTACGTCTCTTTGGAGACGGCCAGACGTCAAGCAAACGAATACGGCGTGACCGTCGTCAATGAACTCTGTCGGCTTGCTGTCCATGGAGCGTTGCATCTGCTTGGATACGATGATGCGACACTCGAGGACCGCGCAGCAATGCACAAGCTCGAGAGCAAGTTTATCACCGCTGGATAACCACCACCCTGCCTATGAACACTCAGTACTCTGTTGAACGTGTACTCGACATCATCGCTGATCTAATCACCGGCCACATGGCTGGGGCAGCGCTTGCATCGATCGACACGCGACAATTGCACGACCAAGGGTACACCGATTCTGAAATCGCTGCTGCGATTTCATGGATGATCGAACGTCGCGCAGATCGCGATGAGCTCGAGGGTATCGATCACGACGGTTTCCGCATTCTGCATGGCATCGAACGCGAGCTTCTCTCGCCAGAGGCATGGGGCATGCTGATGACGTATCACGAGCATGGCTTCCTCGCATCAGAGGATGTTGAGAATCTTCTTGAGCGTGCCGTCGTGATGGGACACGACCGTCATGTTGGAGCGCACGAAATGAAGTCGCTCATTACCGCATACATTATGAATCAGAATCCTCTGCTCCCGAGCGGTAATCGCAGCTCGCTCCTTGGTAGCGACTCTGTCAACTAATTCGCAGCACATTCTGTGCACGGCCTCGTAGCTCAGTCGGATAGAGCGACGCTTTCCTAAAGCGTGGGTCGGAGGTTCGATTCCTCTCGAGGCCGCAAATGAAATGAAAACCCGTACGGGCGACCCTATGTGGTCGCCCGTACGGGTTATAAATGTGGCCCTTGCGGGTTTGCGCCAAATGTGGTCGCCCGTGCGGGTTGCAGACATCGCCCGTAAGGGGTAAGGTATCGACCACATAGGGTCGATACTACTTCTTCAGCGGCGACAGCTCGTAGCTATGCTGCGGGTTGTACTGCATCGTCCACAGGAACGGCACAAGGAAGAAGATTCCGCCGACAATCGCACCCACGTCAACACGTTCGTCACGTGAGATCGACGTGTTCAGCGTCTCGTAGCCGTCCTTCTCAAGCTTGATCAACAGCGTCGAGCCAACGATACGCGTATCTGAGTGCGTATATGGCGTCTTCCCTACCGACACGCCGTTAATGGAGAGCTTTGCTCCAGGAGGATCTGATGTAATGAGCGTTGTGCTCGAGCATCCGATCATGACAAACGATACGAGCAAGATGCTCGCGACAATGCGTACAAACTGTGTCGACATGGCAGCCTCAACTGAATGAATGAACGTTGGTAACTTGCGCACACAATATACGGCCAGCACCTCTTGCACTTCGACATCATCATCATTGGAGCCGGCATTTCCGGCGTTACACTCGCACAACTTCTCACTGCAGCCGGCAAGCATACGCTCGTGCTTGATAAGGGGCGTGGAGTCGGCGGACGGATGTCGACACGTCGACGCGAGGGCGTGCGGTACGATCACGGCGCACAGTTCATTACTGTGCGCGATGAACGCGTCCAGAAGATGTTTGCACAGCTTGTCGCCGACGGCGTCGTACGTGAGTGGTTCCGTGCAAGCAGTGATGGTCTGCCACGCTATTGCGGTGTGTATGGCATGTCGAGCATCGTTGCAGCAGTAGCGGCAGGCTCGGATGTCCGAACAAGCATGGAAGTGACATCACTCGAACACGACGGCACGTCATGGACCGTTCGGTGCGCTGATGGCAGCAACTTCACCGCCAATGCTATTGTCTCCAGTGCACCTGTGCCTCAGACAGTACAACTACTCAGCAACGGCAACGTGGTGCTGAATGAACACGTGCATACAGTCCTAGCATCGATCACGTACGAACGCTGCATTGCATCACTTGTACGAAGAACATCTCCACATGATGTGCGGGCAATAACGCACCCGGACGTCGCCTACATTGGCGATAACTACGACAAGGGCATCTCGGAATCTCCTGCCTATACCATTCATGCGACTCCCGAATTCTCCGAGCGTATGTGGGATACCGATCGAAGTGATGTTGCCAAGCACCTCGCAGCCTGTGTGTTCGGCGACGCACTCGAAGGAGTCACCGACATCGACGTACACGCCTGGAAGTTTAGTCGCCCAATCACGACCACCGAGTCTACATTCCTGCGTGCTGTCGACCAGCCCCCGCTCATCGTCATTGGCGATGCATTTGGCGGTTCACGTGTCGAGGGGGCGATCATTTCGGCCCTTGATGCCGCAGAAGACATCCTCAAGCGCTAGCAGCGCAGATTGATGAACGTATTCTCATCGGCAAATCTCCAGCCCTGCCGTAGATTGCAGAGCTTTTTCACTTGTTGTACCCAACTCCGCACGCCCCATGGCAAAAATCAAGGTTACCAACCCAGTCGTCGAGCTTGATGGCGACGAAATGACGCGCATCATCTGGAAGTTCATCAAGGACAAGTTGATTCTCCCCTACCTTGAGCTCGACATCAAGTACTACGATCTTGGTATCGAACACCGTGATGCGACGAATGATCAGGTAACGATTGATGCCGCCGAGGCGATAAAGAAGTACAACGTTGGTATCAAGTGTGCAACGATCACACCTGATGAAGCACGCGTTGCTGAATTCGGCCTGAAGAAGATGTGGAAGTCGCCGAACGGTACGATTCGTAACATCCTTGATGGAACAGTGTTCCGCGAGCCGATCGTATGCACAAACGTTCCGCGATTGGTTCCGAACTGGACTGCACCAATCTGCATTGGTCGCCACGCATTCGGTGATCAGTATCGTGCTACAGACTTCGTGACAAAGGGCAAGGGCAAGCTGACGATTACCTTTACGCCTGAAGATGGTTCTGATGTGCAGTCGTTCGATGTGTACGACTTTAAGGGTGATGGTGTCGCACTGGCGATGTACAACACTGACGACTCAATCCGTGGCTTCGCACGCGCCTGCATGAATCAGGCGCTCATGAAGCGCTGGCCGCTCTACTTGTCGACAAAGAACACGATTCTCAAAAAGTACGACGGACGCTTCAAGGACATCTTCCAAGAGGTGTTCGATGCGGAATTCGCAGCGCAGTTTGCCGAAGCAGGAATCACCTACGAACACCGACTCATCGACGACATGGTTGCAGCCGCACTGAAGTGGAACGGCAACTTTGTATGGGCATGTAAGAATTACGACGGTGACGTTCAAAGCGATACGGTCGCGCAAGGTTTCGGTTCGCTGGGCATGATGACGTCAACACTTGTCACGCCAGATGGCGGAACGATGGAGGCCGAGGCAGCGCACGGCACTGTGACGCGCCACTATCGCGAGCACCAGAAGGGCAAGCCGACATCGACGAATCCGATTGCGTCGATCTTCGCATGGACACGCGGACTTGAGTTCCGTGGGCGCCTTGACAACAACGAAGCGCTCATCAACTTCTGCCAGACACTCGAACGCGTATGCGTCGACGTCGTCGAAAGCGGTCGCATGACGAAGGACCTTGCTGTATGTATCTACGGCAATAAGGTCAATCACGGCGAGCACTACCTCTACACAGAGGAGTTCCTTGACGCGCTTGATCAGGAACTCAGCAAGCGTCTTGCATGATCGTCGAACGTCCGGCACTCCATTACTTTCAGGATACGCTCTGCGGTTGGTGCTTTGGCTTCGAGCCAACGCTAGCGCGGCTCCATCGCGCGTGGGGGTCGGCACTCGACCTGCATGTGTACGCTGGCGGCATGCTCACTGGCGATCGGGTACAACCCATCGCAGCGAAAGCTGAATTGATCGCATCGTCCTATCGCACGATCGAAGACCGCTGTGGCGTAACCTTTGGCGAACGGTTCCTCACGCAGGTACTGCCTGATGGCTCGATGATGCTGGACTCGCGTATGCCTGGTCTTGCGCTCCTGAGCTATCGAGCATTGCATCCCGATGCATCGCTCGCTGCGGCGCACTGGCTGCATCAAGCGCTATATCGCGATGGACTTGATCTGAATGAAAGCGACACGTATCGGCGCATGGCTATTGCATTCGACATTGAGCCCGAGAGCTTTCTCACGCTGATGTCATCCGAACAAATGTCGGACGCGCTCAACGACGAGTTCGAGTATGTTCAGTCGCTTGGTATCGAAGGCTTCCCTACGCTTCTGCTTGAACACAACGACAATGTGCATGTGCTGTCATACGGGTTCGCACCATTTGACGAACTCGATATGATGCTCCAATCCGTGCTTGGTCGTCGCGACTCAGCCGACGAAGACAAGATCGTGCGTGATCGTTGAGCCCTTGCTCAGCATTGCATGCACACCACAGTAGGTTTCCGTTGACTTCGCAATTGCGCGTTCTACTTGCGGACGAAACTCATCGGATGTGCCAACCTCGTAGACCATGTGAATGCGTTCATACACGCGAGGATGCTCGTCCGTAAGGTGTCCATCGACACGCACACGGAGTGATGTAAATGGAACGCGCATCTTCGGCAGGAGCGATGCCACATCCATCGCAGTGCAGCCTGCCAGCGCGGTCAACAACATGTTCTTCGGACTGATGCCGGGTTCCGCATCTTCACCGTGTGTCGACGACACTAGCGTGAACGTCTGTTCATTCTGATGCGCATCGAACGTGAGACCGTGTTTCCAGTCAACGCTGCTATGATGTGTAGTCATGATGGTGTTCCTGTATCAGACAATGGTTGCTTCATCGCATACAAAACTCACACTTGGCACGCTAGTTGTGGCGTGATAAACGTCACAAAGACAATTCTTCGTACCTTTGTGCGTCAACGATGCGGTAAGCATCACGGTTACGTTTCTCTCTGCTCCGTCCTCCCCTGTGTTTTTGGTGAATTCGGTCGCAACTGGCAGACAAGCAATCTGCGCGAGAGATCTCGACCGACATAGTTCCCATTACATAGGAGGAAAGGTCAATGACCTTTGCCGATTTGAAATTGTGCGCGCCACTTGAAAAGGCCGTACACAACGCTGGGTATGTAACACCCACACCAATTCAAGAGCAAGCTATTCCCGTTGTCATGACGGGTCAGGACGTGTTTGGCATCGCCCAAACAGGTACTGGCAAGACAGCTGCATTCAGCTTGCCAATCCTTCACCGCTTGTTCAACGAAGGTCCGGTTAAATTCGGTCCGCGCGTGCTCATTCTTGCACCAACACGTGAACTTGCTATCCAGATCAACGAGAATATCATGACCTATGCAAAGGGCATGCGTATTCGCACTGTTGTTCTTCTCGGTGGCGTCAGCATCCGTCCACAGATTGATAACATTCGCCGTGGCGTCGACATCGTCATCGCAACACCTGGTCGCTTGCTCGACGTGATCGATCACCGTGCACTTCGTCTCGATAAGGTCCACACGCTCGTGCTCGACGAGGCAGACCGCATGCTCGACATGGGCTTCATGCCATCGATCAAGCAAATCATCAAGCTTGTCCCAGAACAACGTCAGACGTTGTTCTTCTCGGCAACTCTGCCGAATGAAATTCGCTCGCTTGCACACACGATCCTCACAAACCCTGTGAACGTGTCTGTAACGCCAGAGAAGCCAACAACGGAAAAGGTTGATCAGCGTCTGTACTTTGTAGAACGCGATCACAAGCGCGCACTGCTTGCACACTTGCTCAAGGAAGATCTCGAGGGATCAGTGCTCGTGTTCACACGCACGAAGCGTGGTGCCGACCGTGTAGCTCGCGACCTCGAGAAGGTCGGTATGCGCGTAGCAGCGATCCACGGTGATAAGTCACAAATGGCTCGTCAACGTGCACTGCAAGATTTCAAGAACGGTCGCATGCGCGTACTTGTCGCTACAGACATCGCAGCACGTGGTATTGATATCAGCTCGCTACCATATGTGGTGAATTACGACGTACCGGAATCACCTGAAACCTACGTCCACCGTATCGGCCGAACAGGTCGTGCGGGTAACGTTGGCGTAGCACTTACACTTGCAACTCCAGAGGATCGCTCGCAGCTGCGCGACATTGAGAAGCTCATCAAGATGCGCATTCCAGCTGTCCGCGATCATCCATTTGAGTAAAAGTCAAGTGCGCCAATTCCGAATTTCGTACGTATAATGGATCTGTGATCTGACTCGATCACGAGCTTAATGTTCATTTCACTGAGGAATCCGCAATGTCAAAGCAAGAGCTCTACGAGCAAATCGTTGCCCTGTTTGCCCAGTTCCAAGAGGGACACAACGCAACAACAAAGAAAGGTGCAGCGCAAGCTCGCAAAGCTGCGAGTGGGATCAAGAAGTTGATCACACCGTACAACCAAGCATCTGTGGCAGCTGACAAGGAAAAGTAAGCCGCAACGCTTAGTAGTAGAATCGCATATCAACGGCACCCCCGATCGCAAGAACGTGGGTGCCGTTTCCTATTTCACCATTCTGTGCGTTAACCTGAGCACCCAACGCAAAGTGTTGGGATACCGTTGTGCCAATACGCATCGAAGCAACAAGCGCACTTGATCGTGTCGAGGCATCATCAACGGACGGATTCTGTCGGTAGGCGATTCCAATCGTTGTCGCTACCGGTATGCCAACGAGTGGACGGAAATCGAGATTCGCTGTGGCTCCAGCATTGATAAATATCTGTGACGCACCGCCACGAATGGCCGACTCCCCATACACACCAGAGACATTCGCCGTAAGCCCGAGTGCAGCACTCACCGCATAGGCGCAATGTGCGGTCAGACCAGTGGTAATTGTTGGCTTCGTATCAACAAGTGGATTCGTCGATGTCACACCACCACTATCGACGATCCCACGCACCCATCGATCAACATCCACCGTGGTTACGCTGCCATTGACCAGATCAAGCGACATCGTCAACATGAGACGCTCGGAACGATATGCACGAACCTTCCAGCCGAGATCAAATGATGTCACGGCATTGACGCCCTGACTGAGCAGCGCCTTCACATCGGTACCAAGTCGTCCAACTACATCAACACCAACGTATACGGAGAGCCAGTCCTTGATACGTTGTTCGTGCTCTGCACCGGTAGCGATAAATGCAAGACTTCCCTCGGGCGCAAGTACGATACGCTGACCAATGCGCACGATCGGGAGTTTGAGATTGCTCGTGATACCCCCACCAAGCGTAAGCCGCGTGGAGCTCATCACAAACGGCATTTGATGTCCAACCAATGGCTGAAAGAGGTGTCCGCCCAACACCGGACCAATCACCGATTCACCGGCAGTGTCGCTGGCATAGGCCGTGTGTGAGGCTGTGGTGAGTGCGCATACGAGTGCGACGCATGACGCGAGGATGAAACGCATGATTGTCATTGGCCACCCCCAAAGGTATACTGACACGCAACGCGGAGCCCAAAGCCATTCGTGCGCATGATCGGTGCAGGTGGTAGTCCTTGTACCGATGTGCCACGCAGAACGTTGGAGATTCCCTGTTCGTATCTGATCTCCGGCATCACACTAAGCTCACCTATGTTGAACCGGTATCCTGCCCCGAGATACAACCCTACCTCAACGTTTGCCAGGTCGCGCTCAAGTGACGTTTCCTGTCCGCCCCCTGCCTTACGCGTACCATGGGTTGCCAGGCGCATCATGATGCCACTGGTAAACACCCATGTTCGAGCGTGCGACCATATCCGCACGCCAATCGGCAGAGCAAGCGATGACACACGAATTGTTGCAAGCGTGGTGTCGTAGGGGGCCTCCGACGACGATGTGCGGAGCGTTTCGGTAATGCGGCCACGCCGAAGATCGAACGATGGCTCGATCATGAACTCCACCTCGGATGCGATGTGATAGGCTACCACAGCGCCGATTCCGTACCCCAACTGCGTCGAGATTGTCTGATCATCCGGATAATCGCCCGAGAGCGAAAGTGCATGGGAATACACCGTACCACCGACGGTAACCTGGGCCACAAGTGGCACCGCGCCGGCGCACGCAACCACAACCAGCGCAATGAGATACAGGGAGTGCTTCATCATGCAAACTTAGACACCAAGCCCGCCCGGGCATTCCGTATATTTGTGGCTTATCACGTCGACCCGTACCAATACGCACATGATGCACGCAGACGAACAACAACCAGCAGCACAATCATCACACGAATCCTCTGAAGGGGGCCAGCAGGGCTCCGGAGAAGGGCGCCGTGGACGTCGCCGCCGTGGGCGTGGACGCCGCGGAGGCGATGGTCAGCCACGTCCTGGCCACGACGCATCGGGTGCGGATGACGCATCAGCGCATGCGGGAGACCAACACGACGGCAACGATCGCGACGACGACAACGATGCACCAGCATCGGCCGATGGCGGTGGCTCTGAGAGTGGCTCTGAACAGGAGCGCTCGAAGCGCAAGCGTCGTCGCAAGAAGAAGTCGGGTCAGGGCGGTGCCGATGCAGCAGCCGCACCAGCCGGTGATGGCGAGCAGCCAGCCGCTGGCGAGGGCGCTCCAGCCGATGCACAAAAGCAACAGCAGCGTCCGCAACAGCAACAACGCAACGACCGCCGTCGCGATGGCGACAAGGGCGGTGAAAAGAAAGAGCGCGCTCCACGTGGGTCGGTACTTCAACGCCGTGCTACACGCGGCGATTACGACGACACCCCAAAGGTCAAGGACGAGCCAGCACCAGTGCTGGCACCAGTCAACGCCATCAATGTCGATGCGTACATCGCACACTTCAAGGGATGGCAACGCGAAGTACTCACGACACTGCGTGCGATCATTCGCCAAGGTGCTGGAGACATCGACGAGTCGATCCTCTGGTCACAACCAGTGTTCTCGTCGAACGGACCTGTCTGCTACATCAAGGCATTTAGCGATCACGTGAACTTCGGCTTCTGGCGCGGCATCGAGCTCGACGATCCAGACGGCTTACTTGTTGGCGATCTGACCATGATGCGTCACATCACGATCCGTCACGTCAACGACGTCAAGCGCGATGTGTTCGAAGCCATGGTCCGTCAGGCTGTTCGCCTGAACCGCGACAAGGGCGACCCTACGATGTCTTAACGAAGCGCAGCTTCTAACGCCGTACGAGCATCGGTCTTCTCATCGCGATACTTCACGATGAGCGGTGTGCTCATGCTCAGACCATGTTGCGTGCCGAATGGAGATGTCACTGCCCTACTGCCGGCAATAACCACTGCACCCTCGGGGATCTCCAGTGGTTGCTGATCAGTGCTGCGAAGAATGCGCTCATTGACCAGGTCGTACACTGGCGTTGATGCATTGAGTACCACACCGCTCCCAAGAACAGCGCGCGCACGAACAACCACGCCCTCATAGACGCCGCAGTTCCCACCAACCATTACATCGTCCTCGATGATCACGGGGCGAGCACCAGCGGGTTCAAGAACTCCACCGATTTGCGCGGCAGCACTGATATGCACGCGCGCACCAATCTGTGCGCATGTTCCCACGAGTGCATGCGAATCGATCATGGTACCTTCACCAACATGCGCACCAATGTTCACGTATGCGGGCGGCATGCATATCACACCGTGCGCAAGGAATGCCCCATTGCGAATCGTTGTACCACCGGGCACGATGCGCACCTTGTCGTCAAGTGTAAATGCACGCGTACGCAGTGTGTCCTTATCGAAAAATCGGAAGTTCTCATCTGTCGACATATCCTCGAGTCGACCAGCGCGGAAGAGAAGCAGAATCCCCTGCTTAACCCACGGATGCACGATCCACGATCCATCGTCGTTGCGAGACGCAGCTCGTATTGTTCCTGCATTCAGCGCATCGAGGATTGTCGCGCATGTTGGTGTCGTGCGCTCGTCGTACAACACTTCGTGGGGAGGAAGTGCAAAGAGTTCCTCGACTGTTGCTTGGAGATCGTGTATCATGATCGGCGTCGTGTTGATGATGTCTTCGCTGTGCGCTTCTGCACAGGCGTCATTGCAAGGTTCAGAATCTTATACAGAAGTCGTGCCGTGGTGAGGTCGGCATGCGGCGTGCGTGCATCCGGCGCGAGCTCGACGACGTCGAGACCCACGATACGTCGACCAGAAGCTACCACTGCACGAATCACATCAAGCGTTTCACTGTAGAACAACCCATCAGGTTCCGGTGTGCCTGTTGCAGGCATAATTGATGGATCGAACGCATCAACGTCGAAGGTAATGTAGACATCCTTGGCGAGCGTATCGACAACGCGCTTCTGCCATGCGTCGCCGTGCAAGCCCCTTCGAATCGCCGATGCAAAGAAGGTGTTGATGCCTTCCTTCTTGATGAAGTCGGCTTCTTCCTTGCAGAGCGCACGAATACCAACTTGCGTGATGAGCTTTGGTGGAAAGAACTCCGCTACGCGCGCCATGAAGCTGGCGTGGGAGTACTTCGATCCCTGATAGCTATCACGCAAATCTGAGTGTGCATCAAAGTGCAGGATGCTCATCGATGGATACATGCGATAGTGCGCTGCAATCGGCGCTGTCGAGATCGTATGCTCGCCCCCTATCGTCACCACGAACTTGCCCATCTCGAGCAAGTCGTCCACCTGCTGCTCAATCATATCAAGTGCAGCACGATCGGTTTTCTTCCCAAAGGCAAGGGGCTTGAGCGTCGCAATTCCTACATCGAAGCAAAGCTCGCGTTGTGTTTCATCGTCGTAAAACTCAACGTATGCACTTGCATCAATCACACCTTTCGGTCCGTGCTTGGTGCCGCCACCATAGCTTACGGTGTGCTCGTAGGGGGCCGACACGATAGCAACCTTCGACGTTTCAAGTGCCGAATATCGCTTTTCGATGGCCAGAAAGTTCGACGTAGGACCTAGCACCTTCATTGGTGTACTCCGCATAAAACAATTGACTACAAAAGTACGGGTCGTGCAACGAACATGCACTCGCGTATCTTCGCCGTATGCATTCTTTGCGACTTCAGCGGGCTGGGTGGTACACCATCGACTGGGCGAACAGTGCGTTCTCCACGTCAGTCGTTACGGTGTTCTTGGGTCCGTACCTCACATCGGTTGCAACAACCACAGCGGTCGATGGCGTGATCGCGCCATTCGGTGTGCACATGCACGTGGGGAGCTGGTTCTCCTTCTGCATTTCGTTGAGTGTTCTGCTGCAAGTGGTCGTGCTGCCTATCATTGGCGCACTCGTCGATCGATCACATCGCAAGCGCCTCATGCTTGCACTCACCACGGCGTGTGGTGCGTCGGCAACGATGAGCTTGTTCGCCTGCACACCAGAGGCCGGCAACTACATGCTGGGAGGACTCCTCTTCGTTGTCGCGAACGTGTTTTTCGGAGCAAGCGTCGTTGTTGCAAATGCATTCCTTAACGATATCTCGACGCTTCCTGAACGCGATGCTGTGTCGTCGCGCGGATGGGCACTGGGATATCTCGGCGGTGCAATCCTGCTGGCAGTGCATCTCGTGTGGTATACTGCAGCACCCGAATCGAGCACCGTGCGTAGCATCCTTGTGAGTGTCGGACTGTGGTGGGCGGTTTGGACGCTGGTACCATTGTTCCTCTTGCGCGACCCCGTGCCTACAGCACACCCTTCATCATCAACCCTTCGAAGCCCCTTTACCCAAGCGTGGTCAACATTTCGTCACGCCATGCGTGCGCCACACACTGCGCGGTTCATCATCGCCTATGTGGCCTTCAACGAAGCTGTGCAGACGGTGATCTCGCAGGCATCGGTGTTCGGTAGCATTGAGCTTGGACTCGGACTTGATGTGCTGACGCAGGCTGTGCTTCTTGTGCAAGTGGTAGCCATTGGTGGATCGCTTGCATTTGCGGAACTCGCGCGGCGTACAACGACGAAGGCTGCACTCACGCTTTCGCTGCTTGGATGGATCGCCGTGATCCTCGCGTCGTTCTTCTGGGTCCAGAGTGCAACGCAGTTCTTGATTCTAGCTGGCTGTATTGCCCTTGTGCTTGGCGGCACACAAGCACTGAGTCGATCATTGTTTTCAACGATGATCCCAACTGGTAGTGAAGCAGAGTACTTCTCATTCTACGAGCTCAGTGATAAAGGCACATCGTGGATCGGTCCACTGCTGTTTGGCATCACACTAAGCTACACGCATAGCTATCGATGGGCTATTCTGTCGCTGCTCATCATGCTGATCATCGGCATTCTTGTGCTCATACGTGTGGATACGAAAAAGGCCGTTGCGGAATCGCAACGGCCTTTAGATACAGTCGAATAGTAACTCGTGCTTAGTCCATGATCTTCCGCAAGAAGGCTGGCTGATTGCCGCCTGCTGCAGCAGCCTTACGGACAGGCTGACCAAAGCTCATATCTGCATCTGAGGCTGACGATGGTGGCACGATCGGAACGCTACCAGTAACTGGCGGCTCTTGACGTGGCATGCCTGCTTGTGAACGTTCTTGATCGCGCTGACGGCGCAGGTATGCTGGAACGTTGACATCGTGTACATCAACATCAGAACTTGGCTGCGCGATTGGCGCTGGAGCTGGCGTGCTCATCGTGAGTTCAGCTTCAGGCTCAGGCGTAGGACGTACAATCTCGATCACCGGCGTTGATGCAAGAGGAGCCGATACCGGAACAACCTTCTTCTCTTCTTGACGGCGGAATCCTGTAGCGACAACAGTGATCGACATTTCATCGTCCATCGATTCGTCGACGACAACGCCGTGAATCAGATTGACTTCGTCGCCAGCTGCCTTCTCAATTGCCGACACGGCCTCGCTCACTTCGAACATCGTCATGCTCTGTCCGCCCGTGATGTTCACAAGCAAACCTTGCGCGCCGTAGATCGACATGCCTTCGAGGATCGGGGAGTTCAGCGCATTCTGTGCAGCTTCGATCGCACGATGTTCACCGGATGCTGTGCCGATACCCATCAGTGCATCGCCCATGCCGCTCATGACGGTGCGCACATCAGCAAAGTCGACGTTCACATAACCAACACCAGAGATGATGTCGGCGATACCCTTCGTTGCATTGTAGAGCACCGTATCGACCATCGCGAGTGCGTTTGCGAACGTTACGTTCTTATCGACAACGGTCAGGATGCGTTGATTCGGGATCACGATCAATGCATCGACATGTTCGCGCAAATCCTTGATACCGTTCTCGGCAACATTCGCGCGACGCTTTGATTCGTATGCGAATGGCTTTGTGACGATACCGACGACAAGCGCACCGATTTCACGGCCAACGCGAGCGATCACCGGTGCTGCTCCGGTTCCCGTTCCGCCGCCCATGCCTGCAGTCACAAAGATCATGTCGCTACCCTGGAGCGCATCGTACACTTCGTCGATGCTCTCCTCGACAGCGGCACGTCCGCGCGTCGGATCAGCCCCTGCGCCGAGTCCACGTGTGACGTCCTTACCCAACTGAAGCTTGATGCCAGCTGGGTTATTCAACAATGCCTGGCGGTCGGTGTTCGCTGCAATGAACTCCACGCCGTCGAGCCCGCGCGCGATCATCGTTCGCACTGCGTTCCCGCCGCCGCCGCCTACGCCGACAACACGAATGCGTGCGTCAGTCGTAAATCCAGTTGTATCCAACTCGATGGCCATTATTCCCCCCGGAATGTGGTCATGGTGTGTAAAAGCATGAGTTACAAGTTTTCGAACCATTCCTTAACACCCTGAAGGAGCCCACGCTTGCGCGGTGCTTCTTCAGGCTGCTGAACGGTAGCTGCTGTCGGTTGTTGAGGAAGTGCGGCAGCAACCGGTTGGTCGCTGAACACCTGTTGAAATTCATCTTCATGCTCGATGCTGTACATCGCCAAGCCCACGGCTGTTGCGTGCGCTGGTGTTGTTACCTCACGAGCGAGTCCGTCGTGACTGAAGCCACGTGGCAAACCCTTGTTCACAGGAAGACGGAAGGTACGTTGTGCGAGCATGTCACAACCACGTAGATCCGCTCCACCTCCCGTGATCACAATCCCTGCGGCAAGCTGGTGTGAAAGACCTGAGTCGTGAATGCGTTGCATCACGAACTCGAAGATCTCTTCCATGCGTGGCTCGATCACCTGACAGAGAATCGACTTCGACAGTTCCGTTGGACGGCGACCGCCGACCCCAGGAACTTGGAAGTGCTCATCACGCAGGATGCTCTCACTGATCGCATGACCATGCTCAACCTTGATCTCTTCGGCATCATTGCTGCGAATACCCAGAACCGTGACGATGTCATCGGTCACGCGCTGACCGGCCAAGCCGATCACACTCACAGCACGCAGAACATTGTCCTTGTACATCGCGATATCCGTCGTTCCTCCACCGATGTCGACAAGCGCAACACCTACATCGCGCTCAGCTTCATCAAGCACAGCCATTGCACTCGCAATCGACTGGAGAACAACGGCATCGACATGTAGTCCAGCACGTTCAGCACATTTATAGACATTTTCCACCGCTGATGCAGACGCGGTAATAACGAGCGCGTTTGCCTCTAAGCGACGACCGCTCATTCCGAGCGGATCAGAAATACCATCCTGTCCGTCGATGATATAGTCTTGCGGAATCACATGCAGGATTCGACGATCTGCTGTAACGTGCACCTGTCGGAGCTCTTCGTGCAGACGTCGAACATCTTCTGCTGAAATCTCCGATGTACGCGTCGTCACAATGCCACGCGTTGTGAATGTTGCGATGTGCTCACCACTCACGCCGATGACGACACGACGAATCTCGTATCCACTTTGCTGTTCAGCGCGCTCAATCGCACCGCGAATCGCTTCTGCTGTCTTTGTGATGTTCGTAACAACACCACGCTTGAGTCCGTCGCACTCTGCAGTGCCAGTGCCAAGGATCTCGACGCGATTCTTTGTTGGATCGAACGATGTGACAACAGCACACACCTTCGTTGTGCCGATGTCGAGTCCGACGTGGATTTCAGGAGTGCTCATACTGTCGCTCCCCCATCAACAACGCGCTCGGTCTGGTGATAGCGCAGAACAATCTGATTCTTCCACCGCAGATCAACTTCAGAAATCGTCGCCATGTTAATGCGCTGCGATGTCTCCTTCCAGAACACATTCATGTCGGCAAAGGCACCACGAGCACGCTCCGCATCCATTTCACCAAGACGCCAACGTGTATCGTCGGTCACCACTTCGACTGTTCCCTGACGGCGGTTGAACCGTACTTCGGAAATCGATTGGTACAACACTGGATCAAGCACGCGCGATCCCGTGACGAGCAACGCTACCACGCGCTGAACGTCGGATGCTGACAGGCTCGATCCGTCCGTTGATTGCAATACCGGAACGTTGTGCGATGTACGCTCTGTCACATGCGGCAACACTGAGCCTGAGGCGTCAACGTAGCGCAATGAACCATCTGCGTGCACAACATGCGCAACAGGAATGCGCTCTTCAATCTCGACTGTGAGTTCGCGCACGCCGCTGAAGTACACCGATGCGCTGCGCACGTACGGCAGCGACTCAAGTGCAAGACGTACATCGGCAAGGACGATACCGCGGTGTGGCTTTGCTGCGAGTGTGTCGACGATACTGCGTACTGAAGCCTTGCTCAAGCCAGACGCGCCCTCGATCTCTACTGTGTCGATGTGTTGGCGCTCGTACCATTGCGTCGCCATAAACCCGAGGAACACTAGCGCTAGCATGGTGATGACAAGCCCAGACGACCTACGGCCGCCTCGCTGCACCGATGCTTCCCGATTCTTTCGCGCCACGTTGCTGCTCCGAATGTGGAAAACCCCTCGAGGTTATTCACACATGTGGTTAACTTCCCTATGCTTTGGCCGTTTTACCGGGTGTTTTGTCCCTCGGAAACCCTCGATATCCCTGATTAGATAAGGAGTTACGACCTCCACAAAAGTAGTCGTTGGGATAGCAAATAGCAATACCTGGCCCATGGAAAATGCATGGGTTTGTTGACAGGTTATCCACATGAAGTGGAAAGGTACTTGGGGTTAGGTCAGTGAGCGGGTGCGACCACCGTCGACGATGATACTGGTGCCGGTGATGTACGAGGCCGATGGCGAGGCCAAAAAGCCAACGGCATTGGCGATTTCCGACGGTTGGGCGAAGCGTCCGACAGGAATCTCTGCCACCATGTGGGCCCGAACGGCATCCTCTGATTGCCCCTTGACACGGGCGTTCCGCTCGATGATGGCTTGCAGGCGATCAGTCTCTGTGGCACCTGGTAGAACGTTGTTCACGGTGATCCCACGTGGTGCCAATTCGTTGGCCATGGTCTTCGACCAGCTGGCCATAGCTCCGCGGATGGTGTTGCTTACACCGAGACCGTCGATGGGGATCTTCACAGATGTGGATACGATGTTAATGATGCGGCCGTATCCACATGCCGTCATTCCAGGCACAAGAATCTTAGTCAGCTGATGTGCCGTAAGAATATGTTGTTCAAAGGCATTACGCAGGCTTTCCACAGGACTATCCACAAGTGGACTACCAGCTGGACCAGCAGTGTTATTCACAAGAATGTGGAAAGCGCCACCACTATCCACAGTGTTATGCACAGCTGTTAACAGCGCTACTTCGTCCGTCATATCGACAGCGATCGAGGAGTGGTGCTGATCAGCAGTTGCGGGAAGAGCGGCGACCACTGCATCGAGGGCAGACTGGGTGCGAGCAAGAACCGTGACCGATGCGCCATTGGCTGCGAGTTCGAGTGCGATGGCTTTGCCGATTCCTTGCGATGCGCCACAAACGAGCGCTCGGCGGCCTACAAGTGAGAGGTCCATGCGTGTTGCTTTCAGGGGTTCATGTACTTTTGTGACTACGAATGTACCACCCTAACGTCTGAGTGAGCTTCGCATGCCTATCCAAAGCGCCTTCAATCTTCATGCCTGGATCGATGAACACCGCCACCTGCTCAAGCCCCCTGTCGGCAATGCCCAAGTGTATGAGAACACGGAATTCATCATCATGGTCGTGGGTGGACCTAACAACCGCAAGGACTACCACTATAATGAGGGTGAGGAGTTCTTCTATCAGCTCGAGGGCGACATCGTCGTGAAGATTATCGACGATGGACAGCCGCGCGATATCCATATCAAGCAGGGAGAGATCTTCCTCCTCCCTCCTCGCACGCCCCATTCCCCGCAGCGTCCAGCCGACAGTGTGGGTCTGGTGATTGAGCGCAAGCGCCACCTGCCCGATGAACTCGATGCCTTTATGTGGTTCTGCGAATCCTGCGGCAACAAGCTGTACGAGGAGTTCCTGCCGTTGACCAACATCGTCAGTCAGCTCCCTCCAATCTTTGAGCGCTTCTATGGCAACAAGGAGCACTGCACGTGTTCGAAGTGCGGAACGGTCATGGAAGCGCCAGCAAAGGCCTCGGCATGATCAAGATTGATTGTCATGCCCACATTCTTCCGGAGCGCTGGCCCTCGTTGAAGGACCGCTACGGTTATGGCGGGTTCATCGAGCTGGATCACTTCACACCAGGCAAGGCGCGGATGATGCGCGACGACGGTGTGTTCTTCCGCGACATCGATGAGAACTGCTGGAACCCACTTGCCATTCTGCGCGACATGGATGCCCACGGTATCGACGCGATGGTGCTGTGTACAGTTCCGGTGTTGTTCTCCTACTGGGCAAAGCCAGAGCACACCGAGGATTGGTGTCGGTTTCTGAACGACCACCTCGCTGGGGTGGTCAAGGATCATCCCCAGCGCTTTATCGGACTTGGCACCTTGCCAATGCAGGATGTCGACCGGGCGATTCGCGAGATGGAGCGTTGCGTTCGTGAACTCGGCATGCCCGGCGTGGAAATCGGAACGAATATCAATGGAATGAATCTCGACGACCGATCGCTGTGGCCGTTCTGGGAAGCTGCTCAAGACATGGGCGCAGCCATCTTTGTCCACCCTTGGGAGATGATGGGCGCCGAACGCACATCGCGCTACTTCCAACAGTGGCTCGTTGGCATGCCAGCTGAGACAACGCTCTCGATGACGTCGATGATCTTCGGTGGTGTATTTGATGCGTTCCCACAGCTTCGCGTGATGTTTTCTCACGCGGGTGGTTCGTTCCCGTTCACGGTTGGCCGCATTTCTCATGGATACCACGCGCGCCCAGACCTATGCAATGTCAATGGCGTCGCCGATCCTTCAACATACGTCTCGAAGTTCTGGGTCGATTCCATTACGCACAATGCCGATGCCCTGCGCTACCTGATCGCATTGATGGGGCCGGAGAAAATCGCGTACGGCACCGACTATCCATTCCCACTGGGCGACCTTGAGCACGGGAAGTTTATTGACGAGATGCCAGACCTATCTGATGCTATAAAACAGCAGTTGTTTGCAGGGACCGTAGCAGACTTTCTTCAGCTGGATATGGAACGCTTTCGCCGACGCGCATGTTACGATGATCAGCAAATCGTCAGAGAATGAGTGCATTGCAGATCAAATCTCTTCCGTAGATTTGTCGTCCAACGCCCACGGAGGGCTCGCATAATGGTATTGCAGCTGTCTTGAAAACAGCCGACCGAAAGGTTGTGGGGGTTCGAGTCCCTCGCCCTCCGCTCTCAATCCCACGCAAACGCGGTTTATCCGCAGGAGAACACAAGCATGAAGCGTTTCGCAATCATCGCTGTCGCCGCAATCGGACTCGGTCTTGCCGGCTGCTCGAGCGACACAACAACACCGACTGAGCCTGGCAAGTACGTTATCTCGACACCTGGTTCGTACTTCATCCACGCCAATCGCTCGTTCGACACGGATGCGTCAGGCGCAACCGACACAGTCGACATCCTTCCAGATAGCGTCGTTGTTACTGGTACAAAGACTGTTGAAGGCCGCTCAGCTGTTGAGTCGATCATGTACGTTGGCGGTATGGCCGTCGACACGATGTACGATGCACAGCAAGGAACGGTCGTTTCGACACTTCTTCCACTTTCGTTTGACGTGCTCGGCGCACCAGTCGACCTTGGCAACAAGTGGGTAAATCTGTTCGACGAAAATGCTTCGTCATGGACAGCACTCAAGGATTCGATCCCACAGTTCACGATTGACGCTGGTCCTTCAGGCTCATACACAGGCTCGGCTGGCCTGAGCTTCACGGGTAAGAAGCTCGGCACAGAGACTGTCAGCATCAATGGTGCTGCCACAGCAGCCTCGAAGGTTGAAATCACGATGAACATCACACTGTATTTGATGTTTGGTCCACAAGCGGTTCCGGTTCCAATCCAACTCGTTCGCACGTACTGGTTTGTTAATGGTATTGGCTGGATCAAGGTCACACAACCGGCGCAAGTGGTAAACATCATGGGTATTCCGCCGCTCCCGATCGACGGCGTGGAAACAACACTTGTGCGTTACAGCATCAAGTAAACCGACATCATGACGACAATGAAAAAGGCCCGCAGTTGCGGGCCTTTTTTCGTTTACAACCTATTTCCGTCGAGCAATCCAGAGATCAAGTCCGCCCGTCCCACCGGGCCTTGTACTTGCGAACACCATTGTTCCGTCGCGCAGAACAATGCAGTCACTGTCGTCGTATTCAGAGTTAATGTCCTCCACGGGCAAGGGCTCGAGCCACACGCCGTCGCGGAGAACTGACATCATGATGTCGAAACCGCCCTTTCCGCCAAAACCATTTGAGGCAAAGACGAGCGTATCTTCCGATGCGAACCAGGGCGAGATCTCATCGCCGTCCGAATTCACGTTGCGGCCCATGTTCATGGGTTCCGACCACGAGAGATCATCACGTCGCTCACACATCCACAGATCGAGTCCACCTCGGCCCCCTTCTCGCGTTGTGACAAACGCAAGACGAGATCCATCGGGCGAAAGCGCGGGCTGCGACACGTACATGGGACCGTTCACAACGTCCAACATGGTCCCGAGATTCATCTCGTTTCCATAGCGCGTTACGGTTGCCAGACCAGCATACATCTGCTGGTCATATGCGGCATACACAACGCCAATACCGGTTCCTGTTGAGTCCAGACTCACGCAACCGCGATGATGCCGGGGGTTGTTAAAGGTACCTGCCACGCGCTCAATGCCTGTCGATTCATCGAGACGCGCACGATAGACAGCGGCAACACCCGAGACCTCGGATGTGAAGATGATCGACGACGTCAAGACGTCAACCGAGGGGGCATACTCGGCCTTGGCAGAGTTACACTGCTGTAGGGGTGTAATCGTGAGGTCCTGGGCGTTGACTGCAACGTGCGACAGCGCACACGCAACAACACCGCAGAGAGCAGCATGCAATCGCATTAGACTCCCCGTGTCTCAGGTGACCAAACAATCTTGTGCATCTGGATTTGGAACCGCACCGGGAGTGCATCCTCAAGAATCCACGCGACACATTCAGCCATTGGGAGACGATCTGGCACGCACGACATCAACACGCTCGCACATCGAGTGTCGAGCTGATGTGAGCGCAGCAGGTCACGAGCAAACTCATAGTCCATGCGTGATGCCAGCACAAACTTTACTTCGTCATGCGGCCGAAGTCGTGTGAGATTTTCGAGGTCATTCAGTCGATCCATCTTTGACCCTGGACACTTCACATCGACAATTGCGATCACGCGCTCGTCCAATACAGAGATGTCGCAATGTCCGCCCGTTTCAACCGCGACGAGATATCCTTCGTCACAGAGCAGTCGCATCAGGGGAACAATGGCTGGCTGTTCAAGGGGCTCACCACCCGTGAACTCAACAAACGAACAACCAATCTCACGCACTGCATCAACAATCTGCTGACCCGTCATGATTCGCTCAGACGTACGATGTTCAAGCGCATAGGGTGTATCGCACCAGCTGCATCGCAGCGTGCATCCTTGTAGACGCACGAACGTGCATGGCAAGCCCGCGCGTGTTCCCTCACCTTGAATCGAATGGAATATCTCACTCACGTTAAATGTGGACGTGAGCGGATCATCGTTGATCGTCGTTGTGAAGAGCGGTGCAGTGGCCATAGCGCAATTTACGCGACACCGAGGAAGCTCTGATGCTCCGCAATCCGAACAAGTTCGGCTCGCGTTGCCGCATGCTCTGGCCGACGCAACTGGGGATCCCGATCGAGCACCGCGAATGCGTCGTTGCGCGCTCGAACGATAATGGGCGTGTCCTGCACGAGATCGACGAAGCGAAACTCAGGCAAGCCGCTCTGCCGCACGCCGAGGACATCTCCTGGTCCGCGCAACTTGAGGTCGACCTCGGCAATTGCAAAGCCATCCGTTGTCTCTTCCATGGTGCGTAGACGAACCACGGATGCTGCACGCTCTTGTGCGGTGGACTGCCGCTTCATGGCATGCTGCATATGGTCTTTTGTGATCAGGTAGCAGTACGACTGTTCCCCACCACGTCCAACACGCCCACGTAGCTGATGCAGCTGCGAAAGTCCAAAGCGCTCGGCATTCTCAATCACCATGATCGTCGCATTCGGCACATCAATGCCCACTTCAATCACAGTTGTCGCAACAAGAATGTCGAACTCTCGCTGCAAGAAAGCCTGCATCACACGTTCCTTTTCGTCCCAGGACATCTGTCCGTGCACGATTCCAATCCGCAGGTCAGGGAACACCTCGTGCTGGAGCGATTCAGCATGTTCTACCGCGCTTTTGGCTTCGATCTTTTCGCTCTTCTCTACGAGTGGATACACGATGTACGCCTGACGTCCAGCTGCTACTTCGCGTCGGATACCATCAAACACAGCAGCTATCGCCGAGTCTGCGACAACCTTTGTTTGGATCGGCTTACGATTCGATGGCAGCTGATCAATGACCGAGACATCGAGATCACCGTACAGGGTCATCGATAGCGTTCGCGGTATCGGAGTAGCGCTCATCACCAACACATGCGGCATGCGCGTTGCGTCGTCGTGCGAGGCTCGACCACGTCGCTGAAGTTCCTGACGTTGGGCAACGCCAAAGCGGTGCTGCTCATCGATGACAATCAAACCAAGTTTGTGATAGGCCACCTCGGACTCGAAGAGCGCATGTGTGCCGATGATGATGTTTGCCGACCCCGACGCGATCTGTGCAAGCGCTTCACGTCGCTCAGCCTTTTTCTGCGCGCCGATGAGGTTCACAACCGAGACATCGAGATCACCTACCAGTCGCATGATTCCATGGTAATGCTGCTCGGCAAGGATTTCCGTTGGTGCCATGAGCACTGCTTGATAACCGTTGTCAAGTGCATTGAGCATGCACAACAAGGCAACAATCGTTTTGCCCGACCCGACATCACCTTGTAGGAGTCGGTTCATGGGCTGACCGGATGTCATGTCTTCGACGATCTCATGAATGACCCGTCGCTGCGCGCCAGTTAACTCGTAGGGCAGTGCCTCAACCAGCATGCGTGCGCGCGGACTCTTTGCGGTGAACTGAAGTCCGTTTGCAGGTGCCTTCTGCGTTTTACGCCGAACGGCCAGCTGCAATTCAAACATGAAGAGCTCTTCGTACTTCATCCGAAACCGTGCACGCTGCACGTGTTCAAGCGATGTTGGCTGATGCAGTTGGCGGAGCGCATCGGCACGTTCCATAAGCGACGCAGCACGACACACCTCGTCGGGCAATACCTCTGCCATTGTGGGCAGTACAACATCAAGACAGTGCTCAACAATCGTCCGGAACAAGCGCATCGTGATGCCACTGTTGCGCATTCCCTGCGTGATTGTGTACTTGGGCAACGTCGTCCCAGTCCGATACCGCTCGGCATCTTCTTCGTCTAGCTCTTCAAGCTCGGGATGATGCATCGTCAGCTGATTCCAGCGTGCATCATACTCCGGCACGCCACTGACAACGAACGACGCGCCAACACGACAGCGCTTGGTGTAGTATGTGATCTGATTCCAGAACACAAGCTGCGCGTCAACACCGGATCCATCGCGTATGACCACCGTCAGCATCGACTTGCCCTTGCCAACTGTGCGCTGACGCACATCGGCAATCGTTGCAATCAATGACACTTCGGCCGACACAGCCCGATGCTGTTCGACGGCTTCCCCCGTCCATAAATTCGATGCACGACATGTCTGCATCAAGCTGGCAATACTCTGCGCAGCCGTGCGATCAACATAACCTCGCGGAATTCTCCAGATCACATCCTCGGGCGTGCAAATTCCCTCACGCGCCAATGCTTCGGCACGCCGCGGCCCTACACCCTTGATGTATTGCAATGGAAGAATCGAGGCCGGTTGCGTTGTACTCATCAGACACGGCGCTTAGCGAGGAAGTTCTTGCGCCGGCATCGGCTGCTCGACGTTCGGTATCCCAACACTGGTCAGCAACACGGTCTCATCAGCTGCGAGAAACTGCAACGTCTGCCCGGAACGTCGAACAGTGAATGTTGCGCGAAACGCCTCGAGAATCCGCTCTTCAAGCACGACGTTCTCACGGTCGGTACACGCCATTTTTGATGTCATAAGCGGACTAAACTGAACTGTGTCCTCACGCTGCGTGAAGCTCCCGAAGAACATGTTACAGCCCGTAAACCCCTGCACCTTGCTCTCTTCAAAGAAACGGAACATGGGGCGGCGAAGGAGCGACTGGGTTGTGTCGATGCGTTGATCGCGCACCATCGTTATCTCCCATGTGTCCTTCAGCAGCTCAGGTGCTGTGGCACACCCAGTGACAATCACAAACACGCTTCCAATGCACCACAGTGCACGTGCGCGAGACCAGACGTTGTCGATGTGCTTCATGAACGGAATTTAGCGAGGACGAGCCTTACGCCACGTCTCGATTCGATCGGAAAAGCGTACAACAAGCCTCGGTGCACACAATGCCACCTGCGCAGCCATGGCCTCGGTCATACTCGGTATCAAGTAATCCACGAAGCTGGCATCTCGCTCACCAAGACGTTTCCAGAGGGGACGCAGCCACGATGCTATCTGCAGTGTGCTCGACCATGGGTCAAAGAGCACGTTACGCTCACTGCGAATAATTCGCCGAAGCACATCGCGAAACCATGCTCGAATACGGCGTGCCGATGCGAGTGTCGCGGGGAAAGGGGCTCCATGGGAACTCCCGATCGTGAGACATTCGCGGGCATGTACAAGTACGGAGCATGTCTCAATGCGATCGAGCATATCAGCAAGCGTGACACGTTCGGATGCAACTAGGAAGGTGTCGCGTCGCAGCCACAACGAGTCGTGCGTTGTCGAACGATAGCCCACACGAAGGTGCATAGCCTCCATGAGACATACGAGATACACATTGGTCCAGAACGCGAGCCTCGCGTTTGGCAGAAATGCCATGGGTGTTGCTGATGCACATACGTGGCGAAACCGCCGGTAGACGTCTGATCGCACAGCGGCAGTGGCTAGGCGACCGTGCTCAACACTTTCTTGCCAGAGCGAGTCAATCGATCGGTAATCGAGCACATCTGCATCCGCATCTGATTGCAGCGTGCCCCCTTGCGCACAAGCACAGCAAGTTGCAGCACAGAGGACCAAGACGGTAAGGATGGCGCGGAACATGTATCTTCGTCGCATGACACCGCACAATCGTGACGTCGCGATCTTTACGACAATCGCTGAGCTGCATGCCTACTTGGCTGATGCACGCCGTTCAGGCGCAACCATTGGATGCGTGCCGACCATGGGATATCTCCATGACGGCCACGCATCGCTGATTCGTGAAGCTGCTGCACATCACAGCGTGGTGGTCGTCTCGATCTTCGTTAATCCGACGCAGTTCGGTCCGTCGGAAGATTTCGAACGGTACCCGCGCGACTTCGATCGTGATCGTGCGATTGTTGCCGAAGCTGGTGGAACGGCCATTTTCTTCCCTTCCGTCGAAGAAATGTATCCTTCTGGTGCTCGGAGCACGATTCACATCGATGGCGTCACAGAAATGCTCGAAGGCGCGCAACGCCCGACCCACTTCGATGGCGTAGCCACAGTTGTGTCGCGACTCTTCGAGGCGATGCTTCCTGATGAAGCGTACTTCGGACAAAAAGACTACCAGCAGACACTCGTTGTGCGAAAGCTAGTGGAGACGTCACCGTTGGATGTCGTACATCGCGTCAAGATTACCGTGCGACCGACACAGCGTGAAGATGATGGACTAGCGCGCAGCTCGCGCAACGTCTACCTCTCGCCAGAAGATCGTGCCGATGCGCCAGTGATTTTCCGTGCGCTCATGCGCGCACAAACCGCATATCGCAATGGCGAGCGCACATCCGACGCGCTCGAACGACTCATGCAGGACGAACTTGCAACGGTACCTCGACTTCACGTCGAGTATGCAACGGCAGTTGATGCGAACACGCTGCAACACGCCACAGCGTATGCACCTAGTCAGACAATTGTTCTGCTGATCGCAGCACGTCTGGGCTCAACGCGTTTGATCGACAATGTTGTTGTTGATCCTACAGCGTAATGCGATAGAGCAGCCACTCCGACATTTCAGAAGCGCCCCGTGATTGATAGAAATCACGTGCCAGCGTATTCCAGTCAAGCACTTGCCAGTCGACGCGTCCGCACCCTCGCGAACGACCTAGCTCGACAACAGTTGCAAACAGTGCAGACCCAGCACCATGTGTGCGTGCATCCTCACGCACGAAGATGTCCTCGAGATACATCGTTGGCTTGGCAAGGAACGACGAGTACGTCTCCAAACAGATAGCATACCCTACGGCCTCGTCCGCGTCGTTTACCGCAAGGAATGCCCAGTACCGCGGCGTTTCACTGAATGCATCAGCGCTCAATCGCTCGATTGCATCGTGAGATGGTCGGTCAAGCTTTTCGTAATCGGCCAGTGCGCACACCAACGCGATGAAGTCATCAAAACGCTCAGGTGTTAAGGGCACCACACGCATCATCACAGCGCCTTGGAGAGGAACTCAACAAACGTCTGCGGATTCGATGTATACGCAAGCTGGTATCCCGACTGCGCGACGTAGGTGCCATCTGAACGCAGAATGACGTACAACGGGTTGGCTACCGTGCCATACGTCTTCAGAAGATTCTGATTCGAGATATATGGCTCGGACTTTCGGTCGGTATACAACTGCACGAGCACGAACTTCTTGAATGCTTCGACAACCATTGGCTGAGGGAATACGGCCTTCTCCATCTTACGACAGTTCACGCAAGAGAACCCCGTGAAGTCGATGAAGATTGGCTTGTTCTCGCGTGCTGCCACGCGTTTCGCCTCGTCGAGATTTGAGTACCACGTGAGTCCGTCGTGCACAGACGTCCCCGTTTGTGCGATCGTCGCACCTTCTGCGGCACTTCCACTCTTGGATGATGTCGGTGGTGCTGCCACACCAGTGTTCATCTCGAGCAGAAGCTCGTGGTAATTCTCAGGTGGAAGGAGTGCTTCGAGATCCGATGCGAGTGGCTTGCCGAGCATGCCACCTACAAACCAGAATGCGAGAGTTGCAAAGATCACCGCAAACAATGCACGAATACCGCTCACGCTGTCAAGGGGCGAATCAAGCTTCATCTTAAACGTACCGAGAAGGTAGAGCATGATGAGGAAGCAAACGCCAGCCCACACAGCAAGAAATACTTCGCGTGGCAACAGACCGAGTCCGAAAATGAACTCTGCCGTCGAGAAGAACTTGATTGCTGCAGCGATCTCGAGAAAGCCCATGACGACCTTCAAGTTGTTCATCCAGCCGCCAGCGCGTGGAAGACGCACGAGCAACGACGGGAACATCGACAAGCCAACGAATGGCAATGCGAATGCTGTAGCAAAGCCAAGCGTACCTACCGCAGGATAGAGATAGTCGCCGCCCGAAGCACTCAGGAGCAGCGTTCCAACGAATGGCACCGTGCAGGTGAATGACGTAAGCGAGAAGGTGAGGCCCATGAGCAGAATCGCAACCTTGCCGTCGCCTTGCGACTTCTTGTTCAAGGCATTCATGATCGAAACCGGAACTTGGATCTCGAACGCGCCGAACAGATTGAAGGCCAGCACCATAAAGAGTGCACCGATACCGAGATTCAGCCATGGATTGGCTGCTAAGTCCTGCACAGCCGTGCCGCCAAAGATGACCGAAGCAATGATTCCGACGGCAGTAAACGTTGAGATGATACCGAGTCCGAACAGCAGACTCTCTTGCAGCCCCTTACCCTTGCTCTTCTCGTGGCGCTTCGTGAAAAACGACACTGTGATCGGAATCATTGGGAACACACATGGTGTGAGCAGGGCGAGGAAGCCAACACCCATTGCATACAAGAAGAAGCTCCAGAGTCCTTTCGACTTTTCTGTTTCAATCGTCTGATCGCCAACAACAGCAGGCGCAATGGCAGCACTCTGCGAGTCAACGCTCGATTGCGTTGTGGCTGGAACGACCGCTTCGTCTGCTGGACCCTTGTAGATATCCGTGACAGTAACTGGGACGGTGATCGGGTCGAAGTCTTCAAATGGGAGACACGATGTCGTATCGCACATCTGCATCCCAAACGTGAACTTCAACGAAGTCTTGCCGACAGGTAGCGCACGATCGAGGACAACAGCAACTTGAACTTCGACGTTGCCATCGAGCTCTTCGAGTGTCGTCTGGTACGACTCGTCGTACTTCTTGTGTGAACCCTTGAGCACCTTCGGCTTACCGGCGAGCTTGGCAACCGAGCCAGGGGCAACCGTGAGTGTCGTGTTGTCTGGACCCAGCCCATCTGGACCAACCGTCTTGGTAAAGCCGTACGTGTGCCAGTGCTTTGCGATCTTCATCGAGATCTTCACAAGGACAGTATCGCCCGCAGCCCCCTGAATTGCGGGGATCGGTGCGATGGTCACTTTATCCTTACCGGATGGCATCTGTGCCTCAACGGTCGAGAACAAGACCACCAGCGCGAGGATACAACCAATGAATTGCCGTAGACGAACCATGCGTGGAAACCTCTGAGAATTCGCAGTCATCACCATACAAGCCATAAACTTACGCAACTATGGGCGTTCGTATCTTTGACCAACTTGTTCGTCATCATTCTCTCTCCATGGCATCTTCTACAACACTCGACGCAATTCTGTCCCTGTCCAAGCGTAAGGGCTTTGTCTACCAATCCTCCGAGATCTATGGCGGCCTGAATGGTTGCTGGGACTTTGGTCCGCTCGGCGTGGAGCTCCTGCGCAACATCAAGGACTCGTGGTGGAAGGCCATGACCTACCGCACCGACATCGTCGGCATCGACTCGTCGATCTTGATGCACCCACGCGTGTGGGAGGCATCCGGGCACATCCAGCAGTTCTCCGACCCGATGATCGACAACAAGACGTCGAAGTCGCGCCATCGCGCCGACAACTTGATCGAGGAGTTTATCCAGCGTCTGCGAACAAAGAACAAAACAGCCGATGCTGATCGCGTTGAAGCACAGCTGACGGCTGCACAAAACAACGACGACCTCTACCGCATTATTGTCGACAATGCGATTCCTGATCCTATCTCTGGCACAACCGACTGGACAGAGGTTCGCAACTTCAATCTGATGTTCGAGACACACGTCGGTCCCGTCGCGGATGCAGCAAACGTGGTGTACCTCCGACCAGAGACAGCGCAAGGCATTTTTGTCAACTTCAAAAACGTCATGGACGCTGCGCGCATGAAGCCACCGTTTGGCATCGCGCAGATCGGGAAGAGTTTCCGCAACGAGATCAACACCAAGAACTTCCTCTTCCGCACACGTGAGTTTGAACAGATGGAGATGCAGTTCTTCATCAAGCCCGGCACCGAGGGTGAGTGGTTCGACTACTGGCGTCAAGCGCGTTGGGATTGGTTCGTAAACAACCTTGGCATCAAGGCCGACCACCTGCATCGCAAGCCACACGAAAAGCTCGCGCACTATGCAGCGGCTGCAGAAGACATCGAGTACTTGTTCCCATTCGGTTGGGGCGAGGTTGAGGGTATTCACTCACGCACAGATTTCGACCTTGGACGTCACCAAGAATTCTCAGGCAAGAAGCTTGAGTACGTCGATACCGTGACCAAGGATCGCTTCACTCCATATGTGATCGAGACAGCTGTTGGTGCAACACGGACCTTTATGGCTGTGCTGTGCGATGCCTATGCTGAAGAAGAAGTACCAACCGGTGATGGCGGTTCGGAGACACGCGCCGTGATGCGCTTTGCGCCGTCGCTCGCGCCAGTGACCGCAGCAGTGCTTCCACTGGTCAACAAGGACGGCATGCCGGAAGCAGCCGAGGCCATCATGCGGAATCTTCAGCGCTCCTTCCGTGTTGACTACGACACGAGCGGAGCAATTGGACGTCGGTACCGCCGCCAAGACGAAGTTGGTACGCCATTCTGCATCACCATCGATGGTGAGACAATGAGTGACTCAACTGTCACGCTTCGCGATCGCGATACGATGCAGCAGATCCGTGTTCACACGGACGCACTAACTGGCGAGATTCGCCGTCGTCTTGAAGCGTGAAGATTCGACTCCTCATATCCATCTGCCTATTCACGAGCGCTGCACTGCAAGCAGGGCACGTGCCGTCGGAAGACGGTTCGTCGTACGCTCGCCTTGCGCGATCGATCGAAGCGTTTGGATCAGTGTTCCGCGAAGTCACGTCGAGCTACGTCGACACACTCGCACCCGAGGATCTCGTTGAAGTTGGTATTGATGCCATGCTCAAGAGTCTCGATCCGTACAGCGTGTACATGCGGGGCGACGAGTCGGAAGACATTGACGTTCTTACCGGTGGATCCTACGTTGGCTTCGGGTTTACCGTTGGCACACGCGACAGTCTGCTAACCATCCTCGATGTGCGCGCTGACGGTCCAGCAAATGCTGCTGGCGTGCGCGTTGGCGATCACTTGGTTGCTGTCGATGGTAACCGCACCGACACACTTGCCCCCTCCGGTCTGCGCACGTATTCGCGCGGCGTGCCTGGCAGCATGGCTGTACTCAAGTTCACACGACCAGGACTTCGCGATACCATCGTTCGGAACATTCCGCGCGCCTCCCTACCACTTGAACTTGTTGGGCATGCCCAGATTCTTCCTGGCGACATCGGGTACGTGCGCCTCGTGCGCTTTGGTCGCGGCTCTGGCAATGCCATTCGTGATGCTATCGCGTCGCTGAGAGAAAAGCAGCAACTCAAGGGCATTATCCTCGACTTGCGCGACAATCCCGGTGGCCTGCTTGATGCAGCCGTAGATGTGGCCGAAGTATTTCTTCCTCGTGGGAGCGTTGTTGTGAGCACACGTGGTCGTGGCATTCGCGAAACGCGCGAGTACACCACGCAGGACGATCCCGTCGATCCAGCGTATCCGCTCGCAGTGCTCATCAACGAGCGTAGCGCATCAGCGTCGGAGATCGTTGCCGGAGCAATTCAGGATCTCGACCGCGGCATCATTGTCGGACGACCATCATTCGGTAAGGGGCTTGTGCAAACGGTTGTTCCGATGCCCAACGATGCATCGCTAAAGCTCACGACATCGCGTTATTACACACCGTCAGGTCGAAGCATCCAAAAAGCTGTCTACCGTAAGCGTGCTATCGCGGATTCGGCGCGTGTGTACGCGACGCGTAATGGACGTCGTGTTGAAGAGCGTCATGGCATTGCACCCGACACCACGGTGACGGATTCGGTCCTGCCTGCTGCGCTCGCCTATCTCGACGACACCTATGCGTTCGGACGATTTGCCACCAGGTACACAGCCCGAATGGACGCTCTCCCTGCTGGGTTTACCGTGACGCCAGCAGTTATTGACAGCTTCGTTCGGTCAGTTGCAGCCTTGCGTCCTGCCGACCGTTCGCCTGTGCTCGCAGAGCTGGCGAAAGTTCGGTCGACCGCAACATCTGCCGGCTGGTCGGGGGCCGCCATGCAGGGTCTCGACTATGCCGAGCGCTCGATCGACCGGGAGGTCGAAAAGTCGATCCGCCAGAACCAGCGAGTGCTTTCTGCGCACCTAGACCGCGAAATCCGGGCACGTTTCGACGCCCCCTCAGCTCGAGAGGAGCGATCCCTCGCTGTCGACCCCGTGGTTCGTGTCGCTCGAGAACTCCTCTCGACCCCGAAATACCACGCGATTTTAGGCAGCCAAGTCCCGTCGGATCATTAACTTTGCAGCCCCGCGGCCCATGGCCGTTCTGCACGAAGGGGAGGTGTGTTCCGTCTTCCCACTGCTTTGATATGCAACCCGAGGTCAGCCGATGAGGATTACCAAACAATACACGAACCGCGAGAGCCAGTCGCTCGATAAGTACCTGCAGGAGATTGGTCGCGTTGACCTGCTCACGGGTGACGACGAGATTGTGCTCGCACAAGCCATCAAGCGTGGCGGTTTCGAGGGCTCAATGGCCCTTGAGCGTCTGGTAAAGGCGAACCTTCGCTTCGTGGTTTCGGTGGCTAAGCAGTACCAAAACCAGGGCCTCTCCCTTGGCGACTTGATTAACGAAGGTAACCTTGGTCTGATCAAGGCTGCTAAGCGTTTCGATGAGACGCGCGGTTTCAAGTTCATCTCCTATGCGGTGTGGTGGATTCGCCAGTCGATTCTCCAGGCACTTGCAGAGCAGTCACGTATTGTGCGTCTGCCGCTGAACCGTGTTGGTGCGTTGAACAAGATCGGCAAGAAGTTCTCGGAACTCGAACAGCAGTACGAGCGTGAACCGACCGCTGCCGAGCTGGCAGAGCAGCTCGAGATGTCGATTGCTGAGATCTCAGAGACAATCAAGATTTCCGGACGTCACCTCTCGGTGGACGCGCCGTTTGTGCAGGGCGAAGACAACCGTCTGCTCGACATTCTCCCGAACGACCAGCAGCCCCCTCCCGACAGCGAACTCATGCGTGAGTCGCTGCGCGTCGAGGTTCAACAAGTGCTCAATACGCTCAGCGAGCGCGAAGCAGAAGTCATCCGCCTCTACTTCGGTCTCGACGATCAGCAAGCACTCACACTGGAAGAGATTGGCGAGAAGTTCAACCTCACACGTGAACGTGTACGCCAGATCAAGGAGAAGGCCATTCGTCGCCTGCGCCACGCATCACGTTCGAAGACGCTTCGCACGTATCTCGGCTAAGCGCTGAACATCCCGTAACTTCGTAGGGCATGTGATTCACATGCCCTTTTTTATTTGTGACGCTCAACCTCGATGATGCACGTATGGTAGATGAATACATCGGTGTGATCGGACGTTCGCACGGACTCGACGGCACGGTAGTGCTCGTCGATGCACTGTCGCTACCGCAACCACTGGCACCGGGAGCTCGCATTGGCATTGGCTTCAGTCGGGACTTTGTCACGATGTACACCGTGGCCGAATACACATCAACAACTCACCGCACGACGCTCCGACTGCAGGAGTTCACCAGTGCTGAGGCCGTAGCAGCACTCGCCGATCAAGCGGTGTATGCATCAAGTGCTGATGTTGGCGTAGATGATGCCGACCGGCATCGTATCGGTGATATCGAGGGCTGCAGCGTGGTAACGATCGACGATGAAGCTGTTGGTACAGTAACCGATGTGTGGCTGATGCCAGCGAACGACGTGTGGGTTGTGACGACGCCTGATGGATCAACAATCCCGTTGCCGGTCATCGACGACGTAATCAAGCAGGTCGACATAGCACAACGACGCATTACGATTGATCTTCTGCCGGGCTTGCGCGACATTACTCGCACTACGTCGGAAGATAACGATGCCTAACGCGCCACTCCGGATCGACATTGTCTGCGTTGTACCGCAGGTTCTCGAGTCGATCATCTCCACATCGATCGTCGGTCGCGCTTGCGAACGCGGTCACGTTGAGATCGTTCTGCACAACCTGCACGACTACGCGACCGACAAGTACCGTCACATCGACGACACACCGTATGGTGGCGGCGCTGGCATGATCATTCAGTGCGAACCAGTGTTTGCCTGCATCGAAGCACTTCAACGTGAACGCACCTACGACGACGTCATCTACCTCTGTCCTGATGGCGAGGTCCTTACCCAGGCGACGTGCAATGCCTTGTCACTCGCTGGGAATCTGATTCTGCTGTGCGGACATTACAAGGGCATCGATCAACGTATTCGCGATGTGCTCGTCACACGCGAGATTTCCATTGGCGACTATGTAGTGACAGGGGGCGAGATCGCTGCCGGTGTGCTCACCGATGCAATCGTACGCCTCATTCCCGGCGTTGTGGGTGATGCCGAAAGCGTCTTGGATGACTCGTTCATGCACGGCGTACTCGACGCGCCCATGTATACCAAGCCTGCAGTGTTTCGCGATCTCACAGTCCCCGATGTCTTGCTCAGTGGCAATCACGCGTTGATTCGAGCATGGCGACAGGAGCAATCACTCGCGAAGACGCAATCACGCCGACCCGACCTGTTGGCAAAGGATGGTGAACAATGATCACTGCCGAAACCACGCACCAGATTGCAAACCGACACAACGACATCCTGCACGCAACGGTTACGCCTGCTACGTCCGACGAGGCTCGCGTTCCCCTCCTGCTGATCCTTCACGGGTTCAAGGGGTTTCGCAACTACAGCTTCCTTCCGTGGATCGCACAGAGCGCTGCGCAACTCGGCATCATGTCGATGCGCATGGACTACTCGCTCAATGGCATGAACGGTACCTCGTGGATGGTCCAGGATACCGACGCCTTTGCGCGAAATACCATTTCACGCGAAGTCGACGACGTACACGACATGCTTACTGCCGTCTCGACGAGCGAGGAGTTTGCCGCCGTGCGCGATCGTTGGGACGGGAGACTGTTCCTCATCGGCCACTCCCGTGGTGGTGGTATTGCACAGATTGTTACGAGTGAACTTCTCGCAGCGAACCCCGACCGCCAAGTTCGCACCGTTGTTCTCAACTCTGTAGGTACATGGCTACGCTGGACGCCACGGCAGCGAGAACAATGGGAACGTGATGGAGGGATGACGTTTACCAACGAGCGGACAGGTCAGCAACTTCGCATGAATATGTCGTACGTCCACGACCTCGAGCAGAATGCCGACCGTCTCTCCCTCGTGTCGGCTGCACGCGCATGTGGTCCTGCGTTGCATTTTATCCATGCAGAAGCCGACCTTACAGTACCCCTCAGCGAGATTGTTGCTCTTCGCACGGCTTCACAATGTGATGCAGAGCTTACCGTTATCTCGAATACGACACACACGTTTGGGATGACACACCCAGTAGATCGAATCACACCAGGGTTGGTCGACATGATTTCGCACGCAAGCACATGGCTTACTCGATGACACACCGCTTGGCAATAGGACTCGTGAGCTTGTTTTCACTGGTAGCCGTCGGCTGCGAGTTGTTCATCATAGGGGGCGCGCAACGTCGCCAACGCCAGATCGAACGCAGTCAGCGCTCAGCACCTGGAGTTGTGCACTTGTTCAAAGCAGAACTCGATAGCGGCAATACAACGGCAGCAACGGAACTGTTGCGCAATAGCTCGGGCGGACCGCTCTTGGCGATCGAGAAGTTTGAGTTAGCAGATGACCTGGTTCGATGGAAAACCGTGATGGGCGGCAAGGCAATCACAGAAACATCAATCGATACCGTAAGTGCAACAGCACACAATGTTCGCATCACCGTCGACTACATCCGCATGATGCAGTTCACGACGATCAACGCACAAAACATGTGGTGGATCACGCGGATTCAGGATGTAACGCCGAAGCGTTAATCGTCCAGCTTACTTCGCGACGACAACCGACGTCGTGCTCACACCACCACCGACGGCAATGCGCACGATGTAAGCGCCCTGCGGTAGCTCCGATGTCGACAGCCAAACACGCTGATCATCACCGGCACGCACAGAAACTGTTGTTCCTGCAATAACAGGCTCGCCGAACAATGTTAGCAGATCAACGACCGCTTCCCCATCGTGTGCGGGCGTAAACGTGATGCCAATGCGATCGGTTGCTGGCTGCGGCGCAATGCCAGCACGCACAACAGCTGGGAAACCAACGTCCTGCACGCTAACAGGAGCGAGGTGGCGTTGTACTGGCTCGCCCGTTGGTGCGACGAACACATGACCAGCTGGCGTCACCGTGATGCCAGACACTGATCCGTCGCCAGGGAGACCGTCACGTACAACAGTAAACAGTTCGCCGTAATTCGAACCCCGGAATGGACCAGAGCTCTTCTCTGTACCGACCCACATGTCGCCGTTTGGTGCGAATGCGATCGCAGAGATACGATTGTTCGTCACATCACGATCGTCCCATGCAGAGTCGAGATACTTCCACTGCTCACCATCATTTGTCGACTTCAACACGACTGCGTTCGGCGTCTTCGCAGAGCCTGGCAGTGCGTTTCGTCCAACGTAGAGGTGACCGAACTTATCGTATGCAAACGTCGAGTAAAGGTCATCTGACTCGTTTGAACTTCCGTCGCCGTTATCAATACGTCGCCACGACGCACCACGATCAGTTGTACGGAAGAGCCCCTTGTTATAGGCGGCAGACACGAACATCTTATTCGAGTTCGGCGAGAGGAACACTTCGAACAGCGACGACGTGCCGCTTGGCAGTCCCAACGGGATATTCACGAAAGATGCTCCATCATCCGATGAGAATCGGGCACGCAGGTTTGATGCACCTGCATCGTAGCCGACGAAGATCTGTGTTGGCGCGCCAGCTGGCGACTTTACCGAGACGCTGATGCGAGAATTCGAACCGATATCAAGACCGATGTTCAGCTTGTTCCATGTCCGCCCATCATCCGACGAGCGAAGCAGACCCAATCCGTTAACTGCTGCATACAGACGATCCTGCGCATCGATAACAAGCTGATTCACTGGGAACCAGTTCGGTCCTCCATCGTCAATCCCCTGGTCAAATGGCTCCCACGTTGTGCCATTATCTGTCGAGCGATAGACCTTCGAGAACGGTGTGCCGACGAAGACATGTCCCTTCGAGTTCGAGACCATGCACGTTGTCGCCGATGGCGGGCCATCAGTTGACTGCCAGAATTGACCGTAGGCAGAAACCGAAACCAGTGCCATCACCAGTACTGTGAAGAAACGTTGCATGTGCAGAACCCCTTCGAGGAACAATCAATCGTACTTTTGCAGCGGTAAGATACCACTTTTCACGACGGCTCGCGACGCTATGCATATACACTTCATTGGGGTTGGCGGCACTGCCATGGGTTCCGTGGCCATTGCATGCACGATGCAGGGACACACGGTCACTGGCAGCGATGGCCCGCTCTACCCTCCGATGAGCACGGTACTCGATACCGCAGGAATTACCCGCTACGAGGGGTACAGCGCCGAGCGGCTTCGCGAGCTAACGCCCGACCTTATCGTGGTTGGCAATGCGATCAGCCGGGGCAACCCAGAGCTCGAGTGCGCACTCAGCGATCGCCTCGCAATGACGTCGATGGCCGAGTTTGTTGGGAAGTACCTGATTAGCCGCAACACCTCAATTGTGTGCTGTGGAACGCATGGCAAGACCACGACGTCGAGCATGGCGGCATGGATTCTCGCACATGCAGGACGCGAGCCAGGATTTTTGATAGGGGGCGTCCCAGGCAACTTCAGTGTTGGCTGTCGCCCAGTCCCGGAGCACCTGCACGATTCTCGCGCTGGTGTCTTTGTTTCTGAGGGTGACGAATACGACACAGCGTTCTTCGATAAGCGCAGCAAGTTCGTGCACTACCGTCCGACGATTGCGATCATCAACAACATCGAGTTCGACCACGCAGACATCTTCAATTCTCTCGATGATATCATCCGCTCCTTCACACACATGGTGAGGATCATCCCTCAAGATGGCGTCTTGCTTGTGAATGCTGATGATGCTAATGCACTCCGCGCAGCGACAAACGCACCGTGTCCAGTCGAGGGCGTAGGCACGAGTAACAACGCAACCTGGCAACTCACGGCGATTGAAGAAGATGGGATCAATACACGTTGGACGCTCCTACGCAATGGCGCTGTCTATGGACAGTTCTCACTTCCGATGCCCGGAGAACACAACATTCGCAATGCATCGATGGCCATTGCAGCGACGGCGCATGCCGGCTTGTCCTCTCAAGAACAGGCTGCTGCACTGCTTGAATTCTGTCCACCAAAACGACGTCTCGAAGTGATTGCGCAGTGGAACGGCTGCACAGTGATCGACGACTTTGCGCATCACCCAACAGCGATTGCAAAGACGATTCAGGCGCTTCATCAGCGATTCCAAGATGCGCGCCTCCATGTGGTATTCGAGCCACGCTCGAATACGACCACACGCAACTTCTTTCAGCACGAGCTGGCGACATGCTTTAAAGGGGCAACCACGGTGTGCATCGGACCAGTCAATCGTCCAGAGCGATACCGAGAAGATGAGCGCCTTGATACATCGCTACTGCTGAACGATCTCGCCGCACTTGGCATTGATGCCCACGCGCTGGACCCATCACGAGCGCAGGACCCCTCATGGGGCAGCGACATCTATGCGTTGCTTGCACAACGCGTATCACCAGGTGATGTTGTTGCTGTGTTGAGCAACGGTGATGTAGGCGGACTGCGCGCGATGCTCAGCGCTCAATCATGAGCTTACGCAGTACAGGCTCGGATTGGTCGTCCTCGTCGGTAATCCTGTAGAAGTACAACCCAGCGCCAACACGCTCGCCTGTCGTGCGCGTAAGATCCCACTGCACACCACCACTGCGATCTCGCGTCGTGAGTTCGGCGACGGGACGCATCATGGCGTCGAGAATAAGAATCCGCGCTGTGGCAGTCAGACCCGCAAACGTCACATAGCCGTCCTGCTGAAGCTTGACCGGATGCGGATACACGTACGCACCTGCGAGATCTTCAGCCCGCACCGTGAACTCACGGGTACAGCCCGCACCGGTGGTCATCACCACACCAGCACCATCGGTAACACCAGCCACCGTGATCGCATACGGCACACCACGCGGACGAAGTGGAACAGACGGGTCGAGCTGCAGCACAACCTCGGTTGTGCTACGACGCGTCACATTGATAACGCCACCAACCGGACGCAGCGTGTAGTTACCAGCGTTCTCGGCTGATGCATCGACATCGTGTGAAAACTGCACAAGCAACGATGTCGGCGTTAGCACGCGTAAAGCCGCAATAATGATCGCCTCTCGCGGCGACACATCGTCGCGTACACCAAGGGCTATCGTCGTATCACGAACCTCCAACATCGTTGCATCCATCAATCCACCGAGGCTGATACTGCATTGCTGCGTGGCGTCGAACGATGGGAATGTCACAACAGCGCGGCGAGCATCACCAGCAGTAATCGACGACGCACGAACTGCGCGTTGCAACGTAGCATCGGAGAGCACAATGCCTGACGGCTCGATATGCTGCAGAGCAAGATCACCGTCGAACGTAATCTCAACACTCAGACCACGTTGCAACGATGCGCGCGAGACGCTATCCGGAGTCACGAGCGCAACGCGAACAGGTATATCGAGCACAACCATCGCAGAAATCGACGATGTACTGAGCTGTCCATTTGGCAGGACCGCACGCACAGCGAAACGCATTGAGCGCGCACCAGATGTTGGAGTGATCGTTGTGCGAAGAGCGGTCACAGTATCAACTGCCGCTAAAACTCTGCCATCGGCCGCTGCTTCAACAACGTATGCCGTGGCTGATGCAGCAGGCATCCAGTCAAGCTCGATAGCTGTTGGCGAGCGTTTGCGTGCGCGCAGTGCCGATGGTGCATCGCCCCCTGCCGCAGGATTGTGTTCGAAGAATCGGAATCCTGTCATCGCACCGATCATCGGGACCGTGATCCCGACGCCAAGCTCATTGATGCCATTCCCCGAATAATCATGAATGAGCATGCGCGGAGTGACAACATCAGCCTGGTACCACAACGGCGTGATCACGCCATCGCGCGCACCGAACACATACAGTCGTGGATATGCGCAGATTGCAATCTCGCTCCCTGCCGTTGCATCGAGATTTCCGATTGCAATGCCGTTACGGAATCCAATGCCATACCGCACACCTTCGAAGTGATCGGTCCACACGACGTTGTAGTTGCGTTGCGATCCCGCCATCGATCCGCGCACCATGCGATAGGTCCATAGCTGACGTCCGTACTCTCGGTCGCTGTTTGCTTGCGTGCTATCCGGCACGCCATAGACGATTTCGGGTCGACCATCTCCATCAACATCGCCCGATGCGACGTATCCCGAGCCCCCTGCCCCATCCTGTGGCATAACTGTCGGAGGTGCGAAGGCTGTTCCGTCCCAAGCGCCGATGATGAGATCACCATCGGTATCAGAGAATGCAATCTCTTGTCGACCACTCCCTGTGAAGTCTCCGGTTGCAATACTGACTTCATCGACGCGATTCGAGCTCGCACCCGGTGGAGGCTCACTGAGATTCGGGATGCTTCCAAGTACCTCAAACTGCGCATTTCGGAAGGTGACCACCGTGCAGCCTGAATCCGACAGCATCAGGAGTTCTTCACGTCCATCACCGTTGATATCAGCTACTCCAGCAGCTTGACGTTGATTGAGCGTATCAGCGAACAGTACGCGCGCAAATGGCGAGCCGTTCGGTGTTGCCTGCTCAAACAGCACGGCCTTACCAATCACATGACAGAACACCTCGTAGAGTCCATTACCGTTGACATCCGAAATGCCTCGTGGGATCCACGTGGCATTCAACGAATCGCGCAACCGCCACTTCTTCCCGTCGAACGTCATGGTTCTGATCGTTCCGAAGGAGTTTCCGGAGAGATCCGTCATCACCACAGTACGTGTACCATCACGATAGAGATCACGGACGTCATTCAGCACATAGCCTGACCAATCTGCCCATTGCGACGTGATCCACCCAAGCTGTGGCGCCGAGGCTGTTGCGACGCGATACGCAAGTGTGGTATCTACCTCTTCATCGGAACGCGATGCACAGACAACCCTTACTGTTCCAACGGAATCACGGAATGAAAGCTCTGGTAGCGCGACGCTGTGTAGGCGAACGCGACGCCGCACGTCGCTATACTCAACACTGTCGCCAGCATCTGATGTCATCACCACCCTTGCAGCCGATGGCTGTGTTGCGCGGAACGTTACCACGGGGACACGACGGTCGGTCTTCCACGCTGAAATCACCTCTGCAGATGTGATCTCACATGGTCCACCTACAATTGTGATTCGTTTGCGGTCTTCGAACGTTCGTCCATCATCGGCAATCGCAAGAAGACGAATCGTGTAGAGTCCGTCAACCAGACTATCGAGTGCTATCTCTCCGAGCGCTGCATTACGCACAGCCGTTGGCAGCTGGGCGACGAGCGTCCATGTTTGTGGGTCGAGTCCACGACCGATTTCTACTCGACACACGGCTTGATTGATGAGATTTGCAGAGCCCCTTACACGTAGTGTGGGTGCATCACGACGATCCACAAGCTGTTCATTCGACGGCGCGGTGATACGAAGTTCGGACGTGCCTAACTGCGTCAGAGCTGCATCGACGCGCAGCCGACCCGCACCGAAGTTGCCATCCCATCCCGGCGCGCCGAGATCAAGCGACGATGTTTGAAGGAGTCCACGAATCTCGTCAGGCGTGATAGCTGGGTTCTTCTCGATCAGCATTGCAGCCGCAGCAGCGACATACGGGGCCGCGAACGATGTTCCGTTCACACGACGGTATCGCGAGTTCACAGCCGTCGTGAAGATCCCCTCCCCCGGTGCTGTTACTGCAACGAGCGAACCGGTACTCGAAAATGGCGACCGACGATCGGCACTGTTCGTCGAACCAACTGCGATTACATCGTCATAACCAGCTGGGTACTGTCGTGAGATTGTGCCTGTATTACCCGACGAGGCAACCATCACGACATTCATCGAGGCCGCGAACGCAACAGCATCACGGAACATTGGTGAATCAATACCATCGCCGAAACTCATGTTAACGACATCAACGCCCGTTAGTGCGGCATAAATCAATGCACTTGCGATGTCGTCTTCTTCCGCATTACCTGTGGCATCGAATGCACGCAGTGCACGCAACCGTGCGCCATATGCCAGGCCCGCAATACCAACACGATTGTTTGTCGTCGCTGCGATCACGCCACCGACAGAGGTGCCGTGACCTTGCTCATCGAACGGAATTGGATCACGGTCGCGATCGTCGCCAAGGTTGCGCACCGATTGATCGACGAAGTCGTAACCAATGACATCGTCAACTACGCCGTTGCCATCGTCATCAATGTCGTTGAGGTCGCCGGATAGGCCATCAATCTCCACCGTCGATGGCCAGTCATCAAATCGACCGTTGCCATTCACATCTTCCTTCTCACTGATGGCGAGAGCAGACACAAGGTCTTCATGAAGCCAATCGACACCAGTATCAAGAACGCCGACGACAACACCCTTCCCCGTTGCTTTCGTCCAAGCTGTCGCCGCCCCGACAAGCGTGAGCGCATACTGCTCTCCTACCAACGAATCATTCGTGAGTGTTTCAAGTCGTGCAGCGTGAAGCTTGTATCGTGCTACTGGACGGATATCGGCTACATCGTCGATGAGTCTGAGTTGTTCCGCACTTGTTGTTGATGGGAGATCAACAATGAGATACCGGGACAGAGCGTCGAGCGCTGCGCGCTGCTCGCGGGTCTGGATGCGCTCACTGCGCTTTACAGCATCTCCTGCACGATCGATGAGTGGCGCAGGACGATACATCATCAGTGCAGCAGGAACATTCGTCGAGCGCAGCGTAACAACATATTGTTCTGCCTTCAGCTGAACAACGGCGCTTACCGCCAGGAGTATGATAATGAGCGGTTTCATGATGATGCGGAAAACAAATCGCGACGAGCAAATGCCATGGCTAAGCGGAGTACGGCAAGATCGACATCTTCGCCCACATGCTCGCGCACGTGCCGAAGCTTTGCAAACCTGTGATGACGGAGGTACTCATAGACGTCTCCATAGAGACGCTCATCGACAAGATCCATGCGTTCGACGGAGAGTCCGCCCTCGATCGCTCGCTGGAGTGCATGCGCTGCAGCTGGCGGCGTCTTCCGTGCACTGCGTGCCACATCATGGAGCGAGTATCCAGCACGAACGAGTCCTGCTACAAGCACGGCTTCATCATCACATCGAACCTTTGGGATCGCTCGCGATGCCACTTGTTGAGCGTCGGCAAGACATTGCACAAGCTCCGAACCATAGCGTGCCAGGAACAAACCACTACCATGTCGACCAGGTTGCAGAGCATCAACGCGCTGCGGGTTATCTGTGGCGATACGCTCGAGTTCGTCACGATGAACCAGCGTTGTCTCTGGCACATCATCTCGCGCCGCCACTCGCTCGCGCCACGCGAGCAAGGCAACGAGCGCAGGAGCAGATGTTTGTGCAGAGGCTGCGGCCGGACGGAGTGGCGCGGGCAGTGGAGCTGCTACGCGCATCCCCTCTTCAGTGACGCCGATCGTTGGATACAAATCAGCAGTCTTGACCAGTAGCCCCATATCAAGTGCGATATCGAGGGCTTCGAGTAACTCATGACGCGTGCGCTCACGAAGTGCACCCCACGTTGTACAGCGATCGAGACGATGATGCGTGACCCGTTCCGATAGCGAGCCAAGTGCGATATCGACCAAGACGTGACGTCCGAAGCGACCCTGCACTTGCCACGCAGTGCGAATCAGCGCGTGCAGTGCTGATGTCTGACGATCAGTGAGCTTTCGCTGCGCACCAGTACCTGTGCACGATGTGCATCTGCCGCAGACACCTTGCGAGGTTGCATCACCGAAGTATGACAGAATGAAATTGCGTTTGCACTGCCGCGTCTCCGCGTACCGAACAACCACTTCGAGCTTCTGGATCGCATGTGATCGACGCGTGTGGAGCGCATCCCATTCAATGGGAAGATGCTCCGGATCAACACGTTCAGACGCAAGCACAATGCCTCCGTCCTCATGTGGATGCACATGACGCAGCAATCGTGCTACGTGCAAGGAGCGCATTGTTTCCGAGAACTCGCGTGGCGTGATAGCCGTGCGCTTCATGAGTTCAAACGGTGAGATGTCGATTTCAGCGCCAATGTCACGTCCAGCACATACGCGGGCGAGTGCATCCATGACTGCGCGCCGTTCAACGGGAGCATGTGCTGCAAGATCAGCGATGCGGTCGCCGTGTGTCCGGAGCTGGATTCGCGTGTTGCCATGCGCTGTGGCTCGCATCATTACGCCAGCACGTTCAAGGACAGTTAGGACGCCCTGCACCGTTGCGACTGGAAGATGAATCGTACTGGCAATACTCGCAGCATCGGCCAGAACCGGAGCAGAGGCGATGCCACCGAGCGGAACACCCGCACGATCACACACATAGGCGTATACGTCTGCAATCTGCGAACGCTCTGGATAGGTGGACGCGATGTAAAACTCCATCAACCGACGATCTTCTGGTTGATACAGCATCGTACATGTCGCTGGTGCTCCATCGCGTCCGGCTCTGCCGGCCTCCTGGTAGTATGCTTCAAGCGTCAGGGTGAGGTCGGCATGAATCACACGTCGAACATCTGCTTTGTCGATGCCCATTCCGAAGGCATTCGTCGCAACAAGCACCGGTGTTGCACCACTGACGAAACGATCCTGCACTTCGCTGCGGATGCGACTCTGCAACCCGGCGTGGTAGGCTTCTGCGGCAACACCACGTCGGCGAAGATCATCAGCGAGTGTTTCAACACGACGTCGTGAGCCACAGTAGACGATAGCTGATGCTGTTGGATGCGGCTTAAGCATCTGCGTGAGTGCTTCTGCTTTTGCGGCTGTACGCTCGACCTGGAATGTGAGATTCGGTCGGTCGAATCCACGAACAATTTCAACAGGTTGATTGAGCCGCAACGACGTCTTGATATCGGCACGCACATCAGGGGTCGCCGTAGCCGTGAGTGCCAAGATTGGCACGCGTGCGCGGTCGTCGAACAGAGATGCAATTGCTTGATATGACGGACGGAAGTCGTGCCCCCATTCGCTAATGCAGTGTGCTTCATCGACTGCGAGCAGGCTTAGTGGGATCGTCCGTAACTGTCGGCGGAATGTGGTCGACTCAAGACGCTCTGGAGCTACATACAGCAATCGCATTCGTCCGGCATGTGCCTCGTGCAGGGCGTTGTTCACGTCTCCGGCCGACATTCCACCATGGATCGCAGCAGCTGCAATGCCGTGCTGTCGAAGACGCTCGGTCTGGTCGCGCATGAGCGCGATCAGCGGCGACACGACAAGTGTGAGATGCGGAAAGATGAGTGCTGGAATCTGATAACAGACAGACTTACCTCCGCCAGTTGGAAGAACACCAACGACATCGGTACCACCGAGCACGGCACGGATGATGTCCTCTTGCCCAGGTCGAAATGCGTCGTACCCAAAGTACTGTCGAAGGTACTGACGCGCACGATCGAGTGATGCACTCATGGGCGGAATTGGGTGACGTCGGAGTTACACATACGCACGATACGGTAGACGTGCAGGATTGCCGAGGTGTGACGGCGTACGGAGCTGCTGCGCGTTACTGTGCGCTAACAACAGATCCAACCACGAACGGATGTTCAGCCTCGCATGCGCGCATCACTTGGTCGACACGATCTGGCGATACAATCATCACCATACCGACACCAAGGTTGAAAACATGGCGCATTTCTTCGTCGCTGATATCTCCCGCTTGCTGAATCACAGAGAAGATTGGTGGCATCGACCAAGAGCCCCAGTTCACTTGGAGCGCCTGACCTTCTGCGAGGATACGCGACGTGTTACCGACAAGTCCACCACCGGTGATATGCGACAAGCCGTTGATCAGGTCGCTGTCGAGCAGTGGTGCAAGGATGTGCAGGTATGAGCGATGCACGCGCAGAAGCGCTTCTCCCACCGTACAACCCAACTCAGGAAGGTGATCATGCACTCCGTACTTCGGGAACAGTGCCGCACGAGCGAGTGAATAGCCGTTCGTGTGCAGACCGTTCGACGGGAGACCGATCAACACGTCGCCAATCGCAACGCGACTGCCATTGAGAATCTTCGCCTTGTCTACCACGCCAACGATCGTGCCAGCCATATCATAATCGCCGTCAGAATATAGCGCAGGCATCTCAGCTGTTTCACCACCAAGCAGCGCACAACCGTTCTCGCGGCAAGCGATGGCAATGCCCTTGATCACGTCGTGGGCGACACCTTGTTCAAGGCGACCTGTCGCGAAGTAGTCGAGGAAGAACAGCGGACGCGCGCCACACGCAAGGATGTCGTTTACACAGTGATTTACAAGACACTGTCCAACAGTATCGTGCACGCCTGCATCAACAGCGACCTTCAGCTTTGTACCAACACCGTCGGTACTCGCAACGAGGACAGGGTGCGCATGATCTGGGAATCGTGCGTCGTAGAATCCGCCGAACAATCCAATCTCACTCAGAACACCAGGGGTGCGCGTGGCTTTGACGTAGGGCTTGATTGAATCAACGAGTGCTTCTCCAGCCTCGATATCTACACCGGCGCTCTTGTAATCCATGTGGGTCTCAATGAGAGGTCGTTAGCGAACAGGTTCCCATTCATCAGACGAGGACCGTCCGCGGATCAGCACGCTCAACGCGTTGATCGTCCATGAGAACAACACACGAAAATACCCAAACTTGCGGAACCGTCTGGGCGACTCATACACGAGGAGTTCACGCGCAAAGCGAACGCGTGCGCGAACGCCGATGCGGGCAAACAGGTCGAAGTCCTCCCCGGCAACGAGTTCGGAACGATAGCCCCCTACCCGCTCAAACACCTCGCGGCGTACGATCTGGCATTCCCCACGTCCAGCACCGATGCGAAGGATGCTCAAGAAATGCACGTAAGTGTTGTAGAAGAGGTGAAACAGCACATCTGCAAGACGTTCTTCTCCGTGTCGGAAGCGAACCGGGCAGGCAAGAGCCGACGCTCGGGCATAGCGCCCCTGGCGATTCGCGAACGCTGTTACGCATGCTGTAAACCGCTCAATGTCGGCGGGGACGGTATCGCCGTTGATGAACACTAACACACCGCCGCGCGCAAGTCGTGCACCTGCATTCCGTCCGCCAGCAATTGTCTGACGTTCACTCCCATCGTGAACGGTGATGACATCAGCGTAGCGTTCTGCGATCGACAGTGTTGCATCTGTGCTACCACCATCGCTCACGATGAGCTCGGCGTGTACTCGCGCACGCCACGCCTGATCGAAGACAGACAACGTCTGTTCAAGCAGCTTCTCCTCCTGGAGTGTCGGCACGACGACACTGATAAGGGGCTCGTGCGATGATGTCGGACGACTCAGAATGGCACCACGATTGCGAATGGATACAGCACACCAACCTTGACGCCATCGTCCCCTACTTCGAGCGTGGGACCGGGGAGTCGGATATAGTTCAAGGCTTGACGAAGATAATTGAGGACGCCGACAGATGACGGCGGGATAATCTTTACCCAATCGTAATCAAGTCCGATCAGGAAGCGCCGCGTTGCGCCAACTTCGCGACCAGTTGCATCGACTACATCGTAGTTGCGAATGCCATAGCCGAGGGAGATCATCATCCAATCAGGCCAATACTCGGCAGCTGATGCCGGAAGCATGTTGTTAACGTTACACGCTAACCAGAACGTGGTGCTGTTGTAATCGTCGATAAATGTCTTTTGTCGGTGGTTGCTCATTGGATTGCCCACCCATGCCGCAGGAACATAGCTCCAACGAGGCGTGAAGTTCTGGAGGTACGGCACATACTCTTGTGCAACGTAGAAGCTCGACCCCACAACGTCCGCAATCGCGTCCGATGGTGAAAAGCCCCAGTCACGAGCATAGCCATCCATCACTTCAACGTAGAGCGTGTATGCAAGTCCCGTGGCACCACCGATCCATGTAGCGGTCTTTCGATCGAAGCCCGATTCCATGAGCACGTCGCCCGTGAAGGTCGCCGTGATGTAACTCGAGTACACGTGTCCTGCTTTATCGAGCCCACGAGCATACTCGAGGTCTTCCTTAAACCGGAAGGTTGCGCTATCTCCACCTGGCCACCATGCATTCTTCTGATGATAGTGCAGGGCCAAAGCAAGTCCGGTGAAGCCAGCACCTAACGCAATTGTCGGAATGGGCTGAACCTCGGTGACACGCCGTGGCGTGCCGCCAAACATCGTGTAGCGCTGATTATCGGCGTACCGAAACTCTTCGGGTCTCAGAAATAGCGAATCAGTGTGCCCGTATGCAGTCATACTGACCCACAGCATCAATCCGACAACGAGTCCGGAGTTAGATCTCATCAACCTGCACGTGCATCTCGACTACACGTTTGTCAAGGAGTGCAGGGAAATACGCGACCACATCACTTGGCTTCGGACGACCACCCGAAAAGCCCGTAACGCTCGGCGGTCCGGTAAGAATCAACGGTGCAAGCTCCTTGCTGAAGCGTTCGATTGCAGCCTTGTCATGACCACGAACACCAATACGCATCATCACCTCGTTCGGCTCGATGTTCTTTGCGATCGGTCCATGACATGCGTTCAAGCCAACGTACTCCGTGCGGATCTCGTCGAACGAAAGCCCGAGCAACTCGAGTCGCTTACGAAGGATCGCATCCGCAGCTTGTGCCTTTTCGTAGGCATCTGGGGCTGAATATGTGAGCGATCCAAACGCTACAAATCCGTCGAGATAGCTCGCACTTACCTTGTACGACGGTGTGTATGGCTTTCCGGTAATGCCGAACACACGAACGCGGTCGTTGCCAAGATCTTCAAGGTGGATCGATGAGAAATCGGCAATACAGTCTGGCGTGATGTACATCGTTGGATCACCGATCTCGTACATCAGCTGCTCACTCACCGTCTCGCGCGTCACCGCACCGCCTGTACCCTCGTGCTTTGTTACGATGAACGAACCATCCGGGTATGCTTCAATGATCGGGAAGCCCACATCATGCATGTTCTTCAGCGAGCGCCAATCACCCAGGAAGTTTCCACCGCTCGCCTGCGCACCACATTCGTTGATGTGTCCGGCAACCGTACCAGCAGCAAGCAAATCCCAGTCTTGTTCGCCCCATCCAAACTCGTGAATCATCGGAGCAAGGGTGAGACCTGTATCCGTTGTTCGTCCAGTGATGATAATCTGTGCACCCTGATGCAGTGCTTCAACGACTGGCCATGCGCCTGTGTAGACGTTTGCGCTGAGCAGACGATCCTTTACAGCTGCGATAGGCTCATTGGTTTCCATATGGCGCAGCTCGTGTCCTTGGTCGACGAGCTCGCTGATCCGCGGCAGGATATCGTCACCAGTTACGACGCCAATCTTCAGTCCCTTCACACCCTGCTTGCGCGCCACTTCGAAGATGCGATCGCGAGCTGCGAGTGGATTCACGCCGCCGCCGTTCGTAATCAGCGTGATGCCGCGCTCAACGAGGTACGGCAGGATCTCCTCGCATACATCGACCAGGTCGCGTGCATAGCCGAGATCGGGATTCCGCATCCGCTGCTTCTGAAGAATCGACATCGTGACTTCCGCCAGGTAGTCCATCACGAGATAGTCTATCTGACCGCGTGATACCTGTTGCAGTGGAGCACTCTGAAGGTCGCCCCAAAAACCCTGACCTGACGCAATCCGGATGGAAGATTTCATGTCGCTTATGTGTGTGATGAAGAAGTGTCGCGTGCAGTCGACCCAACGTAGAAAATCTCGGCGCGCGTGTTGGCGCGCAGGATTCGCTCAAGGGGGCGAACAGAGAACGCAAAAATACGGAATGTCACAGGCCCGTGTGATGCGTGAATCACGGTCACAGCCGTCCAGAGGCGTTCCGAACGAAACGAAACGGTAATCATCCCATCATAGTGCATTGCCGATAGCGCTGTTCGGAGCAGGGGGCGCACGATAATCCCAGTGGTTGTGATCCGTGTGCGCTGAAAGATGACGCGTAGGAACATTTGTGCATTCTGGACCAGCATGATGAGCGGGAGTGCGTACAGGAAGATCGACTCATGCGGGGTGGAATAGAGCAGACCCATGAGCAGGACGGTGCAAAGTGAGGCTCCAACCGAAATGAGGATTCCGGGAGCGCTCACGTACGAGGCTCGGTCCTCACCGAACCGGAGACGGCGGACATCGAGATTGTCGAGGACCTGGCGATAGGCCAATGCGCCGAAGAGAAGCACGGCGAACGCGAAGGCCACATACGCACCATGGAGAAACAACGTCCAATCCACACCGCTACCTGCGAAAAGGTGAATGAATGTCGCGAACGGACGGCATATTTGCAGTCATGGATCCCCTGTCACAACGGTTTTTCAGCGAGCGTCAGCGTCGTGGACTTTCGATACGCGAGCTCGCAGCTACGACGAAGATACGTGAGCCGTACATCGAAGCACTTGAGCGAGGCCGCTACGACGTGCTTCCTGCCGTCTATGTTCGGTCATTCATACGAACACTCGGTAGTGCCTTGGGAATTCCCGCAGCAGAACTTGCATCGCTGATGTCGGCTACATTCGACGAGCAGCAGGATGCTGGTGAACGTCTTCCAGCATACCAGCCTACACCGCCGCCACGCGAGTCGTCGATCTCGCTGAGTCAGGCCGCACAGCGTACATCCGATGCCGTTGCGGCATCAGTCGAAAAAGTTCGAGCCGCGACGCAGCAACCAATGCAGCAGCTACAGAGCGTATCGACACGTATACCACGTCGTGCACTGATTGGTGGCGCGGCAGTACTTCTCGTGATCCTTCTGTGGCTGGGTATCCGTGCATGTGACTCTTCGACATCGAACGACACAGCCACTGAGGATGTGATTCAAGTTCAGGATCCGAATGCCATTGCACCGACTGATTCGATCATTCTCACAGCGGTAGCGCAGGATACGGCGTGGGTGAGCATTACAATGGATGGCACGCGCTCCCAACAGGTAGTGGTCGTTCCGGAGACGGAGTATCGCTGGAGCGCAATGGAGAAATTCGTTGTCTCGATTCAAAACGCCGGTGCGGTACAGTTCTTCCGTAACGAATCTCCCCTGCCCGTGTTTGGCAAGGCTGGCGAAGCTGTTCGCGAAGTAAAGATCACCCGGAAGGACGTTACGGCGTCAAATACGGCATATAAGCCGCCAACCCAGCAAGCTCCTCCGGCGAAGCCTGCACCAAAGCCAGCCCAAGTAGCTCCGCCGAAGCCAAAGCCCGCTGTCGCACGTCAGCAAGCCCCATCACGTCAACGCGCGGCAGCGCCACAACGTGGTCGTCGTCAGGCGGCTAAGCCACAACGCCGGGCTCAACCACAGCGTAAGCCTGCGACAACACAACGTCGACGTGCGATTGAGCAGCCAATCATTACACCAGCACCACGGCAGCCGATCCGTCGCTAACGGACCAAGCACCAGCGGCGGTTACCATTGGGCGCGCACGATATCGTGAACGCGCACAACACCAACGCATCGACCATCACTCAGGACAGGCACCGCGCTTATCTGTCGGTCACGACGTTCCATACACTGGAGCGCCTGATGCAATGTATCCGTCGCTTGGACGACTGACGGTTGCGTCGTCATCACATCACGAACCAGCATCGTCATCGGTGTTTCTGATGATGCTACGAGGCGACGCACATCCCCGTCGGTGAGAATTCCAAGCAGATCATTTTGCTCGCCCATCACGCAGACGATACCCAACGCCGTGCGCGACAGTACTTCGACGGCGTCGGACACACTTGACGCAGGATCGATGCGTGGCAATGCGTCGCCTGCATGCATAACCTGTTCGACGGTGCGCAGCAACGCTGCGCCAATCCCGCCGTGTGGGTGTGATCGCTGGAGGCGGGCAACCAGATCACCCGTGCTGTGCGCAGCAGCCACACTCAGAAGGTCTGCGAGAATCAGAGCTTGTGTAGTGCTTGTCGTCGGAAGAATGTTATGCTCGTCGTACTCATGAACACTTGGCGCAACCAGAGCAATCGTTGAGATAGCCTGCATTGACGTTTCGCTTCGTGATGAGATCGAGATGATAGGCATGCCCAACTCGCGAACGAGGCTTGCCAGATGCACAACCTCGGAGGTCTCTCCGCTCTTGGAGAAGGCAACCAAGACATCAGAAGGGCCGAGCATTCCAAGATCACCATGCAGGGCATCAACTGGGTGAAGGTATACGCCCGGGATATGGACACTTGTGAGCGTAGCAGCCATCTTTCGAGCAATGAAGCCCGACTTACCTAGACCAGTAGTTACCACCTTGGAAGCGCCAGCGATGAGCTGCGCAGCATCGCAAAACGCATCATCAATGTGCTCTTCCAACAGCGCAATAGATGCACGCTGCCATTGGAGGCCCATTCGAGCCTGCTCAAGAAGTTGAGAACGTTCCATACCGCAATCTCGCAATTAAACAGCGAAAGCCCTCGACACAAAACGTGTCGAGGGCTTTCGGATAGAGTCGGTCGATTCGCTTAGCGAACGATCGTGAGTGTCTTCGAGAGCGTTGTCTCGCCAACAGTGAGCTTGTACATGTACGAGCCAGAAGCTACGTCCATGCCGAGGCTGTTACGGCCGTCCCACTCAACAGCATATGTTGAAGTAGCGCCAGCAACGTTGTTGTCATACACTGTGTGGACGAGGTTGCCCATCATGTCGAACACTTCGAGCTTGACCTTCGCGCTGAACGGAACGTTGAAGCTGAAGGTTGTCTTGCCGTTCGTTGGGTTCGGGAAGTTGTCGTCGAGAGCAACTGCGTTTGCTGAACCGAATTCAACATTCACAACGTTCGAGAACGACTGAGCACCATCTACGTCGACCTGACGGAGGCGATACTCATACTTCGTAGCAGGAGCAACGTTTGCATCGAAATACTTGTAGTTCGATACTGTTGTTGCATTGCCGACGCCTGGCACGTAGCCAATCGACTGCCATGGGTTTTCGATCGAGCTTGTGCGATCAACACATGAAAGCGATGTAGCTGTTGCAAGGTTTGTGACTTCCTTCACTGAGCGACGCTCAACATGGAAACCAGCGTTGTTCTTTTCTGTTGCTGTTTCCCAGAAGATGTCGACACCCTTTGCGCGAGCCTTTGCATCGAAGTATGTGAGTTCCACTGGAACGCCACAGTCGACGAATACAGGAGGGCTTGCGAACGAGCGGTTTCCGAAGTATGGACGAAGCATCGGGATCCATGAACCACGTGTGAACGTAGCATAGCCAAGGCTTGTACCCATAGCGTCGAGGTGTGGATAGCCAGGGTTACCGATTGTCGGTGTGAATGGCACCCAGTCACCGCTGAAGCGTGTGAGTTCGTATGCAAAGCGGTTGTCGTTAAGGAGCGCACCGCTACGCTGACGAACGCGGAAGTTCTTGTCGACGAGAAGCGTACGGTTACCGATACCGAACACAGGAACGTCAGAGTAGAGTGTTGTCACCATACCCATGCGTGATTCCGATGCACCGAGTTCGTAACCTTCAGTACCCATCTGAGCAACAGATGCCCAGTACTCACCCGGTGGGATGACCACTGGTGCGGCGAGCAGGTATGTTACATACTTACCGAATTGTGGCTCTGTGAATGCACCTGTCTCGTCCTCACCACGACGGCGGAGGATTGTTGAGTTCGCGATGCGGTCGTCGCCAGGAAGACCACCTTGGTCACGGTAGAGTGAGAACGAGATGTTCAACACGTCTTGGTTGAGTTCAGCCCAGTATGCTTGGTAGCCGATCACTGTGTCTTGTGAGAACAGTGTAAAGCGCATAGCAATCTGACCCGAAGCGTTACCAGCGTCAGCACCAAACATGTCGTTCGCACCTACGCCCGCTGGGAACGTGCCCCATGTCGAACCAGATGTGTACTGAGCTGTTGGACCAACGAGTGGTGACTGCCAGCCTGAACCTGCTGCGCCTGAAGAAGCACCGCGGTGGTTAAGACCCTTACCTGAGATACCCGAGAATTGAAGCTTCGGCACATCGTTCGTTGAATTCGTTGGGTTGTTCTCGTATGAGAACGACGGACCGAATGTCATACGGAATGTTGTGAACGTCGAATCGTTCAGTGTATCAAGGTCATTGCCTGGGAAGAAGATGCGACCCGTCACCTTGTAGAGACCAGGTGTTGTTGTACGGAAGTTCGCATCTGGGAATGGGAGCAATACTTCGCGGTTACCAGCAAGTGTTGGAACCGTGATCGTGCGGCAGTAGATCTGCTGGAACTCATTACCATCAGGCTTGATCTGGAGGCGTACCGAGAACGCAGGAGCTGCGATGTTCGTGTTGTTCGACAGCTTCACACGAATCGGAACACGTGTTGCCTGCGATGCAGGAGCCATCGTGTATGGCCAAATAAGCTGGATGTTCGAGAACTCAACGTCCGTTACTTCGTCTGGGTAGAGGATCTTCACGTTATCGATGAAGAAGTTGTCCTCGTCGTCAGCTGGGTTTGGAGGTGTCGAGTTGTTCAAGCAGCGAGCACGCAGACGGAAACGGAAGTTACGAGCACCTTCGTTGACCCAGCGAAGTACTGTGTCAGGAATTGGGATCGTGACCTTGTAGTATTCAAAGTCCTTACCGTCGTCGAAGAGGTCTTCACGGAAACCACCAAGTGGCGGTGTCGCGTTGTTCTCCATCTGGAGGTTGTAATCGTTCAGATCATAACCACGTGCCATACCGCCACCACCCCACATACGGAATGGCTGGAGGTAGCGTGTGCCACGATTCTGTGGGTCAAGAACCCACTGCTGGATATTTGTGATACCATTCAGCTGGTCGTTCGATGGACGTGCAAACTCAACCCAGAGTTCGTCTGGATTACGGTAGCCTGGTGTGAAGCCGTTCACAGCAAGCATGTTCACGCGATGCTCAGGGCCGATCAGACGATTGTCAGAGAAGCCACGACCAATGTTTGTGAGCTTACCAGTACGCTGATACGAGATCGAGAGTACAGCGCGCTTGCGGCGTGAGAGGTTAATTGGGAACGAACGAAGTTCGTCGCCACCGTACTGACCGAAGGCAGGGATGTCGCCGTTCGAGAGGTTCACGCGGTTGATACGAATAACCGGCGACTTCAGGCGGAAGATGTCCGAGTTCTTCGCTGGAACTTCACCACGTGGAGGTGGCGGGTTGTTCGTTACTTCATCACCATCAACAACGTCTGTTTCGATGTTCACCCACTTCAGAACCGAAGGCATCGCTGCACCACCGACGAGGTGGAACTCATTGACGTCATCGTTGAAGTCTGTGAGGCGACGCATTACGAACACGCGGATCGATGTCGTATCGTCAAACGGCCACTGGTCACCAATCGGCTGATTGAGCGAATCCTTTGGCTCAGCAATAACTGTTGTGAGCAAGCGACCAATCTGGTCGTCGATGAATTCATTTGGCTCGAATGGAGGGAACACAACCTTGATGAATTCGTATGGAAGTACGAATGTTCCAGCTGCCTGGTAGGCGAGGTTGTTTCCGTTGATGTCGCAGCGATAGATGCCCGAGAGCGTTGTATCGCGGAGTGCGGCGTCTGTAACAGCCTTCGATGTGTTGTACACGATCTTGCCAGTGGCTTCGTTCACGATGCGGAAGCGCACCTTGAAGTTGATACCCTGTGCTGTGTAGTTCACACCTTGTGGGCCTTGAACGTCGTTCGTGAGGTTCTGAACGATAGCAACTGGCTGGATCGCACCGAGGCGGATGTCACCAGCAAGAAGCTCGTAGTTGTTCGCTTGTGCAGTTGGCACAACAACCGAGAACGCAAGATTTGCATTTTGGTTCAGCGCACGTACACGGTACGACACGTTGATAACGCGGAGTACATTCTTATACTGCTTGAACTTGATAGCAAGGAAGTCCTTCGGTACTGTGTTGTCGTCGTTACGTGCGCTCACTGCACGGATACCGCCGTCAGCTGCTGTATTGACGTTGTGCAAGTACTCTGTTGACTGCTGATACTTCAACGCATTGAAGTCCAGGATTGTGCTTGCAGGCATTGCAACCGGGAAACCGTTCCAGTTCAGACGACGAGCTGGACCCGTCACACCGACTGTCGAGTTACAACGCATCCATACTGTTGCTGGGTGCGGCTGCAGGGCGTTACGTGGAGCGATACCGAAGAAGCGCTCGTACTGAACAACAACAGAGCTGTCGTTACGGTTGAGCGATACTTGCAGCGAGAAGCGATAGTGCTCGCCAATACCTGGGCGGTTGTTTGCAGCGAAGTTCACGTTGTGTGTCACGCCACCAACAACAGCTGTCTTAGCACCAATCGGTGTGAGGTTTACGAAGTAGATCACAAGACGGTCGTTCGATGGCGAACGCTTGTAGTAGACCTTCGAGAAGTCGTCTACTGCGCTGTTTTCCGTGTTGTACACCGACACTTGGAGATCGTCCCATGCTGGAGCGATGACCTGCGGGAGACGACCGCCGAACAGCGATGAGATGCTCTCAAGACGCATGTTGGCACCCGAACGGATACCACCTGTTGCGTTCGTTGGAGTACCACCTGTTGCGAGCTGATAGCCCCAATCGTCGAGAGTTACGTCCGTTGTGCCATCACCTGAGCGACCACGTGTGTCGTCCGATGCTGGATCATACGCCGAGAACACACCAGGAGTTACTTCAAGGCGTGTGCGCGTTGTAGGGAAGCCAAAGTTGTCGTACTCGTAGAAGTAACGACGGTTTGTCAACAGGATCAGACCGTTCGTCGAGACATAGAACGAGTCCTGGCGCACGCCGTTGAAGTAGAACGGGAAGCCGATCGAGATCGGACCCGCAAAGGCGTTGTCTGTCGAGTCGTTCGCATTACCTGGGTTGCGGAAGAACGCCCAGCCACCGTAGGTGTTTTGCGCTGGATCTGTCCAGTAGGTTCCCGCGAACTGCTTCGGACCAGACACGATACGACGCCACGTACCTGGTTCGGTAAGTGTGTCGACGAACTGCGTCGGATCGGGACGCCAGAAATCTGGTGCTTCGTCGTCCGAGTCGACAAAATAGTACCCCGTGGAGATCTGTGGGGAGAGTCGCGAATTGGCACCCGTTTCAGTGAACGGACGCGGGTAGGAGGACACAGGTGCCCGGCTACCGCTCTTACGCAACACATCCTCACCATCTTTCCCGTCTCCGGCGAAGGCAAGCGTGCTGCCAACCATTGCCGTCATGAGAGCAAGAAGTAGGAGTCTGCGGCTCATGCAAACCTCTGTTAAACAGTGAACAAGTACGAAAAAGTAAAATTCGATCAGTTTTCCAGTGTACAAGGCATAACACACCCCACGCGGTGCAGGGAGCGTCCGATAAAATTGTGATTTCGATCGGAATTGTCAAACATTTTCTTCACACAGCCACAATAAATGTCCGATTTCTTCCACAGGTGGGTCGTAAGGCATCAACATTCCCTCGTGAGAAAAGTTACTGATGATGGTACGAAGGCCCATTTTACGCCACTTCGAGAGGAGTTTTGGAGGATGAACGGGGCTGATTCAGCTCGCCACAGAACTTATCAACAGCAGGCCCGTAGAGCTGATGTTCGATGGCTTTGACACGCTCCTGAAGTTGCTCTGCTGTCTCACCTTGAATGACCGGCACCTCAGCCTGGGCGATGACCCGACCTTGGTCGTATTCATCCGTGACGAGATGCACGGTAGCACCTGTCGTTGTATCCCCTGCATCGAGGACAGCTTGGTGAACATGCAGACCGTACATCCCCTTCCCACCATGCTTTGGGAGCAGAGAGGGATGAATATTGAGAACGTTACCGTTAACCGACGCAACGATGCTCGACGATACGTGACGCAACAGTCCTGCAAGCAAGAGGAGTTCGATGTTGTGATCGTTGATCGACGCACACACATCCTCGGCAAATGTGGCCTTGTCAGCGCAGATCACACACGGCACACCGAATTGCTGCGCTACGTCGACGATTCCAAGGTCGTGTTTCGTTGCGATAATGAGGCATATCTGAAAGCCTGTGGCGTTCGCAGCCGCATATGCACAGAGCGCACGGGCATTCGTACCGCTCCCCGAACCAATGATGGCCGCACGAACACGTGGTGATTGAGATAGCATGAGACGAAGCTAGAAGCCGGCGCCGAGCTGCCAAAGAGGAACTTTTGCACAGCGAGGAGGGGTTTACGATCCTTTCACGCTACTTCGATTAACTATTCCACGTAGGAGTTGTATGCCAACGACTGCACTCGTTCGCATCTGTTCAGTCATCACTCTGCTGCTCGCGACGGTCGCCGTCCAAGGACAGGTCGACACAACGCAGTCCACGACGCCAACAGGCGTTGTATCGGGCCAGGTCGTTGATATGGTCACGCAGCAGCCCGTGACAGGCGCAACCGTAACGGTTGTTGGCACCAAGCGCGGTGCCGTGACGAAGAAAGATGGCCGATTCGTCATAACGAAGGTTCCTGCCGGCGTCTACAGCGTGAAGACAACTCTTGTTGGATATGCAACGGACCTCACCAACGACGTTGTCGTCAGTCCGGGTAAGCCAGCTACGCTGCTCATCCGACTCTCAGAGAAAACCGTTCAGCTTGGTGAAGCGGTGGTTGTGTCGGATGCCTTCAAACGCGACGGCACTGCAATCACGTCAACGCAGTTGCTGACGAGCGAAGAGGTACGACGCGCCCCAGGTGTGCAGGAAGACGTCGTGCGCGCCGTCGCACTTCTTCCAGGTGTCGCCATCGCTGGAGCAGGTCGTAACGACCTCGCCGTACGAGGTGGATCACCGTTTGAGAATCTCTTCGTCGTCGACAATATCGAAGTGCCGAACATCAATCACTTTGGCTCTCAAGGGTCGTCTGGTGGCCCCCTATCACTGATCAACATTGCATTTGTACGCGATGTGTCGCTTTCAACAGGTGGCTTTGGGCCGAAGTACGGCGATCGTCTCTCGTCAGTTACGAACCTCTCGCTGCGCGAGGGCAACGATCAGCGCTTTGCTGGCGAAGTCAACTTGAGTGCAACAGGCTTCGGTGTGATCGCTGAAGGGCCGCTCGGTGACAAGGGCTCGTACCTGTTCTCGGCACGTCGTAGCTATCTCGACTTGGTGTTTACGCTTGCTGGATTTGGCTTTATCCCAGAGTACTGGGACTTCTCGGCGAAGATCACCTACAACCTCTCGACGAACGACAAGCTGACGTTCCTTACAATTGGTGCGCTGGACCAGATCAAGTTCAACAACGATTCGGCAGACAACCGTTACTCGAACAGCCGCGTTACTGCCCCATCACAAGATCAGTACTTCTCGGGTCTTACCTGGCGACGACTCCTTTCGAACGGATACTTCAACGTGACGTTAGGGCGGACGTTCACGGCGTACAACACAACGCAGCAGGATTCGCTCGCAAACGTTGTGTTCAACACCACGACATACGAGGGCGATAATTCTCTCCGCGGTGATCTTGTGCTCCTTCCGTCGTCGGATATCGAAATCAATGCAGGCGCAATCGTACGGTATGCAAGCAACCTCGCGTATGACATCACGTTGCCTGGATTCGCACGTCGTGATCTGGTCGGACGTCCAACACCGCTTCGTGTTGACACCTCGTTCACGGCATTCCGCGCAGGCATCTACGGTCAAGTCGACTGGATGCTCAGCGACCGCTTGAAGGTTGTTCTTGGCGGTCGCGGTGAATACTATGGCTTCCTGAAAAACGAGCAGCTCGTTGTAGCGCCGCGTGCGACCATCAGCTACTTGCTTGCACCAGAGATGACGTTGCGACTTGGTGGCGGACGCTATTACCAGGCCCCACAATTCATCTGGCTGATCGGCGATCCAACCAATACAACGTCACTTCGGCCACTTCGCGCAGATCAGGCAATCCTTGGCTGGGAGTGGATCGCGTCCGAGGATCTCAAGATTCAGGTTGAAGCGTACTACAAGGTATACGGCTCGTATCCAGTTCGCACGTTCCGTCCGCAAGCCGTGCTTTCGCCCGCAGGTTTCGACGACATCTACAACGATATTCCATTTGGTCTCGAACCATTGTCGACCGAAGGAACGGGCGTTGCCTACGGTTTAGAGTTCTTCGTGCAGAAGAAACTCAGCACGGCAATTCCAATCTATGGTCTGGCCTCGATCTCGCTCAATCGTACAGAGTTCACTGCTGCCGATGGTGTAGCACGGCTCGGTGCGTTTGATTCTCCGATCATCGGTTCAATCGCTGTTGGTTGGCGACCAGATGCAGAGTGGGAAATCAGTAGCAAGCTGCGTTTGTCGCAAGGCTTGCCGACAACGCCTTACATCACCACACCAGAACGCGCGGCTGAGACAGGCTTCCCGATTGGCTCGCTGGACTTTGCATACTACAACCAAGGCGAACGTCTGCCGTTCTTCTACGCCCTTGATGTGCGCGTTGATAAGCGTTGGTTCTTCTCCGGATGGCAGCTCATCGCCTACATCGATGTGCAGAACGCAACAGGCCGGCGCAACTCAAATTCGATTCGATTCAATCAGCAAACGAATGCTGTAGAATTGCAGCAAAGCATCGGTGTTCTTCCGTCAATTGGATTGAACATCCAATTCTAATCGAAATGGCAGACAGTCGAGATTAAGTGGCGAGATTCGGCGCTAACCAACGCTCGGCCACGTCACGTGACCATCCCTTGCGCGTTGCGTAGTCCTCGAGCTGGTCGCTGGTGATCTTGTTAACTGCGAAGTACGCTGCTTGCGGATGCGCAAAGTACCATCCGCTAACGCTCGATGCGGGAGACATCGCGTACGACTCTGTCAGCGACACGCCAACAGCATTCTGCGCATCAAGAAGTGCGAACAGCGTATCCTTCTCTGTGTGATCCGGACATGCTGGATATCCCGGCGCTGGGCGAATACCACGATATGTCTCGCGAATCAACTCGTCGTTCGTCAGCTGCTCGTCGGGAGCATAGCCCCAGATCGTCGTGCGCACCTGCTTGTGCAACCATTCTGCACAAGCTTCTGCAAGACGATCAGCGATAGCCTTGACCATGATTGACGAGTAATCGTCGTGTGCTGCTTCGAACTCGGCACACAATGCGTCAACGCCATCGCCCGTGTTGACAACGAACGCGCCAATGTGATCCGTAACTCCGTCGGCAAGTTGATCACGCGATGCAATGAAGTCTGCGAGACAAAGCTGCGGCAATGTCGGCGCCTTCACTGTCTGCTGTCGGAGAAAGTGAAGCGTTACATCACGGTCGAGTACAACATCATCACCCGCACGGTGTGCCGGGAATACGCCGCATACTGCTCGCGCACGAATACGTCGTTCGGCAATGATGCGCTCAAGTAGTGCATCCGCATCCTTCTTCAACTTTGTCGCTTCGGCACCAACGACAGGATCGGTGAGAATCGCCGGATATCGCCCACGCAACTCCCACGACAAGAAGAACGGCGTCCAGTCGATATACGAGCGTAGCTCATCAAGCGGAATGTCGTCAAACACATGCACACCAGGCTGCGCCGGTGGAGGAGCGATAGAATCAACATCGAGCTTCAGCGCTTTTACTCGTGCTTGTTCGAGTGTGAGCAGACTCTTGGCATCACTTCGTGCGGCATAGTCGCTTCGTACACGAGCATACTCTTCGTTCGTGCTTGCGACAAAGGCATCGCGCTGTTCAACACTGATGAGTGATCCAGCAACAGGCACGGCGCGCGACGCATCGAGAACATGCACAACAGGGAACGACGCATGCGGCGCGATCTTCACCGCTGTGTGCGTTTTGCTTGTTGTAGCTCCGCCAATCAGAAGTGGCGTGGTGATCCTACGACGTTCCATTTCCTTCGCAACGTGCACCATCTCGTCAAGCGATGGCGTGATCAAACCAGAGAGTCCAATCACATCAGCACCAATCTCGAGCGCGGTGTCGAGGATCTTCTCCGTTGGCACCATAACGCCAAGGTCAACAACACGGAAGTTGTTGCAACCGAGCACGACGCCAACAATGTTCTTTCCGATGTCGTGGACATCTCCCTTCACCGTTGCAAGGAGCACGGTGCCTGCATTCTCGTGCACCGAGCCGGAACGACGTTTCTCTTCTTCCATGTACGGTGTAAGAATCGCCACAGCCTTCTTCATGACACGCGCACTCTTGACGACCTGCGGCAGAAACATCTTACCGGCACCAAAGAGATCACCGACGTAGTTCATGCCGTCCATCAGAGGACCTTCGATGATCGACAACGGCGATGGGTAGGTCTGCCGCGCCTCTTCAACGTCGACGTCGATGAACTCCGTAATACCCTTTACAAGCGCATGCTTGAGCCGATCTGCCACCGGTGATGATCGCCACGCTTCATCTTGCACAGCGACGTTATCAGTAGCCTTCACGGTTTCAGCAAACACAAGCATGCGTTCTGTTGCATCGGGACGTCGATTCAGCAGCACATCTTCGACATGCTCAAGAAGATCCTTCGGAATCTCATCGTACACATCAATCTGTCCAGCATTCACAATGCCCATATCCATACCTGCCGCGATGGCGTGGTAGAGAAACGCTGTATGCATTGCGCGACGAACCGGCTCGTTGCCGCGGAAGGAGAACGAGATGTTACTTACACCGCCGCTCACACGCGCATACGGTAGATGCTGCTTAATCCACGACGTCGCCTTAATGAAGTCGACAGCATACCCGTTGTGTTCTTCAATGCCTGTGGCAACAGTCAAAATGTTTGGATCAAAGATGATGTCGTACGCAGGGAAGCCGACCCGATCGATAAGGATGCGGTAGGCACGCTCACAGATTGCGATGCGACGTTCGAACGAGTCTGCCTGACCATCTTCATCGAAGGCCATGACAATAACGGCGGCACCGTAATCCCTGCAGAGTTTCGCTCTGCGGATGAATTCATCTTCCCCATCCTTGAGCG
>CAYSMF010000008.1:57435-103713 GCA_964432155.1 uncultured Melioribacter sp. | reverse complement strand
TCGCACGCGGTCTGTCAGTCTTTGCTGATGGAATGATCGGCGAAGTACTCTACGACCCAACAGCTGCACGCGAAATTCTCGCCAAGCCTGTTCCGGATTTGTATGGTCCGTTCCTCGGCGAGTCAGGTTGGTATGTGGTCAACATCACCGGCGTTGTCAAAGCTAATCCCGAGGAGTTCCCGATGTGGCTCGAACTTCGCAAAGAGGATCTCGAGCAGGAGCAACGCGCAGCAGCGTGGGACAAGCTTCAAACATCGCTTCGCACTGCAGCCACGATCACAGACAATCGCTGGATGTATTTCCGCTACTAATCGCTCGCAGACACCATGGCGCTTACGATTCTTGATCTCGGTGGCGTACTCTTCAATATCGACTTCCAGCGTACACGTCGTGCAATGATGTCGCTTGACGGATACAACGGACGTGAGATCATGTTCGGTGTCGAGGATCAGGATCCTGTCTTCGTCGCCTATGATCGTGGCGATCTCTCCACGCCGGAGTTCCGTGAGCGACTTCGCGAATTGTATGGGTATACCTGTAGCGACAAGGATCTTGATCGTGCATGGTGCGCCATTCTTGACAACGGCCTCTTCCCGAGCGCCGAGGCAACGGTTGCACACATTCGCGCAACACGTGCTTCCGGCAATGGCGACCGACTCGTCATCTTCTCGAATATCTCCGAGCTCCATTACCTTGATGCGCGCGATCGTTGCGAACCCGTGTTCAGCGCAGTCGACCATGTCTACCTCTCATACGTCGAACGCGTGCGCAAGCCAGACCCAGCCGCGTTTCTTCACGTATGCGCTGTAGAAGGGGCTGATCCATCCGAAACGTTGCTCATCGATGATTCCCGTGCAAATTGCTTGAGCGCCTCGGCACTTGGTTTGCAGGTAATCCACGTTACGAATCCAAGTATTCTCACAACGATATAGTAGTAGCATGACAGTACTATCGTCGCTTTTAATGCCCAGCGAGTTCGATCCCACCGCATGGTCTGATGCGACGCTCGGCAGCTTGGTACATCACGCCGCACAGTGCATCTATCAACGTGAAGATCAACATGCAGCAACAGCTCTTGCTGAAATGCCCGACGATCTGCCACTTGACTTAGCATTGGCTCGTCTCATATGCGAGCTATGGATGCTCAACCAGAAGGCAGACACCGCTGCCGCACTCGACCTCTTCGAGCGCAAGCGCGACATTATCGACCCCTCCTCGCCGCTCGGGGCATTCGCTCAATACCAGGCGGCCGTTGCTTTGGTCAGTGCACGTCGTCACGAGGAAGCACTGGATCTACTCGCAATCGCAGAATACACATTTCGTGAGCACGACGAACATATTGCCCTCGGCCTAACGTATGGCATCGTTGGTGGGGCCCTGAGTAATCTCGGGGACATGCGAGCAAGCGTCAAGTATTTTGCTGCCAGCTATGAGGAGCTGTCTGCATATGGCACTGATCGACAGCTTACGCGCGCTTCGTTCAATCTCGTGTTTGCATATGCTGTTATTGGACGTCACGAGGACGCCTTACGCATCGCTAAGGACCTCTACGCTCTGCTCACAGATGAATCAGAAGCCCCAGAACGGTCCTTGGTATACGGACGCCTGGAGTATTGTTCCGAGCTGCTTGGGCGATACGAGGAGGCGCTCGAATGGAATGCCAAGCACATTGATCTCGCTCGGCAACATCAGCAGGACCAACTTCTTATCTGTCTCCAGATTGATCATGCCTTTTTCGCGTTGCGTCTCAAGCGTTTCGATGAAGCACGACAAATTCTAGCGACTGTTCCTGATCCATCTATAGTCGAGATAGGGCACTACAAAGTCCGCTGGGCATTTACTCAAGGACTTCTGGCTCTTGAGGATGGGAATAAAGTGGCCGCTACAAATTCATTTACAAGGGCGATTGAGTATTGTAGCCTCAATGGCGTAAGCGACGAGCTACGGTTACGAGTCATAGATGAGATCGTCCAGCTGACACAAAATGAGGACGGTCTGCCACGTAGTGACTTCGCAGCTGCATATATCACGCAACTTAAAAACCGTATGAGTCAACTTGATCGGACATCGTCCGACATCTTGGATGCGCACGCTCGTTATGCTGCTCGCCTTGCTCAATACCAACGCGAGCGCGACGAGCAGCTTCATACGACTCTCCTCGAGGCAGGAGAAGAAGCCCGTCGTGACATTGCCGCAGCTATTCATGATGGCGCTGGACAAGAGCTTGCAGTCCTTGGCATGCAACTCGATATGGCGCTTCACGATCTTCCGACAGAACATCCGTCACGCCTGTATGTTGCGCAGGCCCGTGAGCGCGTCTCGCTTACAGCGCGGCAACTACGCACACTGTCTCACGCGCTTGGCACACATTCACTCGAACGTGACGGCCTGCCGTCAGCACTCTACAACATGGCTGGCGATATTCGCTCGACGTCACGCATAACCGTGGTATGCGATGTCGATGATCACCTTGCCACGATCCCCGTAGATCTGGCGCGATCGATTTACCGCACTGTACAAACGCTTACAAGCAACGTGCTACAGCATGCGTATGCCTCGACACTTACGATCAACGTACAGGCCACACTCGATGCAATCACCGTGCGAGTTTCGGATGATGGCGTAGGCATCGACATGTCACGGTCTACAGAGGGTATGGGCTGGCGAAGCATCCATGCTCGTGTCGCTCTGCGGGGTGGTACGTTTTCCGTGACGTCGGCTCTGGGAGCGGGAACGACAGCTATAGCGACATTCGGGTATTCCGCATCATGACGCAGTCACAACGATAAATGCGCAAAGTGGACAAGGTGTCATACCCGAGTCCACTCTACGCATTCATATTCTACGGCTATACACAACGAGAATACATCTACTCCCTTATCTCTTCCCTAACGTACACGTGCAAGTATGCCAGTTCTGCCTACTGCAGACAATTGGGGAAAACCATGATTCTCTTGTCACACATCGCTGTTTTTTGATCAAGACCACATCACGTTTCCGTCATCTGACCATGTAACCGAGGTTTGAGTACGTAATCAATACGTTGTTGACCGACCATGCATTCATTATTATTGCAGGTCGTATAGGTAGTCGATTCAGCTCTGCGCCACCACAAATACACCGTTGCTATGATTCGTGCTCGGATTCTTCTTGTAGACGACCATACGGCTTTTCTCGACGGGCTCCATGCCGCGCTCACGATGTTTCCTCATATCGAAGTTGCGGGCACCGCGCGCTCGTTCAGCGAGGCGATCACAAAGCTTTCCGAGCCCTCATTCAACGCAGATATCATCCTGACCGATTACTCCATCGGCTCGGAGCACGATGGCATCGTACTCTGCAAGGAGGCAAAGAGTCTTCGCCAGGAGCTGCGCGTCGTACTACTCACAATGCACCACAGCAACGCCCTGCGCTTCCGCGCCGAACGCGCAGGCGTTGATCATTACCTGGAGAAGACGATTCCTATCGAGCAAATCGTTGAGCAACTCGATATAGTGATGCGGGGCGATCGTCCGAGACTGATACAACACAATGGTGAGTCTGGAGTTGAGAGCGCAACCGTGAATACATCGCACGAGCTAAGCACTCGAGAGATCGAGATCCTGCGTCTCATCGCATGCGAAGAACTCACAACAAAGCAAATCGCTGAACGACTGAACCGATCAGTTCAAACCATTGAAACCCATCGGGCACATCTCTTCCAAAAACTGGATGTGGCGTCGGTGGTCGGTCTCGTTAAGTACGCAATGTCAAATGGTCTGTGTACGAAGCATGACAATCACTCCGGTAACGCTTGACCGTTAGTCTCGCGCGCAAAAGCTAACGCGATAGCACCTATCACGTATGCGGCCGCGAACGTGGCAATTGCATTGTGATAGCCGTCGAGTGTGTGTACGAGCACACCAACAAAGAACACACCGATTGCTGTGAGCAGACGCCCGGCATTCATCGAGATTCCGGTCGCCGCACCGCGAATCAACGTCGGGAAGAGCTCAGGGATGTAGGTGCTCAGCACACCTTGATTGATTCCAATAGCGCACGTGAGTAGGAAGATCATACCGAACAATACTGGTCCGGGCGTGAGACCCGTTTGAAACGTCAGCAGCGACAGCGCAACGCACGCTACATAGCCCACGAGAACCGTGCGCCTACGTCCGATTCGATTCGCGAGTGGCGCGCCAACAAGTGCACCAGACATACTTCCGATACCAAGCACAATACTGACCATGCCGCGGTTGTGTTGCGCATGCTCGGCGCTACTCATGTTATGCACCCATGTTGGCATCCAAGTAAACGCTGCCCAGAGTCCAACCAGCATTGAACCAAACAGCGTGATACCCAGCACAAGGTCCTTACGGTAGCGACCATCAAACACATGCTCACGATCTACATGCTCTACCTCATGGCGCTGGTCGCTGTTTCGCCAGACCTCCGACTCGCGTACGTAGACAAGCACAGCCACTGCTAGGAGAATCGTCGTGCTTCCCATCACGTATGCGGTGTGCCAGTTCTGCACATTGCTGCCGATCACTCCGGCTACAAGAAATCCTGCTGGGAAGCAGTTCATCATGATCGACACCATGCGCGCACGATTGCCTTGCGCCCATGCTTCAGAGATCAAGACCGATCCAAGCAGGAGGATCCCTCCAGCACCAGCACCTGTCAGAAATCGCATTGCTACGAGCAATGAGAGTGTTGGCACAAAGGCAGTAGCAAGCACACCAATCGAACACGTGCAGATCGCTGCAAACAATGCAAGTTTGCGCCCGATGCGGTCAGCCAGCGCACCCAACAGGAATGCACCCACTGACCAACCAATCAAGAACGATGCTCCTGCATACGAGCCCATCGTCGAGACATCTTGCTTCGTTGCCGTCCCACCCGACATTTCTGCGGCGATGATTGGCAGATAAGTGCTAAAGAGCGACCCGGAAATGCCAGCGCTTACCACGCTGAGCACAACGATGACGTACAGGATGGCGCGTTGACTCATGTGGCAAAGATAGTGCGGTGCTATATTCGCACTCCCGATGTGGTCATCACCCGTAGCGGTGATGCTGTGAGGGAAGCATGTGTGAATCATGCGCGGTTGCGCCGCCGTATCGGACGACAACCCATCCTGGCTCGCAAAGAGCAGTCACTGATGTCGTGTAGATGACACGACGCGGGAAGGCGGATGGTGAGGATGACTCCGAAGCCGGAAGACCTGCCACATCGATCTTCAACATGGGGCCTCTGCACCCCACCGTCACGCATCATGACGGGATTGAACAGGAGCACGCAATGCGTGGAGCTCTCCTTTTGTGTATGTGCCTGCTCGGCACACTTTCTCTCACTGCCCAACGCACGGTTGAAACACCGCCAATTCCGGCGTCGATTCATGTCGTGGGCGACGTCGTGCACATCTTCTGTGCGCAGTCCGATATCGACTACGATGGCACGCAGGAGTCAGGCGAACTGCCTGCAGCGTGGCTACAAGTCGACCGTTCTTCACTGCAAGTGCTGCGCACGTTCACCTTCCCATGGGCGAATGTTCAAGTGTTCCGTATGGGCATTGCCGCAGAGACAAACCGCGCCTACGTTGTTGTCGACGAAAAGGTCGAAGAGTTTACGCTCGATAGTCAATCGCCTCTCGGCGTGATCTACCAAGCCCAAGGCACATACTCCGTATCGACAACAGCCGCAGGCAACTCTCTCTACATCGCACACCGTCCGTCGTTTACCGACCCAGGATTTGTCGTGCGCAAGGTGCTGGGCACTGGCGATTCAACATGGTACGCTGCCGGACCCAACCCGCAGCAGGCACTGCGCTTTCGCACGAGCGACGGTACGGCCGGTGTAATCATCCTCTCCGAGGGCGTCTTCGGACAAGAGTCAGGTTCAATCGACCTGTGGGAGAACATCAACAACGTGGATGAGCGCGTAACACTGAATGTTGGCGACACACCAAACCACATTACTGTCCATGGCGACAGCGCATACGTCACGGCGAATGGCTCGCATTGGGTAGCGGTGATCGATCTCAAGCAACGCGCAGTCGTCGATACGCTGTTGGTTGGCACCGAGGGCTTCGATGGTCCGCGTGAGTCGGTCGTTGCAAACGGCAAACTCCTCGTCAGCACCTATGCGGGTGATGTCCGTGTGATCGATCTCACCACACGCAGCATCATGCGCATCATCCCAATTGGTGCAAAGCCGGAGGGACTCTGCATCGCAGGCGAGGACCTCTGGGTAACACGCGCATATACTCCCGAGTATGCTCCGGCAAAGGATGTGGCCGTCTATCGCGTGATCGATGCAACATCAGTGCAAGCCGCCCTGCGCACGCCTGTGGCCCCACGCGCCATTGTCGCCACTGGCAACACGGTACGCCTTCCGTTTGCGGCTGCTCGCCCCCTGACAATGCGCACATTGGATGGTCGCACATCGACGATTCGCGCCGTAGATTCGGAACATTGTACAATCGATGTTTCAACTCTCTCGCGGGGCGTGTACGTGATCACCGATGGCACGTCGTCCGTGACACTTATGCGATGAAGCTTCTCCCCCTCCTGCTGCTCTGTGCAGTTGTTGCAACGGCACAACCAACTCCTTCGTCTGACCAGCTCGATCTTGCATTTCGATCGATGCGCTTCCGCAACATCGGTCCGTTCCGCGCAGGTCGATCACTCGCAGTAGCCGGACACCCGGATCTGCCGCAGACGTATTACTTCGGAGCGACAGGAGGGGGCGTTTTCAAAACCGACGACGGTGGCGATACGTGGCGCGCAATCAGCGATACCACGTTTTCGACGTCGAGCGTTGGCTCAATCACAATTGCTCCGTCCGACCCAAACGTGGTCTACGTTGGGATGGGCGAAACTGATATCCGCGGCAACATCTCGCCGGGAGACGGCGTGTATCGCACAACTGACGGCGGCGCTACGTGGTCGTACTGCGGACTGCCACAGGCACAGATGATTGCCGACATCGTTGTGCATCCGGATAATCCGGATGTTGTACTGGTGTCGTCAATGGGCAACGTGTTCACAGCGAATGCCGATCGCGGAGTTTTTAAGTCGATCGATGGTGGTAAGTCGTGGCGCAAGGTGCTCTATCGTAACGACAGCACCGGCGGCATGACGCTGCGCATGGACCCACTCAATCCGCGCATCATCTATGCATCGCTCTGGCAAGCATATCGCAACGCGTACAGCATGAGCAGTGGTGGCAGTGGCTCGGGTCTCTTCAAGAGTACTGACGGCGGCGATACGTGGAAGGAAATCACACGCAATCCCGGCATGCCGAAGGGCATGCTTGGCAAGATCAACGTGGATGTATCGCGTGCACAACGCAATCTCGTGTGGGCGATGGTCGAGAGCGAGCACGGCGGACTCTTCAAGAGCGTCGATGCAGGTGCAACGTGGCAGCGTGTCAATACGAACGCAGAACTCCGGCAACGTCCGTGGTACTTCAACCATGTGTTTGCCGATCCGATGAATGCAGACGTTGTGTACGTGCTCAACGTTGGCATGCATAAGTCGATCGATGGTGGACGTAGCTTTAGCGGAATGGGGGCCAACCATGGCGACTACCACGATCTCTGGATCGATCCGCGTAATCCACGTCGCATGATCATCGCAAATGATGGCGGCGCTGTCGTCAGCGAAGATGGTGGACGTCACTGGACGGCCGACGATGTAGCAACGGCACAGTTCTATCACGTCAGCGTCGACTCGCACTTCCCCTATCGTCTCTACGGCGCACAGCAAGACAATACAACGGTCTCGATTCCCCATCGTTCAATTGGCGGCTGGTCAATCGAACGCAGTGATTGGTACTCTGTTGCAGGCTTCGAAAGCGGCTACGTTGTGCCGCACCCTACAGATCCCGACATTACGTTTGGTGGCAATTACTCTGGCTACCTCGGACGGAAGTCGCACGCACTTCAGCAGGAACAGGATATCTCCGTGTATCCGAACAATCCAATCGGTGAAGGGGCGAAGGATCGCGGCGAGCGGTTTCAATGGACCTTCCCGATCGTGTTCTCACCGCATGATCCAACGGTGATGTACACAACATCACAACACGTATGGCGAAGTACGAATGAAGGCATGAGCTGGACGCGCATCAGCAACGACCTTACTCGTAACGACACAACAAAACAACTTCCGTCGGGTGGTCCGATCACAAAGGACAACACAGGTGTTGAAGTTTACAACACCATCTTCACGTTTGCAGAATCACGCGTGGCAAAAGGCGTGTTGTGGTCGGGCAGTGATTGCGGTCTGATTCATGTCAGTCGCGACAACGGCACGAGCTGGACAAACGTCACACCGAAGGGTCTGCCCGAAGCGCTCGTCTCGATCATCGAACCATCACCACACGCAGCCGGCACAGCATACGCAGCGATCAATCGCTACAAGCATGGCGATGACGCGCCATACATCTACACCACAACAGACTATGGTGCAACGTGGACGCTCACAACGAAGGGCATTCCCAAAGGCGCCTTTGTGCGCGTGGTGCGTGAAGATCCGTTCCGTAAGGGTCTGCTCTATGCCGGCACAGAACGCGGACTCTACATCAGCTTCGACGCGGGTGCTACATGGAGTCGCTTCCGTCGCAATCTACCCCTGACACCAATTCACGATCTCGTTGTGCATCCAACAGAGAAGGATCTTGTGATCTGCACGCACGGTCGATCCTTCTGGATTCTCGACGATCTCACGCCCCTGCACACATACAATCCGCGCAATACATCGCTCTTCACGGCATATCCACCTCGACACACATACCGTGTGCAAGGGGGCTCGTGGTCGAGCCCAACAATGAACGTTGGCGAAAACGCGCCTTCTGGCGTGCAGTTCCACTATCAACTCAGCGACACAACATCGAAGGAGCTGACGCTCACGATTCGTACTGCTACCGGCGACAGCATCATCAGCTTCTCGAGCACACGCTCACCAAAGGGCAAGCCGTTCGATATCGACAACACGTTCTATCGTGATTCACTGCATCGTGTATCGGACGAAGCACTGACGCTGCACCGTGGCGGCAACCGGTTCGTGTGGGATATGCTCTACCCAGGCGCAGAACCTCTCGATGGAGCGCTCCTCTGGGGCGGTGGCACCGAAGGTCCACGCGCGATGCCGGGCATATATATCGCCGAGTTTGCGCTTGGCTCAGATACACAACGCGTGCAGTTCGAGATCCGTATGGATCCACGTCTGAAGACATCACGTGAAGCACTACAAGCACAGTTCGACCTACATCAGCAGATCAACGCAACGCTCTCACGCGTGCACAAAACAATCGCATCAATTCGTGCTGTGCGTTCATCGATTTCAACAATCCAACAGCGAATCAGCGATCTTGATACAGCAACAACACGCGATGTTCGATCCGACATGAAGTCCATCAGCGACTCACTGACAGCGATCGAAAACGTGCTCGTGCAAACAAAGGCTGTTGCCTTCCAGGATCTCCTGAACTATCCTGTGAAACTCAACAACAAGATTGCATCTCTTGCGAGCGTAGCTGCTAGCGCGGATCGACGTCCGACACAGCAGGTGTATGATCTCTTTGCTACGCTCAAGCGTCAAGCAGATGGACAATGTGATCGCGTCGATGCGATCATTGCCAAGAACCTTGTCGACGTCAACGAACGCATCGCAGCCTTGAAGCTACCTGCCATCGCAGGTCCGAAGAAGGACAAATGAGCACGCAACGCATCATCTTTCTTGCGTTGATTGCTGTTGTTGCAATCGTCGGGTCGATGTTCTTCATCGACATCCCATTAGCACGGTTCATTCACAGCTTGGAAACGCCATGGTTGCGCTCAGCGGGCATGGTGCTTGAAGAGCTTGGTAAGTCGCACTGGGTCCTCGCGTACTGTCTCGTCACGGTCGTAATTGCATGGCGATCCATGCGCGACGTCGCGCATCGACACATTGAGTTCTTCCTCAGCGTCGCCATCAGCGGCATAGCAGCGAACATCATCAAAGTCATTGCGTGCCGTCCACGCCCCATGCTCATGCTCACCGAAGGCATCACACAGTGGGATCCACTCGCCTTCCGCATGGAGTACCTCTGGAATAGCTTTCCCTCGGGACATGCGACAACAGGCCTTGCCATTGCCATTAGTGGCAGCGCCGCATGGCCCCGTCTGCGCTGGTTCTTCTGGCCCCTTGGCATTGCGATTGCCGTAGCTCGCATGATGGTCGATGCGCACTACCTCAGCGATGTGATCGCAGGGTCGGTGTTGGGTGCGGTTGTTGCACTGCGCTTACGCAATATCAGACCGTAGGGGCGAGACCCTGTCTCGCCCGTGGAACAATAACCGCATCGCCCGATTCCATACGGGCGAGACAGGGTCTCGCCCCTACACGTTCACGGTCGTAACAATTCTATCCCCGGATTCCCGACGCTCCCCAACGCGCTGCCTTCAACGATGGTGGTCGGACGTGTGAAGGTGCCGTTCTTGAGTTCGTCGGCAACCATGCGATATGCATCGCGGAATGGTACGCCAGTGCGCACAAGCTCTTCGACACGCGCAACGCTGTACACTGGGTCGTACGATGAATCTTGCAGCAGATTCTCGACAGGCGTGATGTGCGGTACAACGTGTAGCGCGACGTCCAGCAGGAGCTGCGTTTCGTCGATCGCATCAACAATGACATCCTTAATGAACTGCATGTCGCGATGATAGCCCGACGGGAGATTGCTCAGCATCGTTGTGATCTCGTGCGGCACCGACTGCATGCGATTGCAGCGCGCACGCAACACCTCGAACACATCGGGATTTCGCTTATGCGGCATGATGCTCGAACCCGTCGTAAACGCTTCCGGTAATGTGATGAACCCATAGTTCTGGCTCGCATACTGCACTACATCCGCAGCGAAGCGCGCAAGCGTGGAAAGGGGCTGAGCAAGCGCAATCGCAGCAAGCTTCTCTGTACGTCCGCGCGACATTTGCGCGAAGGTGCTCGTGATGTGCACGCGATCGAAGTTCAACGAGCGCGTCGTCAGCTCGCGATTAAGCGGAAGCGATGTTCCAAAACCTGCAGCACTACCCAGCGGATTGGCATTGGCTGCGTCGATACCCATGTCGATCACACGGAGGTCTTCAATCAGCGCCTCGGCGTACCCGCCAAACCACAACCCAAAGCTTGATGGCATGGCGATCTGAAAGTGCGTATATCCGGGCAGCTCGACATTGACGTACTGCTTTGCGAGCGCAATGAGGAGCTCGGCGAGTTCCTTGACGCGCATGCGGGTGCTACGGAGTTCATGGCGGAGGAAGAGCTTGAGATCAACAAGCACTTGATCATTACGACTGCGTCCGGTATGGATCTTCTTGCCAACATCACCAAGCTTGCGTGTAAGCACTGCTTCGACATGCGAATGAATGTCCTCGCATGCTGGGTCGATCACAATCCCGTCACGATCAATTTTCTCAAGCAAGTCGGACAGCGCTGCAGTAAGCTGTCGCCGCTCGTCATCGGAGATCAAGCCGACTGCGCCGAGCATTTCAGCATGTGCTATCGACCCAACGACATCCCATCGTGCAAGGCGCACATCAACGTCGCGGTCGCGTCCAACAGTGAAGGATTCCATCAGTGCGTCGATGGGGGCCCCTTTATCCCATGGCTTCATTGCAGACTCCGAAGTGTTGATTCGAGGAGATGGATGAATGTTGCGATGCCGTGTTCAACTTCGTCGATACCAATCCATTCGTCTGGCGTATGCGATCGCGCGCTATCGCCTGGTCCAATCTTCAGTGATGGCACTCCGACCGGCAACAATGCCTGATCGGACATCGTCGGGCTCGCGTAGGTATGCATACCGAGGGCACCACCGACGCGCACAAGCGGGTGATCTAATGCAATCGACGATGATCGCAGTCGCATCGAGCGCGGCACACATGTGCACGCAACATGCTGCTGGATCTCCGCAAGGACGTCTTCATGCGTATGTGATCCTGGTATGCGCACGTCAACGACAGCAGTGCAGACATCGGGCACAACGTTGTGCTGCGACCCAGCATTGATCTGCGTTACCGTCATCGATACTTCGCCAAGGTCAGACCTTGTGTTCGGGAATTCATACGAGCGAAACCACTCGAGATCCCGCAATGCCGCATAGATAGCGTTGACGCCTTCCTTGCGCGCTGCATGCCCCGTGCGTCCGTGCCATGTGCAATCAAGCACCATGAGGCCGCGTTCGGCGATTGCCATGTGCATCTGTGTTGGCTCACCAACAAGTGCACAGGCAATGGGATATGTTGGGAACACATCGCGCGTAAGCAGTGCCATGCCATGCTCGCCGCTGATTTCCTCTTCTGCAGTTGCTGCGAAGGCGAATTGCACGGGCGTGTCTGTGCGCGAGGCGAAGTGCAGATAGGCAGCGAGCATCATGACGAGCGCGCCGCCTGCATCGTTGGAGCCCAGACCATACAAACGTCCATCTACGACCGTAGGAGTCAGCGGATCTTTTGTCCACCCGCCCCCTGGCCGAACGGTATCATGATGCGAATTCAAGAGCCACACAGGACGTCTGTCTGCGGGAGGCAGCGATACCACATTGTTGCCAATGCGCGTTACCGGACATCCGGCATTGCGCAGCACTGCTTCGATGATATCGGCCGTTGCATGTTCTTCGCGCGAGAAGGACTGTATAGCGATAAGCTTTGTAAGAAGATCGATCATAGGACACGCGTCCCCGTAAGTGTTCCGCAGTCTTCTACATGCTGAATCACTGTCGCAACACCAGCAGCCGATGCGCGGAGTGCGTTCGTGATCTTGGGCATCATACCCTTTGTAATCACTCCACGCTCAATCAACGATGCAACATCGTCGGCGGTGAGTTCAGGGATGCATGACTGTGCATCGTCAATCGATGCGAGCACGCCGCGATGTTCAAAGACGAAGTGGAGCGAGACGGTCTCTTCGTCTTGCACTCGAGCTGCTGCGAGCGCGATGGCGATCTCTGCAGCCATTGTATCGGCATTGGTGTTGAGCAGTTGCCCGTTGCCATCATGCGTGATGGGCGCTACAACAACGCTGACGCCTTGCTGGAGGAACGTGCGGAGTCGGTCTGCATCGACGTGATCGACATCACCAACAAATCCGAAGTCGATCGTTGGATGCTGTCGACGATGTGCACGTACAAGATGGGCATCGGCACCAGTAACGCCGATGCTCGTACACCCAGCCGCATGCAGCTCGGCGACAAGTGTCTTGTTAACGTTGCCGGCGTAGGCCATCACGACAATCTCAAGTGTTGCCGCATCGGTGACACGACGTCCCTCGACCATTGTTTGCGGCACATTGAGTTGCTGAGCGAGCCGTGTGGCGATCACACCGCCGCCGTGCACAACGACGCATGGTTCTCCATGCTGTGCAATTGCAGCCAGCACTTGCTGGCGTAACTCGGGCGTATCGATCACTGCCCCACCGATTTTGATCACCTTCATATGCGCTCTCCTGCAAGCAGTCGAGCGAGCACGGTTTGCGCAGATACAACACGGTTTGCTGCCTGCGGGATCACGATGGACATCGGACTGTCCAATACGTCGTCAGTAACGATCATGTTACGACGCACGGGCAAGCAGTGCATGAACTTCGCATTGTCAGTGAGCGCCATCTTCTCAGCACTCACTGTCCATGACATGTCGCGCGAGAGAATCGCTCCATACTCGGCATAGCTCGACCAGTTCTTCGCGTAGACGAAGTGAGCACCCCGAAGTGCTTCATCCTGATCATGTGTCACTGTTGCATCACCGATAAACGATGGGTCGAGTTCATATCCTTCTGGATGTGCAACCACAAGGTCGACATCCGCGTGACGCATCCACTCCACGAAGGAATTCGCAACTGCTTGCGGCAACGCCTTGGGATGTGGTGCCCATGTGAGCACTACCTTAGGTCGTGCAACCGTCTTGTGCTGCTCAATCGTAATGAGATCGGCAAAGCTCTGCAACGGATGGCGCGTAGCACTCTCGAGGCTTACAACCGGACGTCCAGCGTAGGCGATGAACTTCTCGAGTACATCTTCAGCGTAGTCGGCATCGCGATCAGTAAGCGAAGCGAACGTGCGCAAACCAAGCACATCGCAGTATGCACCCATCACTGCCGCGGCTTCCTTCATGTGCTCTGTTGTGGTACCATCCATGATCACGCCATCGCGTGTTTCGAGCGTCCACGAGTCGCTGCCCGCATTCAACACGATCACGTCGGCTCCGAGCATCGTGGCAGCCTTATGCGTGCTCATGCGCGTGCGGAGCGATGGATTCATAAACAGCAAACCAACCGTCTTGCGTGCGCCGAGATCAGGTGTGCGCCATGGATCCTGCGCATACGCATGTGCTTCGTCCAGCATTACACGCAAACCAGGTCCAGCAACAACGTCGTGTACAGATGTAAACCGCTTCATCGTAGCTCCCTTAGTAGGCGAGTGGTTTTGCAAACAGACCCAACGTTTCCTCGAAGCCACACATCAGATTCAGATTTTGCATGGCTTGTCCGGCAGCCCCCTTACCAAGGTTGTCGATCACACTCGTGATGACAAGTGCCGAATCACTTGCCGCAATGCCGATGCGACAGAGCGATGTGTTCACGACCGACTTCAAATCCGGTGATCCATCCATCACGCGCACCATTGGATGTGTCGCATACATTTCGCGATACTGTGCAAGCACGGCATCACGGTCGAAGTCGCCAGGAAGAACGATCGACGCATAGATACCGCGCGTGAACGGACCTCGCACGGGCACAAAGTGCATACGCACATCGCCAAGTGTTTGACGCATTTCCGGTTCGTGCTGATGCTCGAACACCTTGTACGCTTGCATGTTATGCTCGCGCCACGAGTAGTGCGACGTCGGCGAAGGGGCTTGCCCTGCTCCAGTCGAGCCCGTCACTGCGTGCACCACAATATCCCCAGTGCAATGTCCACTCGTTGCAAGCGGGAGTAACCCAAGTTGGATCGCCGTAGCAAAGCACCCAGGGTTTGCCACACGTGTTGCTGTCCGAATACGCTCGCGATGCATCTCGGGCAGACCGTACACCCAGGGTGACGATCCATGCTCGATACGGAAGTCGTTACCAAGATCAATCACGCGTTGATGTGCATCGATGTTGTGCTCGGCCATCCATGCTGTGGAAGCCCCATGACCAAGACACAGAATCGTCACATCCGCACCAGTGTATGCTTCAGCAAACACAAGCGGCGTGTATCCTTCAAGATCACCGTGAGCGTGCCACACAGGCTTTCCTGCATGCGACGCGCTGACCACCTCAACGTCCCACGAGCGCAGCTCGGGATGCTGCAGCACGTAGCGCAGCACTTCCCCACCGGTATACCCGGCTCCACCAACGATAGCGAGCTTCATCGTGCATCCTCCCCATGGACGGCATGCCAGATACTGGTTTGCATCGCTGCGATGCGTGCGAACCCGCGCACATCGTCGCCAGTCCACGCCTTTTGTTCTTCGCCATAGGTCGCAACAGACGAGCGCATGAGATCGTTTGTCGACTCGACTCCTTCCAGCAGGAATGATCCTACGCTACAACGAATGATCACGTCACCCGTGACGCATCGCTGCGAGCTTTCGAGGAATGCTTCGATATCACGCATCGCTGGCTCGAGAGCATTCCCCTCGTGGAGGAGTTGTCCGTACCACAACGCAAACTGATCCTTGAACATCAGCTGCCACTTCGTGAGAGTGTGCTTTTCAAGCAAGTGGTGTGCTTTGATAATCATCATTGCTGCTGGTGCTTCGAATGCTACGCGACCCTTGATGCCGATGATCGTATCGCCCACATGCATATCACGTCCGATACGCCAGCATGCGCCGCGCTCATTGAGCATGCGAATCGCATCTACGGGAGACATTCGTGTGCCATTGATAGCAACGGGATGTCCGGCTTCGAAGCGAAGAACGATGCGCTCGTTGCTCGCTGGATCGGGCTCTGGAAGCTGCGACGACGGCCATGCGCTATCCGGCAGTGGCTCGTTCGATGTCAGTGTTTCACGTCCACCAACGGATGTTCCCCACAGACCTTGGTTAATCGAGTATGCAGCCTTCGTCCATTCACCCTCTACACCATGCTTCGTCACGTACGCAATCTCATCAGCGCGTGAGAGCTGTTGATCGCGAATCGGCGTCAGCACAGGAAGATCTGGACACACGATGCGGAACACCACATCAAATCGTACTTGGTCGTTCCCTGCGCCCGTGCTGCCGTGCGCGAGATGTGTTGCACCAATCGACAACGCATGTTGTGCGATCGCGGTTGCTTGCACGATACGTTCGGCGCTTACGCTCAATGGATACGTCGCATTCTTGAGCACGTTGCCTGCGATGCAGAAGCGAAGCACCTGATCATATAAATCCTGTGTACAATCGAGCGCTGTGTGCGATGCAACACCACACGCATGTGCACGTGCTGCAATACGGTCGAGTTCATCAGCGGTAAAGCCACCAGTGTTTACGACCACCGTATGCACTTCCATTCCGTGATCTACGGTCAGATAGCGCGCGCAGTACGTCGTGTCGAGTCCACCACTAAATGCGAGAAGAACGCGGTTCATCGTTGTGCCTCCGTTGGATCGTACAGCATACCTGTGCACAGACACATCGCTTGATGTGTGCGCTGAAGAATGTCGTAATTCGGGCACGACTGGCAGCCCTTCCAGAATGCTTCGTCGGTGGTGAGCGCTGAGAAGTGGACCGGACGGTATCCTAGGTCAGCATTGATCTTCATGACGGCTGCACTTGTCGTGATGCCAAAGATCTTCGCGTCGGGATACTTCGCGCGCGACAGATCAAACGCAGCGCGTTTAATGCGTCGAGCAAGATGGTGCTGACGATATTCAGGCTTGACGATCAGACCAGAGTTTGCCACATATCGATTGTGTTCCCACGTCTCGATGTAGCAAAACCCTGCGAACGCGCCGTCTTCGGTGAGTGCGATAATTGCTTTCCCCTCGTGCATCTTCTGCATGATGTACTCGGGTGTTCGTTTGGCGATGCCGGTTCCACGCTGCTGAGCAGCTGTAAAGATCGTTTCAACGATCTCTTCCGCATAGGAGAAATGACGGTCATCGGCCACCATGATATCAAACGTCATGGCAGTCCCTTATGTGATCTTCAGTTACGGAGAAGTCGCGGTCGATGAGCGCAGACATTGCAGATGCTCATCGAGGGGGCTTCGCTGCGGGGGCGGCGCGCAGAGTGCGCTTAGTGGCGCGACTCATGCTGCCGGGCTTCCCGCAGCGTGAGTCGTCGTCGTGCCTCAATATGGATGACCGTGTGCGTCATTGTTGGGGTGCAAAGGTCTGCAAAGTTTGAGACCTATGCAAGGGGGTATGTGGGGCGAAAAAGTGGGGGGGGCAAGCGAGTTGGGGTTTCTTAGCAGCGTTCTCTATTTTGTTGAGGTGGTTTAGACTAGCACATTTTAGAACAGTGCGTTGTTTTTAGATATACGGAAAATAATCATGGTGCTCGAAAAGAGAGAGACGGAGATAGGTTTGGCTGGGCGGCCAAGTGGCGTTAGCAACATTGGTTTGTTTCAGGTTGCAATCACGGCATTCTGGGTTATGACCGTCATTTTGCTAACATTGTCGTCGAGAGTCGCAACCGCACAGTGTCCGCCTCCGAGTGGTGGATGTACATGGAACTCAACATGGACGCCATACTTTACATACAAAGGCTGCGTCACAGAAGCTCGCTTTTGCTATCGGAAATGCAATGGAGTATGCGAAGTACGAATCGTCCAATGGCGTTTCGTCGACAAGTTTTGCCTTGAGGGAAAGACAGTCGATGAAGACTACTGGCGAATGGCCGAGGAGTATGTACTAGTCGCAATGAAGAATTACGCCCCATGTCTCGACAGCGTCCCAGGATGTCCGGTTGAAACATTCGTAACAATGCGGACACCAAGTATTTGTGTTGAGGCATCGACCGATTCCTCTTTTACGCTTAACATACTCCCTTGCGATACAGGCTACGGTCATTGCGAGATTGTATATGGGCTCTGCAATGACCACAGCGTGTCGCCCCCGTTACTGCGCACTAGGCGCGTGTCACTTGCATCGGTTGGTGCTTGCTCGAAGTCTGCAACGTTTGGCCATATACCGGTACCAAACACTCTGCCCCCTAACTGGTTGAGCGGCTGCTATGTTGTGTGTGCATCACCATAGTAACCATCCGATGATTGATTCGAGTCGCCACCCACACACAAGTCAACCATGAGACCATCCCTCTACAGTATAGTCGCCGCCGCTGCATTGCTGTTGTCACATACAATTGAGGCATGTTGTCAGCCAGTACCAACGACGGCGGACGTTCTTGAACTGACAGGCTCCTTCCTCGCCTCATGGGCTGAAGAATCAGGCCACGCATTCTTGCGCTCCGACGGCATGATTGCCCATGCTTCGCGCGAAGGCGTTCATTATAGCAAGGGAGTTTCGACGCTTTCAATCATCCCAATTCAGTTGGCACAGCAGAGAAATGATGGAAGCACGATTGTACTCCCAACACGAGATCGACGACGCTTATACAGAATTCAGGATGGTGCAATCACGGACTCTCTGAGCTTCTCCACACTTGGCCAGATCACAGTGCTGGGTGATTCAGACGACCGGACCCTGTTCTGCACCAGTGCTGGCGAGGTCGTTTTAACGAAGGCGGGCTCATTAGATATCGATCAAACGTGGAACCAATACTCGGTGACATGTGCGAGTGCATCTCGTTCTCACATCACACTTGCTGGAAGTGGTTTCGTGCGCGTTATTGGTTACGCTGGCACTGCAACTGACACAGTCATCAGCATGCCTTTTTCAACGGGACTGCCTACAGCAGTAGCAACAAGCCCGGACGCGTCACTAATTGCTGTATCAGTGCGAGGCGATACCGATACAACGTTACTTACAGTGTCACGAAATCTTGGTCCATTTTCTGTCGTTGACACTTCTAAGTCAAGCTACCTCCTTGTTCCAGGGAGTAACTACATTATCGCGCTCAGTCGATCCAGCTCGATATCCGTAGTTCGTGATTCCATCGTTAGGTTTACAACTCGCAAACAAGACCTATTGAAGCAAGATGTGTTTGCGTTCGAGCCGCGGTCCTATCACGTCGAGGACTCAACTATACATATTGGCGGCGCACACGCATTCATTGGTGCTTGGGACCGAACCCTGGGATGGAGCGTTCAATCATACATCCCGGGTGTGCCATTCCGCACGTCGACGAGCGTCGGCTCTGCCGACAGAGGGGTCTACCTTTTCCAAGGCTTTGGCGGAACGCTGTTGCAGCGGAACAAACAGAGCGACGCTTGGATTCCCAAGGAAATCCGAGGCAGTTGCTTGCCCTCAAATACGTCCTGCCGGACAGTTAGCGTAGCTCCAGATAGCACCATTGCCACCTTATGGAATGAAGTCTCAATACGCACTGTTGTCAATCCGAACACAGGCAAGACGGATTGTGGAACGAGCGAGCAAGTAACGCCATCGTTCTTCATTGCCAGCAGCACCGATACACTTTTGGGCTATAATGTTATCAACGCTGCGTTTATGTACTCAACCGATCAGGGAGGAAACTGGCGCATCTATGCTAGACCACAGCCACCTCCTAGTTCTACGCTTTCTGTACTAGCGTTCCAACCTGGTAAGGCAATTTGGACGATAGAGAACGTGCAAGCTTCGGTAGACACGACCGTGTATCGTTCATCGATTATAGTGAAGCTGAGAGAATACCGTGGGGGCGAGCTAGTTCGATCTACTGAATTTCCAGCGATTTCGTCACTACGCTCCTGGGTAGTGAGAAATGACTCCTTGTATGCGATTACACTGTCAAACGAGATTTCGAGAAACGGGTCGACCTCGCTCGCTGTGTTTTCACTTTCAGAACACGCATATACTACAATTGCGAACCAGCAGGAAAGCCGACTTGTTGCTCTCGCACTACAGGGCGACAGAGCCTATGTTTCAGATTATGAGCGTAACGTGTACTGTGTTCACCTCAGCGAGCCAACAGTATTCAATGTGATTTCGACAAGACCGCCCCTGCAATATCCGCTGAGTTGGATTGCACTGGTCAACGACACAACACTTATTGGACAAACGTCGTCAACGCCACTCCAACAACTTGTGATGTTGAAACTATCAGTGACTACTACCTCGATTCGCAATGACGCAGCACTTCGGGAGGACGATGTCACGGGGCCGAAAACACTCACTCTTGATGTTGCCCCAAATCCCTCGTCATCCATGTTTATGATTGCGCTACCATCCGAATTATTAGATGCGTCGACACAATCAGCAAGGATTAGCATTGTGGATGTTCTCGGCAATGAGATACATCAGGAGACCGTCCTAAACTCAGACATGAGCCACAATAGTGGAGTAACTCCAATGCATCGTATCGACTGCAACAACTGGATGCCTGGGGTCTATTTGATCACCCTTACCACTGGCCGTGCAGCAGCTCATGGGCGCGTGATCCGCAACTAATGCGTTACCTCGTTAGCAACCTCAGGTCTGCACCTGCATTCGCCAGTGGCTTTGTTGCACTGCATATACTCGTGCTAAGAACACCGTCTCTGATGTATGCGTAGACAAGATATTCGTTGCCGACAGCGAAACTGTACCCACAGGCAGCACCATCTGCTGCAGTGACAACTATTACGGTATCTGACACGGCGCCCTTGTACGCACCCTGTGACAAGATCGTATTACGCACCTCGATTTTATTCAGAAATGTGCTGCTGTATTCCGTCGGAAGATATTGCACTTCCACTGTGTCCTGTGCGATCACCATACCGGAAAACACTACATCCGTTTTGGCGATGTGTTCCTGGAGTGGCACGACTATGCAGGTACATGGCACTGTCGAAATGGGCAATGCCGACGGTCCAGACGTGAGGATCGCGGCGGTAAAAAGTGCAAGCAACATCTGCATGCAATGCCCTCGAATGTCGATCTACAGATTCTCGTTCTTCTTCCGTGACTCTTCAGCCATTGCCGATTTGAAGGCTGCGAGCTTTGTACGGAGTTCTGGCGATGCGATGGCGAGCATTTCGACTGCGAGGATTCCAGCGTTGCGGCCAGCGCCGATGGCGACGGTTGCAACGGGAACGCCGCTTGGCATTTGAACGATGCTCATCAACGAGTCGAGTCCGCGAAGTTGCTTGGTAGGGATCGGAACGCCGATCACAGGCAATGTGGAGTACGAAGCAATCATTCCCGGCAGGTGGGCTGCACCACCAGCGCCCGCGATAATCACATCAATGCCACGCTCACGTGCCGTGCTACCGTAGGCAGCCATATCGGCCGGTGTGCGGTGTGCGCTCACGACCTTGATCTCGTACGGGACGCCGAACTCTTCACAGATGTGAGCAGCTTCGCGCATCACAGGAAGATCAGAATCGCTTCCCATGATAATGCCGATACGTGGTTGCGTTGTCATGACTCCTCCGTTTGAGAGAGCTGTACGATGCGTTTGATAAGACCCAACATGTTGTGCCGACCGAGGCCGGTTTCACTCGACGTTGGGAGAACATCAACAAAGTGCTGACAGTTGGCGAGCAGATCACGGACTTGCTGCTCACGCTCAACGAGTGCCTGTGGCTTAAGCTTGTCGCACTTGGTAAGGATCACCACAAACCGACGCTTGTTGAACTCAAGCTCTTCGAGCATTGCCATGTCGAGCTGCTGCGGATCGTGGCGTGCATCAATCAGTACACACGTGAGCACCAAGTTCGGACGGAGCATCACGTAGGTCTTGATCAGATGCGAGAACTGCTCGCGCTGCGTCTTGCTGACGCGTGCGTAACCATACCCAGGAAGGTCAACCAACATGAAGTTCATGTCGGTCACAAAGAAGTTGATCTCCTGTGTCTTCCCCGGCGTATTCGATACGCGTGCAAGCTTACCGTGTCGCGTAAGCGTATTGATCAGCGACGACTTTCCAACATTGGAACGACCGATCATAGCTACCTCTGGAAGTGACGCATCCGGAAAATGTTCCGGCTTTGTCGCCCCCTTCACAAAGGTTGCGTTGAGTTGAATGTCGTGTGCCATGCTGTAAAAAACGGAAACGCCGGAAGCGATTGCTCCCGGCGTTTGATTCGGTACTACGTGAGATGTTACTCGGCTGATGCTCCGCCGTCTGCAGCTGCGTCTGCACCTGCATCTGCTGTTGAGTCTGCTGCATCTGCGCCAGCTTCTGCTGGTGCTTCTGCTGGAGCCTCGACTGGAGCTTCAACTGGTGCTTCTGCCGGTGCTTCTTCGGCTACCACGGCTGCTGCAACCACTGCTTCAGCAACTGGCGCTGGTGCTGCTGCCTTTGGCTTTGCCATTGGCTTCGGCTTTGCTGGGCCCTTTGCAACCTTACGCTTTGTTGATGATGAACGACCATCTTGTGGGTTCGACCAGTCAACGAGTTCGATCATTGCTGTTTCGGCATTATCGCCGCGACGCAGACCAAGCTTCGTGATACGTGTGTATCCACCGTTGCGCTCAAGCACGAGCGGTGCGATTGTATCGAACAGCTCCTGGAGGACAGCCTTGTTCTTGATGAAGCGACCAACCATGCGGCGGTTGTGCACGTCAACACCAGAAATAGCGCCCGTCTTCTCAGAGCGATGAGCGTTACGAGCACGTGTGATCAGCTGCTCAGCAAACGGACGAAGTTCCTTTGCCTTAGCAACCGTTGTAACAACGCGCTTGTGTTCGAAAAGTGATGTAGCCATGTTCGCAAGCATCGCGCGCTTGTGGCTCGCGGTACGCTTGAGTTTTCGGCCTGCATACTGGTGACGCATGGGGTTCTCCTTAGCCTTCCTTAGTCATTCTTCTTGTCGTCGTCGCGCAGGTAGCTGTCGACGTTCATACCAAACTGCAGTCCGTTCTGCACTACTACATCAGCGAGTTCCGAGAGAGACTTGCGACCGAAGTTGCGGAACTTCAGAAGGTCTGATTCTTGGAGGCTCACGAGATCTGCGAGCGTCTTGATGCTTGCAGCCTTGAGGCAGTTGTGTGCGCGAACGCTGAGTTCGAGTTCGTCTACTGGCTGAAGCAGGATGCGGCGGACGCGTGAGCGCTCGCGCTCTGCTTCTGTGTCTGCAACTGGAGCGTCGTGTTGTTCTGATGCGCCACCACCTACTGATGGGTTCACACCGAGGAACAGCGCGATATGTGAGCGGAGGATTGCAGCAGAATGCTCAACGGCTTCCTTTGCTGTGATCGATCCGTCGGTGCTCACATCAAGCACGAGACGCTCATAGTCTGTCTTTTGTCCAACGCGGAACGGCTCTACGTTGTAGATCACGTTCTTGATCGGTGTGTAGATCGCATCGATTGGGAGCATGCCAACTGGGAAGTCAGCTTGATTCTGCTCTTCCGAAGGAACGTAGCCCTTGCCACGACCAATACGGATTTCGACGTCGAAGTCTGCATCATCGGCGAGTGTTGCGATCTTCTTTGATGGATCGAGAACTTCGATCGCACCTGCTGTTGCGTCTTGGATCATCTGCGCTGTCCAGGTCTTCTGACCCTTCACGCGGAATGAAATACGGCTTGGCGCCTTTGGATCGACGATACGGAACCGTACTTCTTTGAGATTCAAGATGATTTCGCACATGTCTTCGACAACACCGGCGATCGTCTGAAACTCATGCTGTACGTCAGAGATCTTGATGCCGACGATGGCGGATCCTTGGATCGACGAAAGGAGAACGCGACGGAACGCGTTACCGATCGTTGTTCCATAACCTTCTTCGAGAGGATTCAGGACGAAGCGAGCATGGTACGGACTGCCGAGCTCTTCGACGACGATGCCTTCTGGCATCTGCATCTGCATGTTCATGGCCTTCCTTGGGTCAATAGTCACGAGAATTTGGTTGAGTCGAAACGATTAGACGCGGCGCTTCTTCGGCGGGCGACAACCGTTATGCGGCAGTGGCGTTTGGTCGAGGATCGAGAGCACTTCGAATCCAGCCTGCGTAAGCGCGCGGATAGCGGCTTCGCGACCTGATCCTGGGCCCTTGACGACGACGTCGACCTTGCGGAGACCCATTTCGAAGGCCTCGCGTGCAGCCTTGTCGGCGGACACTTGAGATGCGTACGGCGTGTTCTTCTTCGAGCCACGGAAGCCGTTTTTGCCGGCTGATGACCACGAAAGCGTATTGCCATACGTATCGGTGATTGTCACGATTACATTGTTGAACGTAGCACGTACAAACACCTTGCCGTGTACATCCGCAACGATTTTGCGCTTGACGCGCTTCTTTGCTGCTGCCATTGTCGTTCAGTCCTTTCTTACTTCTTCACTGCCTTCTTCTTACCGGCCACTGTCTTACGCTTACCCTTACGAGTACGCGCATTTGTACGTGTACGCTGTCCGCGAGCCGGAAGACCACGGCGATGGCGCAAGCCACGATAGCAACCAACGTCCATCAGACGCTTGATGTTCAGCTGCACTTCTGAGCGAAGCTGACCTTCAACCTTGTAATCAGCCAGTACCTGACGGATGCGAGCGACTTCGTCGTCTGTCCATGTCGATACACGCTTGCTATGATCGATGCCGGCTTTGTCCAGCACTTGACCACTCAGCGTTCTGCCGATGCCGAAGATGTACGTCATCGCAATGATGCCGCGCTTATTTTTTGGGAGGTCGATACCTGCGATACGAGCCACTGTGTGTCTCCTGAATTAGCCTTGACGTTGCTTGAAGCGAGGGTTCTTCTTGTTGATGATGTACACCCTTCCCTTACGACGAACAATCTTGTCGTCGGGGCTGCGCTTCTTCACCGATGCTTGAACCTTCATGAGAAAACCTTTCGATGTCGATCGAGTTTGTTGCCTTGTTACTTGTAGCGGTACACGATGCGACCCTTTGACAGGTCGTAAGGTGACATTTCCACCGTGACTTTATCGCCACGGAAAATCTTGATGAAGTGCATGCGCATCTTCCCGGAGACGTGCGCGAGGATCTTATGTCCGTTGTCCAGCTTTACGATGAACTGGGTGTTCGGCAACGCTTCCTCAATCACACCATCAACCCGTATGACGTCTTCGCGACCCATCAAAACCTTTGCGTGAAAATGTTCCGTTACTCCATTGCTGTCAGAATCTTCGGTGTGGCTCCGTCAATCACAATCGTGTGTTCGAAATGTGCTGACGGTTTTCCGTCTGCCGCGTACACCGTCCACCCATCGCTTGCCGTGTGCACATGGAACAAGCCCATATTCACCATCGGTTCGATCGCCAATGCCATCCCATTCTTGAGCTTGGCATTTGGGAATCTGCTTCGGTGAAGCAGGCCCGGGACGAAGTTCGGGACAGGGGGCTCTTCGTGCAGATGACGGCCGATGCCGTGTCCGACGAGTTCCCGTACTACCGAAAACCCTTGATTTTCAACATACGTTTGGACAGCCTTCGCGATGTCGTACACGCGATTTCCGTCCACTGCTTGCTCGATTCCACGTCGGAGAGACTCCTTCGTTACATCAAGCAGACGTTGCTTTTCTGTCGAGATCTCGCCCACCGCGTAGGTGTAAGCGCTATCTCCGTAGTATCCATCGTAACGAACGCCAACGTCAACGGTTACGATCTGTCCTTCTTTCAATGCACGTTGCCCAGGCATGCCGTGCACCACTTCTTCATCGATGCTGATACAAGCTGAGGAAGGATATACCTTTCCATCTACCTCGTATCCCTTAAACGCCGGCTCGCCACCGCGCGTGAGGATAAAATCCTCAACAATCGCATCCAGCTCGGCCGTCGTGACACCCGGCTTCACGAACCCCTTCATATGGTTGAGCACATCGGCAACAATCCGACACGCCTTTTCCATCTTGACAATCTCTTCCGCCGTAAGCGTCGAGATATTGAGGTCTGCTACCGCCATCGATCTTAGGAGAGCGCGCCAGCGCGACCGCGGATCTTGCCAGTCTTCATGAATCCGTCATAGTGACGCATCAGGAGGAATGACTCAATCTGCTGGAGCGTGTCGAGCGCTACACCAACAATGATGAGAAGACTTGTACCGCCAAAGAACGAAGCAAAGACTGGTGGTACTTGCAGCACCGACATCGCAAACGTTGGAAGGATCGCGATGAGGGCAAGGAAGATTGCACCAGGCAGTGTTATACGCGTAAGAATGTTCTCGATGTAGTCCGACGTAGCCTCACCCGGGCGAACGCCAGGAATGAAACCGCCATTGCGCTTCATGTTGTCAGCAACTTCCTTCGGGTTGAAGGCAATCGCTGTGTAGAAGTACGTGAAGAACACGATCATCAAACCGAAGATCACGGCATACAACGGCGATGTCTCGCTGAAGCTCTGCGCGACGCCCTGCCAGAACTTGCTTTCTGGGAAGAACGATGCAAATGTTGCCGGGATGAACAGGATTGACTGAGCAAAGATGATTGGCATCACACCAGCAGTGTTGACGCGAAGTGGGATGTACTGCGTTGTTCCGCCATACACCTTACGACCAACAACACGCTTCGCGTACTGCACCGGAATCCGGCGCGCACCCTGCGTAATCAAAATCACCGCAGCGATGATACCCAACAGGAAGGTCAACAACACAAGGTCAACCACGAGCAGGCGTGAGCCAGCGTCGATAAGGCCGATTTCTTGCATGATTGCCGTTGGGAACCGCGCAATGATGCCAATGAAGATGATCAGCGAAATACCGTTGCCAAGACCGCGGTCAGTGATTTGCTCACCCAACCACATCAAACCAACCGTACCTGCTGTCAGAATCAGAATCGATGAAATCGTGAAGAAGAAGCCTGGATCCGGCACGACCGACACACCGCCGGCACCAACCGTTGTCTGGGCAACCTTCACTGTTACACCCCATGCCTGCAGCGCCGCAATTGGCACTGTCAGCAGACGTGTGTATTGATTGATCTTGCGACGGCCATCCTCGCCCTCGCGCTGGAGCTTCTGCAGACTTGGCAGAACCACACCGGCGATTTGGAGAATGATGCTCGCAGAGATGTATGGCATGATACCGAGAGCGAAGATCGCAGCGTTCGAGAACGCTCCACCCACGAACATGTCGTACAGTCCGAAGATCGTGCCTTGGTTTGTGGCCGCAGCATCTTTGAGCAATGTCACATCGACGCCCGGGATCGTTATGAACGAACCCACGCGAACAGCCAGCAGTGCGATCAGTGTAAACACGATCCGCTGGCGAAGCTCTTCGATCCGGAACATGTTCCGGAACGTGGTAACGATATTAGCCATTGACGGTAACCGCTCCTCCGGCTGATTCAATCTTCTGCTTGGCTGCTTCAGAGATCTTATCACACGTTACAGCGAGCTTCGCGGAAAGCTCACCGTTTCCAAGAATCTTCACTGGTGCCGACTTCTTGCGAATCACACCAAGTGAGTAGAGAACGTCCTTGCTTACAACACCGTCAGCGATCTGCTTCTCGTCGACAAGGCGCTGAAGTGTCGCGACATTGACTTCCGAGTACTCGATGCGGTTGATGTTCGTAAAGCCGAACTTCGGGATACGACGCGTAAGCGTCATCTGACCGCCCTCGAAGCCACGGCTTTGGTGGCCGCCACTGCGTGACTGGTGACCCTTGTGACCACGTGTGGATGTACCACCGTGACCTGAGCCGGCACCACGACCAATGCGCTTCTTCTTATGACGGGAGCCCGGAGCGGGCGAAAGATTTCCGATGTGTTTCATGATAAGCCTCAGTCTGCGATCTCTTCAACGGTCACAAGGTGGCGAACAGTGTTAATCATGCCGAGCGTTTGCGCGTTCTTTGGCTTGATTGACACGTAGTTCGGGCGGCCAAGGCCGAGAGCCTTGATTGTCGCCTTTTGGTTTTGCAGAGCGCCGATGATCGAACGCACTTGGGTGATCTTCAATTTCATGATGGGGTATCTCCTTGTGCTTAGCCTTGAAGCACCTTCTCGAGCGACACACCGCGGCGCGCAGCGACGGCGGCAGCATCTTCGAGTTGCATCAGAGCGTTCATGGTTGCCTTCACCGTGTTGTGCGGATTCGACGAACCTTGGGACTTTGTCAATACGTCTGTTACGCCGGCAAGCTCAAGGATGGCGCGGACGCCACCAGCAGCGATAACACCCGTACCAGGAGTCGCAGGGCGGATGAGCACCTTTGCAGCACCGAAGCGACCAATCACTTCGTGCGGCACGGTGCCATTCAGCACGCGAACCTTGACAACAGACTTCTTTGCTGCTTCGGTTGCCTTTGTTACGGCGTTCGAGACTTCGCCCGCCTTACCAAGGCCATACCCTACATGTCCCGCCTCGTCGCCTACGACAACCATTGCTGAGAAGTTGAACCGACGTCCACCCTTCACAACCTTCGCTGTGCGACCAACGTAGACAATCTTGTCCTTGAGGTTGAGATCCGATACTTTTTGCTTTGCCACGTAATCAGCTCCGTTTCGTTCTGCGTTAGAAATCAAGACCGGCTTCGCGCGCAGAATCTGCAAGCGCCTTGACGCGGCCGTGGTAGAGGAACCCGTTGCGATCAAACGCAACCTTTGTGACGTTCGCTGCCTTTGCACGCTGTGCAAGGAGTGTGCCAACAAGACGGCTTTCGTCTGTCTTTGTCAGGCCAGCTGCCTTTTCACGCACATCCTTGTCCATCGTCGAAGCTGATACCAGCGTTGTTGCTGCTACGTCGTCGATGATCTGTGCATAGATATGGTTGAGCGAACGGAACACCGTCAGGCGTGGGCGTGCTGGCGTTCCCGAGATGTCCTTGCGAACACGACGGTTACGGCGAGCATAGCGTACGTTCTTGAGTTTAATGCGATTCATGGTTCGTGTTCTCCTTACTTGCCTGCCGACTTACCTGCCTTGCGGCGGATGTATTCACCTTCGTAACGGATACCCTTGCCCTTATACGGCTCAGGTGGGCGAAGCTTGCGGACCTTGGCTGCAACTTCACCGACGAGGTGCTTGTTGATACCCTTCACCGAGAAGGCTGTTGGCGTTGCAACCGCAAACTCCACGCCATCTGGTGGCATGAACAGAATCGGGTGCGAAAAGCCGAGTGACAGCAGAAGGTTCTTGCCGCGGAGCTCAACCTTGTAACCCACACCTTCGATCTGGAGGTTGCGTGTGAATCCATTGGATACACCTTCCACCATCCAGGCGATGTGAGCACGAGTGAGACCGTGCAGCGCGCGCACCTTCTTGTCGTCGTTTGCTCGTGTGAATGTCAGCGTTTGACCTTCCATCACTGGTGTGATCGTTGGGTCAACCGTGAACATCAGTTCTCCCTTAGGCCCCTTAACTGTGCAGAGTCCGTTGTCGAACTTCACGTTAACGTTCGCTGGGATATCGATGAGTTTTTTGCCTACTCGTGACATTGTCGTTTGCTCCTGCTTCTCTTCTTACCAGATTGTGCACAGCACTTCACCACCCACGTTCTCGCGGCGTGCTTGTTTGTCGGTCATCACACCACGTGGTGTTGAGATGATCGCAACACCAAGTCCGTTGCGTACGCGTGGGAGCTTGTCAGCCGGTGCGTAAATGCGACGTCCAGGCTTGCTGACGCGGCGCACTTCACGAATCACTGGCTGGCCAAGGTGATAGCGCAATTTGAGCGTGATTACACCCTGCTTGTTGTCGTCAACGCGCGAGAAGTCAAGAATGAATCCCTGGTCCTTGAGGATCTCAGCGATTGCAAGCTTGAGGTTCGACGCAGGCACATCAACGGTCTTGTGCTTTGCGGCCGAGGCGTTGCGGATGCGTGTAATGAAATCGGCGATTGTATCTGTGACTGGCATAGTCGTCGTCTTGGTCGTGTTCGAAAATCAGGGGCTAGCCTGTGTTACCAGCTTGCCTTACGCATTCCAGGGATCTTGCCTTCGAGGGCGAGGAGCCGGAATACATTTCGGCAGAGGCCGAACTTGCGATAGACGCCCTTCCCGCGGCCTGTTACAAGGCAACGGTTGCGGACACGTGTTGGAGAGCTGTTGCGGGGGAGCTTTTGGAGCCCCACCATGTCGCCAGCCGCCTTGAGTTCTGCACGCTTTGCAGCGTACTTCTCTGCCAGACGGATGCGCTTCTTATTGCGAGCGATGACTGCGGTCTTAGCCATGAAGGTTACTCGTGATTCTTAGTCGCGTTTACGGAATGGGAAACCAAACTCTTGAAGAAGCGCGTGTGCTTCTTCGTCTGTCGTTGCCGACGTTACGAACGTGATGTCCATACCGTTGATCTTCGACACCTTGTCCACGTCGATTTCAGGGAAAATGATCTGTTCCTTGATACCGATCGTGTAGTTCCCGCGTCCATCGAAGCTCTTGTCGCTGAATCCACGGAAGTCGCGAATACGAGGAGCTGCGATGTTGATGAAGCGATCGAGGAACTCATACATGTGTGCGCGGCGAAGCGTAACACGTGCACCGATAGGCATGCCTTCGCGGAGCTTGAAGTTAGCAATCGACTTGCGAGCGCGCGATACAGCTGGACGCTGACCGACGATCAGTTCAAGTTCATTGACTGCCGACTGCAATTGCTTTGTGTCCTGCGTTGCAGCACCCACACCGATGTTCACCGCGATCTTCTCGATACGCGGCACCTGCATTGGGCTACCGTAGTTGAAACGCTTCATCAGCGCCGGCACCACGTGGTCCTTGTAGAAGGCATGCAGCCGGGCCGGGACGCGCACGTCCTCGATTTCCTCGAGGCGTGGACCCTCTGGCTTGAACTGGTCCCTCTTTGATGACGTTGCTTTTGCCATGATCTATCAGTTCCTTCGACGTTCGTCTGTTTAGAGTTCTTCGCCTGTGGTCTTTGCTGTTCGCTTGACCACCGTCTTGCCATTGACAACCGAGCGCTCACGCGATACGCGCGTTGGCTTACCCTTCTTGTCGGCAAGTTGGACGTTGGAGTAGTGAACCGGTGCTTCGACGGTAATGATACCACCGCTTGGATTCTGCTGCGACGGGCGAACTGCCTTCTTGCGAAGATTCACGCCTTCGATCAGAACCTGCATCGTTGACGGGTGCACCTGGAGTACGCGTCCAGTGGCTCCCTTATTGTTTCCTGCGATCACCACTACAGTGTCGCCCTTTTTGATCTTGAGCTTCATCGTATACCTCAGAGCACCTCGGGTGCGAGGGAAATGATCTTCATAAACGAACGCTCGCGAAGTTCACGGGCGACTGGCCCGAAAATGCGAGTGCCGCGAGGATCGTTGTTGTTGTTAATGATGACGGCGGCGTTTTCGTCGAAGCGGATGTACGAACCATCACGGCGGCGTATTTCCTTCTTCGTGCGAACGATAACGGCCTTCACCACTTCGCCTTTCTTCACAGCGCCGGCTGGCAGAGCTGCCTTTACCGAACACACAACGATGTCGCCCACCGTTGCATAGCGCTTGCCGTGTCCGCCCAACACACGGATGCAACGCAACTTGCGCGCGCCCGAGTTGTCAGCTACCACGAGATTTGACTCTTCTTGAACCATGTCCGTACTCCCTTACTGCGCTCGTTCGATGATCTCCACAAGCGCCCAACGCTTGCGGGCACTCAGTGGACGGCTCTCGATAACCTTGACAACGTCGCCGATGTTGCACTCATTCTTTTCGTCGTGCGCCATCACCTTTGTTGTCTGCTTGAAATACTTGCGATACAGCGGATGTGCCACTTGGCGCTCGATCGCGACAACGATGGTCTTATCCGCCTTATTGCTCACAACCTTCCCTGTTCGCGTCTTACGGCGCGATGTCGCAGTGGTTGTTGATGTTGCGTCTGCCATGATGTTTATCCGATTCAGTTGGCGTTGTTCTTGCGCTCGTGGAGAATAGTCTTCATCCGCGCGATGTCCTTGCGGAGCGTCTTGATGCTTGACGAATCTTGCAGCTGGCTCAGCGCGAGCTGAAAGCGCAGACGCGTCACGTTTTCTTCACTTTCCTTCACAAAGCCTTCAAGTTCTTGCGTGCTCAGCGAACGGAGGTCTTCTGCCTTACGTGCCTTCATGATTATCCTCCCTCAAGATCTACACGTTGAACGAACTTGCACTTGATCGGCAACTTGTGGATTGCAAGGCGCACAGCTTCTTGCGCGCGCTCCTTGGATACACCGTCGATCTCGAACAAGATGCGGCCTGGCTTGACCACGGCTACCCAGAACTCTGGATTACCCTTACCGGAACCCATTCGGGTTTCTGCCGGCTTCTTGGTCACTGGCTTGTCCGGGAAGATCCGGATCCACACCTTACCGTCGCGTCGGAGGTATCGGTTGATAGCGATACGTGCCGATTCGATCTGGCGGTTGGTGATCCAGGCTGCTTCCAGCGCCTTCAAACCGAATGAACCAAATGCGACCGTCGAACCACGATAGGCCTTACCGCGACGGCGGCCACGTTGGGTCTTGCGATGCTTAACTCGTTTTGGGATGAGCATGTCGTTGCCTTAGCCTGACTTACTGTTCCTTGTTCTGTTGCTTGCCGATAACGTCACCACGGCAGATCCATACCTTGACACCGATCGATCCGTAGACCGTTTCAGCACGACCTTGTGCATAGTCGATATCAGCACGGAGTGTATGCAGTGGCACGCGGCCTTCCTTATACTGTTCCTGACGTGTCATGTCAGCACCGCCGAGACGGCCACTACACATAACGCGAACACCTTCAGCGCCAACACGCATCGTGCTGCTTACAGCATTCTTCATTGCGCGACGGAACGAGATACGTCCCTCCAGCTGAGCTGCAATGTTGTCTGCTACAAGTTGCGCGTCGAGTTCAGGACGCTTGATCTCACTGATGAGAATCTTGACTTCCTTCTTCGTCAACTTGCGGAGTTCTTCTTCCAGCTGCGCAATGTCCTTGCCCGAGCGACCAATGATCACGCCTGGACGTGATGTGTTGATCGTGACGCGAAGTTGCTTCGCTGTGCGCTCGACGATGATACGCGCTACACCGGCCTTCTTCAGACGGCTCTTGATGTAGTTGCGAACCATGAGGTCTTCTTGCAGCTTCTCTGCGACGTTCTTCTCATCAAACCAGTTGGCTTCCCACTGGCGAATGATGCCAAGACGCAGACCGATCGGATTTGTCTTCTGACCCACTGATGAACTCCGATTACTGTTTCGTTGAAACGACGATGGTAAGATGATGCGAGCGCTTGCGAATGCGATACGCACGGCCCATCGGGGCTGGCGAAATACGCTTCATCGTCGGACCTGGGTCGACGAAACACTCTTTCACAATAATGGACTCAGGATCGATGCCCGCATCCTTGTTTGTGAGGTTGCTGATCGCTGACTTGAGCGTGAGCTCAGCCACTGATCCTGCAGCCTTGTCCGAGAATTGCAGAAGGTTCAATGCCTCCTGTGCTGACTTGCCACGAATGAGGTCGATCACAAGACGCATCTTGCGAGGCGACGACCGGTTGTAGCGTTTGATAGCGCGTGCTTCCATCGTTCGTCCTTACTTCTTGCCCGTTTTGAGATCTTTCCGGTTACCTGCATGACCACGGTATGTACGTGTTGGCGAGAACTCACCAAGCTTGTGACCTACCATGTTTTCTGTGACATACACCGGAATGAACTTGTTGCCGTTATGAACCGCAAGCGTGTGACCTACGAATTCCGGCGAAATCGTTGATGCGCGCGACCATGTCTTGATCACGGCCTTCTTGCCCGAGTCATTCATCGCTTCAACCTTCTTTACCAGCTTGAAGCTGACAAATGGCTCTTTCTTCAGTGAACGTGGCATTCTCGATTACTCCGTGTTCTACAGTTACGCGTTACGACGACGAATGATCATGTCATCCGAAGCATTCTTCTTCTTACGTGTCTTCAATCCCTTGGCCAGCTGACCCCATGGCGAACGCAAGTGCTTGCGACCACCACCAGACTTCGAGCGACCTTCACCACCACCGTTCGGGTGATCGATTGGGTTCATGGCCATACCGCGAGTCTGCGGACGGACACCCAACCAACGCATACGACCAGCCTTACCGTAGGAAATGTTTTCGTGTGAACCGTTGCTCACAACACCGATCGTTGCCATACATACAGCAGGCACCATGCGAATCTCACCCGAAGGGAGCTTGATCTGAGCCTTGCCGTTGTCGACACCAACAAACTGAGCTGATGCGCCTGCCGAACGAACCATCTGTCCGCCCTTGCCTGGCTTGAGCTCAATGTTGTGGATGAAGTAACCAACTGGGATCTTCGAGAGCGGAAGCGCATTGCCGTCCTTTGGCTCTGCCATCTCGCCACTCATGATCTTTTGTCCTACTTGCAGCTTGTCTGGAGCGATGATATAGCGCTTCTCACCGTCTGCGTATTCAACAAGTGCGATGCGGCATGTGCGGTTCGGATCGTATTCGATCGTCTTCACTGTTGCTTCAACACCAAGCTTGTTGCGCTTGAAATCGATGATACGGTACATACGCTTGTGACCACCACCACGGTGACGTGATGTGACACGGCCAGTATTGTTCCGTCCGCCCGACTTCTTGATCGGCTCGAGAAGGCTCTTCTCAGGCTTCGATGTCGTGATCTCGTCGAACGTGCTAATGCTGTAGTAGCGCGTTCCAGGCGTGATCGGTTTGAGGTTGCGTGTTGCCATGATTCAAATTCTCCGCTTAGTCTTCCGTGCCTTCGCCGGAAACGATGTCGATGGTCTGACCTTCCTTCAACGTCACATAGGCCTTCTTCTTCAGGTTTGTTCGTCCAACCTGATAGCCACGGCGCGTCATACGTGCCTTGACCTTGCCCTTTGTGCGAACAGTACGGATCGTGATCGCATCTACATCAAACATTTGCTTGATCGCTGCACGGATCTGCAGCTTATTCGAGTTCGGATCGACTTCAAACACGTACTGGCGAAGCGTTCCTACCTTCGTTGCCTTCTCAGTGATGAGTGGCTTCTTGAGGACTGTGATCATTACGCATCTCCTCCGTTGTCGCCGAACGAGTCAGCGATTGTTGCAACGGCGCTCTTGAAGATCACAAGCTTGCCGTGGCTGAGAACATCGTAGGCCGAAATCTTATCGGCTGGGAAGGTTGTCAGACCTGCGATGTTGCGTGCAGACTTGACGAATGTCTCGTCAGCAGCTGGCAACAGCATGAGGACCTTTGAACCGTCCACCTTGATGTTCTTCAACATCGTCGCAACGTCACGTGTCTTTGGTGCGCCGATCGCGAAGTCTTCAACAACAACGAGGTTGTTTTCGCGAGCACGAAGCGTGAGCGCCGACTTCCGTGCAAGGCGCTTGACCTTGACAGAAAGCTCAACACGGTACAGGTGCGGGAATGGTCCGTGAACCTTACCACCACCCGGAGCGAGCGGTGAACGGCTTGTGCCACGGCGAGCACCACCGGTGCCCTTTTGCTTGAATGGCTTTTTACCGCCACCTGATACCTCAGCGCGCGTCTTTACCTTGTGCGTGCCCTGGCGACGATGCGCCAAGTATGCCCGCACCGCAAGGTACATCGCGTGCTCGCTGGGCTCGATACCGAAGACCGATGCAGGAAGCTCGATTGAGCCTGCCTTCGCGCCGTCCTTCGTGAGTACATCCACAGTCATGGCAATCTTCTTCTTAGAGCTTGACAATTTCAACTAGTGAGTTCATTGCGCCTGGAATGCTTCCCTTTACAAGGAGAAGATTCTGATCAGGCATTACGCGGAGGATCGTGAGGTTGCGCACTGTAATGCGTGTTCCTCCCATTCGTCCGGCCATGCGCATGCCCTTAAACACGCGCGATGGGTACGATGACGAGCCGATCGAACCTGGGGCGCGGGGACGGTCGCTCTGACCGTGCGTAGCCATACCAACACCACCGAAGTGGTGACGGCGGACAACGCCTTGGAAGCCCTTACCCTTGCTCGTAGCCGAGACCTTTACCTTATCACCCGTCTCAAAGGATTCCACCGTGATCACGTCGCCATTTTTTACCTTGGCAACGAGTTGACGGAATTCCTTGAGATGACGCGTTGGCATCGTCTCATGCTTAGCAAAGTGTCCCGCCCGTGGGCGGTTGACCTTACGCTCTGCGATTGGCTCGTAACCAATCTGAACGGCTTCATAGCCGTCATGTTCTGTAGTTTTTACTTGGACAACTGGGCACGGTCCGGCTTCGATAACCGTACACGGCACGAATACTCCATCTTCAGTGAAGATGCTCGTCATGCCCAGCTTACGTCCGAGGATTGCACTCATGTTCCTCTGTTCCTCTTAGACTTTCACTTCCACATCAACACCCGCCGGGAGCTCAAGGCGCATGAGCGCGTCGATCGTCTTCTGCGTAGAGCTGAAGATATCGATCATGCGCTTGTGCACACGAGCTTCAAATTGCTCACGTGACTTCTTGTCCACGTGCGGAGACCGCAGCACTGTATAGACAGAACGCTCAGTTGGAAGTGGGATCGGACCCGAAACCACGGCGCCTGTTTGTTTCACTGTGCGGACGATACGCTCTGCTGAACGATCAATCAAGTTGTGATCGTACGAGCGAAGCTTGATGCGAATGCGTTGCGTTGCCACTCGTTTGTTCTCCTGGTTGGAGGTTCGTTTGGAGACAAACAAGGGGGGATACCTGTCCCCCCTCGTCGATCTCTCAGATCAATTTCTTATTCAACAATCGATGTCACGACACCAGCGCCTACTGTACGGCCACCTTCGCGGATAGCGAAGCGGAGACCTTCTTCCATAGCAACCGGTGTGATGAGCGTTACGTCGAGGTTATCAACGTTGTCACCAGGCATGATCATTTCCACGCCCGCAGGAAGATCAAGAACACCTGTCACGTCAGTTGTACGGAAGTAGAACTGTGGACGGTAGTTCGTGAAGAATGGCGTGTGACGTCCGCCCTCTTCCTTTGTGAGAACGTAAGCTTGCGCCTTGAACTTGTGGTGCGGCTTGATCGAGCCTGTCTTGGCAAGAACCATACCACGCTCGAGTTCTTCCTTGTCGACACCACGAAGGAGAAGACCAACGTTGTCGCCAGCTTGACCTTCGTCAAGAAGCTTGCGGAACATTTCGATACCAGTAACTGTCGTCTTCTTCTGGAGACCGAAACCAACGATTTCAACTTCTTCGTTGACCTTGACAATACCGCGCTCGATACGGCCTGTACCTACTGTACCGCGACCTGTGATCGAGAACACGTCTTCAACTGGCATGAGGAATGGCTTGTCAACATCACGCTGTGGCGTTGGGATGTATGAGTCAACCGCTGCCATGAGTTCGAAGATGCACTGCATGTCTGGGCTGTCTGCGCTCTGGCCAGCCGAAGCTGCGTCGAGTGCCTTCAGCGCTGAACCCTTCACGATTGGAATGTCGTCGCCTGGGAAGTCGTACTTCGAGAGAAGTTCGCGGATTTCCATTTCAACGAGTTCTACGAGATCTGGGTCAGCAATGTCAACCTTGTTCATGAACACCACGATACGTGGCACACCAACCTGGCGAGCAAGAAGGATGTGCTCGCGTGTTTGCGGCATCGGTCCGTCTGTAGCAGCTACAACGAGGATGGCGCCGTCCATCTGAGCAGCACCAGTGATCATGTTCTTCACATAGTCAGCGTGGCCTGGGCAGTCAACGTGTGCGTAGTGACGGTTTTCCGTCTCATACTCAACGTGTGCCGTAGCAATCGTGATCCCGCGTGCCTTTTCTTCTGGTGCGTTATCGATTGAGTCGAACGAGCGCTTTTCTGAAAGACCCTTAGCTGCAAGACACATTGTGATAGCAGCTGTCAGTGTTGTCTTTCCGTGGTCAACGTGTCCGATTGTTCCTACGTTCACGTGCGGCTTATTCCGCTCAAATTTCTCTTTGGCCATGATGCCTACTCCTCAGGTTGCGTTGAGTGAGTTGTGAAATGATTAATTGGTTCGTTGTGTTTGAGACAGAAAACAAATGTACGAAATGTTTCTGACGTACAAAGCAAAAAAAGCCCATCCCGGCACCAATCTTTTCAAATTGGCGGGCGCGCTGCGTGTCACTGACGCACGTCGACTTAACGACGATGAGACGCCGGTTCGTATCCATGGAAATGCATGGTATACGACCCACGACCCTGCGTGAGCGATCGCAACTGTGTTACGTAGCCGAATAGTTGGGACAGCGGCACCAAAGCCGTCACAACTTGGAGGATATCGCGCTGGGAAATCCCCTGCACCATGCCTCCACGCGAACTGAGATCAGCGATGACCTCACCCACGTAATCCTCGGGCGTAACGACCTCGACAGCGAAGACGGGTTCCATGATGACAGGTGTTGCCTGTCGGGAAGCGTCCTTAGCGGCGATCGAGGAGGCGACGGCATATGCCGTCTCCGTTGCGTCTTCTTCATTGTATGCCGCATCTACAAGGACGGCCATGATATCAATCATGGGGTATCCTGAGAGCGGTCCGACCTTGAGGGCTTCGAGAGCCCCCTGCTCTACACTCTTGACGTACAACTCCGGAAGTGTCCCTGGTGCAAGCTCATTGCTGAACTCGAGACCTTTTCCTGGGTCATTTGGTCGTACCTCGATGGTGACTTGTCCGAATTGATTCTTTCCTGCGTTACTGCGGACGAACTTGCCTTCCGCACGAGCAACACTGGTAATGGTCTCTCGGTAGGCCACCTGAGGCTTCCCCACTTTAACGGGGACGTTGAATTCGCGCTTTAACCGGTCGACAAGGATCTCCAAGTGGAGCTCACCTACGCCGGAGATAATAATCTGTCCTGACTCAGCATCGGTATGGAACCGAAACGTCGGATCTTCTTCAGAGAGCCGATGTAAGGATTCCGTCAGTTTATCCTGATCCGCCAGAGTCTTGGCCTCAACCGCTTGGTTGATGACCGGCTCCGAGAACCGAATGCTTTCCAGAAGGATTGGCTGCTTAGCGTCGCACAGCGTATCACCTGTTCGCGTAAACCGCATCGCAGGGATTGCGACAATGTCGCCCGCATACGCAGCATCGAGCTCTTCACGCTTGTTTGCACTCATGCGCAAAATCTTGCCAGCTCGCTCTTTCTTGTCGTTCGTCACGTTGTAGAGTTGCTCGCCTGCCTTGATCGTACCAGAGTAGATCCGCACAAACGTCAACCGTCCAACAAATGGGTCCGTAATGATCTTGAATGCCAATGCCGAAAACGCTTCGCCATCCTCTGGCTTGCGCGTCTCTTCACGCTCGAGATCCTTGACGTTGTACCCGTGTGTGTACCCAACATCCGCTGGCGATGGCAAGTACGCCAATACACCGTCGAGAAGTTGCTGCACACCTTTGTTCTTGAAGGCACTCCCGCAAAACACCGGAGTTACCTTGAGATGAAGCGTTGCCTTGCGAAGCGCTGATCGCAGCTCCGAGGCTTCGATCGGCTCACCCAACAAGTACCGCTCCAACAATGCATCGTCGTGTTCGACGATGGCTTCAACCAATGCCTGGCGTGCTTCGTTGACTTGGTCAACCATCTCGGCCGGGACATCTGTTGTTTCGAATTTTTCGCCGTTGTCTCGGTCAAACACGAGAGCAACACGATCAATCAAATCCACGACACCAACGAAGGTGTCTTCTGCACCAATCGGCAATTGCACCGCAACAGGAGTTGCGCCAAGCCGCGTCCGCATCATGTCGAGAACCCGCAGGAAATTCGCTCCTACTCGGTCCATCTTGTTTACAAATGCGATGCGCGGTACATGGTATTGGTTTGCTTGATGCCATACGGTTTCTGATTGCGGCTCGACGCCTGCGACGGCACAGAAAAGGCCAATCGCTCCATCGAGAACGCGCAACGACCGTTGCACTTCAGCTGTAAAGTCAACATGTCCGGGTGTGTCGATGATGTTGATCATATGGCCTTGCCACGTACACGTGACAGCAGCCGATGTGATCGTGATCCCGCGCTCCTTTTCTTGCTCCATGTAGTCTGTGAACGCCGTGCCTTCATGCACTTCGCCCATACGATGGAGCACTCCTGTGTAATACAGGATCCGTTCCGTTGTCGTGGTCTTCCCAGCATCAATGTGTGCCATGATGCCGATGTTTCGCACGAGGCCGATGTCGACGGAACGAGACATGTCGTCAGTACCTCACGTCTATCTTCAGTGTTTCAAAGAACGCTTCTGCTGTATTACCAGCGGAAGTGCGCGAACGCGCGGTTAGCATCTGCCATACGGTGCATTTCGTCACGACGCTTGATCGCTCCACCTTCGCCGTTCGACGCTGCGAGCAATTCGCTTGCAAGCTTCGATGCCATTGAACGATCGCGACGCTCCGATGCATACTTCTTGATCCAACGAATCGCAAGTGCTGCGCGACGCTCTTCGCGTACTTCCATCGGCACTTGGTACGTTGCACCACCAACACGGCGTGGACGGATCTCGATCGCTGGCGAAGCGTTTTGGATCGCCTTGCGGAACACTTCGATCGGATCTGTTTCTGCCTTCTTACCCACGATGTCAAGTGCTTCGTACACGATCTTGCGAGCCGTGTTCTTCTTGCCCTGAATCATGATGTTGTTCACAAACTTGGCGATCATCACGTCGTTGAAACGTGGGTCTGCCATTGTGCGACGTTTGTCTGAACGCTTTTTACGCATAGTGTTTTCTCCTTACTTCTTTCCTGCCGGTGCTGCACCAGCCTTTGGCTTCTTCGCTCCGTACTTCGAACGCGACTGCTTGCGGTTCGCAACGCCCTGGGTGTCAGCTGAACCACGTACGATGTGGTAGCGCACACCAGGAAGGTCCTTCACACGACCACCACGGATGAGCACGATTGAGTGCTCTTGAAGGTTGTGACCTTCACCCGGGATGTACGCCGTTACCTCGATACCGTTCGAAAGGCGCACACGGGCAACCTTGCGAAGAGCTGAGTTTGGCTTCTTCGGCGTTGTGGTATACACACGTGTACACACACCACGCTTTTGTGGACAGGATTGAAGAGCTGGTGACTTGCTCTTCTCAGTTACAACTTCACGTCCTTTACGGACAAGCTGGGCGATCGTAGGCATTTCGTTCTGCCAGTATGGAGAGTTCGTTGAAAGCGCAACCAGTGCGAATACGGGTATTCGCTCCAGTAGAGCCTGCAAAACTATATGGTTGTGGGGTCAAAACCAAATAGTTCATGAAGTTTGTGTGGATATGTTGTCCACCAGGTAGGCGGCCGTGATAGGGTCGGCCAACGTGATAGCCGTTTCGACCACCTTGGATCGCTCCAAACCGCCCGCCCGAAGGGTCCGCAGGGCTGTCGATTGCACGGATTTAGAGAGTTTTTGTCCGTCCTGACCAAGGATGAGGGGGTGGTGGATGATCGTGACGTCGAGAAACGCGGCAAGTGAGGGGGCTGCCCGGACAATCTGCTGCTGCACCTCACTCGCCACCTCGAGGTCGGCACCTCGGATGATATGCGTGACCCCAGCGTCGACATCGTCGCACAGCGAGGCAATGTGGTAGGCGGGGATGCCGTTCTTCCCACGCACAATGGGGTCAGACACTGTTCCATCCAGCCGACACCGCAGACTGGCTTCGTGGGCGGCAAGGGGCAACCCTCGATCTCGACAGGTCCCTGGGTACTCGCCAGTTGGCGAGGCAGCGCGTATCTGCGAGCGCGTACAGTCGCAGGCGTAGAGATGCTCGCCCCCTTGCAGCTCGTCAAGCACGCGCTGGTACCGACCGTAGCGGGTCTGCTGCGAGGGCAACTGTCGGTCGACCGTAATCCCGAGCCACGCAAGCGTGTCGGCGATATCCGCGATGCCATCGGGGTGGACCATGTTGGGATCGGCATCGTCGATACGAAGCAAAACTTCCCCGCCACGTGCGCGTCCAAACGCCCACGTAACGAGGAAGTTACATGCATTGCCGTAGTGCAATAATCCCGACGGCGTTGGTGCGAGACGCGTACGCATCGCACTCACCGGCTTACTTATTGCCTTCTGCGCGCTTCTTCTGGTATTCCTTAACCATTTCCTCTTGGATGTTGCGAGGCACCGGTTGGTACTTCTTGAACTCCATCGAGAACTCGCCCTTGCCCTGTGTGGCCGAACGAAGGTCTGTTGAATACCCGAACATTTCTGACAGCGGCACTTCAGCTTCAACTGTGACGTAGCCCATGTCCGACTCCGTACCCATGATCACACCGCGACGCTGGTTCAGCTGTCCGATGACCGATCCTTGGAACTCTTCCGGAACAGATACTTCAAGCTTCATGATCGGCTCGAGGATCGTTGGCTTTGCAGCAGCATACGCTTCACGGAATGCCATGATGGCAGCCGTTTTGAAGGCCATTTCCGAGGAGTCAACAGCGTGCGTTGCACCGTCGTTGATCGTTACGCGTACGCGCACAACCGGCTGGCCAATAAGCGAACCTTCGATGATCGACTCACGGAAGCCCTTATCGCAGGCTGGGATGTATTCACGTGGAATCACACCACCAACGATGTCGTCGACGAACTCGTAGTTCTCGATCGCATCACCCGGAAGCGGCTCGATAAAGCCACCAACGCGCGCGAACTGACCCGAACCACCAGTCTGCTTCTTGTGTGTGTAGTTGAATTCAGCACGCTGCGTGAGCGTCTCACGGAAGGCCACCTTCGGACGACCAACAGTGATTTCTGTGTTGAATTCGCGGCGGATACGCTCGATGTAAATCTCGAGGTGAAGCTCGCCCATGCCCTTGATGATCGTTTCGCCCGACTCTTCGTCGCGCATCACGCGGAACGTTGGGTCTTCCTTAGTAAAGCGGTTCAGTGCCTTCGAGAAGTTCACCTGACCAGCCTTGTCCTTCGGAGCAACAGCAAGCTCGATCACCGGCTCTGGAACGAACATCGATGTCATGGTGTAGTTCACCGAGCCATCTGTGAATGTATCGCCCGATGCGCAGTCAACACCGAACATCGCCACGATATCACCGGCAATTGCCTCGTCGATATCGTGCATTTCGTTCGAGTGCATACGTACGAGGCGCGGAACCTTCACCTTCTTGCCGTTGGCAATGTTGATGATGGTGTCGCCCTTCTTGATCGTGCCTTGGTAGACGCGCATGTACGTGAGCTGACCATAGCGACCGTCCTCAAGCTTGAATGCAAGCATCACGAGGTTCTTCGATGGGTCGCTCTCGAGCGTCACCTTCTGCTCGTTGTTGTCCTGGTCGAGTGCTTCGTTCTTGATGTCGAACGGAGCTGGGAGGAGCGCAGCAACGCCGTCGAGCAGCGTCTGCACACCCTTGTTCTTGTAGGCCGAACCGCAGAACACTGGCGTCATCTTGAGCGAAAGCGTACCCTTGCGGATAGCTGCTGTAAGCTCTTCTGCGCCAATTGGCTCGTCCATGAGGAACTTCTCCATCAGCGTGTCGTCGAAGTCGGCAGCGACTTCTACAAGGCGATGGCGGAGCTCCTTAGCCTTCTCTTCGAGTGCAGCTGGGATTGGCTCGCGACGCACGTCAACACCACCCTCGCCGTCGAAATACAGCGCCTGCATGTTGATCACGTCGATCACACCCTCGAGCTTGTCTTCCAAGCCGATTGTGTAGGTCACGAACGCCGGGTTGTGCGCAAGCTTCTCGCGAAGCTGGTCAGCAACACGGTCTGGGTTCGCCCCTTGACGGTCACACTTGTTGATGAACGCAACGCGCGGTACGCTGTAGCGACGCATCTGGCGGTCCACCGTGATGGACTGCGACTGCACACCAGCAACCGAGCACAACACGAGAACAGCGCCGTCGAGCACGCGAAGCGCACGCTCAACTTCCACTGTGAAGTCTACGTGACCCGGAGTGTCGATCAGGTTGATGTTGTAGTCGCCCCACGTGCAGTACGTGGCAGCAGATTGGATCGTAATGCCCTTTTCGCGTTCGAGGTCCATCGAATCCATCTTGGCGCCAACACCGTCTTTGCCGCGCACTTCATGGATCGCGTGGATCTTTCCCGTGTAGAACAGGATGCGCTCAGACAGCGTCGTCTTGCCGGAGTCAATGTGGGCACTAATGCCGATGTTCCGGACTTTCGATAGGTCTGCCATAGCAGGTCACCGAAGAAAAAATGTTGAAAAGCGGTAAAGACCACAAAGATAGGGGTATTTCGGGAATAAGCGAACACTATGCGAACCCTATTCTTGCAAGCATGAGATTACAGTTCGCGGGATGGCTCATTGTCATCGGGAGCATACTCGTCGGCGCAATGCCAATGCCCTCTGGCACAGCCGACCCGTTCCTGGGCACGTTCCAGGGCTCCTTACGCAACGCCTCAGGGGTGCTGCAGCTGGGCGGATCCGACGCTACGAAGTCCATCGTAACGTTGTCTACTTCGAGCGATACCCTGGTTCTGGAGGCAATGGACAAGACGGGATCGAACCGTCGCATAGCTGCATGGCCAATGGCTCGCGTGAAGGTAGCTGGCGATGTCCTCACAGCTACAGGTCTCTCAAAGGGGGCTCTGCATCTTCGCCGTAGTCTTTCGTGGAAACGCAGTGGCGGGATCCGCGTAAGCGCCGAGCTCACCACGGCTGGTGCGTCACAACGGGAAGACGACTACTTTGGTGGCAGTCGTGTGGTGCTCACGTTACTGAAGATTCGCTAATGGCAACTGGAATAGCCCTCGCACTCTATGCCGCCGTCCTGGTGGTGGCGAACATGATCATCGGTGTGTTCGGTCCGATGGCCACAGGCATCGTCGCCTTCTTCCTCATTGGGTTCGACCTCACGCTTCGGGATTATCTCCAGTTGCGGTTACGGGGCTGGCAGATGTTTGCCCTCATCGCTGGATCAGGATTGATCACCTATGCGCTTGACCGCGCCTCGGGCGAGATTGCGGTTGCATCGGCAGCCTCGTTTGCACTTGCCGGCATGGCCGACTGGTTTACGTTTTCTCGACTGCGGGGCTCGTGGCTGCGCCGCGCGAACATGTCGAATGTAGTTGGCTCGGCCGTCGACTCACTGGTGTTCCCTACCCTCGCCTTTGGCTCGTTGATGCCCGTCGTTGTCCTGATGCAATTCGCAGCAAAGTTGGCTGGCGGTGCCCTGTGGTCGATGGTGTTCAACAAGGTAGTCCACCCGCCCGACCGCGCGTAACACCACCTATCGGTGGTCGATGTGCATGCGCCGGAGTGGCGCATTACGCCATGCAACGACCGCAACAACAAGTAACGTTGCTATCCCGCCAAGATAGACGCTCGGGACAGTTCCGAAGAACTTGGCTGCAATGCCGCTCTCGACAGCTCCAAGCTCGTTGGAACTGGAGATGAACATGGTATTGGCCGCGGCTACTCGCCCCTTCATTTCCTCCGGCGTCTCTAGCTGGAGGATGGTGTGTCGGATCACCACGCTCACCGCGTCGAATGCGCCCGCGAGAACGAGAATGGCCACGCTCACCCAGAAGATCGTACTCGATGCAAAGGCAAGGATGCAGACGCCAAACCCAGCTACCGACCACAGCAAGAGTCGTCCTGCGTTCCGTTGAATGGGGCGAACAGAAAAGATTGCCATCGCCGTCACACTCCCCACACTCATTGCCGAACGCAGTATGCCGAGTCCGCTCTCGCCGACATACAGCACATCCTTCGCGAACACCGGCAAGAGCGCAACAACGCCCCCAAACAATACTGCAAAGAGATCAAGCGATAACGCGCCAAGAATCACCGGACGCTGCAGGATAAACCGAAGTCCGAGCGTCAGGTCCTCCCGCATCGATGCACGTTTCTGCCCAACTACGGGTGGCTTCGGCGTTAGTCGCAGCGCGCCGAGCGCACCAACACCCATCAGTGCAACGTAGCTGTACCCAGCCGCGTCTGCACCATACGCGCCATAGATAATGCCGCCGAGTAAGGGGCCAGCAATCATCGCCCCCTGCCACACACTGCTACTCAATGCAGATGCACGCGTGACGTCCTCACGCGCAACGATCTGTCCGAGCGTGCTAAACATGGACGGACCATACATCGCACGCGCTGCCCCGTTGATCATCACCATCGCGAGAAGTCCCCACACGATCTGATCCGACGACAGCACATCCACCGTCTCGTCCTGCACGAGCAATGCCGAGACAATTGCCGAAACAACGATCATCGTCAGCGCCGTTCTGATCCCTGTGCGCTTATCCATCTTGTCGACCCAGTACCCAGCAGGCAATGCAAGACCGATCGCCGGTATCGCTTCGGCCAATCCAACAAATGCGAGATACACGGGATCGTTCGTGAGCGCATACACATACCATCCAACCACGAGCGCCTGCATGTGCCACCCCATCGCGACGAACAACCGCAGCTGCAAAAACGCACGAAATTCAACTGTTCGAAACAATGTCATGGCGCAATATTACGATCGCACAGTAGTGGCGACCCTATGTGGTCG
>CAYSMF010000008.1:0-57335 GCA_964432155.1 uncultured Melioribacter sp. | reverse complement strand
CCACGACGGTCGCCACGACGGTCGCCACGACGGTCGCCACGACGGTCGCCACGACGGTCGCCACGACACAAAATCCGTGCGGTGTTTCATGTATAAATTGTCGCTCGCCGAACGAACAATAATGGGCGAGACAGGGTCTCGCCCCTACCGAATTGTTTCTTTCACCGGGTCGACCACACAGGGTCGACCCTGCCGTCAGACAAATCCATGAAATTGTCGCTCACAAAACAGATTCTTATCGGCGTTGCTCTTGGCATTGCCATCGGACATTACGCTCCGGAGTTTGGAACAAGCATCGGTTGGATTCGCGATGTGTTCATTCATCTCATCAAGGTGATCATCGCGCCATTGGTATTTGCAACAGTTGTGGTGGGCATTGCTGGCGGCGGCGGTGGCAAGCACATTGGCAGACTTGGGCTGAAGGCCGGCGTGTACTTCGAAATCGTCACAACACTTGCACTCGTCGTTGGCCTACTCGTGGTCAATGTGATGCAACCGGGCGCTGGCGTTGTGATATCGGGCGATCCGGGAAGCATAGCTTCCATCGCAGCGACGCATCCCAAATCGATCATCGAAACAATCCTCCACATCTTCCCGACAAGCATCATCGATGCGATGGCGAAGGGCGACGTACTTCAGATTGTGACGTTCTCGGTGATCTTTGCTCTCGCACTATCCGCCATTGGCGAACGCGCACGACCAATCGTTGAATGGTGCGATTCACTCGCACAGACAATGTTCAAGTTCACCAACATCGTGATGCTGTTTGCGCCAATCGGCATCGGTGCTGCAATGGCAGCGACGATTGGACATCAAGGACTTGAGATTCTCAAGTCACTCGGATTGCTCATTGGCTCACTCTATGGCGCACTCATCATCTTCGTCGTAGTGGTGTTTGGTGCAGTAATCGCGATTGCGCGCGTTCCTCTTGTGCCATTCCTTCGCGCGATCCGTGAACCGTTCACCCTCGCCTTCGTTACGACGTCAAGCGAAAGCGCGCTGCCAATGGCGATGGAGCGTATGGAAGCGTTTGGCGTTCCAAAGCGCATCGTGGGATTCGTGATGCCCGCTGGCTACACGTTCAATCTTGACGGGACAACACTGTATCTGTCGATGGCAAGCGTGTTCGTGATGCAGGCGATGGCAGCCACAGTGCCTGGATTCACATTCGGCATTGAACAACAGATCATGATGATGCTTACGCTCATGATCACATCGAAGGGCGTAGCTGCAGTGCCACGCGCATCACTTGTGATTCTGCTCGCCACGCTGTCGACATTCCTGCCAGGCGATCTTCAGAAGTTCGGACCAATCGCTGTTGCGATGATATTTGGCGTCGACGAGTTCATGGATATGGCACGCACAAGCGTCAACCTCATGGGCAACTGCCTCGCATGCGTTGTTGTTGCACGCTGGGAAGGCGAGTTCGACGATGCGATGGCGCGAGCATACACGCCTGCGCAGATCAGCGAATAACGACGAACGATCCGCGGATTCCTTCACCAACGAGATAGTATGTGCCTTGCGCATACCCTGCAACGCTGAGCGTTGCAGCTCGATCAACGTTGTCGAAGAAGAGGTCGGTCCATGCGCGCCCCATTGCATCGACTACTCGCGCACGTCCGCCCACAGTCGACGTAAGGCGTACCTGCTCCGAGGCTGGTTGTGGCACAGCCACGACGTTACCTACCTGCATCGTTGGAGCATCTTCCTGTACAGAAGTTTCGCCTTCTGGGAAACGCACGTGATAGCGTTCCCAAGTATCCGAGCACCATTGCGCAAGAATCTCGAGCGTATCGCCGAGTGGACGGATGATGAGGCAGTCGCCCTCCATGTACTCAGCTGTGGTGATGATCTCACCACCGCCATCACGGTTGAAGACATACTGACACACTCCATCGTGCGTCGAGATGAATCGGTTGCCATTGGTCGGGACAGTCCGAAGGTCAGCCAGCCGAGCCTGTTCAGTAGAACCTGATGCTCCCCCGCCACCCCAGTGGCTCTTGATCACATACGAGCCATGCATCTTCTGCAGCGTCTCCCAGCATCGGCATGCTGGACTCGAAAAGAGGTCACCCACAGGGATGCCGAGCATGCGCTGCTGGGCGCCGATTCCAGTGCACTGTTCGCGACCTTCAAAGATGAGGTTGCGACCAGGGAAACACTCAGGCGACGGCCCTCGGTCCTTCGACTCCCAGTCGGTCTTTCCGTGACGGTACATCAGCACGAGTCCACCCTTGCGGAGTTCACGTACAACATCACGAAACCCGAGTCGACCCTCAGTGCGCTGTGTTTCGTATGCACCGAGATCAATCTTTCGTCCGACAAGTCGTGGATTGCCGACAATGTCTTGTTGACGGTGATTGACGAACATGTCGATGAGGCCATAGTTGCGCACAAACGACCCTTCACCAAGGTAGAGTCCGTCGTCGTCTGTGCCGTAAAAATTATCTGCGCCATCGGGATCGTCGATGTTCACAAAGGCCGGATCGAACTGTGCAAAGCCGTAGTCGAAATCGCGCTCAATATCATTCGCAAGTGCACGCAGCTTCGCTGTATCCCCTTGCAAATCATTCTTGATGATGTGCGGCGTGAAATCTTCGTCAGCATTCCAAATGATACAGTTCATCAGTTGACCTCCCGAAACAGCAAGGGTTTTACCGCCTGTTTCCGAAGGAGGATTCAGCACGTTGCGTACGAACGTTGTGTTGTTGATGTATGGGTAGACAAACGCTCCGAAGAACGCGCCGCCTGCCTCCGATGCTGTATTTCCGTAAAAAACCGACGAGACAACTTGTGGGATACCCGCACAATCGACCATTGCCATCGCCCCACCGCGCACAGCTGTATTGCGCACGAAGTGACACTGACCAAAGAATGGCCCCCAGCCTTTGACATCTTTTTGCGTGCCAATCAGAAACACCGCTCCACCGCGCGCTGCCGCACGATTATCTTCAAACACGCAATACTCAACACGCATGCGAGCAACGCCCTTGGCATAGATTGCTGCACCGTCCGACGAAGATGTACAATTGCGGAAGTGACAGTTAAACAAGCGCGGCGCACCGTATTCGATGTAAAGCGCAGACTGCATTGCACCCTGCATAACAATGCCATCTACTCGTGTCGACGAATCGCAATCAATCAAGCGCAAGATGTACGCGCCGTCATCAGACTGAAAGATTGTCCGATTGCGATACCAGTCGCGCTCTTCGCGAGCTACTTCAGTTCCTCGGAAACCACCATAGAAGCGCATCCCATTGCGAACCTTGTACCCTGAATCAGGCACTGTGTACGCTCCTGCAGCAACCCAGATCTCGTCGCCCTCCGACCAATCTGCAAGGGCATAGTTCAGCGTTCGGAATGCCGTTGGCCACGACTGCCCATTACCACCAGGACTCGCCGAAGCTGCTACGTACAGCGTATCAGCTGTACTTGCAATCGTCGCAAGACACAACGCAAAACAAATGATGAACCATGTGCGCATATGCGTACCTCAGGGAAAGTGCAGAGTCGGGCGAACGTGCCACGTTTCGCCATGCCGAACCGCGTGAAAATAGGCACCGCGCGGAGCCGAATCACGCGAAAAGATTCGACCAAGAAGGTCGACAAATCGTTCTTCATCAGGCTGGCCATCATACAACCCACCGTCGTTGCGAACGTTACCATTCGCAACACTGCTGATAGTCTGCTTGACGCACCACGCGCCGTCCGACGTACTGAACACGAACCACCCTGGCATTGAGGCGCACGCAAGCACCGGAGCAACGGTAACGTGCTCGACAGGCTGCATTACCCAACGGTCGAGGCTTATCATCAGGGCAGGACCCTGCGATCCATTCGATGCCTGCATCCAGCTGACAGGATGCTCGCCCCCTACATCGATTGCTGTAACGAACTCGCCATCAAGTTCTATCTCGCGCCAAGTAATAGCGGCATCACCGCTCACGACAAGGCGTCGCGAGCAGTTCACAACAAGTTGTCCTGCAATAACCGACAGCGATCGGAAGCGTAAGCCACGAGAGATGACCGAGTCGGCGACGAGACGTCGCACGAAGTATGGAGAACCGAACCTGTCGTATGCGTTTACAACGAGTTGTGCCTCAGGATCAATTGTCGTGGTCTCAACTGACTGCAGTGTGAACAGCGTATCTCCTATGACAGCGATGGCAAGAGCAGATTCATCCGGTATCAGAACACGAAAGACATCCGAGCCTACATCGCGCACTTCGATTCCACGATTCGAGAGAGCGATGATCCGACCGCGATCATCGAACGCATCATAGATCGGGAGCTGTCGAATCGTGTCGAGATCGGGATATGCGATCACACCATCCGGTGTTGTGAGCCACACTTCGTCGCCCACTCTGCGAAGCATTTCGTGTGTGCGCGATACAGCGCGCACCATCGACGTGTCGCATGCATTCGATCCAGGGATGATGGTACTAACTGCCGCACGGATCTTGAAATTGAGCGTTGTGGTAAGATGGTCGGCAACGATCGCTGTGGTTCCTGAGAGCATGTGTCGAGGGCCCTTGCTTTGGCTACCGCGGATCATCGGGAATGTGCGCCATTGCGTCTGATTGTTAGCGTCGATATAATCGGTCGTCAACTCCAGACGTCCACCCGGACGCCCGACGATAATGTCGCGAAACCACGGGAGCGCCACGACACGGTCTGTCGATGGCGTTAAGATCTCGTCGCTCTTCACGAGTTCGACGTTCGAGGTCGTGATGTTCCATGCAACCTCTACCCCGCCGCGGCCAATACGCGCTGCTCGCAGACTGTCAACGCAAAGATCATTCAAGCGATCACCCAGTGCTAGCACAGGCCGCACCACTCCAGCGTGATCAACGAAGACACCGCTTGTCGTTTGAAACACGAATGCATCGCCCCATCCAACCACTCCTGCAAGCACACCTACAACGTCGTGTCGCGTCCATGATGCGACGGGCATCGTTGCCGATCCGCGAATCACTTCGCACGTTGTAGCACCAGACGAGCGATCGAGCAGGATCACGGAATCACCGCACTGCTTGATCGTAAGTGCGCGGGTGTTGCGCGCCTGCGTCATGGGGATCGATCCACGCTTGTCACCGAATCGATCGTACACGTCAACAACCATCACTTCGTCAGGTCCTGTCGCTGAGAAGAGTACATACCCCCAAGCACCGCAAAGCAGCCGTCCTTCTGGACGAAACTGCACACTGTCCAACCAGCGCGTTACGCCAGGGGCCGACTGAAACAACCACCACGTTGTATCAGTTTGCGTTCTACGCTCGGCGGCTACAGTTACGCGATCGCTGGCAGCTGCAACAATCGTAGCCGGCTCGCACCGATACAACGTCGGCAATGCTTGCCAACCATCGATCTTCACTGGATCGCGTCGATACACGCTTGATTGATCAGCGAGCCAGAGCGTTTTGCCTGCAGGCACAATCTGATATCCACTCGAAAACCCAGTCGTAATCGGCAATCGCTGCGGCGATTGAGCAAACGCATGCATCGACCCAAGAACGAGTACGATGATGAGCATGATTCGCATTGAGGCTGTCCTAATAAAAACGAAAGGGGCCTTCCAATATCGGAAAGCCCCTTGAATGAACCTGCGTTGTCTGAGCGATTATGCGACCGGCGTGCGTGTTGTCTTGCGAGCTGGACGCTTCGGCTGCTCTTCTTCTGGCTCGACGGTCGGGATGATTGCATCTGGACCGAAGATGTTGCCAACGTCGGATGCAACAAGCATCTCTTGGTATGCGCGCAAACCAGTACCAGCTGGGATGAGCTGACCAAGGATGATGTTCTCCTTGAGACCAAGAAGACGGTCGACCTTTGCTGCTGCAGAAGCATCAGCAAGCACGCGTGTTGTTTCTTGGAATGATGCAGCAGAGAGCCACGATTCCGTTGTCAACGATGCTTGTGTGATACCGAGGAGCAGTGGCTCGCCGATTGCTGGTTCGGCATTACGGCTCTTGACCGATGCCTTTTCCTTCTTCTTGAGTTCAACGTTGATCTCACGAACGATCTTCTTATCGACGATCTGACCGACCTTCAACTTCGAGTCGCCCTTATCGGTGACGACCACACAGTTGCGGAGACGTTCGTTTTCGTCGAGGAAGCGCAGACGATCGATCTGGTCGCCTTCGAGGAATTGCGCATCACCTGAATCCGTCACGCGAATCTTCTGAAGCATCTGACGAACAATCACTTCGATGTGCTTGTCGTTGATCTTCACACCCTGCATGCGGTACACTTCTTGGATTTCGTTCACGAGGTACGCTTGTACTTCTGTGAGACCCTTGATGTGGAGGATGTCGTGTGGATTGATTGCACCTTCTGTGAGGCGATCACCGGCGCGAACAAGGTCGCCTTCTTGCACGAGAACGTGGCGGCCGATCGGCACGCTGTACTCGCGGCGAAGTTCACCGTCAAGCGATGTCACCGAGATCACGCGTGAACCGCGCTTCGGCTTGTCGATGCCAATGATACCGTCGATTTCTGTTACTGCTGCTGGGGCTTGTGGCGCACGTGCTTCGAAGAGTTCCGTAACACGTGGCAGACCGCCCGTGATGTCGCGGAGACGTCCAAGATCGCGTGGCATCTTTACAAGCTTTGCACCGATACCCACAACTTCACCGTCGTCCACGACGATCTGAGCACGCGATGGGATGATGTACGACTGAATCGATACGCCATCTTCATCGACGATTTCGATCGCTGGGCTCTTCGTACGGTCACGTGAATCGATCACGATCTTCGTTGTGTGGCCCGTCTGTTCGTCAATTGCTTCCTTGAAGGTAAGGTTCGGAACGAGATCGCGGTAGCGAACACGACCGGCCTTTTCTGTGATGATCACAGAGTTGTACGGATCCCAATCGTACAGAAGGTCGCCCTTCTTAACCGACTGGCCGTCAACAACCTTGAGTTCTGCACCGTAGACCACGTCGTACTTCGTCACAACACGGTTCGAGCCTGGCTCGACGATGTTAATGACACCAGCACGCGACACAACAACGTTGATGTCTTCCGCATCACCTGGGTACGTCACAACGCGAATACCGTCGAACTGCACCTTACCGTCGAACTTCGCCATCACAGCGCTTTGCGACATCGAGAGCGACGCCGTACCACCAGTGTGGAACGTACGAAGTGTCAGCTGTGTACCAGGCTCACCGATCGACTGCGAAGCGATTGTACCAACGGCTTCACCAGTGTCGACCATCTGGCCCGTAGCCATGTTACGTCCGTAACAACGGGCGCACACACCACGACGTGATTCGCATGTGAGCACCGAGCGAATAAGCACTGCTTCAATCGGGCTACGCTCGATGTTGTCAGCGATCTCTTCGTCGATGATTGTGCCCTTGGCACAGTAGAGTTCGTTCGTAAGTGGATCGATCACGTCGACAAGCGACGTGCGTCCAAGGATGCGCTCCTTGAGTGGCTCCTTGACGTCTTCGCCGTCCTTCAGCGCCTTCATTTCAACGCCACGGATCGTGCCGCAATCGTCGTCAGAGATCACGACGTCTTGTGCAACGTCGTGGAGACGACGTGTGAGGTAACCAGCGTCAGCCGTCTTGAGAGCGGTATCGGCAAGACCCTTACGAGCACCGTGTGTCGAGATGAAGTACTCGAGAATCGTCAGACCTTCTTTGAAGTTCGAGATGATCGGGTTTTCGATCAACTCAGCCGACGATGCAGCAGCTGTCTTTTGTGGCTTGGCCATCAGACCACGCATACCGGCAAGCTGACGGATCTGTTCCTTCGAACCCCGGGCTTGCGAGTCGAGCATCATGAAGAACGTGTTGAAGCCTTCCTTGTTTGCTGCAAGCTCGTTGTACAGCTTATCAGCAACCTTGTTCGTAGCTGTCGACCACGTATCGATGATCTTGTTGTAGCGCTCGCCTTCGGTGATCACACCAGAGTGGTAGTAATCTTCGATCTTATCAACTTCCTTTTGCGCCTTGTCGATGATCACGGTCTTTTCATCTGGCACAACAACGTCGGCGATCGATACCGAGAGGCCACCACGCGTAGCTGTCTGGAAACCTGTTTCCTTCAGCTTATCGAGGAACTCAACTGTCTTGGCAAGACCAGCCTTGCGGAAGCAATCTGCAATCACCTGACGCAGACGCTTCTTGCCAAGCATTTCGTTCATGAAGCCCATCTCGACAGGCACGATCAAGTTGAAGATCACGCGGCCAGCTGTTGTATCAACATACTGTCCGTTGAGACGCACCTTGATCTTGGCGTGCATATCTACGCGGCCAGTGTTGTAGGCGATCACGACTTCTTCCGTGCTGGAGAAGTACTTGCCATCGCCCTTCAGACCACTACGTGCCTTCGTGAGATAGTACACACCCAGAACCATGTCCTGCGAAGGAACGGCAATAGGCTCGCCGTTCTGTGTGTGCATGATGTTGTGTGCAGAGAGAATCAGCAACAACGCTTCGAGTTGTGCTTCGTGGCTCAGTGGCACGTGAACGGCCATCTGGTCACCGTCGAAGTCAGCGTTGAACGCCGTTGTCACGAGTGGGTGCAGCTGGATCGCCTTACCTTCGATGAGCTTCGGCTGGAACGCTTGAATACCAAGACGGTGAAGTGTCGGAGCACGGTTCAGGAGCACCGGATGTCCGTCGATCACCGTGTCGAGGATATCCCACACTTCCGTTGTCTTCTTTTCGACCTGCTTCTTTGCGCTCTTCACTGTCTTGCAGTGTCCGCGCTCGATCAGCTTGCGAATGATAAGGGGCTTGAACAGCTCAACAGCCATGTCCTTTGGAAGACCGCATTCGTAGAGCTTGAGTTCTGGACCCACAACGATAACCGAACGACCAGAATAGTCGACGCGCTTACCGAGAAGGTTCTGACGGAAGCGACCTGTCTTACCCTTGAGCGTATCAGCAAGCGACTTAAGTGCGCGTTGCGATTCGCTGCGGACGGCACGACGTGAGTTGTCGAACAATGCGTCGACAGCTTCCTGCAACATGCGCTTTTCGTTGCGCAAGATCACCTCAGGTGCCTTGATGTCGATCAGGCGCTTGAGACGGTTGTTGCGGATAATCACGCGACGGTACAAGTCGTTCAAGTCCGATGTCGCGAAACGACCACCCTCGAGTGGCACCAGCGGACGAAGATCCGGCGGAATCACTGGGATGATATCGAGCACCATCCACTCAGGACGGTTCGGCTCCTTTGTTTCATTCGTGCGGAATGCATCAAGGATGCGCAGGCGCTTCAGGACATCTGCCTTCTTCGCTTGCGACATGTCTTCCTTGGCGACTTCGCGGAGCTTGTAGTACTCTTCGTCTGCGTCGACGCGACGGAGGAGTTCCTTCACAGCCTCACCACCGATCAAGGCGATGAACTTGCGAGGATCGTCGTCGTCCATGTTGCGCTCTTCCGGACGCAGGTTCGCCAGCACGTCAAGGTACTGCTCTTCTGTGAGCAAGTCCTTTGGCTGCAGACCTGTCGAGCCCGGCTGCACAACGACATATGATTCGTAGTACACGATGCGCTCGACGTCCTTGGTAGGCATGCCGATCACACCGGAGATCTTGCTCGGGAGCGAACGAAGGAACCAAATGTGGACGACTGGCACAGCAAGCATGATGTGACCCATGCGCTCGCGGCGAACGCTCTTCTGCGTTACTTCCACGCCGCAACGGTCGCACACGATGCCCTTGTAGCGAATGCGCTTGTACTTTCCGCACGCGCATTCCCAGTCGCGAATTGGTCCGAAGATCTTTTCGCAGAACAAGCCGTCCTTTTCAGGACGGAACGAACGATAGTTGATCGTCTCAGGCTTGGTGACCTCGCCATGAGAGCGATTGAGAATGTCATCCGGCGAGGAAATGCGGATCGTAATCTGCGAATAACCACGCTTTGGGATGTTATGGAACTGCATCGTAACTCCGACGGTAAATTCCTAGTTCAGTTGGACACGGACGTCGTGCTCGTTAGTCGAGCTTGACATCCAGACACAGACCCTGAAGCTCACGAACGAGCACGTTGAACGACTCCGGAATTCCCGGATTTGGCAGGTTTTCGCCCTTCACGAGCGACTCGTACATCTTTGCACGACCCTGCACATCGTCTGACTTCAACGTGAGCATTTCTTGAAGCGTGTGCGCCGCGCCATAGGCCTCGAGCGCCCACACTTCCATTTCCCCGAGACGCTGACCACCGAATTGGGCCTTACCGCCAAGAGGTTGTTGTGTAATGAGCGAGTATGGTCCGATCGAACGTGCGTGGATCTTGTCTTCCACAAGGTGGCTAAGCTTCATCATGTAGATGATGCCAACCGTGACCTCGTTTTGGAAGGCTTCGCCAGTGCGACCATCGTACAACACCGTCTTACCTGTGCGAGGCAGACCGGCTTGCTCGAGGTAGTCACCAACTTGATTCCACGACGCACCGTCGAAGATTGGTGTTGCGAAGTGCACGCCAAGCTTACGAGCAGCCCATCCAAGAGCTGTTTCATAAAGCTGACCAAGGTTCATACGCGAAGGCACGCCAAGTGGGTTGAGCACGATGTCAACCGGAGCGCCATCTGGCAAGAACGGCATGTCTTCGATCGGAACGATCTTCGACACGATACCCTTGTTACCGTGGCGACCAGCCATCTTGTCACCAACTTGAAGCTTGCGCTTCTTGGCAACATAGACCTTCGCCATCTGGAGGATACCTGGCTGGAGTTCGTCACCGGCAGCAATCTTGTTGCGCTCGATACGACCGTCTGTCATGATTTCGTTGCGACGTGCTTCGTAGTTGCTCAGGAGCGTACGAACGAGCTTCATCGTCTTCTTCTCAGCAACCCAGTCGTGTTCGACGGATACTGCTGATGGGAGGAACGATCCTGCTTCGAACTTCGCAAGCAATTCCTTCGCCGACAGCTTCGTGCCGCTACGGAAGATCGTTGTGTCGTTTGTCGACTTCACACCGAGCGATGTTTCGTTCTCGAGAAGCTGACCAAGGCGCTCGACACAGTCGAGATCCAAGGCGCGCAGCGCTTGCTGCTCGCGCTTGGTGATCAGGTCTTGACGCTTCTTCTCTTCGAGACGGAATTCGCTGTCGGATGTGAGAACGCGACGTGCGAACAACTTCGTGTTGATTACCGTGCCCTTAAGTCCAGGAGGTGCCTTGAGCGACACATCCTTGACGTCACCAGCCTTGTCACCGAAGATTGCACGAAGGAGCTTCTCTTCTGGTGTTGGATCTGTCTCACCCTTCGGCGTGATCTTACCAATGAGAATGTCGCCTTCACGGATCTTTGCGCCGACGCGGACGATACCGCGATCGTCGAGATCCTTCGTTGCTTCTTCCGAAACGTTCGGGATTTCACGTGTGAATTCTTCTTCGCCGCGCTTTGTGTCGCGCACTTGCAGCGTGTACTCTTCGATGTGAATCGATGTGAACACGTCTTCAGCAACCATGCGCTCGCTGATCACAATAGCATCTTCGAAGTTGTAGCCGCGCCATGGCATGAAGGCAACCATCACGTTACGGCCAAGCGCGAGCTCGCCCATATCTGTTGATGCACCGTCGATCAATGGCTGGCCCTTCTTGACGCGCTGACCTGCGTGTACAATTGGGTGCTGGTTAATGCATGTGTCTTGGTTCGTGCGGTAGAACTTGTGCAGGTTGTACGTCATCGTACGATCGTTGTTAAACGACACAAGCTTCTCATCGCCCGTGCGCTTGTCGTCGTACTTCACGCGGACGTAGTCTGCGCATACGTACTCAACAACACCGTCGTCTTCTGCAAGCACAAGAGCACGTGAGTCACGCGCAACGCGTGCTTCCATGCCTGTACCCACAACCGGTGCCTCTGGACGAAGCAGTGGAACGCCTTGGCGTTGCATGTTCGAACCCATGAGTGCACGGTTCGCGTCATCGTGCTCAAGGAATGGAATCAGCGCAGCAGCAGCCGACGTGATCTGGTCGGTCGACACTTCCATGTAGTGCACTTCTGTTGGGTGCACAACCTTGTAGTCGCCGCTCAAACGCGCCTTCACTGTTTCGCCGATGATCTTACCCTTCTTGTCGACAGCTGTCGATGCTGGGATAATGATCATTCCTTCTTCCTTATCGGCTGGAAGGAATTCTGTTTCTTCTGTTACAACACCGTTTTCAACCTTGCGGTATGGTGTTTCGATGAAGCCGAACTTGTTCACGCGTGCGTGGATCGCAAGCGACGAGATGAGACCGATGTTCGGACCTTCTGGCGTTTCGATCGGACACAGACGTCCGTAGTGTGTGTAGTGAACGTCACGAACCTCGAAGCCAGCGCGCTCACGCGTCAGACCACCAGGTCCAAGAGCCGACGTACGGCGCTTGTGCGTGATTTCTGACAATGGATTCGTTTGATCCATGAACTGCGACAGCTGGTTTGTACCGAAGAACTGGTTGATCACGCTCGTGATTGTACGTGCGTTCACCAGCTCGCTCGGCGTGATGTTCTCGCTGTCGCGAACACTCAAGCGCTCCTTGATCGTACGCGCCATACGCGTAAGGCCAAGGTTGAATGTTGCTTCGAGCTGCTCACCAACCGTGCGTACGCGACGATTCGAAAGGTGGTCGATGTCGTCGACAGGCACCTTCGCATCACGGACGTCGATCAGATACTTTACGATCGATACGATGTCGTCCACTGTCAACGTTGTAACGTCGAGTGGCACCGTCATGTTAAGCTTCTCGTTGATACGGTAGCGTCCAACAACACCGAGATCGTAGCGCTTTGGATTGAAGAACAGCTTTTCGAGCAGACCCCATGCCGTGTCGAGATCCGGTGGATCGCTCGAGCGCAGCTGACGGTAAATCGTTTCAAGAGCATCTTCGCGCGTGCGCGATGTGTCCTTCGCAAGTGTCTTCGCAATGATTGGCTCGTCGTTCGTGCTCTCGTACTTGTAGATACGGACCGAATCAACTTCTGCCGTCTTCAAGCGCTTGAGCAACTCTTCGTCGAGAATCAGATCGCGCTGTGCAACGATTTCGCCCGTCGCCATATCAACTGCATCAGCAGCGATACGACGTCCGAGGTATTCATCTGTGAGGTGCACAAGCGGAATGTCGTACGTCAGGTCGAAGAGGTTCAGCAAGTCTTCGTCGCTGCTATAGCCAAGCGCGCGAAGAAGCGTTGTTACTGGGAACTTCTTCTTACGATCGATGTACGCATACATCACATCGTGAATGTCTGTTGTGAACTCAACCCATGATCCCTTGAATGGGATGATACGGGCAGAGTAGATCTTCGTGCCGTTCGGGTGAACTGCTTCGTCGAAGAAACAGCCCGGCGAACGGTGCAGCTGCGCAACAACAACGCGCTCAGCGCCGTTGATGATGAACGTGCCGCGAGGCGTCATCGCAGGAATCTGACCGAGGTACACCTCTTGGTCGATTGCTTCGATGTAGTCTTCCGAACTAGGGTCGGCCTTCGACGAAAGGCGAAGCTTCGCCTTCAACGTCTTTGCGTACGTGAGTTCGCGTTCGCGACACTCTTCCTCTGAATACTTCGGCTTTTCGACGATGTACTCGAGAAAACTCAGTTCGTAGACGCCCGAATTGTCTTCGATTGGGAAGTTGCTCTCGAACGCGCGTTGCAATCCGATGAAGCGACGTTCCGTTCCCGGAACATCTTCCTGATGGAAGTCGTGAAACGAATCGATCTGAATGCCAAGGAGGTCTGGGTACGTGTCTTCCGTCTCGATCTGACCAAACGAGATACGCTCGCGGAGGCGAGGAAGCGGAAGCTGGTACAACGACGTGTCCAGGGTTGATCCATTCATGGAGGGAGCTCCCGAATGCTTGAGAAAAGTAGAACCTGTCGGTCGGCGAATGCCATTTTGACCCGGATTGACGATGGTCAATCACCGTTCGACAGGCCCTTGTGAGGGTGGATGTCTTAAGACAACAACGCCCGAGACGGCACAGAAGGCCGTCTCGGGGCTGTTAAACTGTCTTGCTGATTACTTGAGTGTAACCTTTGCGCCAGCTTCTTCGAGCTTCTTCTTGAGCGCTTCGGCATCTGCCTTTGGAGCAGCTTCCTTGACGATCTTTGGTGCGCCTTCGACGAGGTCCTTTGCTTCCTTGAGGCCAAGACCTGTGACTTCGCGAACGACCTTGATGACGTTCAGCTTTTGTGCGCCACCGTCTGTGAGCTCAACGTCGAACTCTGTCTTCTCTTCACCAGCTGCTGCTGCTGCGCCTGCGCCCGGTGCTGCTGCCATCATCATTGGAGCTGCTGCTGTTACACCGAACTTGTCTTCGAGTGCCTTCTTGAGGTCAGCTGCTTCAACAAGTGTGAGGTTACCAATCTTTTCTACGAGTTCTTCTACGATTGCCGACATGTGTGTCTCCACGGTAAAAATGTTCAATGAAATGTGAGAAGGGGCTTACGCGGCCTTCTTCTTTGCGACCTCTTCAACGAGCGAAGCAACATCGCGCATGACGGCGTTGATGCTACCCACGATACCCGAGATTGGGGCGTGGATGCTGCCGATCATACCTGCGATCATGTCTTCACGTGTTGGGAGCTCGGAAACCTGCTTGAGTTGCGATGCTTCGAACACCATGCCTTCGACAAACGCCAACTTGAGCTTCGGCTTTTCGCCCTTCTCAAAGAACTGACGGATGATCTTGGCTGGTGCTACCGGATCGGAACCACCGAAGATGACTGCTGTTTGACCTGCCAGCTTCGAGTCCTCGAATTCGTAGCCACCGACTTCTGCAAGTGCACGAAGGATGAGGGTGTTCTTTGCCACCTTCATCTTCACACCCTTTTGACGGAGTTCGTTACGGAACGCTTGATCCGTTGCGACTGTCATGCCGGTGAAATCCACGAAGTAGAGGCTTGAAGCGCCCTGGAGGTGTTCTACCAGGTCAGCAACAACGGCCTTCTTTTGCTCTTTCGTGATCATAAACCCTGTTGATTAATGGTTCGTGGTTGATTCAACATATCCGAAGACACGTTAGAAGCTTGAATCACCCACGGTGCGTAATAGACGTGTGAATTATTGGTCTGCGCCCATTGAGTGTTCGTCGACACGAACGCTCGGACCCATGGTGGAGCTGAACGAGATGCTCTTGACGTAACGGCCCTTCGACGATGCTGGCTTTGCGCGGAGCACAGTGCCAACGAACGTCGCGACGTTTTCAGCAAGCTTCGCCGTATCGAACGAGCACTTGCCCACCGATGCGTGAATGTTGCCAGCCTTGTCAACGCGGAACTCGATCTTACCAGCCTTGACTTCTGCAACGGCCTTCGCGACGTCGAACGTCACTGTGCCGCTCTTTGGATTTGGCATCAAACCGCGAGGTCCGAGTACGCGACCGAGCTTACCAACTTCACCCATCACGTCTGGCGTGGCGATGATGATGTCGATGTCTGCCCAGCCCCCTTGCAGCTTCTCGATGTAGTCTGCAAAGCCTGCATGATCTGCACCTGCGTCGAGCGCTTCCTTGTCCTTTGGCGACTTAGCAATCACCAGAACACGAACGCTACGGCCAGTACCGTGTGGAAGCGCAACCGTACCACGGACGAGCTGATCAGCCTTACGCGGATCAACACCGAGGTTCATTGCAACTTCGAACGACTCGTCGAACTTGGCTGTGGCGTTTGTCTTGACGAGCTCAACAGCCTTCTTGAATTCATAGGACAGATTGCGATCAAACGACGCAGCTGCCTTCTTGTAACGCTTCCCTTGTGCCATGGAAGTGGTCCTTGTGTGTTGTGCGAGCGGCCGTTCAACACGAACAGCCTCCAACAGTTGAAAGATGAAGTTCTAGGTAATAGAGCGTGGAGGCTTAGCCTTCCACAGTGATGCCCATCGAGCGCGCTGTACCAGCAATCATGCTGATTGCAGCGTCCTCAGTTGAACAGTTCAGATCCTGCATCTTGATCTTGGCGATCTCAGCAAGTTGTGCGCGTGTTACCTTGCCAACCTTGTCACGCTGTGGCACAGCCGAACCGCTTTGCAGACCAGTTGCCTTGAGAAGCAACACTGCAGCAGGTGGCGACTTGATTTCGAACGTGAAGCTCTTGTCACTGTAGAATGTGACGAGCACTGGCAGAATCATGCCTGGCTGCTTGGCCGACTTGGCATTGAACTGCTTAACGAACTCCATACCTGCGAGGCCGCGCTGTCCGAATGCCGGACCGACGGGAGGCGCCATCGTTGCTTCACCTGCTTTGAGCTGAAGCTTGAATGTGCCCATGACCTTCTTTGCCATGTAAAACGTCCTTTCGTGGTCTGCGGCGGGCGTTCACCCACCTCCCACTCTTGATGGATTAATGATTTTCCAGTTCGACTTGACCAAAGTCGAGTTCGATTGGCGTCTTGCGACCAAGAATGCCAACCTCGACCTTGAGTTTTTGCTTTTCTACGTTGACTTCCTTCACCGTACCGTTGAAGTTGGCAAATGGACCGTCGATGACCTTTACAGGGTCGCCCTCACGGAACGATGTTTCCACCGTTGTGATGTCCTTACGCTCTTCAACGCGTCCAAGGATGCGATCAACTTCGTCACGCTGCAACGCCTGTGGCTCTGTCTTTGTACCAACAAAGCTCACGATCGATGGCAGGGAGAGGATCACGTCCTTCAAACGACGATCCAGCGCACACTCTACAAGAATGTACCCTGGAAGGAAGTTCTTCACCTTTGTGCGACGCTTACCGTTGCGCACCTCGTACACCGTTTCCATCGGGATAACGATGCTTCGAACACGACTCTCCAACCCGAGACGCTGCATCTCGAGCTCGATAGACGCCTTCACCTTGGCCTCGTGACCAGTGAATGTGCGAAGTGCATACCACTTCGGTTCGATTGTTTGTGTTGGTGCTCCGTCAAGCATTGCTGTGTCCTATCTCAGAAGATCAGGCTCATGACCTGCGTCATGCCTTGGTCAATCACGAACACGATGCCAGCGATGACCAAGCATGTGACCACGACGACAATCGTGCTCTCTTGCAATTGCTCACGTGTCGGCCAGGAGACTTTCTTCATCTCCTTGTTCACGTCCGTGAAAAACCCGCGGATTGTTTCAACCATGATGCATCTCCGATGCGAGAAATGTGCACGGGCGGCAGGATTCGAACCCGCGGCCTGCGGTTTTGGAGACCGCTGCTCTACCAGCTGAGCTACACCCGTAAACAATTCGATTTTCAAATGTCGTCGTCAAGGCTGAGCTGATGACCGGGATTGAACCGGTGACCTCCACCTTACCAAGGTGGTGCTCTACCAACTGAGCTACATCAGCACGTCATCGTCCGGAGACACCAAAGCCCATCAGCAAACGACACATGCCGTCCGCGTCAGGGTCTGACGTCGCGAGCGGGAGACGGGACTCGAACCCGCGACCAACAGCTTGGAAGGCTGTGACTCTACCAACTGAGTTACTCCCGCGAGACCAGCCGAAACTGACCGCTCGTGTGGGCAGAAGAGGATTCGAACCTCTGTAGGCGTATGCCAGCAGATTTACAGTCTGCCCTCGTTGGCCACTTGAGTATCTGCCCGTAGACCAGAGCCGACAAAGTTAGCAGGTCGGCGGGGTCATTTCCAAATTAGGCCATCATGGCCATGAATTGGTCGAAGAGGTAATCGGAGTCGTGCGGGCCCGGGCTGGCCTCGGGATGGTACTGCACAGCAAAGGCCGGAACGTCCGTCAGAGCAATGCCAGCGCAGGTATCGTCGTTGAGATTGACGTGCGTCATCTGGGCATTGGCTGGCAGCGTGGCAGGGTCCACAGCGAATCCGTGGTTCTGCGAAGTAATCTCAATGCTGCCGGTTTGGAGGTTCTTGACGGGGTGATTTGCGCCGCGGTGACCGAATTTGAGCTTGTAGGTGGATGCTCCAACGGCAAGCGACAAGATCTGGTGTCCAAGGCAGATGCCAAAGAGGGGGCGAGCACCAAGGAGATCTTTCACTGTCTGGATCGCTGTGGTTACCGCCGCAGGGTCGCCGGGTCCGTTGCTGAGGAAGATGCCGTCGGGGTTGAGCGCAAGGATGTCAGCGGCGGAAGTCGTTGCAGGCACAACAGTTACGTCGCATCCATGGTGCGCCAAGCGACGCAGAATGTTGCGCTTGATGCCGAAATCGATAGCGACGACGCGTTTGCGAGCCCCTTGTCCGCGGGTTTCCGGACGGTAATCCCACTGATTCGGGTCTTCAGCTTGCCATGCATAGGGGGCCTGCGTTGTCACGAGCGGCGTAAGGTCGAGTCCGTTCATCGATGGAAGAGCCCGCGCACGCTCGACAAGCTCAGCGTGGTCGAGTCCTTCCCCATGTGCAATCACGCAGCGCATCGCCCCTTCCGAGCGAAGGATGCGCACGATCATGCGCGTATCGACACCCTCGATGCCTGCAATGCCGTTCTGCTCGAGATAGCTCTGGAGCGAGGCGTGGGACCGGAAGTTGGAGACGACCGGCGAGAGTTCGTGGACGACCAGACCAGAGGCCTGGACACGATCCGACTCGACGTCATCGAGATTGACGCCGTAATTGCCGATATGCGGATAGGTGAAGGTTACCACCTGCCCCTTGTAGGAAGGGTCGGTAAGCACTTCTTGGTAGCCGGTCATCGCGGTGTTGAACACCAGCTCGCCGGTGCATTCGGCCCCAATAGCACCAATGGCATCCCCCTCGATTGTCGTACCATTTTCGAGAGCGAGTACCGCTGTCATGCGTGCCATGGAGTTCCTGAGATTACGGGTGCGAAATACCTGTGCGAAAATACCGCTCTCCTGCTATTTTCCGCACAGGAGTACTGCCTTCAACTTCACATCAGCATTACAGCACCATGATCTTGACGGACTCAACGAGCCCGAGAGACCGTTTTCGCTTAATGCAAAAGTCCTGATCCTGAATCAGTCGTACGAACCGATCAGCATCATCACCACAAAGAAGGCACTCGTGCTGCTCGTGCTCATGAAGGCCGAAGTTGTTGAGGTTCGGAGCAACGCGTTTATTCGATCAGTACGCGGACGCTACCCATTCCCGTCGGTCATTCGCCTGTCGGCCTACTTGCGCGTCCCGTTCAAGAAGATCGAACTCTCACGCAAAAACATTCTGCGTCGCGACGGCATGCGGTGTAACTACTGCGGCACTGCGCAACCACCACTGACGGTCGATCACATCATCCCCCGCTCTCGCGGCGGCGGCGAATCGTGGGAGAACCTCACATCGGCGTGCGTGAAGTGTAACAACAAGAAAGGCAACCGCACTCCCGAAGAAGCGGGTATGCGCTTGCTTACGCAGCCAAAGAAGCCGCACCACGTGCTGTTCTTGAAACACTACCTCGGCAAGGTCGACGAGACCTGGCGTCCGTATTTGTTTATGGATTGATCAGCGAACTCGCACGCACCAAACAGCAGCTACCTTGGGGATAGAGCAACCGTTGTACTTTTGTTGCTCGTAATTCCTCTTACTTCGGAGCTGACTCCATGGCATCATCTGCCACGTCTCGCACCCCGTCCGACATGAAGGACCAATGGAAGAATATTCTCGCCTATGGCGGCATCTTCCTCGCCGTTGTGGTGTTCTTTGCCGACGCACTCTTCGGCGGCAAGAACTTCATGAGCGGAGGTGACAACCTTGCCTTCTACTCGTTCATCCCCTACTTGGAAGAAGCCAAGAATGCAGGCGAGTTCCCATTGTGGGTGCCCTACATTTTCTCGGGCATGCCATCGCTGGCGTCGTTCCTTGCTGCGGGTGATCGTTCGTGGGATATGCTCGGATCCCTCCTGTTCTCGATCCCACGCACACTGGGCGAAGCCACTGGAAACGACACGTGGCGTCTGGCCATGTGGTATACGATCTACGGCTGGGGCGTCTATACACTGATGCGCGTCAAGGGGCATGCACGTATGATCGGCGTGTTCTCGTCGCTTGCGGCTGTGTTCAGCACGTTTGTGATCGTGTGGATCATGATTGGTCACAACATCAAGCCCGTATCCATGGCAACGCTTCCGTGGATTCTCCTCGCCCTGGAACGCCTCCGCGAGAGATTCACACTCGCCAACTTGTTCCTGCTCATTCTTCCGCTGGTCGTGCTTGTTACCGCAACCCACCCACAGATGATGTTCTACATCGGCTGTGCAACGGCACTCTACATGCTCACCGAGCTCGCAGCTCGTGCAGTATCGAAGCAGGGATGGATCGACGTGCTGAAGGCAGGGGGCGGACTCGCCATCGCTGGCGTGATCGCTCTTGGCACACACGCAGATATGTTCCTCGCAACACGCGAGTACACACCTGAGTCGACGCGTGGATCAGCACCACTCGTGCAGTCGCAAACACAGCAGGTTGACCAAACTGGCGGCAACGATTACGAGTACGCCACAAACTGGTCGTTCTCGCCTGAAGAAACACTCACGTTCCTGATCCCGAACTACTACGGGTTTGGAAACCTCGGCGTAACAGCACCTGGCTCGAAGAAGGAACAGCGCGACAATCTCTACTGGGGTCAGATGCCATTTACCGATGCCGCCAACTACATGGGCATTGGTGTTCTCCTGCTGGCAATCATTGGCGCATGGAATTATCGCCGCGATCCATTCGTGATCTTCCTCATCGTGCTTGGTGTGTTCTCGCTGCTTCTCTCCTTCGGGAAGAATGCGCCACTGCTCTACGACATCTTCTATCATGGCGTGCCGGCATTCAACAAGTTCCGAGCACCGTCAATGGCGCTATGTCTACTCCAGTTTGCTGTGCCTGTGCTAGCAGGCTATGGCCTTTCATCGCTGGTCGCGTGGCATGGTGCATCATCTGCTGAAAACAAGCAGCGCGTAAAGGTGCTCGGCATTGCTAGCGCAGCTGCTCTCGCATTCGTGCTCTTCATGTCGACCGGTGAAACAACCTACACGAAGCAGGTTTCGAATGCGATCGATGAGAAGGTCGATGCACAAACACGCTCCAATCCACAATACATCAGCTATCGCGATGATCGCGCAAAGCTCACGTATTCCGAGATGAGCAGCGATGCGCGCACAAGCGCGTTGGTGCTTGCCGCATTTGCCCTGCTGACCATCCTCGTGGTGCGTGGAACAGTCAAGCCGAATATTGCCATGGCGGTATTCCTCCTCCTGCTCATCGTCGACCTCTGGCGCGTCGACAAGCGTCCGTACGAGCCACAAAAGGGCTCTCCGGAAAAGAACGTGTTCGAAACACGAACCGACCTTGTCAACTTCATCACGACAAATGTGAAGGGGGCTCGCATTGCCGACCTCACACGACTGCCAACACCGAACTGGTGGGCATTCCATTTCGTAGAGCACGTGCACGGATATTCGTCTGCAAAGCTTCGCATCTATCAAGACATGCTCGACGTAGCAGGTCCGGGCCCTGGCCGCGAGCCAATGCCAGGTAACTCGATGATCTACAACCCATTCGTCTGGGACATGCTCAATGTGAAGTACATCATCGCTGATCAGCCATTGTACCAGAACATTCCACCGGTGTTTCAATCAGCAGATGGACAGACGCTGGTGTACGAGAATCGCTCGATGCTCCCGCGTGCTTGGTTTGTCGACACGCTTCGCGTAGAATCAAATCCACGCGTGATCCTTGACCACCTGCGCGAAGGCGATTTCAACGCACGCACAACAGCGTATGTTTCCGAAAGCGTTGCTGTCCCAGCAGGCGTAGATTCAACAGCAACTGTGCGTGTAGAACCGCGCTCGAGCAACCAATCCATGAAGATCACCACAACGTCGTCGACATCGCGTCTGCTCGTAGCAAGCGAAGTGTACTACGACGAATGGCAAGCCTACATCGATGGTGCGAAAGCACCAACGGTCAAGGTCAACAATCTGATCCGCGGCGTCGTGGTACCAGCAGGCTCACACACGGTTGAGTTCAAGTACGAAAGTCCGTCGTTCGAGCAGGGCCGCACAATCAGCATTGCATCGAACATCGCAGCAGCACTGATTGGTCTGGCTGGACTCGGCTTCTGGCTGAAGCGCCGGAAGGAGCATGCAACAGCATGACCGATCGCGCAACCTTGATTGAACGCACGCAGCAGGCGACCGACGCAGGCATGGCTGTTGAGTTCACTGACGACGAATTCGCTACGATGACCGAGGACGATGCGGCGGCGATCATCGAACGTTTTGGTTCGACGACGCTCATGCGCCTACCATCGCACGAACGAGCGTTTCACGATTGGCTTCGCGAAGCTGATCCGTCGGTATGGAACGACCTCTGGTCGGAGACTCCCGAATCCATCTACGCCGTATCGCTGGCATTCCTCCCGGAATTCCGCGGAACAGGCGCAGAAGGGACCTTCCCAATCTGTGATCTGCAGACCGTCGACAATTACTTCTTTACGCCTGAGATGCTTCTCGAGCGTGAGTCGACCGACTTCGTTGAAGCTGTGCGCTCGCGATTCCTTGCCGGTGGCTCACTCTCTCCTGAACAGGCACTCACGGTTGAAATCTCTACGGGCCCAATGGATATCTGGCACTTCGCCTATCGTCGCGGCGTCGATCTCGCTCGAGCGAAGAAAGCCGTTGCGTCCCTCGTTGAAGATCGCGTTGTGGTGCACGTTCCGAAGGCCGAGCACTTGTCGATGTTTTTTGCCGAGGAAGAATAATGCTGGTTGCGAAGTTCGGCGGCACATCAGTGCGCGACGCAGGCGCAATGCTCGGTGTGATGGAGATTCTTCGGAGTCGCATAGCATCACATGCGCAGGTGGTCGCCGTTGCTTCCGCGACGTCAGGCACGACCAATACCCTGCTTGCACTGGCGGCGCATCGCGACACAGATACGGAAACCGGACTTCGACAGCGACATCACGCAATCGTTGATGAAGCCATCGGCGTGACGAGCATTGCACACGCTGCAATCGACCACCTGTTCGACGAGCTTAGTGCATATCTCGATGCGCTCGCAATTCTCGGTGAGTGCACCGACGAATCGCGTGATACCGTTGTGTCGTTCGGCGAGCGACTCAGCACAACGATCCTGCATGCGATCTGCGTCCACAACGGCATAGATGCTGTGCTTGTCGATGCACGCGATCTGATTCGCACCGATGCTTCATATGGCAGCGCTGCGGTCGACATGGATGCCACGCGTGCACAATGTGCGAGCCTTCGTACACATGCAGCACCGCTGATCATCACCCAGGGATTCATCGGCGCAACGTCTGATCGTCGAACCACAACACTGGGACGCGGCGGCTCGGACTACACGGCAGCTATTCTTGGCTGGGCATGCGACGCTTCAACGATTGAGATATGGACCGACGTAAGCGGGATCTACACCTGCGACCCGCGTGTGATTCCTGATGCCACACCTATCGCGTCGCTTGGATTTCAGCACGTGCGGGAACTCGCGCTCTATGGTGCAAAAGTCATTCATCCCGAAACAATTGTCCCAGCTGTTTCGGCATCGATCCCCGTGCGCATTCTCAACACGTTCGCTCCTGATGAACACGGCACAACTATCGTGCTGAACGATGCAACGGCAGACCCACAGATTGCTGCTGTGTCGATCCTTCGTGACTGCCATCACGTACAGACGTCTGCGTCTGTCGCAGCACATCTACGTTCGGCAAAGGGGCTCGACGGTGCGATCGTTGTCGATGCTGAGGCTCTCGATACTGGTGCACTTGTTGTGCGATGCACATCCATCGAACATGAGCAAGCATTTGCGGCACTCAGCGAGACGCACAACCTGCACCCAGCAGCATGTGGTGTGCTCGCAGTGTGTCATACCGGCGACTGGACACCCGATCAGATAGCAGTTGTGATGCAACAGCTCACTTCATGCGATGTGCTTGCTGTGTCTGCAGGTGCCACGCTGACAACGCTCCTCGTGGTTGTCGCGGAATCAGATGTTGTGCTGGCAGCGCAGAAGATTCACGACGTTATTCTTCGTCGTCGCTAAAGCCTGACGTGCGCAAGAACTCGCGCACCGGTTCGATCTGTCGGACAAACAGCACAAAACACACAGCTGCAATTAGCACGCGCATGGATGTTGGATCGACAACAGCAATACGTGTTGTCGCCGTCATCGCCTTATCTGGTGTGCTCCATGCAAGCGTCGCTGCACCAATGCACGCAACAATGGTTGCAATGTGAATGTTACGTCGGATCACGAAGTAGCCCGTTAGGTAGGCTGCGCCCCAGATGATAATGAAGGCCGGGTTGAGCACCGCAAACACTCCGAGAGCAGTCGCAAGCCCCCTACCACCCTTGCCTCGCAGAAACACGTTCCAATTGTGACCGCTGATGACGGCTACAGCTGCAACGGCCGCTGCATAGAATGATTCGGGATGGAACCACATTACTGCGGCCATCACCGCAGCCCCCTTCACGGCATCAATGACAGCAACGACAACCGCAAGAGAAGTGCTACCCGTAACATCATACACGTTGCGAGCACCAACGTTACCAGAACCCTCCGAGCGGATATCTGCACCATTGCGCAGCTTCATGGCGATCCACGCCGTTGGGATACACCCAATCAAATACGCAACAACACCAATAGCGATGAGTCCAACAATCATGATCGTACCCGAAGTAGACGCATTTGGAGAAAGGACACCGCGAGCAGGATTATGAAGATCAGATACGCAATCGCGCTTGCATAGCCCATCGAGTCAGACTGCTCGAAAGCCTGGTGATACACCTCGTACACGAGCGTCGTTGTCGATCCGAGTGGCCCGCCCTTGGTCATCACGTACACTTCCACGAAAATCTGGAAGGACTTGATACTGTTGATCACAACCACAAAGAGCATCGTTGAGCGTAGCATCGGCAAGGTGATCTTCCAGAACTGCTGCCAACGACTCGCACCGGCAAGTTCCGCTGCCTCGTAGAGATCCTTTGGAATAGCTTCCATCCCGGCAAGGAAGAGCACCATGTAATATCCCGCCGAGATCCATACATCCATCGCCATGATCGCGCCAAGCGCTGTGCCTTGATCGAGCAACCATCCATTGCTTGGGTATGGCACGCCCATCATTCCGCAGAGCACGTTCACGTATCCATCACGTGCATACAGGTTGGTGAACACGAGTGCAATCACAACGAGCGATGTGACCGATGGCAAGAAGAACGAAGCACGAAAGACGCTCGCAAGTGCAGGATGCTGCCGTCGAACAGCTGAAGCAAGCAACAGCGCCAGTGCTGTGGTAACTGGTACTGTGCCCACGGTAAACACAGCCGTGTTCCCGAGCGCACGCCAGAACGTCTCGTCGGCAAACGCCCGGGTGTAGTTGTCGAACCCAATGATCGTGAGCTCATTCGTTAGTGTCCGATACTCCGAGAAGCTCAGTACAAGTGCATACACGAGTGGGTACACCCAGAACACACCGAGCGTAATCAGCCACGGGGCGAGCAACGTCCAATGATGTGCGTCGCGCTTCTTCACTGCTGGTCCTCTGCAACAAAGGTGCGCAGTGTGGTGTATAGAAGTTCGAGTGGCAGCCCTACGATGGTGTAGTAACAGCCGTGAACCGACGATACAAACACGGCACCGAAGTCATCCTGGATGCCGTATGCGCCCGCTTTGTCAAGGGGCGAACCCGTTGCCACGTAGGCAGCAATCTCGTCGTCGGACAGTTCACGAAAGGTGACATCTGTTGCGCGCGACACGCAGATGTGGCGCGGCGTAGCACTCCGCGTTGCCAACGCGAGTCCGGTATGTACCGTATGTGTGCGACCGCTCAGCATACGAAGCATACGATGCGCATCAGTTGCATCGGTCGGTTTGTTCAGTACAACTCCGTCGAGGACGACAGTAGTGTCAGAGCCAATGACGATTGCATCGTGATCGATCATCGATGCACCGCGCTGCGCCTTGAGTAGCGCAAGGTGTTGTACGTATGCCGACGGATCACCATCGGTCGGCACCGCATCTTCGTCGATATCGGGCACAACTGTGGTGAACTCGAAACCAATATGCGTAAGCAATGCCGATCGACGTGGAGATTGCGATGCAAGCACCAGTGGGTACGGCAGATGCAGGAGCGAGTTGAGACGAAGTGGCTTCACAGCCCCAAAACTACGACAACTGCGAGGTCATCTATCGAAAGATCACATCCACACGTCGGTTGAGCGCTCGACCTTCTTCCGTCGTATTCGATGCGCGAGGCTTGGACTCGCCGTATCCGACGATCATAATGCGCGATGGATCGATCCCTGCAGCCGTGAGATGCGAGAGGATGGCATTGGCGCGCTCCATCGACAGCGCTTCGTTTGCTTGAGGCGTGCCGATTTCATCGGCATGGCCCTGCAGGACGAGCTTACTCTTTGGTACGCGACGCATGTAGCTCGCAAGTGAGTCGAGCGCTGGGAATGATGATGGCTCAACGTCGGCTTTCCCAAACGCAAAGGCAATGAACGACGTGTCGCGTCGAAGGGGCACATCCTCGCGCTCGAGTACGATACGCGTCGACATCGTTGTGTAACGCTGCATGCCCCGTGCATCAACCTTCCCTCGATATGGCTTAAACCCAGGAACCTTCACTTGCACCTGATAGATGGACGCCGTTGCGACATCGACGCTGAACTTGCCTGTTGCAGCATCTGCTGTGGTTGATGCTTCGAATCGTTCACTCGGCATCAGGACCAGTGTGACTTCTGCCGACAGTGGTGCATTTGTTTCACCGTCCACGACATCACCGATGATCGTATAGGTCGCCTTGGGTTGCGCGCTCTTGGGCATGGCTAGAGCTACGATATCATCACCGATGCCCGAACCCGTGCGCGTGCTGAAGTATGCAGAATCGCCGTGCGCAGGCACCTGAATGAACGTCTCGTGTCCGGCGCTGTTGTACGATGGACCCAAATTTTTCGGCTCTGACCAGCGAAGCCATGTACTATCAAGGCGGCGCGTCACGTACAAATCTCGTCCGCCAAACCCGGGATGTCCGTTCGAACTGAAGTACATTGTTTCGTTATCGCCTGCGATGAATGGACCAAGCTCCATGCCGTGCGTATTCACCACACCTCCAATGTTAACAGGCTTGGACCAGGCATCAGCCCCTTGCCGAAAGCTCACATAGAGATCATTGCCACCGTACGTATCTGTTGCTTGCCGTGACGATATCATCACGCGTCCGTCTGGCGAAAGGTGTGAGTTGATCACCGCGCCAAGATTCACATCTTCGTCAATGCGCATGTTCACTGGTGTCGACCAATCGTTGCCGGTCTTCATCACGTACGACACACCATCAGTCTCACGTCCGTACGGACCATAGCGACCTTGGAGAAAGAGCGTCTTCATGTCTTCTGTGATGGCAATCGCGAAGTCGTTAGACTCGGTATTCACCGTCGGACCGAGCTTTACGGGTACCGACCATCCGTCCTTCGTAAGATTGGTAACCCATACGTCGCGCTGCATCGTGGGTGGATCTTCGAGGCGCTCTTCACGCGAGAAAAAGATCTGCGAACCGTCGGGCGACAGACAGTCGACGGACTCATCAAACGCCGTGTTGATGAAGGAACCAAGTGGAACAGGGCGTTCATCCTTCACTGCCCCTTCGATAACACGAAGCGTGTCTGGATCCCACGTCGTCACAACACTGCGCTCTACCACAACGTCCTGCTGTCCGATACTGAGAATGCCGATCATCGAACCAGCACTCTTGCACATCGATGACGAAAACGTTGCGACGGGCACGCCGTTGCGCATTCCAACAACTGCATCGTTGCGCTTCATGAGCGTAAGCACTACACGATCTGCCTTCCCTTCTGGGAGCACGGTCTGCGTCCACAACGCAAGCTGCGGCATCGTTTGTACAGCATGGTCGCCAAGGTATGCGCGACCACCCTTGGTGGTGATCAGCGTCAACCCTTCGCCCGTTGGTGACGCATACACAACGAGACCCGTTGAGTCGTTCTTGACAACCTTCGGGAATCGCACTGTCACATCAATGCGCCAGTTCGTATTCGACGAGAGCGCAGCCGGTACGCCGAGGATCTGCATCTTCGATGTAGGACCACGACCAAGCAAGACGCCACCGTCGACCACCTGAACCTGCTGCTCTTGAGCTGAGCGCAGCAGCGTCCAGCGCTGCAATTCAGTTACCGTGGAATGCGAGAGAACAAGCGTTGTGTCGGCAAAGGCGCGCATCTGCAGCGCGAGCAATCCCACCCCAACAATGAGACTGCACAGGAGAATTCGCTTCATGAAGCACCAACATAGAGTGTTTCATGAACTCCTACCAGCCCCCTACAATTCAGTGACTACAAATGACATTCGTCCTACACTTACTTCGCTGCAAGTGCTGCTTCAATCGCTGCTGTGAGTTGCGACGAGAGTGGTTCAACGTTGCTCTTGAAGCGTGAGACGATTGCGCCGTTCTTTCCGACGAGAAACTTCTCAAAGTTCCAGCCTACTTCGCCAGCGAGTTGTGCATTGCCACCACCGCTCGTGAGCCATGCGTACAGCGGCGACTTGTCGCTTCCCTTGACGACCATCTTCGCGCACATTGGGAAGGTAACGTTGTACTTCGTTGAACAGAACGCGGCGATCTCTTCATTTGTGCCTGGCTCTTGTGCACCGAAATCATTGGCTGGCACGCCGAGAATCACGAGACCCTGGTCCTTGTATCGCAGGTACAGCTGCTCGAGTGTAGCGTACTGCTTTGTGTAACCGCAGAATGACGCTACGTTGACAACGAGAACGACCTTGCCTGAATAGTCTGCGAGGTTGCGTTGCTTGCCATCAATTGTTGTAACGGTAAAGTCGTTGAGAGATGTTGCAGTTGACATAGGGATAGCGAGGAAAACCGTGAGGAGAATGCTTGCAAGGAAATTCATGATCGTTCTTTCTGTGATTGTTGCTTAACAACAACGAATGCCATCGGAGGATTCCCTACCTGATTGATAAAGTTGCATTCGAGCACACTTGCACGGTGCTGCGACATCGCCTGCAGCATCGTCCGGAGATCTTCATACTCGCGCTGTCCTTGGTCATGCTTGTAGCAGACGACCACCAACATCCCGTCAGGCCGAAGAAGCTCGAGCGCTTGTTCCACGCCGGCTATCGTCGTCTCAGACGTGGTCACGATCGCCTTATCGCCACCAGGAAGGTATCCAAGATTGAACACGACGGCGGCGACGCGTCCGACATGGGCCGGATCGACATGACTGAGCATCTCGTGGTGACCGGCATGAACTAACCTCACGTGCGCCACGTGTTGCGACGTTGCGCTTGCGGTTGCCTGCAACGCGGCCTCTTGAATATCGAACGCATAGACCACACCCGACGAGCCAACACAGTCAGCAAGGAACACCGTATCCCGTCCGTTCCCCGCGGTTGCGTCAACCACTATATCTCCAGGCGCAATTGCGCTCCGTAGGAGTGTCTGAACGCTATAGAGAATTGAGCTCGACGTCATGGTTTCCACCACCGCGCAATGTGCACTTCAGGATCGATCGGTGCTCCATTGACGAGATGCTCGGCAATCTGGTGTGCCGCCCACGGGCCCTGTAATGCCCCCTTGGTGCCGAGTCCGGTAAACACTGCCTGTCGCTCATCGAGCGGGTGACGTCCGATCAGGGGGCGCTTATACTTCGTCGACGGACGAAGTGCGGCGCGTTGATCGAGCACAGTTATTGAGCCGCGCACCAACTTAGCAGCTTCGGCAAGTAGTGTTGCTCGTGCAGCTTCCGTAGGCCTAGGATCGTGATCATCCCAGTCGTGCGTTGCGCCGATGCGAAACACAGCGTCGCCACATGGAAGAATCCACGTGCCATTCGTTCGGATATACTCGCAATGGTCGCCATCGATCCGTACGTCGAGAATTTCACCCTTCGAGGGTTCTATCGGCAGCCACGACCAAAGCGGGTCGGATAGTGTTGCAGCACCTGTGCACGTTATGATCACGTCGGCATCGTGCGCCGGGGCATCGACGAACGCTTCTGCATGCACTGAGCGCACTGCTGCGAGGAGCGCAGCCATGTGCACGGTTGCCACGCCGCCGTGACGGAACCCTCCGTACGGCATCTCGATTCCATCGTGAGTGCCAGCTGGCAATGCCTCGACGTTCAAATGATCGAGCTCGCCACGGTCGCGACGTTGTTCGAACCATGTTCGCATCATCTCCGAGCGGAACACGCGCACCAACGACCAATCCTTCCACAGCGAAACGTTCAATGCTTCTTCGAGCTCCGCGTAGGTGCGTCGCGCAATCGCGGTGAGTTCTTCGCCGCGCCATGTAGGCTTCAAGCGCTGTCCGGTTACTGGCGTGATCATACCAGCTGCAACGTTCGATGACGAGTTGGGGTCGAATCGATCCGTAACCGTTACGCGCACATTGCGCTTGTGCAGTTCATGCATCAAGAGCGAGCCGGCCAACCCACATCCAATAATGTGTGCGTGACGGATCATGCGAGCTTCGCGAGATCGCGGATAACAACGCTCGCGCACGCGCCACCAAATGCCGCGGGCATATAGGGCACAGTGCCGAATGCCGACTTCTTATAATTCGTGCCATCGGTGAACATGAGTGAGTCTACCTGCGTTTCTTCGAGCGAGTACACTGCTGTGATTCCCGTGCGAATGCCAACACGGTGTAGACGCTTTCGCACAAAGCGCGCGAGTTTACACTTCTGCGTTTCATCGATATCAGCAATCCGCACCATTGATGGATCGGTCTTCCCACCAGCTCCCATCGAGCTTACGATGCGCATGTTCTTTTGATGTGCACGTGTAAGCAGCATCACCTTTGGTGCAAGCGAGTCGATGGCATCAATGATGTAATCGTAGGATCCTGCGAGGAGACGATCGATGCGGTCGGGTGTGACGAATTCCTTGATCGACACAATCTGGAGTTCGGGATTGATCAGACGCAGACGCTCGCGCATCACATCCACCTTGTAGAGCCCCTCCGTCGTGGTGAGTGCCGGCAACTGTCGGTTGCGGTTCGACGGATCAACAACGTCGCCATCAACGATGGTCATACGTCCGATACCGGCGCGCGCAACGAACTCAGCAGCGTACGAGCCCACACCACCCATGCCAACGATCAGGACATGGTTGCGAGCAAAACGGTCAACTGCTTCATCACCCAGGAGCAGACGTGTGCGGGAAGTCCATCCCGCATCGGTCATCGCTTGAAGACGGAATCGAAAGTCTGCTGCAGGGTCGCGCATAGTTCCTCAAGAGGTACGCCACGCATCGTTGCGACGGCGGCATAAATTTCTTCAATTGCTACATCGTCGGTATCGGTCTCCAACAGGAACCGATCAGCTGGGCACAGACGCACAGCTTCTGTAAGTGACGATGACTCCTTGAGCACTGCCGCGCCAAACGACAAGATCATTCCTGCATCAAGACACTGTCGGGCTAGGTCGGCCCCCTTCACGAAGCCGTGCAACACCCATGGTTGAACTGGGTCGATGAATTTGTGCACGCGAAGCAACTCATCGTGTGCTTTCACGCAGTGGATCACGAGCGGCTTCGAGACACGCTCAACGAGATCTGCGACGTATTCGAATGCATCGACCTGATGAATCCACGGAGCATTGCCCGCGCGGTCGAGTCCGCACTCACCAATGCCAACCACAAGCTCTTCACCACTGAGCTCTTCAACGATATCGATGGCATCGCGCCAGTCTTCGGTTACATCCCACGGGTGGAGACCAACCGTACAGATCCCGTCTGTTTCGAACACCTCTGTGGCGCTCGTGATACGAATGTTAACCAGCGAGGTAACAGCCTCTTGTGGTGATCTGCGATGCGTATGTGCGTCGACGTACTGCATTGGAAGGGCGTGTGGAAAAACCGTAGTCAGTGTTCAGTCGTAAGCTAAGAAAAATGCGTGGTACCTATCGCTGCATCGCACGTGCGGTGAGGAAGGCGGCCACCGGGATTCCGATCATACTCGACACCACCAGCCAGGTGGGGTGTGGGAACTGCAGGACCTGCAGGACGGCTCCTAGCAGAACCATCGCACCAACAATGCTCGCGATAAGCATCGGGCGTCCAGCAGCGACGCGGGATCCTGCAACGACGCCGGCCGCGGTGCCGCCGACCCATGCAATGAGCACGGACAGTAGCGATCCGAGTGGCAGTGATGCAGCGTATGCAGCGACGGCATCAGGATTGTTCACATCGGGCATTGCCGGTCCAGCTGCAAGCATGTGTCCGGCTTTCTCCACGAGCCAGATCACAGCCACAGCCGTTACAACGCCCGTGACGCTTCCTAGAACTCGTCGTATGGCAGGAGAGATCATGCGCGTAAATACAAAAAAGAACCGCCAGATGTTCCATGCGGACCATCTGGCGGCGAGAAAAATCTCAGTCGGTTCGGCTTAGTACATATCCATGCCACCGCCGTGTGGCATTGGCGCAGCCTTTTCCTTTTCTGGACGCTCAACGATCGTGGCTTCCGTTGTGATCAGGAGCGATGCAACAGATGCTGCATTCTCAAGAGCAACACGGCTCACCTTCGTTGGGTCGATCACACCGGCTTCGAGAAGATCTTCGAACTTCTCAGCATAGGCGTTGAAGCCGTATGTGCCGGTGCCTTCCTTGATCTTGGCAACGATCACGGAACCTTCGAGACCTGCGTTCGAGAGGATCTGACGGATCGGCGCTTCAACGGCACGACGGATGATGTTGATGCCCGTCACTTGGTCGTTGTTTTCTGTCTTGAGCGAATCGAGCTTGCCGAGTGTGCGCAGGTATGCAACACCACCACCAGGCACGATGCCTTCTTCAACAGCAGCACGTGTTGCGTGGAGTGCGTCCTCAACGCGTGCCTTCTTCTCCTTCATTTCAACTTCTGTCGCTGCACCAATCTTCAGAACAGCAACACCGCCGGAGAGCTTCGCCAGACGCTCTTGAAGCTTCTCACGATCGTAGTCGCTTGTTGTCTTTTCGATTTGCGACTTGATTTCGTTGATGCGCTTCTTGATGTCGTCCGAGCTGCCAGCCCCTTCAACGATCGTTGTGTTGTCCTTGTCGATTGCAACGCGCTTTGCAGTACCGAGGTGCTGAAGCGTTGCGCTCTCGAGCTTGAAGCCCTTTTCTTCCGAGATCACCGTGCCGCCTGTGAGCACTGCGATGTCTTCGAGCATCGCCTTGCGACGATCACCGAATCCTGGTGCCTTGACAGCTGCGATCTTGAGTGTGCCACGGAGACGGTTCACAACGAGTGTTGCGAGTGCTTCGCCTTCGATGTCTTCTGCGATGATGAGCAGACCGCGACCTGATTGTGCTGTCTTTTCGAGGACCGGGAGAAGATCCTTGATTGCGCCAATCTTCTTGTCGTGGATCAGAATGTATGGGTTCTCGAGCACACACTCCATTGTGTCGGCGTCTGTGACGAAGTATGGCGAAAGGTAGCCACGATCGAACTGCATACCTTCAACGACATCCATCGATGTCTCTGTGCCCTTTGCTTCTTCAACCGTGATCACGCCGTCCTTACCAACCTTGTCCATTGCGTCAGCAATCAGGTTGCCGATCGTTGGATCGTTGTTCGCAGAGATCGTACCGACTTGTGCGATTTCCTTCTTGCCAGGGACTGGACGTGAGAGTTCGCGCAGACCTTCGTGGATGGCTGTTACCGCCATGTCGATACCGCGCTTGAGGTCCATTGGGTTTGCACCGGCTGTGACGTTCTTCAAACCTTCCGCTACGATTGCTTGTGCAAGCACCGTTGCTGTTGTTGTTCCGTCACCTGCGATGTCGCTTGTCTTCGATGCAACTTCACGCACCATCGATGCGCCAAGGTTCTCGATTGGATCTTCGAGTTCAACTTCCTTTGCAACCGTAACACCGTCCTTGGTGATGGTTGGAGCGCCGAACTTCTTGTCGATGACAACGTTGCGACCCTTTGGTCCAAGTGTCACCTTCACTGCATCTGCGAGTTGATCGACGCCGCGCTTGAGGGCAGCACGTGCATCGACATCAAACGTTATGATCTTGCTTGCCATTGATGTATTCCTGTGTGATTGTGTTGCGAATGGAATTCGTGTGATGTCGGATTACTTGATGATTGCGAAGATGTCTGCTTCGCGCATGATCAAATACTCGCCACCGTCGACGTTGATCTCTGTACCGGCATACTTACCGTAGAGCACCTTGTCGCCCACCTTCACCTGAAGTGGCGTGACCTTGCCATCTTCTGATTGCTTGCCGTTACCAACAGCAACAACTTCACCCTGCATCGGCTTTTCCTTCGCCGTGTCAGGAATGATGATGCCACCCTTTGTTACTTCTTCAGCTTCCGCTGCCTTGACCAATACGCGGTCGTGCAATGGTGTGAGATTCATGGAATCCTCCAATCAATGAAATGTGGTTGAGTTCAACGAACGCCATTGACGAACATGGTAGCACTCTTCGTGTGTGAGTGCTAACAGTATCAATGGGGACGCGAAATTAGAGGGACAAGGGGCGAGTGTCAAGTGAAAGATTGGCAAGACGTCTGCCAATCTTTGCCCAAATCTGTCAGGATGGCAGAATATGCCTAGAGGATGACGCCGAACAAGGCATCAATGACCAGGATGCTGGCCGCCGAGATGGTAAATGCGCGCACTGTAGAGTTGCCGACGCCTTCGGCACCACCTTCGGTGCGAAAGCCAACGTGGACGCCGATCAGGGCCGTAAAGCCACCGAATACAAGGGACTTAAGCAGTCCGCGAGCAATCTCACCGAGATTGAAAAACGTCTGCACCGAGGTAAAAAAGGTGCTCAGACTAAAGTCGAACATGAAATTCGTCAGCACATATGCGCCAACTAGCGCCACGACACTCGAGAAGACGGCGAGCACCGGCATCATGGTGATCGCCGCCATCACCCGCGGCATTCCGAGGTAACGGTCCTTGTCGATAGCCATCATGTCCAGCGCATCAATCTGCTCCGAGACCTTCATCGTACCAATCTGCGCCGCGATTGCTCCGCCTACACGTCCAGCAATCACAAGGGCGGTGAGCACAGGTGTGAGCTCGGTAAATACCACCGTGGCAATCGAACCACCAATGAACGGACGTGCGATGCCGATGAGGTTGAACTTTGCAAAGAGGTTCGTGGCCTGCAACGCAGCAATCGCGCCCGTGAAGGAGCCCACGAGGATCACAAGGGGCAGCGAGTCTGATCCAACGATCTTCATCTGCTCAAGCACCAGCGCGCGGTCGCGGAACACACGCGGGATGTACCGCACGATACCCATCACGAGCAAGGCGATCTGCCCTACTTCGGCGAGGAATGCCAGCGAGAGCCGGCCGATGCGGGCGAATAACGAACCTATCATGCAGCAAAATACGACGATGCCCATCGCCAGCGAGTGACGATGGGCATCGAATTGAAGATTTCGAGAGCGAATTAGCCGCGACCACCCTTTGGACCGCGACCACCGTTGCCAGTGCTGTCGCCGCCGCGTGGACCCTTGTCGCCTGTGCCTGTGCTATCGCCGCCACGTGGACCCTTACCACCGCCAACGCGACTCGAAAGCCATGCGTCGAGCACTGTGATCTGACGTTCGTTGAGGAGACCACGGAGTGCTGCGATGAATGCATCGTCACATGCCTTCACGGCTGCACGAGCTGCATCACGACCAGGGAGTGTCTTGAGGGCTTCACGTGTGCGCTGGTTAAGGGCGCGGAGTTGTGTGCGAGCTTCGTCACGTGTGATTACGCTGTCCTTGACTTGCTGCTTGATTGCCTTTTCTTCAGCCTTTGCAGCGTCAATGATTGCCTTCTCAGCAGCACGGAGAGCTTCGAGTGCAGCCTTCACACAGTCGTTGTGCGATGCGAGGAGTGCATTCACTGCTGTCGTTTGCTCAGGAGAGAGGTTCAGACGGCGAAGAAGATCGCCAAACGGTGTGCGAACTGGACGACCCTTGTTTGGATCCGGACGCTCCATCATTGGCTGGTCAAGTGATGCATCAGCGAACTCTGTCGGGAATGCATTGAGGTCGAACGATGTCGACATGTCGACACGGATTCCTGCTGGATCGACCGGCGTTACACCGTTGTCCGAGCAAGCCGTGAGGCCAAACGAAACCGCTGCCATCGTCGCGACGAAGAGACTCGTCATCAGATTGCGCGTTGTCATGGGAAACTCCAAAGAATACTGTAGTGAAACGTAATGTCTTGCCTTGGTGCGTACCGGGTGTTCAGTCCGTGTACATCAGGAAGAAACCAGACCCGACTGCTTGGTTACAGGCATTTCCGAAAAAAAATCACACGAGCAGAAAACCCCTGCTTTCAGTAACATGCAGGCAGTTTTCATGCCATTGCTGCAATACCTCGTTGGACACATCTCCATGATCACACGTTTAACCGCCGTTTGTCTTTCGCTTATCCTCCTCGTTGGCACGTCCTGGGCAGGCCTTCTGCCGGGACAGGATGCATACCGTATCCGCAGAGATGCCATAGGGTTACCCAATGGCGTGAGCCGCTCGGCTCGCGATATTATTGTCCAACGCCCTGCACCCGGCACCTACGTTCCAGGGATGATCATCGTCAAAACACGCCAGCCCCATGGCGTAGCACGACAACACCAGACATTGATGTCGAGCCCGGTCAATCGCGACCTCATGAACCTTAATCTTCAGGAGGTCAACTCAATGTTCCCGACCGTTGCAGATGCAGCGGTTGCGACAACGATCGGACTCGATCGCATGTATTCGGTGCGGTACGATGCAGGCACAGACCCGTTCGATGTATGCGCTCGCCTGATGGACAACCCAGATGTAGAGTACGCTGTGCCGATGCCGATTCATCGGTTGAGCTTCACGCCGAACGACCCACGGTACAGCACCCAAACGTGGATGGGCCTGATGAAGGTCGATAAGGCATGGGATGTCACAAAGGGCGCAAGCTCAGTTGTCATCGCAATCATCGACTCGGGCACAGATTGGAAGCACGAGGACTTGTCTGCTAACATCTGGACGAATCCTAAGGAGATCCCAAACAACAGCATCGACGACGACAAGAATGGACTGGTCGATGACGTGCGTGGTTGGGACTTCGTCGGCAACATTTCCGCTGCCGACGCGCAACAAGGCATCGTGCGACCAGACAATGATCCAGCACCTGGCGGCGCAATCAACGACGGCACATCACACGGCACAGTCGTCGGTGGCTGTGCCTCTGCATCAACGAATAACGGTAAGGGTGTTGCTGGTGCTGGCTTCAACTGTCGCATCATTGCGATCAAGTGTGGTTCTGATAATCCAAACTTTGGCGGCATTCTGCGTGGGTACGACGCGATTGCATACGCTGCAGATCTCGGCGCGCACATTATCAATTGCTCATGGGGCGGACCCGGCATTGATCCAGCTGCACAGGACATCGTAGACTACGCAACGGCCAAGGGCTCTCTCGTCGTTGCTGCATCGGGCAACGACGGACTCAACAACGATCTCTATCTGCAATCACCCGCAAGCCTTGATGGTGTGCTCAGCGTGGGCGCAAGCACTGCAGCTGATCGCGTCTCGGGCTTCTCGAACTACGGACGCAATGTTGATGTCTACGCTCCAGGCGAAAACATCCTGAGCACGTACCCAAACAATCAGTATCGCGCGCTGTCTGGAACATCCTTCTCGTCGCCACTTACTGCTGGCATCGCTGGTCTTGTAAAGGCTATTCACCCGGACTGGACACCGGAAATGATTCGCGCGCAAATCCGCGGCACAGTCGATCCACTCATCGGGGTGAACTTCGACACACGCCCGCTCTATTGGGGACGTGTCAACGCAGAGCGCGCAGTAAAGGTCAATGCATCGTTCACAAGTGGTGAGCGCATGCCTGGCTTGGTGATGAAGGAGCTCGCCATCGGTGGTTCAATCAGTGGCAAGATCTCGACGTACGAACGCACAACGGTGCGTTTCACCGTGAAGAATGTCCTCCACGATGCATCGAATGTGATCATCACGCCTGTGATGCTCGATCCGAACGTCACGTACTTCGGCACGCCAACGATTTCACTTGGCAACATTGCGCGCAACGGCGAAGTCAGCGGCACGTTCGACATCCAGCTCAAGGCATCATACCCATGGTACAAGAGCGAAGTTGGTGTTGGACTTCGCATCGCCAGTGGAACATATGCGAACTATGCCTCGATCTACGTTCCTGTTGATCTTCCAACGAATAACTCGTACACAAGCATCGTCGATCAGGCTGGCGCAAGCTGGAATCATATCGATGTCAGCTCTGATCGCACGATGTATGCTGCAGGCACGATCTTCGGTCAGCGCATCATGGTGCGCGTTACTGCAAGCGGATCAGGTGGCTACGTCACACCTCCATTCGTGCCGACGACGATTCGCGCTGTGAGCACAACGACCGCATTGATTGGCGGACTCAGCAATAACGTGCCAACCATCAGCCGCACAACAAACGGCGGCTCAAGTTGGAACGGCGTAAACGTCAGCACCAACCTGGCATCGGTCGAAGGCATCTTCATGTTTGATGCCAGCAACGGTATCGCTGTGGGCAATCCCGTCGCTGGCAAATTCGGCGTTGTTCGCACAACAAATGGCGGCGCTGCATGGACAGCCGTTGGTACGGCGCCGCTTTCAACCGGCAGCGAGCGTATCGTGCGCGGTGCTACGTCGTGGCGCGGCGACGCTATCTGGTTTGCAACATCAACGAATCGTGTGATTTACTCGCTGAATAAGGGGCAGACCTGGGCACAAGGGTCACTCGGTGTGAGCGGTGCCTCAATCGTTGGTCTTGCCTTCCGCGACAGCACGAACGGTATCGCGCTCTATCGAACAGGCTTGAGCAACGACGCTCCGTTCCGTATCGCATCGTCCGTCAATGGCGGTGCAAACTGGCGTGCAGGCGCGGCAGACCTCAACCTCGGTGTTACACCGGTGACTGTCAATGCAAACACTGGACATCACCTTCTGATTGGAAGCAATGGCGAAGTGCTTGGGTCCGACAACAACGGTGGTGCATGGCAGACTATTCTGTCGATGAGTGCCGGCACAGTCGCAACAACACGCGCAATAACGACAACACGTCCGACGCTGTTCGTTGCTGGCACAACCCTCGGACAACTTGAATACCGCTATGCAGGTCCGAATGGCACAAAGCTTCCAGAGTTCACATCGACACTGCTCAACTTCGGCTCGATGGAATCCGGACAAAGCAAGACGCGCACAGCATCGGTGCGCAATAACGGCACATCGGACATTACGGTAACGAAGTTCGAGACTGTCTCTGAAGGCTCGACACCGACAGATGCCTTTGTCATCACATCATCACCAAAGACAACGATTACCGCCGGCGGTAGCATCAGCATTCCACTTCGTTGCTCAGGCACAACACCGGGAACATACAACGGCAAGCTGCGCATGACATCAGACGGCACACCGTCGGTTGTCGAACTCGCACTCACGGCAATCGTCACACCGCCAGTATCTGTTGCGGAAGACGTGCTTGCGATGGGTGCAGCAACAGCATGGCCGAATCCAGCGACAACCGAGCTCAGCGTACGCGCGTATGTCCCGATGTCGGTCAGCTTGGTGAGCGCAACAGGTGAACTCGTTGCTCGCTATGATGTACAGGCTGGCGACACGCACATTGATGTGCGTTCACTCCCGCAAGGCATGTACACGCTTGTCATGATGCACGGCGCAGGTATGCGCACGATGCCGATCGTGATCCAGCGGTAAGAATCGGCAACAGAGGGCGGGCGAGACAGGGTCTCGCCCCTACATAAACGAACTTTGTGCTCCGGGACGTTGGTCATCGTCATACGACGCGGCCATCGTCCCGGTTGTCGTATACGCCATACGACGGCGACGATTTCGGAGCCATACATATCCGATGAACAGCAAGCCCCCTACAACAAGTACCGTCATAAAGAGCGTGCCCCACTGAAACGTGCCGGGGTAGACGCCCGTTGTACCATCGGGATTCACAACGGTGGCAGGACGGGAGAAGTAGAATGCTGGGTGAAACGGCATCGACCAGTACCATGGGATGCTACCAAGCATGTAGCCCATCATGAAGCCGTCGCCCATGCCGCCGTAACGATTTATCGTGTAGTTCGCCGGACCATTCGCACCTTGGAATGTGCGGCGCTCTGTGGCGCGTGGCGCACCATAGCGACCAACGTAATCACCAGAAGAATTCAACCGTGATCCACCAAACGAGTTGCGCATCGTTGGTGCATTGCCGAAGCGACTAGCGCCGCCGTCGCGCGTATTGCGCGGCGGTGTTGCACGCGACGAACCACGCGATCCTCCGAACGATCCACGAGGCGACGAACGTGGGGCCGAAAATCCACGTCCGCGGCTGCCGCCAAACGAGCCCCCTCCGCGACGTTGCGCAAGCGCATCGAGTGGGAGAATCATCAAGACAAGTGCAGCAAGCGCTGCAATCAAGCCCATACGTTGTAGTGGTCGCATCGTTAAAACACTCCTTCTGTCGTCAGTTGTCCATTGTCTTCGCGGTAGACGATCTCCGCACGAAATTCGGTTGCATCGGGGATCTGCTTCGATCCTCCGAAGAATGCGCGTAGTCCGCCCCCTTCAGGAACGTTCGGCGCCTTGATGTGCACGAACAAGCTCACCACACCGAACTGCTCTTCGTTGTTCCGCGCGAGCACAGTTGATTCGAGATCGCCGTCGCTGATGACGGTGAGCATCGACAGCTGACGCGCCTCTTCCTCGGTGAATCCCGGCGGCTCTGTGCGCACGTTTTCGAGATAATCGGTGAAGATGCTCTTTGTATACGAGCGTCCATCGGTACCCACGTACATGAGCAGGGCGTCGAATGTTCCCTGCTCGTCGATGTTGAGGAACACCTCACGCACTCCGTCGAGCTGTTCACCGTTATAGTAGACGGCCGTCTTCTCGAGACGACCGTTTCCTTCGATACTGAATTCAGGCATAGCCAATATTACGACGAACATCGGGGCCGTTGGTTGCACGTCGAGCGAACAAACCTGTATCTTCGATGCAGTAACCCGCAAGAGGAAAACATGGCCGGCGATGATATTGGTGTGAGTTTCGATCCCAGCAACCCCTATGAACGACCGAGCTTTACGCTCGGGATCGAGGAAGAGTACATGGTGCTCGACCCCTCGACGTACGATCTTAAATCGCACGTAACAATGGGTCTGCTGAGCAAGGGGCAGGCAGTGCTCCACGAGCACATCAAACCCGAAATGCACGGCTCAATGCTGGAGATCGGCACCGGCATTTGTCGTAATACCACAGAGGCGGGATTCGAAGTGCGGAAGATCCGCTCGATCGTCGCTCATCTGGCAAAGCAGAACAACGTGCTGATCGGTGCGGCTAGCACACACCCGTATGCTCGCTGGCAAGACCAAGACATTTATCCCGATGAGCGCTACAAGACGATGGTCGAAGACATGCAGATGCTCGCACGGTCGATGCTGATCTTCGGCATGCACATTCACATCGGCATCGAGAATCGCGAGACGCAGATTCAGCTGATGAACGAGATGCGATACTTCATGCCGCACGTGCTGGCAATCTCTGCCAACTCACCGTTTTGGGAGGGACTCGACTCCGGACTGAAGTCGTATCGCTCGAAGGTGTTCGAGAGGTTCCCACGCACAGGCTTGCCAGACTCGTTTGCAAGCTGGCGCGAGTATGAATCGTACACGCAGTTGCTGATTCAAACAGGCTGTATCGACAATCCGAAGCGTATCTGGTGGGACATTCGTCCGCACCCACACTTCCCAACGTTGGAAGTTCGTATCTGCGATCTGCCGATGCGTGTAGAGGAAACCGTTGCGATTGCTGCGCTGTGTCAGGCCATCGCAGCAAAGCTGTTCTCGCTGTACGAGAAGAACCTCTCGTTCCGTCCGTATCGACGCAGTTTGTTGATGGAAAACAAGTGGCGTGCAGCACGGTACGGTCTAGATGGAAAGCTGATCGACTTCGGACGCCAGCGCGAGATGTCTGCTCGCGCACTGATTCTTGAATTGCTTGCCTTTGTCGACGACGTCGTGGACGATCTCGGATCACGGAAAGATCTCGAGTACGTGTACAACATTCTCGAGAATGGCTCGGGCGCCGATCGCCAGCTCCGCGTGTTCCGCGAGACAGGCAGCATGCAGGAAGTCGCCAAGTACATCCACACGGAATCAATGTCGGGTCTGTTCGACGACGTTTCACCGTTCATCAACGAGTTCCGCGCGCCAATAGCACCGTAACATCATTGCACATCACTTCACGTACACGTTATGCTCACAGCCTTCGTTCGTTGCGTCGTTCTTGTTGTCCTGGCATGCGCTGCATGCACGATTGCCTCCGCTGCTGATTCCCTCTCGGCAAAAGCCGCAATCTTTCAGGATCCCGTCACGACATCCCATAGCGTGGTGATCGACGGTCAACGCGTCGAGTATCAGGCAACGGCTGGACACCTGACGATGCTGAAGGAAGATGGTACGCCCCGTGCCAAGGTGTTCTTCATCGCCTACACGCGCACCGGTGTGAAGGATCCGGCATCACGTCCGCTGACGTTTTCGTTCAATGGCGGACCCGGCTCGTCGAGTGTATGGTTGCACTTGGGCGTTCTCGGACCACGTCGCGTAGCAATGAACGACGATGGCACAACGCTTCCACCGCCGTACAAGCTGGTCGATAACGACCAGTCATGGCTCGACCTCACAGACCTTGTGTTTATCGATCCTGTAAGCACAGGCTTCTCGCGCGCAAGCGACGAGAAGGATGCCAAGCAGTTTCACGGATACAATCAAGACATCGAATCAGTTGGCGAATTCATTCGTCGATGGACATCGGACAACAAGCGCTGGGCGTCACCGAAGTACTTGATCGGCGAATCCTATGGCACAACACGCGCGAGTGGATTGTCGGAGCATCTTCAGAATCGCTACGGCATGTACCTTAACGGCGTTATCCTCGTAAGCGCGGTGCTGAACTTCCAGTCGATCGACTTTGCTGACGGCAACGATCTGCCGTTCGCAACATTCTTACCGACATACGCAGCTACTGCATGGTACCACAAGCGTCTCTCCCCTGCAATGCAAGCGAAGACGCTCGAGCAAGTGGTTACAGAAGCGCGCGAGTTCGCCATCAATGATTACACCACAGCCCTCATGAAGGGCACGCGCCTTACGTCTGCCGAACGCGCAGCAATGATCACACGCATAGCGCAGTTCACGGGTCTGCGCGAAGAGTACATCGACAAAGCAGAACTCCGTCCGATCATCTTCCGATTCTGCCAAGAGCTGCTCCGTGATAAGGGGCAAGTGATCGGTCGCTTCGACAGCCGCTACACGGGCACGATTGCTGATCGTCTTGGTGAGTCGATGGAACGTGATCCATCACATCACCCAACGATCGCTGGATGCTTCTCAACGTGCATCAACGACTACCTCGGTCGTGAACTCAACGTCAAAACGACACTCCCGTATGAAGTCCTCACTGGACGCGTCTGGCCATGGGATTACAGTAATGCCCAGAACGAGTACCTCAACGTTGCGCCAAAGCTGCGCAATGCAATGCAGATGAATCCTGATCTGCGTGTATGGGTACTCAACGGCTACTACGATCTCGCTACACCGTTCTACGGAGCCGAGTACACCTTTGAGCACATGGGCATCCCCCAACCGCTCACGAAGAACGTGCAGATGTCGTATTACGCGGCCGGACACATGATGTACCTGCTCAAGACTGAGCTGGTGCAGATGAAGAAGGATGCTCGCGGCTTCTATCGCTGATCAAGGCGTAGCACACCACGCGGACACACACTCGAGCAGACGCCACACCCCACGCACGATGCGCGGGTAAATGTCTCGCCGCGCTCTGCATACTGCTGCACGTCAATACCCATCTCGCAATTCGTGCTGCAGTTGCCACACGAAATGCACTGATCCTTCTGCACCGTAATTCGGAAGCGCGATGCATACTTCTGAAGAATGCCGAGCACCGCAGCCATCGGACAGCCAAAGCGACACCAGATGCGGGATCCGAGGAGCGGATAGAACCCAACACCAATCACTCCTGAGAACACCGCACCAATTGCAAATCCATACCAGCGGTTCGCCACCTGTGCCGCACGTGTAATAGACGCATTGCTGCTACCGTTGGCCCACCACAGCAATCCTGTGACGACAACGATGCAGACAAGCACAGAGTAGATCAGCCATCGTTCGAGCTTCCACGATCGATCGCTCTTACTACTGAGATGTCGAAACGGATCCCCTGCCGTCTCGGCTAGCGCGCCGCATCCGCACACCCACGAGCAATACCATCGCTTCCCGAAGTAATACGTCAACACCGGTGTTGCTACAAACGTGCACAGCAACATCCACCATCCAACGAACACATAAAGGCGGTCTGCGTTCGTGAGCAATACATCGATCGATCCTGGAAACAGATACTCTGGCTTAAGGGGCCAGAAATACGTCACGTACAACGCCTGATGTCCCATACGCTCGAACGTTGCAGGCAACAGATAGGCGAACACAAGCTGCACGACCATCAACACGCTTGTGCGATAGACGTGATACCGCTCGTGTCGGTACTTCACCAGCATACGCATGCCCATGATCAGCACCGCTGCCGTGTAGAGTGTCCCGTAGAGGAACCACTTATCAGCAACCGCACCACGAACACTGATAGCGAGTGGATCGAGTAGTTGGATAAGGGGCGCAAGCGCCTCAGGGAACCAGTAGATACAGACGTAGAGTGCAGTGAGTACAAGCGCTAGCGCATACGATGCGATACCTCGATGGCGCAGTGACCACGGCGAGCGCGTTGGCGCATCAGGGAGTGTGATCTGAACGAGGTTCATAGCGTCACCTTCGGTGTGAACTCTGGATCGACGACGGCATGCGCAAACATACCACGAACGGCGTCCACGGTACGAGCTTGACGAATCCATTCCTCACATACCTCGCGGTTCAGTCGCACGCCTACCGTTTGCACACCTACAAGGATGTTATCGATGTAGTGCAACCGTGCACTACGCTGATGAACGGGATCTTCCCAATACCAAGATGACGTTGATGCATCGATCGCACCAAGGGAATACCACTCTTTTCGGAGGAACTTCGCCTGCATCGACGCAAGGCGTGGCACAAACGCCGATGCTGCGCCGGCAATCACATGTGCTACATGTTCGCCCTGCGCACGTGCATCGTGCCACGTAGCGCGCAAACCCCATGGCGGCTGCGCACAATCGCCAACGGCGTAGGTGTTGGGTCGCGACGTTCGAAATGACGCATCGACGACGATGCCCACATCAGTCGATACTCCAGCACGCTGTGCCAATGCAATCGACGGACGAGCACCCGTGGCCATGACGACATGATCGCATGAAACGACCTCGCCCGAGTGCAATTGCACTCCCGCAACACGAGTACCTTCACGCGCGATCGATATAACGTCAGCATTGAGCGTCATGCGAATACCGTCACCCTGCATATGCCGCGTAATGAGTTCCGTCTCTTCCCGAGAAAGAACATCAGCGAACACTCCGCCGTCACGCAATAGCCATTGATAATCTGCAGAGTGATGATGCAATACCTCCGCGACTTCTGCTCCGAGCAGTCCACCACCAATAATTACGCACCGCTTCTTCGATGCAATCGCACGCTGCAGGTGTGCAACATCGCTCCACTGCGTATAGCACTGCACGTGTTCTTCGTCTATCGTGCACCAACGAGGCAACGCTGGTGTTGAGCCAGTCGCGATTACAATTGCGTCGTATCCATCGAGCTCATCAAGGCTGTCGATTGTCTTATGCTGCGCATCGGGGAGTGCAGCAACAACTGCTGACGCTTCAACAACACCCATTGACACATACATCAGCGCCGGTCGCGAATAATGCAACGCCCCCTCGTCGGAGAACACGTCCACATCGCAGCCATACGTCTCCCGAAGGACACGTGCTGCCGACGATCCTGCCCTGCCGTTGCCAATGATTGCGATACGCATGGATGCAAGTTAGGAGCATCCGCGCCAACTCATGTCACCGCAGCACCGTGAACTGCACCGTCACCAGCTGTCCGAGAACATCCGAGAGTCGAGCCACGTACGACCCACTTGCTGGAAGTTCAAATGCAACGACGTCTTCTCGCTGCCCATTGCGGCAAACCGGTGCTTCCACAATACGCTTACCGGTGCCAACCTCGTAGATGGCAAGCGTTGCTTGAACGAGTTCTGCATGCAGGCGGATCACTGCTTCGCGCTGCAAGGAGGTCGATGCGCCGCGAAGCGAGACTTCTGCCGGACCAACCACGGGACGATCGAGAGACTGCTTCAGTGAGCTTCCACACTGTCGCATCCGATACTGCAACACTCCAGCAGCATCAAACGACACATCGTCGTGATAGCGCCTTGCGAATTCGAGTCGTAACTGTGGGTCATCAATCATGATCGACGTCTCGAGATATCGCACACATCCATCCTCGGCTACTACACGATCATAGTGATCAATCAACGCTTGAACATACCCAAGTTCAATCTGTCGATACGCGCTGCTTCGATCCGCAGTGTACTCGGCTATTGGAGCATACTCACGTATTGCAGAGCGAGTATAGTGTGACGTAGCGAACGAGAGGCCAAGCCCATGCGTGCTTGGTCCGCTGCGAAACGGAAGAGCTGCCAGATACACATCACGTTGCGCGTGTGAAGGTGGCAGTACAACTAGTCTATTCATGCGAAGAGGATCAGTACCTCGTGGTGCATAGATACGGCTCGCTCCATCTGGTCCGACGGCAATTGAGTCGAGAACGCTTAATACAGTATGAGTTTGCGCATCAACAAGGGCTATGCACACACGCATAGTATCAGATATCGCAGAGTCGAACGGCACGTAGAAGAGCGCCAGACGTCCATCCTCCAGCATCCGCGTTTGATCGATCGTGGAAGGCTCAGAAGGATCATTGTCTGATGTGCCACCGGCATTGATGCACGGCACACGCACCGTCACTGCGCGATGAAAACGAAGTGAGTCGCCCACTGCATAGCGAAACGCACTTGACCGGAGATCGCGCGCCAGTTCGGCATCGAGACCCTGTCCGCTCGAACCTTTGTACAACGCTCCAACACCGTTGCGTGGCAACAGCGACGGCCTCGCAACGCTCGTCGCTCCACGTCGCACATCAAACTCACCTACCGAATAGGCGACTGCGACGTTCTCGAAGACGTTGTGAATCTCTGCATAGCTCAACCATGCCTCTTGGGCACGGGTGACAGCATATTGCGTTGGCCATACCTGTGCGGCAAGGGGCGAAACAGCGAAGAAGAGTAGTACGATAAAGCGATGGCAGTGACTGACGATGACTTGTAATAGCGTTGTCATAGAGCTACTTCCTAGGTTGTGGTGACTGTAGGACTAGATTCGAGAGTTAACCTTCTCAACATATCCGCCAGAGTAATACGTTACGAAATCAACAACGCAATACTCGCTCCGCACCATGTCTAGGCGAGTAGACAAGAGCATTCGACATTCCTCTTGACATCCTACTCCCGAAAAGGAACAATACTGCTGCCACGATAGCTCGTCACACATCGTTCCCGACATTATCGCACCAACCTCCGCGTCACCCGCACAGCCATCATCGAATGGCGTTTTGCGAGAGGCGTCGCTGATAATGCATCTGTTGAAACGACAGTCGGTCGTTGCGCCGCAATTGACTTTCTCGTGAGTTATCGCACCAGTTTCGTTTGATGTGCACGTTATCACAACGCTACACGTACGAGCGCACTTGTAGGTGACACGTTTGCACCAATACTCAACAACGATCTTGTTCGTCGATGGATCACGGTATTGCGTGCAGCAAGGAGCAATGCAATTGGCAGCGCCCGATCCGAATCCAACGGTGCCGGCTGTGGCGCCGACGCCAACAAGGCAGTTGAGAAGAATGGCAATCACAAGGCTAATCGTGGTTGACGTGATGTAGCTCATCGATAACTCCTCTGGGATAGATCACATGATATTCGACGCTCAGCGACATAGATCAAACCTACAACACCGACTATGTCATCTACAGTCATAGTACCATTACAAGTGAGCGCTTTCCTTACATCCTCACCCTACCACAACACGGACTGGACCCTGGCTGCGCTGATGTGATGCGTCGTAGATAACGGCGAAGTACATGCCGCGAGGGAGATCATCGAGCTGTACGACGTCGTATGGGTTAACAACCACACTGCGCTGGAGCTGACCCTGCACTGTGTAGATGTGCACGCTGGATCCCGGCGGTATCTCTCCACCGATATGGATGCTGCTACCTTCTACACGCAGTGCCACTGGACTGCCCTGCTGCTCAACGCTCGTCGTGATAGCTGCAGATCCGTATCGCACACCATTGACCACAGCGCCTACCAGCCGACGTTTTCCGATACCGTGATGCGTTTCAAGTTCGAGCACTTCGCCAAAGCCGGGTACTACGAAGTAGTCGTACTCGGTGTAGATAAGAGAGTCATCGAAGATGCGGTATCTGGCATACCGCATCGCCCATGCCGGCTTGCGGAACAGATAGATCACATCGTAGCCGAGGAATTCCATTGCAGCTTCATCTCGTCGAATGTACCCAGGCACGTCACACATACCATACCTGTAGTGCGCACGACGGTATGACTCGACATACTCGACAGAGCCGTCGACCAGCTGGTGGTAGAATGTCCCTGGACTAGCATTCTTAAACCACCAGTACCGACCTCCTTGTTCATCAGTGCTGTCACGCTCTATAACTCTGACCCACTGCACGTAGGGAGGTGGTTCATCTGGCCTTGGTCGGTCTGAGTCTTCACCGATGTACAGCGTATCTCCAGCTTTGCCGTAGTACTCATAAAGACATTGTGCATGCGCCAACTGCGGAAACACCGTCAGAACGGCAACAAGAATGAGTATGTGAAGTCGAGTGTGCATTGTTAGTCCCCTCACCCTACCACAACACGGACTGGGCCGCGGCTGCGCTGATGTGATGCGTCGTAGATAACGGCGAAGTACATACCGCGAGGGAGATCGTCGAGCTTTACGACGTCGTATGGGTTAACAACCACACTGCGCTGGAGCTGACCCTGAACTGTGTAGATGTGCACGCTGGATCCCGGTGCGATCTCTCCACCAATGTGGATACTACTCCCCTCTACACGCAGTGCCACTGGACTGTCCTGCTGCTCAACGCTCGTCGTGATAGCTGCAGATCCGTACCGCACACCATTTACCACAGCGCCTACCAACCGGCGTTGTCCGATACCGTGATGCGTTTCAAGTTCGAGCACTTCGCCAAAGCCGGGTACTACGAAGTAGTCGTACTCGGTGTAGATCAGCGAGTCGCCATCGATATGATAGCGTGCATAGCGCATGGCCCACGCTGGTTTACGGAACAGATAGATCACGTCATATCCGAGAAACTCCATTGCTGATTCATCTCGTCGAATGTACCCAGGCACGTCGCACATGCCGTAGCTGTAATCTGCGCGACGGTATGCGTACATGCTCTCGACAGAACCGTCGACCAGCTGGCGATAAAAGTTGCCTGGCTGATTTCGATTGAACCACCAATACCGATTCCCTTGGTCATCGGTACTGTCTCGCTCAATGACGTTAACATACCAAACGTAGGGAGGACCTGCGGTGGTGTCATTATATCTAGAGTCTTCACCGATGTACAGCGTATCTCCAGCTTTCCCGTAGTACTCATAAGGACATTGTGAATGCGCCAACTGCGGAAGAAGTGTGAGTGCTATTGCAAGCGCGATGATGTGAAGCTTGATGCGCATGCTTACTCTCCCTTCACAAAACGTGCTGTTGAAAGTTCTCTTCCACGTTGCAGTACAACCACGTACGATCCAGGCGGGTATACCGCAATGTTTGTAGTAACACTCTCACGATTGCTATCCCATCGAAACGTGTATGCATCGAGCAGCGTGCCATTTACTGTGAACACTCGTAGCGCTGCATCACCAACATAACCAGATATTGTCATCGGTGTTACCCGGATGTACTGGCGTCGAACACCATGACATCATTTTACATCTTCACACACCACCGCACACTATTCGTACACGAACTCTGGGTGTCGATCCAGATCCGCACGCACGTCGATGTCGGAGAGTGTTTCGAGGAGCGCGACAGTGAGAGCGCGTTGTTCGCAGCGCTCAAGCGTGCGCATGAGCACGCGATCGGTGCTCCATGGAATATTGGCGAAGAGGTCGGGATGGAGTTGCTGCATGCCGATGAGCCAATAGCCTCCATCAGTGGCAGGTCCTAGTACGACGTCGTGTGTTTCCAATGCGTGGTATGCATGTGCGATGTGCTGATGCGTAACGCGCGGAGCATCTGCGCCAATCACGAAAATGCGTTCGTAGTTGCCGGCATCATCGATGGCATTACAGATGCGGACGCCGAGTTCGTCGCCTCGCTGCGCGATGGTGCGGTGTGGATGCTCTGGCATACACGAGTGATCGCCATCAATGGCGAGGACTGTATCCCATGTGGAAGACGTGGCTGCGTGCAGCGTGATGCCTAGCAGTGCTTGATACACACGCAGTGCTTGCGTATTGCCGATCTCTGCAGCAAGTCGTGTTTTGACCTTCCCGAGCTCGGGTGCTTTGCACATGACGATGCAGACGGATGCGTGCATCATCATGCCGCAGAACGATTCCAGTAGCGCGGCCACACAAGGAACATCCCATACGCCTCACCAGTGTCGTTGCTCACATGACGGTGATGCGCCATGTGCATACGATACACGGCCTGGAGATACCTGTTCGATGGAAGGGGCTGACGTAGGAACCGCTTGTGAATGATCATGTCGTGCATCACGAAGTAGGCCATACCATACACCGCAACACCAGCGCCAACCCAAAACGTCCAGGCGGTGAAGCCCCCTATCAGGATAAGCGTGAGAGCAATGCTCATGAAGAATGCCACAAACACATCGTTGAGTTCAAGTGGATGCTTCGTTGGCACATGATGCGAGTGGTGAATGCGCCACAATACACCGTGCATCACGTAGCGGTGGAATGCAATCACGAAGAACTCCATGCCGATGATGCCGGCGCACAGAATGCCGAGGTCTATAAGGATGTCGATCATTGCTGCACCTCTGCGTAGCGAAAGCACGATGTAAGATGGTCGTTCACCATCCCTGTTGCTTGCATGTGCGCATACACCACGGTACTGCCGACAAAAGAGAAGCCGCGTGCACGAAGATCCTTTGAGATGCGATCACTCAATGGGGTTGTAGCAGGAAGTTGGGAAAGCGCTGACCAGGCATTGATAACTGGTCGACCATCGACGAAGTTCCAGATATACGCGTCGAAGCTGCCCCATTCATCTGCAACGCGAAGGAAGGCTTGGGCATTGGTGATGGATGCTGTGATTTTCGCGCGATTGCGAATAATGCCAGCGTCGAGCATCAGGCGTTCAACATCGTTGGACGTGAAGCGCGCGACGGTGTTGACGTCGAAGTTGTGATATGCCGAACGAAACGCTTCACGCTTCTTGAGCACGGTATGCCAGCTGAGTCCGGCCTGCATGGTTTCGAGAATGAGGAACTCGAACAATGTACGTTCATCGTGTACTGGTACGCCCCATTCACGATCGTGATACTGGATGTAGAGTTCGTCCTTCTCGCACCATCCACACCGATGCACGCTCATGCGAGTTGTCCTCCACAGCTCGAGCCCGCGCCTGCTGTGCAGCCATAGCAATGCTGGTCGACAACGATCGTGCGCGCACGTAGCTGCTCTGGTGTAAGCGATGCGATATGCGTTGTAGAGCACGCTACAGGCAGATCGAGCATTTGATTAAAGTCGCAATCGTATACCATTCCGTCCCACCCGATCGAGATGGTATCGCGACACATCACACCCTGCGCGGCTGCAGGATTGAACGCTTGCACGAGCGTTTGCATATACTGCTCGTAGAGTCCGCGCGAGATCAGAAACTCGAGGAAGCGCGAGATGGGCATATTCGTAATGCAGATCAGCGAATTGAACTGCACGCAATGCTTTGTCGACAACGCACGCTTGAAGTCGTTCTCGAGTAGTGCTTGGGGTCCGGGCAGGATTGCACCAACAGGATTGTACACAAGGTCGAGCAGCAACCCACTATCCGACTGGGCATAGCCCGCATCGTTCAGCATGCGCATTGCTGCAATCGAATCATCAAATACGCCACCGCCGCGCTGACGATCCGTGTGTGCTGCATCGTAGAATGGGAGCGACGACACAACGTGCACGCCACGCTCTGCGTAGAACTGCGGCAAGTCGTTGTACTTCGGATTCGCCACGATGATGGTCAGATTGCACCGCACCATCACGGTGCGACCAAGCTTCACGACTTCGTCGACGAACCATCGGAAGTGCGGGTTCATCTCTGGGGCGCCCCCTGTAAGATCGACCACAGGGATCGACGTCGACGCAAGGAATGCAAGACACTGCTCGAGCGTCTCGCGCGACATAATCTCTGTGCGATCAGGTCCGGCATCGACGTGACAGTGCTTGCAAGCTTGGTTACACATCTTGCCCATGTTCACTTGGAACACGCGCGGCTCTACGGGTTGCAAGGGGGCTAGCCCATGCGCCCGAAGCGATTGTGTAAACGTCGGCAGATGGGTCGTTCCCTCGTGTGAGCGAAGCACACGCAGCTGATACGACGTGTCAGAAAGCTCCGATCCGCGGTGAAGGAGTGAGGTTGTAGCAAGTGCCATCGTTACATCGATACGTCGTTAACCTTGTTCATCATCATCACGCCGTGCACCAGCGATGCACCGCCGCGAATGGCGGCCGCAACATGCACAGCCTCCATCATCATCTGCTCGGTCGCCCCCTTCTGCAGACTATCGGTAGTGTAGGCATCAATGCAGTACGGACACTGCACAGCGTGTGCCACCGCGAGAGCAATCAGCGACTTCTCACGCTGCGTCAAAGCGCCCTCGGCGAACACCTCGCCATACCAGGCGAAGAACTTCTCTGCGAGCTGTGGCTGGAAGTCTGCAATTGCACCAAACTTGCCGAGATCGGCGGGGTCGTAGTAGGAGGCCATAAAACGTGTAGGTCCTGGCGTTATCGAACTGTTACGAAGACACACCACAAGTTACCCCAGCCCTCTACCATGGGCAAACTCACACGTTTCTCACCCTCCGCGTATCCAGATACCACCTTCTTCGTCAGTAATTTTGCGGGTATACGTTCGTAGGTATCCTCGTTCACAACTACACAGCAGCGTGTCAAATTTTAGCACGGCCGTTCTACAGATACTACGTACGACATGCGTTGTGGCCTTCATCGTACTATCAGCCTGTACGACTCAGCCCATGCAACCGTCGAGGGCGAACGAGGTTCACGCATTGATTGATTCGGCTCGGAATGAGCACGCCCGGGGTCATTTCGAGCACGTCCTCGAACTCCTCCAGGAGATTCGGCGCATTCCGCCTGAGCAGCTGAACCAAGAACTCCAGTATGCGTTCGATGTACTTCTGGCTGGTTTTGCATTTGATGCGCGAGACTACGATCATGCATTGTACGTACTCTCGGGCGTCATCGATGCACCGACTGCATCCGACAACGCGCCAACTCCTGGCGTAGCTCTCGCAACAGCACACGCGCTGAAGAAGTTAGGCGACACGACCCTCGCCATCGAGTGGTATCGCCATGCAGAGCTTCAGATCGCGAGTGAAATTGTCGCCGACATCAATCGGAATCTCGCATGGCTGTTCGCTGCACAGCGACAGTACGACTCGGCGTGGGCACGGTATCATCGATCGATCCAACTGCGAGAGCCTCGAGAAGTATCAGACATCAATGGTAGCGCGTGGTGGCATTGCATTCGCGGTCGATTGCACCTCGGATCTGGCATGCATGCGCTCGCGTACAGCGAGATCGATAGTGCGATCACACTTCTCGAGAAGTATCGGACTGTTTTCTCCAGATCTGAGACGAGTGTTCGTCGCGGACTTCTCACCACCGTTGCAGGCGACATCCGGTTTCACACGTCAGCCGATGGCAAATGGCGCAGCCTCCTGCTCCGGATGGCGAGCATTCTGGAACACGATGATCGACGACTCGAACAAAGCGGACTTGCTCATTCAACCGACTCGACAGAGATGTTTAGCAGCGTGGCACCCTTCCTCGCCGCAACTGCTCCGCGCAAGATCCACCCACTCCATACCTTCCTCCGCACAACCGATGCAACTACCGATGCTCGGGGCTGGCTCTGGCTTGCAACGCTCGACGGACTGTATGTAGCCGCTGGTGCATCGATGATTCCTGTTGCATCCAACGCATTCGACACCCGCTCACCCATTCGGCGGATCCGTGCAATCGACACGGCACTTGTAATCACACGGTACAATCGCACGCACGACACGCTACCAATCGCTGACCTCTCACCGCAGAATACCATGAATGAGCCAGCAACGTTGCGCTCGCTAACATGGCGTCGTGCTCGATCAGGCGATACGATACCGCTCGCCATTACCAATATTCCAGATTCAGACTCGCTTCTTGTTGTGTATCCAAATGGAATCGCGACAACGCGATCACTTGCTGAGCCCCATCTAATAAGGGCACTTACGCTGTATGGCCGCCCATGGAACGACACAGCAACCTGTGTAGTCATGCTTGGCCGCGACAGCATTGTAATGGGTACTTCATCTGGCCTATGGCTTACACGACGATCATCGTACAGTGTCGAGCGTATCATGCCGACATCGGACCGCGGACAGTTTCAGTCGATTGAAAATTTGTACGTGCTCCCTGATGGCAACCTTGCTGTTTCATCAGCAGCAGTCTTCACCGTCATTCTCAAGCGAAACGATCTACGCTCCATCGTATGGTCAGGAGAAGAATCAGCCGCACTGCTTCACGTTGCGTCAACGCTCGGAACCGAACGCACGATTCTGCGTGCGCTCGATCGAATGCGGACACAGCGCGCACTGACAGATATCGAGCGAATTCCTCATCGGCTCCAAGAGACAATCGGTGGTTCGCGCAAGTGGCGCCCATCACGTTCAATCGCGCTCCTTACTCCTAGCACGGCGTGCTTTTCTTTTCCTGGTGTTATCGGCATTGCCGACAAGTCTACTCAATCGATCACGCTCCATGCACTTCCGCATGAGGTAGCCAGAGTCACAGGTCCATCGCCGCGACTTTTTCGCGTTAATGACAGCACAATCGCCCTCTGCCAGTCTTCAATGCTATTGCTGGGAACGCTCACTCAGCCACAGCATCGCCCGGGCATGATGCTGCTTACAGTCCGAACCAGTGACTCAAGTGAGCACCTGGTGCTCTCCGACGGCGGCACATTGCGCTTGCCCGCGCACCAACGAAGCATCGAGATCGTTGTCGCACGCCCTCGTGCCTACGGCAGCATTAGCATTCCAACAACGATGCGAGTGCCTTCACTCAACCGGCAAGTCGACGTGCAGTATGGTGTTCCCGTGATGCTGACCGGACTTCCATCAGGCATGAACGAGGTACGGATCTCTTCCATCGACATCCCGCATGACATCGTTCTTACGATTGACATTGAACAGACAATGAGCGAAACATGGTGGTTCTGGACAGGAATCGGACTTCTGCTCGTCGGCTTCGTCGTTGTAGTAGTGTTGTATCTCCGCCAGGCAGCACGATATCGAGCTGCGGAACTTGAGCGGACCGCAATGCGCGAACGTGCAAAGATTAGTCAGGATCTTCACGATGCTGTTGGAGCTGATCTTGTGCGAATGACCATGATTCTCAATCGTGACGATCATGATGTTCCTCGCGAGGAACTTGCCCGCATCGCTCGTGAAGCCAACCGTACATTGCGTGATATCATCTGGACGAGCAGAGATCAGCAAACCGTCGATGCCGTCGTTGCTGCAATCGTTGAGCGCATGCGAACCATCGCTTCAGAGGCGGGGCTAGAGTTCGTGCTCGACATGCCAGAATCGATACCGCAGCGCCCAATGAAACCCGAACACATCCGTGATCTTGTCTTGATCATCACAGAATGTGTCACAAACATTGTTAAGCATGCGAACGCCACCGTAATTCGTGCGTACGTTCACATTTCACCGACTACACTGCATATTGGCATTGCAGATAACGGTGTCGGGTTCCAGGATCTGGGCACTCATAACGGTATGGGACTACCGGGAATGCGACAGCGAGCTGCCCGTTCAGGCATCGCGCTCACAATTCGGTCGTTGCCTGCTTCTGGAACCGAAGTCGAACTCATTATGTCATTCGAGGGGGTAGCATGATTCGAGTCGTTGTCGTGGACGACCATCCTGCAATGCGCGAGGCAATCTGTGCTGAGCTGTCGCGGGAGTCGGACATCACGGTTGTTGGATCTGCAGGCACAGCAGCGGAGGCCCGCAATGTGCTCCTGTCGACTCCAACAGATGTCGCAATCATTGATCTCGTCTTACCCGATGCACCTGGTAGTGCTCTGATTGCAGGTCTGCGCTCAGAAATGCCAACGACAGATTTTCTTGTGCTTTCAGCATACGAGGATTACGACCGGATTTACAGCGCAATTCTCGCAGGTGCCGTCGGCTATCTTGGTAAAGCCTATGTCAACGGAGCACTCGCCGAGGCTGTTCGCGAGGTTCGTGCAGGGGGCTCACCAATGAGTAGCCAAATCGCTCGAAAGGTGATCCAAGCGTTTCACAACATCGTGAAGCCTCAAATGCCGATCGGACTGCTGTCGGATCGCGAGCAACAGATCCTTCACATCCTTGTGACGGGTCGCAGCTACAAGGAGATTGCCGCGACGCTCTTCATCAGCGTCGAAACGGTGCGGACGCACGTTCGCAACATCTACCGAAAGCTGCAAGTGCACTCGGCAGAAGAACTCAAGAACCGCGACGTGTTTCGGATTGTATGACCGATCATTCACGCACCACGCAGGTGCGTCGCTCCTCGTACACTGAGGAGCAGCACGGCTAGCGTCGCAGCCACATCCCAGGACACCCAGGGAATCGTTGCGGCTAGCGCGATCATCACAAGCTGCACGATGCCACGGAACCGACCAGAAGCAACGCGCAAGTAGTTCATAGCCATGGTGCTGCCAAGCATCACAACGCCAAGCACAATGCCGAGCTGCAGCGCGACGTATCCCCAGATACGAAGATGCAGCAGCGGCATGGAAAGCTGCGGGAGTAGCGCCGACATCACAACGGTGGCAAGGAGCAGGAGAATGCCGGATATCACGAGTATCTGCACCATGCGCGCACGACGTGGCTCGAAGAAGTCGTCAGCGAGATGCGCCATGAACAATGCTGGCACAAGAAGTTCGAGCAGGATCGAACCGATCGCATCCGCAAACACATAGGGCGATGTGAGCATCTTTACACCAACACCAACAGCTACTACACATGCGATAGCAGCAAACCATCGCGTCAATCCAACTACTCGCATGCTCCACATCCTTCATCGTGCATGAGTGAACTTTCGACCTGCACCGTTG
>CAYSMF010000007.1:0-107027 GCA_964432155.1 uncultured Melioribacter sp. | reverse complement strand
GATCAGGTTCATTCACAATTGTGACGCACTCAGCGGACGAGTATGGGCTCGTTACAGATGGATATATGTTGTCACTCTAACCCCCCCCTAACCCCCGAAACAACGAACGCCCGTCCTGCGAAAGCATGACGGGCGTTGTTCGTTTCTGCTCCGCAGCAGGGACTTGAACCCCGGACCCTCTGATTAACAGTCAGATGCTCTAACCAGCTGAGCTACTGCGGAATAGACTACAAATATACGGGTCGGATGGAAACCTGCAAGAACACTCGGCATCAAGGGGGCCGGCAGGGAATGCGTAATTTCGGGTGTGATACTTACCACCGAGGCCATTGTACTCCATGCTCGACGCCACGGGGATAGCTCCCGGATCGTAACGCTGTACACGCGAGAGCACGGAAAAATGGGCGTAGTGGCGAAGGGGGCCCGCACCACCAAGTCAGCATTTGGGTCGGCCATGGAGCCGCTTTCCCATATCCGATGCACGGTGTACCACCGTCCAATGAAGGACCTTCATACCGTAGCAAAGGCCGAGTTGCTGCATCCGCTGCGACGTCTGGGGTCGGACCTTGAGCTGCTCAGATCGGGTCTGCTGATGTGCGAAATGGTGATGAAAACCCAGGCACAGGAACAGCCCGACGCACGCGTATTCGATTTGCTCGTAACTGCACTGCACCGTCTCAACGACGAAGATCCTTCGACGGCATATAGCGTGTCGGTAGGATTCCGCTGTGCCTTGGCCAACGTGATGGGCTTCGGCCTACCGCTGGGCGAACCACCAATCGGTGCTGTGGTCCGGATCGGTCTCACCGATGGCGTGGTGCGACGCGACGGCGAAGATGGTCTGCGGTGTTCGCGCACTGCGTACGACGCTCTCCGCACATGCGCGCGTGGTGAAGCATGCGCTGTGTCGCATGCAGACGAACTTGAGATTGAAAGTGTCCTATCGCTGTACTTCTCGCATCATCTCGACATACGTGTTGTTAGTACCGTAGCCACATCACTGCGCTGAAGCATAAACACATCCGAAGTAGATCTCGTGTAGCTGCATGCGTGAAGAGTGAACTTCTCCCCAGTTACTCCAACTTGCCCTGAGTCTGAACTCAGAATGGCTGGAAGCATTCGAGTTGCAAGCTTTGCCTATATGGTCGTCGAAATGGCTGATGATAAAAACAAGTCTTCTTGTACGCGATTATTCGCGTCAACTTATCGTTGTTGGAGTGCAGAACAATGAACGACTCTACTCGCTCGAGGTTCCGGCTTTACTGCCGAGAGACGAATCGTTTTGGAAACTCGTTGGCTCTGGTTTTCTTGGCCACAGCTCAGACTCGATATTTGCTTCGTGCCTAGTCCGATGATCCAACGGAGATACTGTATCGAGAAACTATGTCATCAACATTAGCACTGGCTTGATTTCCGAGATTCGGCCGTCGCGCTGTTTGGATGACGGTTGGGACCCGGTACTTAAGCGTTGGTTATATGTTTATTCTATTGAAAGGCTACCGAACAGGACCTTGTTGGTCAGCACGAACGACCTTCGTTACGACTATTCAACTGATACGCTTCTCGATGAGGAAGTGTCAGACCCACGTGGGGGTCCGCTGTATTTCTACAAGAGAACTTGGTTGTCTGGATACTTGGTCGGAAGTAGCGGCTGGTATCTCGGGCCTAGTCAAGAATCGAGAAGCCCTGTCGTAGATGGGCAATCTTTTGAAATGTCACAATTGGTGAGCGATATGTATGTGCAAGGTTCTATTCGGGGTACCGACTACGTGATTCTTCAGGTGAACCCGAATCGATACGCATCGTCAAGTGGTAAAGGGTGGGGTCCTGAGATGTGGGTTGTGGATGTCGGACGATTAAAGCGCGAAGATTCGATCAGCAATGCCATCGTCGTCAAGAGAAACTTGCACGAAGCCTGCTGTTCACTTGCTACCCTCGGCCTATACGCATATGCGTACGAACTCGATCACGTGTATATCTCGATGCATCAAGATGGGGAGTATGTGCAAACCCCATTCCGAATATCGCTGAGTTCGCACTCGTTTGAGAGCCCGATCACGTTTAGATAGGTATTCACTCGATCAATGTCTCCGCCCTTCCAACTAAATCTGTTCCGGCGTGAGAGTGAGAGCGAAGTATGCCGTTACACAATCAGGATAAATGATCGATGCGAGGCAGCTCGCGTCGGTAATGTATATCACGAACACCCCTCCGCCACCAAAGTCTGACCTCTGCACGCAGGTCTAAGAGGCAACGTGTGTTTACTCGGGCGGGTATTTTTCGCAAGCTTTGTCGGAGCGAGTTTCTTAGGCCAAACTTGTCGAGTAATAGAATGAAGCTTGTTGATTCTGCCAAACCAATGGCACTAGTGTTGGTTTGCGTGCTACTAGGCTCAGTCCCTGAGGGTGGAAAGATCCTCCACAGACATATCAAAGGTTCAAGTTCGAATACTGGTGTTCGACCGGATACACTATTCGAATTGTCCAATACACGACCACCAACTACGTTAACAGCTGGCCTAGTGGCATTATCTTGAATGGTCGTGCGCCCAATGATAACGATATCAAAATCACCCCAGCCACTGCTAATGCACAGCAGTTCATGAGAAAAAACAACCTATTGGCCTACTACATCGAGGCCAAGAAGACCAATAGGCAAGTTTGCTGGACAAAACTGGTATATCAAGTAGAGCTGGATCAGCTCAACGCTGAATGGGCGCGAAGGAATCCTAGAGACCCAGACCGAGTAGCAGTTTTTCGCGTCGGACAGGCTTGCTACTCAGAGTAGCGACTTAACAAACAAGGCAAGGCACCGTTCATACCCCAAAAGGAACTTTACATGACTCGCATCCTTTGCCTTACGGCACTTTCACTCTCACTCATTACAGCCTGTACCGAAAACACGACGGATGTTACCAGCGGCGGAAAGAGTTGGTACGGTTCGATACTCTCGATTGTAGACTTCGATGGAGTAATTGCCAGTGTTGATACCGTTAATGTTAACGCAGTCTTGCTGCTCACTCAGAACTACTCTGAGCTTCGAGATTGGAACAACTCGTCTAACATATCGTCGTACACTGAGCACGAAGCGACTGTAGCGTTCAGACCCACGATTGACTCTGCCACGACGATTGCCGACATCTCAGTTAATGGAACATCACTAGACATTCCTAGCAAGTCTGCTGCATGGGGATTCAACTCTAACGGCCTGCAGAGTTACTTTAGCAGTGGTTCATCGACGAATAGGGTTACCAAGGCGAATTCCGATGCAGCCCTCGGAACAATCGACACCAGTGTTGTTTTCGAAGAACGCGTGAGATTTAGTGGGTTTAACCGTCTTGATACCATCGATATCTCCACTGGTAAAACCATCAATTTCACCGGTGCTGGCGGGTACATGCAGATAACGGTCGCAGTCACTCATCCAGACGATCCAGAAGAAAGTGGTGCCCACTCCTTTAGTAAGGTGTTCGGCGCGAATTCAACGGTCGCTCTGTCTTCGGGTGAGCTTGGTGGCCTTGTTTCTGGTAAGGCTGACGTTGAGGTCATCAAATATGATCCAAAGACTATCACGACTTCTTCCGGAAAGAAAATCATCTTTGTGGGTAAAACTGCCCACAGGGTGTCAGTCTATCTTGTGGACTAGGAACGATATGGTCTACCAGCCTTTCTGTTAAGCGGGTTCGAACTTGAAATTCTTGAGCGTTCTTAATAGAGGCGGCCAATCCACCGAGTCTCGTGGAGAGAATGTGTCCACGGAGTAGATCACTAACACCCCTCCGCCACCAAAGTCCGACCTCTGCACGCAGGTCTACGAGGCAACGTGTGGTTGCTCGGGCGGATGCGTATCAACAAGCAGCCAATGCACTCTATCCATGTCACTGCGTTGAAGCGCGTATATTGAACCATGATTTGGAACATTGCACTCACGCTGTTCTTCGTTGTGCTCAACGGTTTCTTCGTTGCGGCGGAGTTCGCCATCGTGAAAGTGCGCGCATCGCAGATTGAACTGCGTGCTCGTGAAGGCAGCATGCTTGCAGCCATCGCACGCAACATCCTTGAGCATCTGGATGCCTACCTAAGCGCGTCGCAGTTGGGCATCACGCTGGCATCGCTCGGACTCGGTTGGATTGGTGAGAGTGTTGTGTCGACGATTGTGCTCGATAGTGCGCATGCGCTGGGCGTCACACTCGATCCAACGCTTCTCCATACGATTTCTATCGTCATTGCCTTCTCGATCATCACCGTCTTGCACATCGTAGTCGGCGAAATGGCGCCGAAGTCGCTGGCGATTCGACGTTCCGAGGCGGTGACGCTTGCAGTGGCTGTGCCGATGCGCGCCTTCTATCTGCTGTTCCGCCCGATCATTGTTTCGCTCAATGCGATGTCGAACATGATGTTGCGCGCTGTTGGTATCGAGCCAGCCCCCGAACACGAAGTTCACTCGCCAGAAGAGATTCGCTACCTCATCGCTGAAAGCTCGAAGCAGGGCGCATTGGAAATCTCCGAGCGAGAGCTCATTGAAAACGTATTCGAATTCACCGAGACGACAGCGTCGCAGGTGATGGTGCCACGCTCGAAGGTCGTGGGCGTCGATGGTACGCTTCCTGTGGGGGACCTCGTCGACTTCGTGATGAACGAAGGGTACTCACGTCTACCAGTCTACATTGGCTCGATTGACAACATCATCGGCATCATCTATGCGAAGGACTTGCTCACGCTGATGCATCACAAGGAGCTCATCATCCTGCAGGATATTCTGCATGCCCCCTACATGGTGCAAGAGGATGTGAAGATCAAGCGCTTGCTGCGCGACCTTCAGCGTGATAAGGTGCACCTCGCAATTGTGCTTGATGAATTTGGAGGTACTGCCGGACTGCTCACACTCGAGGATATCCTTGAAGAGCTGGTAGGGAACATTCAAGACGAGTACGACGAAGAAGCGCCGCTCGTGCAAGAGCAAACACCAGGTTCGTATGAACTCGATGCGTCCATCCGGATCGATGAAGCAAACGAGCTGCTGCCATATGCGCTGCCGGAACGTGATGACTACGAGACAATTGGTGGACTGATCACGCACGTAGCTGGACGTATCCCGAGCACCAATGATGTTGTGGTGTTGGATGTCTACGACTGCACCGTTTTGTCGAGTACGCCACGCCGTGTCGAACGTGTGCGATTGGTTCGTCGAAGCGATGCATAACCAAGCGATGCTACGACTGTCTGCGTTCGCGCTCTTGTGCATGATCATCGCGTCGTGCACATCCGTACCGCGCAAGCTTGTTGGTTTGCCGGCATTTCCTGAGTCGAGCAAGACGTCGTCGATGAAGGTGCCGTATCCTATTCTCTTGCTGCACGGACTTGGTCAGAAGGCAGACGTGTGGCATGGTGAAGCAACGACGTACTTCAAGAAGGACCTGGGTCTGCGCTATGGCGGCGACCTCAAGGTGAACGGACGTGGCGCACTGCAACGCTCGCTCGCCGGAAATGGCGACGCTGATTTCTACACCGTGCAGTTTCGTAATCCTGTTGATTCGGTGCGCGCATGGACTGCAGAGCTCGATGCGTGTATCGACCACGTGCGCTCGATAACGGGCGCCGATCGGGTGATTCTGATTGGCTACAGCATGGGCGGACTCGCCGCACGTTCGTATCTGGTTGAGAACCTACGGGATCATCACGTCAAACGCTTGATCACGATCGGCACGCCGCACGACGGATCGCCATATGCGCGTGTATGGAATTGGAAGACGTCGCTCAAGCGCTGTGTTGACGAACAGAACGTCGTGCTTGCGCAACCATGTAAGGCTGCGCTCGCCACGCTAACGGCCGTGGAGGGTGATGTGCCATTCGATGCGCCTGCGGTGCGTGATCTGAGACGTCCAGAGGATGATGGCGTATTCCTGGCAGGACTCAACAAACGAGCACATCCACTTGATGTTGAGTACGTGAGTGTGATCGGTGATGTTGACGTTGTTGATGGGGTAAAGAAGCTTCAACCACAAGCAATGCAGGAAGTATTCCGAAAAGTGCTGTCGATCTTCGGAGGATCACTCTCGGAGCTGTTCGCTGATGGCGATGGTGTTGTAAGCACGCGTAGTCAGGACATGATGAATGTGGCCTACTTCAAGGCGGATCCGTCACGACGTCGCACATCGCGCGTAGTGAACATCAGCACACTCCACGTAGCACACCTTGCGCGCAACAGCGATGTGCAGCGAGCAAGTCTCGACGAGCGTGCGTCTATCGTTGCGGCGCGCGTGTGCGTACGCAATGGCGCACCAGTCATGCTCGTCGATGTTGCTGACCACATCCCACTGCAATGTTCGGTGACGATTGATCTCAAGGGCGCTCAGTCGCAGCGATACATCGCTCCACGTGGCAGCTCAACAATGGTGCGTGACCACGATCAACTTGTCGCACGGTATGTTGTTCCGCTGCAGGGTCTCGACGTAGAGGCAGAGCAAACGTATACGTTTGGCATCGCCGTGACCAACTCGTTTGGCTACGTTACTTCGACGACGGTTGTGTGGTAGAGATGGCGTCGAAGGGAAGTGGCACTTCGATCACGCCATAGGAGTAGGGCGCTACTTCGTACTGATTGTACACGAGCAGATAACCTGTCGGCGTGATGCCGATCACGTTGGGAAGCGTAAAGCGCTCGTTCTCAAACCAGAAGCCGGCCTTCGCATAGGTGTCACGTGGCGACATCTTTGTAGCGCGACGAAATGCGCGTTCGGCTGCTGCGATAAATGCACTCGTATCTCGAACGAGGTCTCGCCAGGTAACACGCTCGCCGGTAGTAGCTCGAAAGGCTGGCATCGCGATCACCGTGTTGCCGTGCGCTCCGCCTGTAAAGCTGTAGGCCAGCTGGCGAACGCAGACGATGCTATCGGAGCGCACAACAGAGTCGCGCGCGAGAAATGTCCAGTCACCACTTGGTGACTCTGGCACTTCCTTATGAAACGCTGCTTGCTGCGCGAGGAAGGTCGACACAGCGTCGCCAATTGAGGCAACCTTTGGCGCGTCGGGATTGGGTCCGGCCAGCGCTGCGAGGTACGTCGATGCAAGCTCTGTATTGATGCGTGCTGCAACGACAGAGTCGCCTTGGGCGATCACACGATTGATACTCACACCACCGCAGTCGTCAACACTACACGAAGAATCCGTGCATGTATCCGACATTACCGTGAGCGTACTATCGCGAAACGTGAGAAGCTGTTTGGGTGGAGTCGCTGCTTCGTGCGTGCTGCAGGCCACCACCGCACATGCAGTGAAGACGAGCGCAATGTGGTGAAGCTCGCGAAGCATCGCTACTTACTTAGCAATGAGGAGCGGCTTTGTGTCCGTGAATCCCTGAGCCGACATCACAACGTAGTAGAGCGACGAGCTCATGTCGTGCTCGCGTGTGATGATTGTTGCTGAGTGCTCACCAGCAGGAAGTTCATCGTTGACGAGCGTCGCAACAACAGCGCCTGTAGCATCGTGCACGCGGATGGTCACAAATGATGGCTCACGTGTGACGAAGGTGATCTTTGCGCGGTCTTGAACCGGGTTCGGAGCGACGTCGCTGAGTTCGAACGGGGATGTGGCATCGACGCCCGCGATCACGCGTGGCTCGCCAACTGTGGTGTTGACCTGGAACTGACGACGCTCAACGATCACTTGGATCGGTGATGACTCGACCTTCGCGCATGGATTCGCCATGGTGACGGTGTAGACGCCTGCCATGTCTGGCGATGCGAACTTGTAGCGGAGCTCTTGTCCAGTCTCACCCGGGATAGCGACGCCATTCTTGAACCACTGGATCTGGTAGAAGCTGACATCCTCGCCCTTATTGACCGTGAGTAGGAACTCACCGCCCACTGGCATACGCTTGATGCTCGCACCCGGCATGCCATCTACATTTGCCTGACGTGGTGTCGGCAGGATACGAACGGTTGTGCCAGCTGTGAGGCCGATCGTGAGGACCGAAGCACATACGAGAAGGAGCAGCGTACGAAGCATAGATGCAATCCAGTGTTTGTCAGTGACTCGAATATACCGAGTTTGCAGACATCATTTTCCGTGCCATGCTCCCGTCCGACCCACTTCAGCCCGTTCACATCTTTATCACCGCCGGTGATCCGTCGGGCGATGCCCATGCGGCGCGCCTGATGGCCGAGATACGTCGGCATATTCCGACTGTGGTGTTCGAGGGTTTTGGCGGACCGGAAATGGAGCTTCAGGGCCTCCGCTCGCTTGCACACATCCGCGACCTGGCGGTTACGGGGTTCTGGGAGGTCGCCAAGCGCTACGGGTTCTTCCGGTCCCTCCTTCGTCGATGCGACGATGCCATCGCTCGTACACGTCCGGCTGCATTCATCCCGGTCGATTACCCAGGATTCAACATGCGTCTCGCCGCGCGCGTACGCGCACGTACATCGCACCGTGTGCCGGTGCTGTGGTACATCGCGCCGCAGCTGTGGGCATGGGGCGAGCGTCGCGCAACGAAACTTGCTGCTGCCGTCGACCGACTGTTCGTGGTGTTTCCGTTCGAAGTAGAATTCTTCAACCGTCATGGCATCCGCGCCGAGTATGTCGGACATCCACTTGCCGAGGAAATCCCACAACAGCTCAATCAACGTGTCCCAGGGCAGGTTCTGCTTATGCCAGGGTCTCGTGCGCAAGAGCTCCACCACCATGTCGGACTCCTCGCACAGGCTGTGGATACGATTCGAGCACGTCGCTCCGACATTTCGTTTGTCGTTGCCCGCGCACGCAACATCGACCTTGCTGCGCTCAAGCCACTCACGGATCGCGACGTTGCGTGTGTAGATGATGCCCACGCAGCAATGCAGTCAGCATCAGCGGGTATCATCAAGGCAGGTACATCAACACTCGAAGCGGCGTTTCGGGGTCTGCCATTCGCGACATTTTATCGCACATCGCCGTTGAGTTTTGCCATCAGTAAGCGCCTCGTCACCGTGACATCCGTAACGATGATGAACCTGCTGCTCAAGCGTAACGTCGTGCATGAGTATATCCAGCACGATGCTACGCCAGAACAGATTGCGCGCGAAATCGAAGACTTGCTCGACAACAACACCCGTCGCCAGGAGCTCGACACAGCAATGGCTGACGTACAATCAATGCTCTCCGGCGAGGGGGCGAGCAAGCGCACCGCATCATTGATTGTGGAGGCACTTCGTCGATGAAAGCTTGGCTCGCATCATTATTGCTCCGTCTGCTTGCGCGTACGTGGGATGTGCACATCGAAGGCCGTCTACCAACGGGACCATGCGTGGTAGCGTTTTGGCACGGCGAGATGCTCCCGGTATGGTATGCATTCCGCGCGTTGCGTCCGGTTGCACTTGTAAGTCCGAGCACCGACGGCGCTCTTCTCCAGCGTCTTCTGCGCGATTGGGGTTATACCGTTGTGACAGGATCATCCTCGCGTGGTGGACGTGAAGCATTGCAGGTAATCGTTGATCAAGCGCGCGATCACGTGTCGCTCATCACGCCCGATGGACCGCGCGGTCCGGCCCATGTAGCAAAGGCAGGCGCAATCGTTGCTGCGCATCGTGCAGGCGTGCCGCTGATTCTTGTGCGCATGCGTGCAACGCGTGTGAAGGAGTTTCACCGTTCGTGGGATCGCTTCCAGTTGCCCCTTCCACTGAGTCATATCACACTGCATATCTCGATGCCGATTGATATTCCTGAGCATGCAACGCGCGAAGAGATAGGCGCAGTGATTGAGAATGTAACAGAACAGCTCCACCACCTCGGTGCTGTTCAATGCTAGGGATCGTTGCAGCACTGTTTGGTCGTATCGTCGCAGCGCGCAATGCTGCGTACGATCGCGGACGTCGTGCAATCACCCATACGTCGGTGCCCGTTGTAAGCGTTGGCAATCTCTCTGTTGGTGGCACGGGCAAGACGCCGGTTGTACACGAGCTTGTGCGCATCTACAAACAGCTTGGTAAGCGTCCGGCAATCGTTGCGCGCGGGTACCGCAGCAGCGGACGTGGCTTGCGTGTCGTCCACGATGGCACATCTATCCGATGCAATGTCCAAGAAGTAGGCGACGAAGCATTCCTGCACGCACAGCTCTGCAATGTACCGGTTGTAGTACATGAACGTAAGTCGGTCGCTGCAGAGTACGTGTCGCGCAACATCGCGTGCGATGTCATCATTGTCGATGATGGATTTCAACACCGTGCACTCGCTCGAGCAATTGATGTAGTGCTTGTCGATCGATCAACGTTGAACGGTAGCCTCATGCCAGCGGGGCGTTTACGCGAGCCCCTTTCATCGCTGCATCGTGCAGACATTGTGCTGACGATGGGTGATGTGCAGCCCGATGAGTGTCGTCCATATACGCGCTTCGATACAATCATCGCACAGTGTTCGATTGCCCTGCAAGGAATCCATCGTGCCGACGATCCTACACATCAATTGCCGCACGATGAACCGGTGGTGATTGTCGCTGGTATTGCTCAGCCAGAGCGTGTCGTTGCGTCAGCACGTTCACTAGGGTATGACGTGCGGGATGTGTGCACGTTCCCAGATCATCACGCGTATACGAAGGCGGACATTCAGCGATGTGTCGAGGTTGCACGGCGCCATGGTGCGCGTCTTGTAACGACAGAGAAAGACCTGTGTAAACTACGCGAGCAGGTAGATACGTCTACCCCGCACCCTGCATGGAATGTTCTTACTATCCGTGCGGAACTATCCGACCACCGCGTTATTGACGCATTACGTTCAGGTGTTGCATGATCACCATTGCGATTTCAAAAGCTTCAGGAACTCCGAGCTATGCCAACTATGCCGCGTGGCTGCATAGCATTGATCCCTCGATTCGCATTGTTGATTGCCAGCCCCTTTCATCAGATGAAGCCGTTGCAGCACTCGATCAATGTGATGGGTTGATTTTGAGTGGCGGACCCGACGTAGAGCCCGAGCGATATGAGCAACCTGAATTGCGCGCGCTGTGTCATACGATTGATGCTGAGCGCGATGCAAAAGAGTTTGCGCTCGTCGAGCGCGCACGTGATCTACGTCTGCCGACGCTCGGCATTTGCCGCGGCGCACAGGTGTTGAATGTCGCCTACGGAGGAACGCTCGTTGCCGACTTGCCATCACAACGTCCATCACAAGAGCAGCATGGCACGATCGATGGCGTAGATCCCATGCACGATCTGCATGTTGAATCTGGTTCGATTCTCAAGCACATCTGTGGTGTGATGGATACAACTGTGAACTCGTCCCACCATCAGGCCGTCGATCGCATTGCGCAACTCTTTACGGTCTCGGCGCGATCTGCTGATGGCACAATCGAAGCATTCGAGTGGGGTGATGCAACGCTTGGTGGCAAGCCGTTTTTGCTTGGCGTGCAATGGCATCCCGAACGTATGGCATTCGACATGCCGATGTCTGGTCCGATCGCAGAGCACTTCGTGCACGAAGCTGACGCGTACCGCTCACTTATCCGTACGCGATAAGCTCCACGCTGCTTGAAGTGTCCACACTGTTGTAGACGTTGTGGCGCGCACCTCATGCCGAACATGTGCCACGATGCTGCATCCAAGCGGTAGTGTTGCCTGAACCTGTGCATGCATTGCTCGACCCGTGCCGGTTGTTACGAGCATATCGAATGTGCCAGGAACACCGAGTGCACGGATGCGCGATGCAACATCGAATGCTGACGACCGCCATTGCACGAACTGCGCCGTAACGGTGATCGACGGCGTGATTGACGTGCGACACATCACAGCGAGCATGCTGCCGAGCTCAGACTCTGTATTCGGTGTTGACGCTGATGCGACATCGATGCGTCCGCGAAGCAACGTTGATGGTGATACGCGAACTTCATACTCGAGGCGAGCGCGTGCTGTTCCGCGTTGTGCCATGATGCGACCATCAGACGATGCAGCACTTTCATGTGCATGCTGATGTGATGCGTGCAAACGAAGCAGCATCGAACGTTGAGGCCGGTACTCGATATCACACCGCAGAAGTGTTGTGCTTGACGGTAGGGGATCCAGATAACTACGTGTGATGCGCTCGCTCAGCGTTATCGAGGCAGTGCCAGAGAACTGCGAGGTCGGACGGTATTGCGTGGCGAGATGGACGCCGCGTTGATTTGTTGGCTGTGAACTTCCGAGCGCAGACACACCAAGTCCAAGCTCGATGTTCGGAGCATATTGCCAGAGAGCGCCCACAACGTCGGTTCGGCGACCGCTGTACCCTACAACTGCATGGATGCCCTCGAGTGCGTCACTGCGCATCCGTAGCTCTGACACGATTCGCACGTTGGCATGGTCGTACGACGTCGTCAAAGACAGCGCGTCACGTGGATGTGTCGGATGTGCGTCGCGCACGTATGATGCGTGGATGTCAACGTTGTGCACGTTGATGCCAATGTGCAGTGATGTGCATGCATGTGGCTCGATGGATGTGCGATCGAACCATGTGGCAGTACCGAGCGTGATCGGCAGCCACGGACTTTTCCATTGAAGTGCTGCGCCGCGTGGTGCGTTATCGAACGCCGTCGATGGCCATGGTCGTGTTCCGAGAAGTGGCGTTGACGAAGGAAGCACATCGACACCCCTACGAATCAACGTCCGAGCTGTACCGAGCAGCAGCCCAGTGCCACTTTGAAGAGCCAGATCGCCGACACTTACATCAACCCCGCCGTACGAGGCGATGAGCCATGCCGACGGCTCAAGCCGCTGTTCGTTGACCAGGATGGCAGCGCCAGCAGTTCCGTAGGCGAATGACGCATCGATGCGAGACATTACATGAGGCTCTGGGACTGACCGCATGCGCGAGCGTACGCGAAGTGCATTGATCAACGTGAAGCAGGAGCAGGTAAGCGTCGCACAAGACGTGAGAATGATGAACTGGTCGGGAGATGCGCAGACTGAATCGGCGAGTTCCTCGATTGTTGTGATTGAAGGTGACGCAGATGCAGCCGCGATGCGTGCGGCAAGACGTCGAGAAATACCCGGCAGCTGTGTGAGTGTTGATGGGGTTGTGCAGCGCAGACATAGCGGATCCTCGCGGAAGCGATCCAGCGCATCGAGAGTTGGCGTCATCCAGGGTCCATCGAGATCATCATCTTGTGCGCGGCACGCGATAACACTCGAGATGAGCAGCGTGGCGCACGTTAGGCATCGAAGGACCAGATCCATGCCAGCTCAGGGATGATGCCAAGTGATTGACGATAGATCACTGTCGTGATAATTGCATGCGTCTGATCGATCGCTGCTCGAGCGCCGGCATGCACAGCAAACGGTTGTGTTCGAATGAGTCCAGCAACGCGTATACCTCTGCTCACGATCGCATCGGCAGTGATGCCAATCCACATCTCGCTCGCAGCATTCATACCCAGATCAAGAGCAACGCGGAGGTCGGAGAGATCGAACATCGTGCTTACATGCAGGAAGGGGCGCGGCACTGCGTCAGTGAGCGGAAGATCACGAAGCGCTACGCCGGCAGTGAGCGCGCCATAGGTTGCTGTTCCATGGACATCCAACGCCGCGATATGGTGCGGAGGAAAGGCGCGAAACCAAAGTGATCGAAGGCGTGGAGCGACGCCGATGGCAAATGTAGAGTCGACTGTCCAGCGCATATGTGCCCCGATCGTCACATCGGTCCACTCGCTGCCGCCACGTCCATCGATCCACCCACCGGCCTGATATGGAGCCATGCCTAACGCAATGCGGAGCGACGAGAGCTCCACGATGCCCAGCGGAGCTGGACGTGTGCGGACGCTGAATGCTGATCGAACAGGCAATGAGGGTGCCTCCGCTGCGTCTGCCTCGCTGATGATTCCGCATCCGCTGGCACTTGGCTGTGCTTGGATCCATGCCGGACTCAGGAACATCGCCGCCATCAGCGCGATGGTCCGTAGATTCGTCCACCATTGATTTTGCTTGGTACACCACATGAATCACCAGATCCTTGTCCTCGTGCTTTCCCTCATCGTGGGAGTGTGTGCGCCGTTCGTGACGGTGCACGCGCAAGAACTCGACCCGACGGTTCGGGTCGATATGCAGCCGCTTACGCTTGACCAACGTCAGGACGTCATGCTCATGGCAGAAACGGTCAAGAACTACTTGCAGTCGAACCGCTACACGGGTGAGGATTGGGAAGGACCGCGCATTCCGGTTGACATCACGATCTATCTCAATGGGCGCAACGGCAACAACTATTCGGCACGTTTGTCGATTGTTTCCAAGCGCCTTGTAAACAATACACCTGGCACAGGTGGTGGCTTGCTCCGCGTCTTCGATCAGGATTGGACCTTTGAATGGTCGAATAGTCCGACGCTGGTGTATCAGCCACTCCGCTATGATCACTTTACGAGTGTGCTCGACTTCTACATGATGCTTGCCATCGGTCTCGACATGGATACGTACGACGATCTCGGTGGCACAGATATGTTCAAGGCAGCATTGTCGATTGCACAGACTGGTAACGCTCAAGGCGTCAGCCAATTCAGCACCGTGTATCAGCCTGGACAGTTCACCCGGATGGCGATGGTGACAGAGCTTAACGACATGCGGTATCAAGGTCTGCGTCGCCTGTTCTTCGATTACCACGAAGCAGTCGACGTTTACGCAGAGAATAAGGACGAAGGACGCGCCGCACTTGCGCAAGTGATCAACGACATGGCCACCTTCAAGCGCACGAAGATTTCTAACCGCAGCGTTGTTCTCCAAGCCTTCTTCGATGCGAAGTCGGGCGAGATTGCCGACATCTTCAAGGGCGTAGCGAATCCACAAGTGTGGGCAGATCTCCGCTTCCTTGATCCCGGCAAGACGCAGCAATACGAGGAAGCCCGTCAGGGTAAGTAACGTGTCGGAAGTCGCCCGCAAACACATACAGTTCATGCAGGAAGCCCTCGTGCTCGCCGACGAAGCGGGTCGATTGGGCGATGTACCTGTTGGTTGCGTGATTGTGCGCGGCGATGAGATCATCGGTCGTGGCGCGAACGAAATTCAGCGCATGGGCGATCCAACGCGACATGCAGAGATTGTTGCCATTGAACAGGCTGTTCGCCACATCGGCGAAAAGTTTCTCGAAGACTGCACACTCTACGTTACGCTTGAACCATGCTCGATGTGCGCAGGCGCAATTCTGCTCGCGCGCATCCCAACGGTGGTCTACGGGGCCGCAGATCCCAAGACGGGTGCATGCCGAAGTGTCTTCGAGCTTCTCGACGATCCGCGTCTCAATCACCAAGCAACGGTGCGCACAGGAATCTGCGAGGAAGAGTGTAGTGCGTTGCTTCGCGACTTCTTTGCGCGTCAACGCGACCGTGATGAGGTTGAGCCCGCAGCGCCTGTGCAGCCGCCGAGCACGTCAGGAGCATTGTTCCTTGTGCCAACACCGATTGGTAACCTCGAAGACATGACGCTGCGAGCGGTGAAAACACTGCGCGAAGTTGATGTGATTGTCTGTGAAGACACACGTCACACGAGCCCCTTGCTCAAGAAATATGATGTGCCGCGTAAGACCCTGTTGAGTTATCACGAACACAATGAGCGTGAGCGTGCGACGGAAATCGCATACCGCGTATCACAAGGACAGCGCGTTGCGCTGGTGAGCGATGCAGGGATGCCTGGTATCAGCGATCCTGGGTATCGCGCTGTACAAGCGTGTATCGAAGCCGGATGCCGCGTGGTTGCATTGCCAGGCGCTTCGGCGTTGACAACAGCTGTGGCGGCGTCGGGACTTCCCACTGATGCATTTTGTTTCGTGGGGTTTCCGCCGCAGAAAAAGGGGCGAGCACAATTCCTTCAGACGCATCTGGCCTACCACGGTACTGTGGTGATGTATGAATCGCCGTATCGTTTGCAGGAACTCATCGACGATATTGCAGCGATTGGCGGACCAGACCGGCGCGTTGTTGTAGCGCGCGAACTCTCGAAACTCCATGAAGAGTACATTCGTGGAACTGCCTCGGATGTAGCCGACGCACTTCGTGCGCGCGGCGGCGTAAAGGGGGAGATTGTTGTGATGGTCGCACCAGCTATTCAGGGGGCTTCGTAATGTTTATCTCGTTCGAGGGCATCGACGGAAGTGGAAAGAGCACACAGCTCGTGTTGCTCCGTGACGTGCTCGAACAGGCAGGGGCGACGGTGATGACTATTCGGGAGCCAGGGGCGACCCTGCTCTCTGAGTCGATCCGTGAGATCCTCCTGAGTACGAAGCAGACCATTACGCCAACAGCCGAGTTGTTGCTGTTTAGCGCCGCACGCACACAGCTGGTTGAAAAAGTCATCGAACCGGCTCTTGAACAGGGCACTGTAATCTTATGCGACCGGTATGTCGACAGCACGACAGCCTATCAAGGGTATGGTCGCATGCTCGACATGGACCACGTCAAATCGTGTAACCGAATCGCCACTCGGGGGGTCATGCCAAGCGTGACGTTCTTTATCGATGTGGCCTTTGAGCAGGCGCAACAGCGCATGCACTTCGACACGGGAGCCGGCGAGCCAGATCGTATGGAGCGAGCAGGACGGGAGTTTTTCGAGCGTGTACGCGAAGGCTACCTCGCCATTGCCCAGGACGACCCCTCACGAATGGTCGTTATTGATGGAGCTCGGGATCGTGGAGTCATCCATCAGGACATCCTCAGCGTGCTCCAACAGCGTACTTCGTTGCCTGTGTAGGGAACTCCTGCGTCACGTCCATTGTGTATCTTTACCGTTCGTTTCACATCGAGTGGCCCATGACACGTAACCTGTTTATTGCCATGGTGTTCGTGATGATCGCAGGGATCGTCGCAACGCCTTCATTTGCCCAGCGTACCGTCGACGCACGACAGATGTTCGTGCCCGTAACGCTGAAGAGCCAAACCAGTGTTCAACAGATCGGATTCTCCCGTCCGGTGATGCTTCAGCATGCTGTTGCGCGGTCGGTGTTCGACATCGCCGAGCAGCGTATCACGCTGACGAATTTCCCGCTCGTCTGGAACGAAAATGCCACTCTCGTGCTCGAGCGCACGCGTGGCGTGGTCGACGCCAATACGGAGTTCTACACGCATACCAAGCAGGGCAAGGTTGCCATGAAGGTGCGTCCGGTGATTTCGTACCGCGGAACGGTCAATGGTGATCCGATGACGAAGGTCTCGATCCACTACAGCGACGGCAACGTCACAGGCTTCGTTCAGTCAGCCAACGGTCAGCGTACGGTGATCGGCCGCGACTATGCACTTGCACGTCAAGGCGATGCTACGCTTCATACGATTGCCGATGAGGCAGTCATGTTTGGCGTTGATCCACTGTCGCGCTTCGTGTGCGGTAACGAGCAACTCCCAGTCGATATGGACAAGGCAGCACAACAGATGTCGATTCCTGCAAAGGCGAAGGCAGCTGAAGGTGCACAAAACGATTATCTGCGTGAATTCAAGATTGCCGTTGTTCTCCGCGAGGACATCGACAGTGTGATGAAGCGTCGTGGCGACACGGATGAAGAAGTCGCTCAGTACTTCATCAAGGTCGTAGCTGCAATGGCCCAAGTGTACGAGCAAGAGCTCGATGCGATGCTGTACATGGGATACTTCGAAAAGTACACGCTCGATGAGCCATCTGGATATTTCTACGACGGCCGCGAGCCAGGCGAACTTCTCAGCGAATTCTCGCTCGACTGGTCGCGCCGCATGAATAACGTCGATCGCACTGTTGCACACTTGTACGCGCTCATCCGACCAGTCGGTGGATCGTTTGTTGGTGGTATTGCATACCTCAACGGTCTGTGCAACAAGAAGCACCGTGGCGGTTACGGTGTGTCGACGGTATACCTCAACGCAAATGAGATCCCGGGCGACCCGAATCGCTCCAATGCATTCGTGTGGGACGTCTTCGTCGCAGCACACGAAATGGGTCACAACATTGGCGCGTTCCACACGCACAACTGCTTCTGGAGTCCGCCTGTTGACACGTGTCAGTTGAGCATTGATGGTACAGACGGTTGCTACAGCGATCCTTCACTGCGTCGCGTTGTGCCGGGTACGATCATGAGCTATTGCCATCTTGCCAACGGTAGCCGCACGCCACTGACGTTCGGTTCGCGTGTTGCAGAGCGCATGCGCGGCTGGATTGCTGCGAGCTCATGTGCACCATTCGTTACAAAGCCAACAATCACGATTACTGAGCCACGCGGAACAGATGCGTATAGCCTTGGCGAGAAGATGACAATCCGCTGGGCATCGGCACGTGTCTCTGCTATCAATCTGGCATGGGGTCCAACAGCGAGTGGACCATGGACGGTGTTCGCACCGAATGTGAATGCAGCAGATCGCCAATACCAATGGAGCGTGCCAGCACTTGGTGTGACAACGTTCTGGGTTCGTGCAGAAGACGCATCGAATCCGTCGGTGAACGACACATCACTTGCGAGCTATCGCATCAGCATTCCTGTTACGCTCGATGCACCAAAGGGTGGCGAGCGCCTCGGACAAGGTTCGTCGTTTACAATCCGCTGGACAAAGGGACAGGGCGTCGGAAACGTGAAGCTTGAATTCGCACCTGATGGCACAACCTGGGAGACACTCCAAGAATCATCGGCAGCAACGTCGTTTGCGTGGACTGTACCGCAGGTGTCAACAGAAGCTGCACGCATCAAGGTCAGCGCTCTGAGCGCACCAAACGTGCCGTCAACAAGTCAGCCGTTTGCGATTGGAGCACGCCGCTTCGCGCTTGAGATCCCAGCCGAGAATGGATCGCTGTGTAAGAATCAGCCGAACCAATTCCGTTGGAGTGCCGACTTTGTTCCAACGATTCGCATCCAGTACTCAACAGACGACGGTGCAAACTGGCGCACTGCTACGCAGCAGTCAACGGTTGAAACCGTGCTGTGGCAAATCTTCAGCCGTAACGTCAACATGAACAACGTCCCTGCTGGTACGATGGTGAAGCTCCGTGTGATCGACGCGCAGTCGGAGGAAGTTCTCGCAACACGTAACTCGCTCCGCATTGACTCGTGTGATGCTCCTGTGTCGGTTGAAGAAGAGCAGGCTGCTGCCGGCTTTGCGCTGACGCGTGTTTCACCGAACCCTGCGTCGTCGGTTGTTCGCCTTGATGTAACTGCTACGGTAGCAGCACCTGATGCTGCAGTCGTACTGATCACAACAGATGGTCGCGAGATTGTTCTGCGTTCGAATGTTGCTCTTGCGCAAGGTGTGACAACATTGGAGCTCCCGCTGAGCACTGTCGCAGCAGGTTCGTACCAGATTGGCGTTCGTGTGGGTTCCCGCATGATGATGGCCCCTCTGGCAATTATTCGATAACCTCCAACAGAAGGATGTGACGACGTGAGTCTTTTCAATAGTCTCGTTGTTGCCAGTCTTCCTATCATCCCGAAGAGTATTGTCCGCATTGTGGCTCAGCGATACATCGCTGGGCCACAGCTCGTTGATGCCGTGCGGGTGACGAAGGATCTGATGGCGAAGGGTGCAACGTCGACGATCGACGTGCTCGGCGAATTCGTGGAATCACGCGAGCGTGCTGTGCATGAAACAGCAACACAGGCCACGGTGATTGACGCCATTCGTCAACATTCGCTGTCGTCGTATCTCAGTGTGAAGCTTACGTCGCTTGGATTGGACATCGATCATGAGTTCGCATATCAGAACTTGTGTTCGCTTGTCGACGAAGCAGCACGTCATGGAATCTTCGTCCGTATGGACATGGAGAATACGCCATACACGGATGTGACGCTCGACTTCTACCGTCGCCTTCGTCGAGAGGGACGTTCGAATGTGGGCGTGGTGATTCAGGCGTATCTGCGTCGTTCCGAAGCCGACATTCGTTCGCTGCTCGAGTATGCTCCATCGGTGCGCCTCTGTAAGGGTATCTACGTTGAGTCTGCAGAGCACGCGTTCCAAGATCCTGATGAAGTTCGCGCCAATTACAAGAAGCTGCTCGGCATCCTGCTCTCAGCAGAGGGTCGCACGCACATCGCAACGCACGACGAAGAGCTCATCGTCGACGCTGAACGCCAGGTACGTGAGCGTGGCTGCGATGCATCACGCTACGAGTTCCAGATGCTCCTCGGCGTCCGTGAAGATCGTCGTGATTCCTTGATCAAGGCTGGCCATGGCATGCGCATCTATGTGCCGTTTGGCGAAGATTGGTATGGATACTCGACGCGCCGACTCAAAGAGAATCCAAAGGTGGCTGGCTATATCGCTAAGGCAGTACTTACAGGACGATGATGAAGCACATTCGTGTAGCTCTTGGTGCAGTTGCCTGCGCATTCCTTCTGGCGTGTCATACTCCGCAGGGGGCACCGGAGAACACGGTGACAATCGGCACGTTTAACATTGAGTGGCTGGGTGATGGAGCTTCGGATTTGAAGCCGCGATCAGATCAGGAATGTCTCTTGATTGCTGACGTGATTGCTCGCACAGGTGTTGATGTGCTTGGTGTGCAGGAGGTTGAAAACAACGTTGCGCTTCGTCGTGTAACACGCTACCTCGATGGCTACACAGGATACCTCGCCGATGCTGGGATTAAGCAAAACGTAGGACTGATTGTACGGAAGGGTGTCCAGGTAGAACCACTCGGCACCTATGATGCGCTTACGCTCGGACGTAGGGGCCTTCGTCCTGGATACGTGGTGCGGTGCACAAAGGGATCCTTCGACTGGGTGATGATGGTGGTGCACCTCAAGAGCACGTCACGACACGACAGCACCAATCAACTTCGCGATGAGTCCCGTCAGATCCGTCTCGAACAAGTTGCGCTGCTCAAGCGCTGGTCCGATTCGGTGATCGCTGCGGGCAAGGAACGCGATGTGATTATTGTTGGCGACTTCAATGACTTTACTTCTCGCCGACAGAATGCGACGCTCACGCCATTGTTGGAGAGCTCGTCGATGCAGTTTCTCACGGGTGCGCTCAAGAGCTGCAAGAACGACAACTGGACCACGATAGATCATGTCGTTGTGTCGACATCTGCGCAAGAGCGTGTGATGAAGGGCTCGGAGCGGATGGAGAATACACGAGCTTTCCTCCAGCCACAGATGGCCGATGCGGTCAGCGATCATTGTCCAGTGATTGTTCGCTTCTCGACGGCAGGACCCGACAACGACTAACGGTTGAACGGTCGCGTTACGCGAACACCGTTACACGATTTCCTGAGCGACGGCTGACTTCCAGCGCTGCGTTTGAGTGCGCAATCAAGTCGTCCCACGTCTCACGTGGTTCCGCCTGCGCCAGTCCAATCGACACCGTAAACGACATCCGCTTGCCTTCAACATCGACAGGTGTGCTGGCGATATCGCGACGCATGGTTTCAGCCCAGTTGTGCGCCTCTTGCGACTTGTATCCTACCAAGCCCAGGGCCAAGTGGTCGGCATCGATACGCGCGAGGATATCGTACTCGCGAAGCTGTTGCTTCATCATGCGCAGAATGTGCAGCACAGCGTGTTCGCGCTGTTCGGCAGAGGCGCGCGATGGATCGAGGTGAACAATGCACAGCGTCAGTGGAATGTTGTAGTCCACCGCGCGCGCGAACTCTTCGCGTACGCGCATCTCAAAGCCTTGCTCATTCAGCACACCAGTGCCGTGATCAAGCAATGCTGCAGTACGAAGATCTTCTTCCTTACGGAGTTGATCGAACAGTGCACCAGCTTGTTCGGCGATCGCAGCTGCGAGCGCGACTTCTTGCTGGGCGAGTGGAGCGACTACGTTCTCAATGAAGAGCGCGCCGTATGATTCCGATGCAGTCGAGAGAGGGACGGCAACGAACTGACCGACTTCGAGTGATGGCTCGTTTGGCAGGACGCGTGTGCCATGATCGTCTGCTGATCGCACCACGGTTGCTGCACTGTTGATCGTTTCGCCCACAGCAGTTGATGCGAGATCAACCGATGTGCCGACGTTCTGACGGTAGCCGTCGTCGAGCGCAGAGCGCGCATCGGTCAACGTCCATGCACCTGCTTCACGGTTGAACGTTACCACACCGATGCGGCTGATGTCCATGTGCTGGATGAGGGTCGCGAACAGTGCACGAATGATCTGCTGCGTGTTCGATGGTGCACCGCCCATGTGCTCGCGGAACTGACGTGTTGCTTCAACAACACTCGAGGCCTGCATGAGATCGTAGCGTGTTGTGTACGACGAGACGAGACCGGAGATCAGCTTTGTGAACTGACCGAAGAAGCCCACGGTGATGTCGGAGTATGCGTCCTCGATCTTTGAGTCGGCGCAGAGAATGCCAACAACGTTGCCACCGTAATACACCGGCACGCCGATGAATGACACCGTCTGCGCTGGCTTCACATAGTAGGGCAGAAGATCCAGCTCTGCCGTTGCGCTGATCTGCGTAATGATCTCAGGGCGACCCTCACGTGCGATCTGACTCACGGCGTCGGAGCCCATCGGGATCTTGCGCTCTTGCGTGAATTCACTCTCAGCTTCGGTGATCTTTGCTTCGACGACGAGTTGCTGGCGCTCGCTATTGACCCACAGGAAGGCTGCCGTGCGAGCATTCGTTGCCGAACGGATAACCATCAGCACGCGGTTGAGCAGGAAGTCGAACTCACGACGTGGTTCCTGAGATGTGAGGTCCTCTTCATCATCGTTGACGAATGTTGCCAAGGATACAGCGGGCGAACGACGTGATGTTTCGCGTGGCTTGGACGTTTCGCTGACGAGGTCCGAGATGTCGTCGCCAACACGGATAGGTTCGGCAGGCTCTTCTGGAAGCTGCTCTTCTGCAATGATCTCTTCCTCTTCCGTCGCAAGGTCCGACGTTGCTTGGTCTGGTGTCGATGGAATGAGCTCTGACCCCATGTCGACATCTGCATCGAAGTTCAATGCAGGTTCTGCAGGGACTTCTTCTGGAGCCTCAATCGGTGCAGGTGGTTCGGCGACTGGCTCGACTGGTGGTGCTGGACGTGACTTTGACTTCGGACGAATGATGATGTCTTCCGAGAGTTGGATCTCGTCGGTTACCGGACCAGTAATCGTAGCCGTAGTCGATGAGAACGTCGTCTCTTCAAATGACGCCTCGGGATTGAGTTCAGCATTCTTTCGGTTCTCTTGGCGCAACTCGCTCACCAGCTTTGGTGCAGCAGCCGTCTTCGACTTCTTCGTTCCGAGAATGCGGATGCTCGATTCAGTATCTGTGTGTTCAATGAACTGCTGCGGACGTGGCGATGGCGCAGCAACCGGACGCACAACAGGCGCAGGCGGTTCGATAGCCGGACGTTGTACAAGATCTGTGTGGCCTTCGAACAAATCGATCTGCTTCTCGTCGACGAAGGATGGGTCGCCCCCTTCCGTCAAGCCGAATGACTTGCGATAGGCATCTGGGTCGAACGTTTGCGAAGTCTTCTTGCCGTCGGTGACGATACGCGAACCGAGGTCGGGTGTTTGCGACGGACGGATCGGTGCGATGATCTGAAGGTCGGTAAGACGCGGCGAAACGATCATGAACAGCGCAACGCCACCCAGAATCGAAATACAGATGCCAATCAGACGCACTGCCATTTCGTCGAGATAGATGGCAATAAACAAGCCGACGGCGATCACCAAAAAGATGATCGAGTCGCTTGGTTGAAAGACACTTCGAAGATCAACCTTTTGCTTCGGCATATGCTCTACGGAAGGAGTTCGATTTCGTACCGCATTGTTTGCGACATCGAAACAGTTTGACGTTCACTGCGCTGTCCACCACGAACAGTTGCAGTGACATTCATCGAGATTGTATTCTTTTTTGAGATGGTGTAGCCGCCATCAACGTCGAGCAGTGCTGCCGACGAACCGGTGATGGACGACTTATCGATCGATACGGTTACGCCTGCTTCGCGTGGGAGGGGGCGAACATTCATCGCGCCTGTCACGCTTGCATCAATCGTTGCGATGCGATGATTGCGAATCTTCTTCACCGACGTCACGTTGTACGTTGCTGTGGTTGCTACGGAGAAGAGTTCTGCAATCGGCGTAGTCATGGCATTCGTCCAGCGACCTGTTGAGTCAAGGGGCTTGGCAGGAAACGGAATGATCTCTTGTCCGTGGAAGGCGGCGTAGATAGCCCCTTGCACTTGCGCAGAGAGTTGTTCCTTTGCTCCAGGGGGCGTGTTCTGTCCTGCACCCTTGAGGAGTTGATCAACAATTTTCGATACACTGCCGATGCGCACGATGCCGCCGCGATGATCGATGGTGAGGTCGACGCTTTCGCCAAGTAGTGCGTTGTACTGTGTGAACTCTGCGCTTGATCGCTGTGAAGAATCAGCGGAAGAGTACGTCTTGTTGAGCAATGTCGCGCCTGTTGCACGATTCCGTGCAGTGAACGCCACATTGATCGAGTCGAATCGCATTGCCACGGTGAATGTCCCGTCGGGGTTTACACTCCGCACCGTCTTCGTATACACGTGCGCGCTGCGCTGTTGCGCAATGGTGGAATCCTGCACGGCTTCCGATGCTTGTGTGACGCGGTACCGAAGTACGTCGCCTGCGCGGTATCGCACGGCAAACGTATCGAGTGCTGCTTCCTGCAGCGTGAGTGTCGTTGCTTGGGCGGTATCACCAGCAGTGACGACGGCCGACGAGTCTGCTGTTGCTGCGTCCTTCGGTGCATTGTCGGCGGAGCACGACCACATCGCACAGGCGATGATCGTCAGCGCTGCTCCACGAATGCATGCTCTCACCATTGGTACTGACCTGTGAGTTTCCACATTGTCGTCGTTGTGACATTGTGGGTGAACGCTTCGCTCTTTACAATGCCGCGGAACGAGCTCTTTGTAACGAGTTTGAGCTCGTTGATCGTACCGTTTGCTGTAAGCAGTAATTCACTGTCGATCATAGCCTTTCCTTCGCGCACGTTGCTCACGTACGGAATGCCGTACACGTGAATTGGCTGCTGAGGACGAGCGTTGAGTGTGTCCTTCGTGATGATCGAGTAGAGTCCGCCAGTATAGCTGGCAAGACGTGACGTGACGTTGCCTTCGTAGATCACGCCATCGATACGCGACGTGTAGGCGTGACGCCATGTTGAGTCGACAGCCTTACGCGAACCAGGGATGACGCGCTTTTGAAGATCGCCATACTGCAGAAGATTCTCGCGGTCCAGCGACTGCATCCAGATCGTATACACAACCGAGTCGAGATCGGCAGCGTTCTGCTGAAGGTAGTCGCGCCAGAAGTCGATCTGTTCGCCGGAGAGCTTCGTGACTTCACCATACGGACTCACCGTAATCTCGAACGTGCGGTTGAGAGGTCCAGCATAGTTGTTGAGATCGGCGAAGTTCTTCGGTGTGATGTCCTTCTGCGAATCGTAGGTGATCTCGACGCCAGCAGACTTGAAGCGGTAGATCAGCGAGTCGATGTTGACGACAAGCTTCGCGATGCCATCGAGAGATTCAATGCAGCGAACCGTGATGTGATAGGTTGCTGTGCGGTCGTACGTCTTGCGTGACGAATCACTGTGGACGCGCTCGACGGTCGTCTGTTCGACAACTTCATAGTTCTGGGCGATGCCAGCGCGATACACCGCTTGGAGGCGATACTCGCGACGTGGCGCTCCTGCGGATTCTTGTGCGTGCGAAGCAACGGTCACGAGGCACAATGCGATTAGTGTGCTCAAGAAAAGGCTTCTGTGTGTCATGTTCGTGCGCATGGAAAAACCGTAGGAATCTACCACAAAACTGCCAGAAACAGGACGAGGGCGGGAAGCCGCCCTCGTCGTTCATCACCAACGTCTATAGAGGTGAAATCGTGTTATCAGGCGTTGTTGATCAGTTCGCTTTCGGCGAAGAAGAATGCAACTTCGTTGATGCCGTTTTCGACCGAGTCTGAACCGTGGACAGCGTTCTCGCCCTTGCTTGTAGCGTACTTCTTGCGGATCGTGCCTTCAGCAGCTTCTGCTGGGTCTGTTGATCCGATCAGCGCGCGCCAGTCGGCAATTGCGTTTTCCTTTTCGAGGGCGATCGGAACGATTGCGCCGCTCGACATGAAGTTGACCAGTTCGCCGTAGAACGGACGTTCCTTGTGCACGCCATAGAACTCACCAGCTACAGCTGGGGAGATGCGTGTGAGCTTCATGCCAAGGATGCGGAAGCCAGCAGCTTGAATCATCGCAACGATGTTGCCGATGTTTTGATTGCGGACGCCGTCAGGCTTGATAATACAGAGTGTGCGTTCGATTGCCATTGTCGTAGGTAGTTCTTCGTTAAACAAAAGTGTGTGCGGGGAGGATTACTTGCCCTTGCTTGCAAGCAGGTTCTTCATCGTGATGCCGATGGTTGCTGGCGACTCAACGACCGTGATGCCGCAAGCGCGCATAGTTGCCATCTTGTCGGCTGCTGTACCCTTGCCACCAGAGATGATCGCACCGGCGTGACCCATGCGGCGTCCAGGAGGTGCCGTCTGGCCAGCAATAAAGCCAACGACTGGCTTCTTGACGTGCTCCTTGATGTACTCGGCGGCTTCTTCTTCAGCATTGCCACCGATTTCACCGATCATAACAATTGCTTCTGTAGCTGGGTCTTCGTTGAACAACTTGATCGCATCGATGAAGCGTGTGCCAATGATTGGGTCGCCACCGATACCGATGCACGTTGTCTGACCGAGACCAACGTCTGACAGCTGGCGAACAGCTTCGTACGTGAGCGTGCCAGAGCGCGACACAAGGCCAACAGGGCCGCCACCAGTGAAGATGAAGCCCGGCATGATGCCGATCTTGCACTCACCTGGTGTGATGATGCCAGGGCAGTTCGGACCGATCAGACGACAGTCTGACTTCTCCAGCGCTGCCTGCACTGGGATCATGTCGCGTACCGGAATACCTTCGGTGATGCAGACGATGACCTTGATGTCCGAAGCAATTGCCTCGAGGATAGCATCGGCAGCCATCGGGGCCGGTACGAAGATGATCGACACGTCGCAACCTGTAGAAGCCTTAGCCTCTGCAACCGTGTTGAACACGGGAACTGCATGTGTGAATGCATCATCGCCCTTCCCGGCGTACATTGTACCACCCTTGCCAGGTGTAACGCCACCAACGACATTTGTACCGTAGGCAAGCATCTGCGATGCGTGGAAGGTTCCTTCGCCGCCGGTGATGCCTTGGACGATGACCTTGGAATTCTTGTTGACCAATACGCTCATAGTGAGTTGTCCTTAGTGGGATAGACTCCAAAAATACGGACAAAACCGACGATAACGGGAGGTTTCCATGGTTGAAATGACACTTGTGTACGAAGGACAGCTCCGATGCGCTGCCACACACGGTCCATCGGGCACGACGCTTGTCACCGACGCCCCTGTCGATAACCACGGCCGAGGCGAGAGCTTCTCGCCGACGGATTTACTGGCAACGGCACTGGGCTCCTGTATGCTGACCTATGTGGGTCTGGCTGCCGATAAGCACGGCTGGAAGCTCGAGGGCACCCGCCTGTCGGTCAAAAAGGAGATGGTAGCTGATCCGCTGCGGCGAATTGGGCGCTTGTCGGTAGAGATTCGCCTGCCGGCGCCAATGGATGATCAAGCCCTGAAGATTCTCACCAACGCTGTGACGACATGTCCGGTGAAGATGAGCATCTCAGAAAAGATCCAGGTGCCGATCAGTTTCGTCGGACACGAATAGCGTTCTGCGCTCAGGCTGTGCGCGCAAGACGTCCGGCTGTGGCCATCAGGAGCTCGTCGCTCCACATCGGACCCTGCAGCTGCATGCCGATGGGCAGTCCGGCGGCATCGTTTCCGAACGGTAGGCTGATCGCTGGAATGCCGGCAATGTTGGCCGACACTGTGAAGTAGTCGCTGAGCCACATGCTCACAGGATCCTTCTTTGCTCCGCGCTCGAAGGCCGTTGTTGGTGTTGTTGGCATAGCAAGGAGATCAACTCGATTGAAGATCTCGGTGTAGGCGTCGCTGATGCGACGACGTGCCTGCTGTGCCTTGCCGTAGTACGCGTCGTAATAGCCGCTCGAAAGCACGTAGGTGCCCAACATGATGCGTCGTTGTACTTCTGGTCCGAATCCAGCCGTGCGCGAGGCTGTCGTGATGTCGCCATCTTCTGCGTCGACGCGCAGACCGAAGCGCACACCATCGAAGCGAGCAAGATTGCTTGATGCTTCCGCTGTCGCAAGGATGAAGTACGTTGGAATCCACGTCTCGCTATGTGGCACAACGATGTCGACGACCTCCGCACCCAATCCAGCGAGCGCATCGCGATACGCCGCATAGGCATCGATCATCTGCTGTTCGCAGCCGGTAAGCTGCGACATCGGCATTGCTCCGATGCGAAGTGGTCGTTCCTCAGCAGATACAGGCGTGCCCTCAATCGATGTCGAGTCCATTGGATCATGTCCAGCAACAACGGAGAACACATCCTGCATGTCGCTGATCGACGTCGAGAAAAGTCCGATCTGGTCGAGCGATGATGCAAAGGCTACAAGGCCATAGCGCGACACACGACCATACGTTGGCTTTAGTCCGAATGTGCCGCAGAATGCTGCAGGCTGACGAATCGATCCGCCCGTGTCGGAACCTAGGCTTACATGGCACATGCCGCTGGCTGCTGCAACAGCGGATCCACCGGATGAACCACCAGGAACACGCGCATGATCGATGTGATGCAGCACCGGACCAAAGGCCGAAGTTTCGTTGGACGAACCCATCGCGAATTCATCCATGTTCGTCTTGCCAATACACACAGCGCCAGCATCGATTAGTCGTTCAACAACAGTAGCATTGAACAGCGGCTGAAAGCCCTCGAGCATGCGGGAGGCGCACGTTGTAGGGAGCCCCTTGACGTGAATGTTGTCTTTAACACCAATCACCATGCCTTCGAGTGGACGTTGCAGTCCGGACGCATAGCGCTCGTCTGCTTCCAACGCTTGGCGTCGCGCGCCATCGGCGTCGACAGCGAGGAACGCATTGAGGTCGGACTGTGCAGCAATACGCGAAAGGAATCCGTCGACGGATTCCTTTACGGATGATGTGCCTGATGCAAAGGCGATGCGATGGTCGTTGAACGTCATGTCGGTTGGGATGCATCCTCGGAAGGATGTTCGTCTGTATGGTGTGGTTCGTCGGCCTGATCAGCGGGTTGTGCCGCAGCGCTCCGCACGGGTGCGGCGGCAACGATTTCAGTGGCAGGTGTGTAGCTCGGCGGAGGGGGCGTGGCATGCTGCGGCTGCTCCACCGAGATTTCGGCAGAGATGTCGCGAATCTGTTGCTTCAGGTCTTCCTGCGCGCGGCGGAACTGGCGAATGCCCTTGCCCACTTGTTGCGCGACTTCCGGAATCTTCTTCGGACCGAACAGCAGAATCACGACGAGCAGGATTAGCAGGAGCTCGCCACCACCGACGTCAAACATGTCAGTTCGTACCGTCGCCGTTTGTTGTGCGCTTGTCTGCTGCGTCGTCGCCCTTGCCAGCAGCTGCATCCTTGAACTCACGGACGCCAGAACCGAGTCCGCGCATGAGATCAGGAATCTTCTTTGCACCGAAGAGCAGAACGATCACAAGAGCAATAATGATGATCTCGGTTGTTCCAAGATTTGGCATGTCGACCTCCGTGTTCGATCAACGTGAAGAAAGTTCGAGGGCAAGGCTTGCAAACACACTGACGCCATCGGTTGAGCCCAGCAGCGGATCGCACGCGCGTTCCGGATGCGGCATCATGCCCATGACATTGCCACGTGCGTTGGTGATCCCTGCAATGTTGTTGATGCTCCCATTCGGGTTCGCATCAGCCGACAGTGCTCCGTCGGCCGTTGCGTAACGATAGAGCACTTGGTTGTTTGCTTCGATTTCGTCGATAACGTCGGCAGGAGCTGTAAAGCGACCTTCGCCGTGCGCAATCGGAATGCGCAAGACGCTACCGGTTGAGAGTGCCCGTGTGAACGGTGTGTTCGTGCGTTCGACACGCAGATGCACATCCTTGCAGACAAACGACAGACCTTCGTTGCGAATGAGTGCGCCTGGTAAGAGGCCTGATTCGCAGAGGATCTGGAATCCATTGCAGATGCCAAACACGATGCCGCCATCGTTGGCAAAAGCGATCACCGACTGCATGATCGGTGAGAAGCGTGCGATGGCCCCCGTGCGCAAATAGTCGCCGTATGAAAACCCACCCGGCAAAATCACAGCATCGAGTCCGCTCGGCAGCGATGTGTCCTTGTGCCACAACCGCACGGCAGTGTTGCCAGTGACTGTTGCGCCAAACTCCGCATCGGCGTTGCAATTCGAACCAGGAAAGGTTACGACACCGATCTTCATGCCGATGCTCCTGCAGCCTTTTCAGCGATGTCGATGTGCACGTCTTCCATCACTGGGTTCGCGAGCAGCTTCGCGCAAGCTTCTTGCACAGTTGCGCGCGCAGACTCGAGATCGGGTGCTTGCACATCGAGTTCGATGTGCTTGCCGATACGAACGTTCGACATGCCTTGCATGTGAAGCGAGTGGAGCGCGTTTTCAACTGCCTTGCCTTGGACGTCGAGGATGGCGCGACGAAGTGATACGATGATCGATGCGGTGTAGGTCTTCATGTGGTCACATGGTAAAAGGATCTGGGTCATCTTCCTCGATCGAGTCGTCGCGTTCCGATCGATCACGCAGAAACACTACCAAGTGTCGGACTGCGCCACCGATCAAATACAGCACCATGAAGGGGAAGAGTGCCTTGCCGCCGGTGATCACCGAAGCGACGAGAGCAACGAAAAATACGGAAAAGACGACGGGCCGCTGGCGAAGACTCTTCAGCGAGGGCCGTGGGATGTTGTCATACTTGATCGTGCTGACCATGGCAAGGGCCGTCAGCACGGTGACTGCTGCCGTGGTCGCGGGCTTCCACTCCTCTGGAACTCCGCTTGTTGGCAGCCAGAGCGCAAGGTAGGAGACAAGCACAAACGCGCCTGCCGGAATCGGCATACCGCGGAAGTACAGTTTGTCTTCCATGCTCGTAAGCTGCACGTTGAATCGAGCCAGACGGAGCACGCCAGCAAGGGCAGGCAGGGAAGCCAGGAGCAAGCCCCACTGGTGCCAGTCGTGAAACATGGCTTGGTAGAGCATCGCCGATGGCGCGACGCCGAACGACACAGCATCACATAGCGAGTCGAGCTCGACGCCAAACTCCGAGGTGCTGCGGGTAATGCGCGCTACCACACCGTCGAGCATGTCGAACACCCCTGCTGTCACGATCAGGAGCGCTGCACGATCGAGGTGTCCCTCGAAGCAGGCCACGATCGCAGCGAACCCACAAAACAGGTTCGCCAGCGTAAAGAGGTTCGGAATAACCGATCGAGTTACTCGCATGGAAGCCCCTTACCCCTTCATCCGGGCAAGGATGGTATGTGAGCTGCGAACAACATCGCCGGGGCGCACGCAAATCTCAGTTCCGGCCGGCACGGTAACATCCATGCGGGAGCCGAACTTCATCATACCGAACCGCTCACCCACGCGGACAACGTCGCCAGCCTTGGTGTCGTACACGATGCGGCGGGCCAGAAAGCCCGTGATCTGCTGGTACGAGATCCGGCCGACTGGGGTGTCGAGCACAAAGATGGAGCGCTCGTTTTCGGTGCTTGATTTCGGATTAAACGCCATCAGGTACTTACCTGGGATGTACCGCGCCTCGACAATGGTGCCGCTGGCTGGGTAGCGATTGACGTGCAGGTTAACCGGCGAGAGGAAGATGCTGATCTGAATTGCCGGTCCGCCCAGCTCTGGACTGTGCTCTACCGGGTCTACGTTGACAACTTTTCCGTCGGACGGAGCCATGATCAGGCTTGGGTTGGTTGTTGCTTCCGCCAGAAGGGGGCGTTCAGCATCCCGGAAAAACCAGAGCGTAAAGGCGATGACGAGCAGTCCGAGCACGACGCTCAGCCCCTGCAAGGCAACGTGCATGGGAGTGAGTGCAAGCAGGAGAAGGCATGCGCCGATGCCCAGCATGAGAAAAGCGTTATCGCGACCGTAGGGAGTGATCATGGATGCAGAAGAAACAGCACGTTCAACGGTTGGTAGGGGATTCGATGGTTCGTAGATTCGCTACTTCAAAAGTAGTGAATCCGCGCCTCCTGACCCTTTATTTGGCAATCCTCGCATGAAGTTTACTGTTGCGCTTCCAGACCTCCAGAAGGCATTGCAAAAAGTGCTCCCGGCAATTCCGGCGAAGAGCACCATTCCTGTACTCGAACACATCCACGCGTCGTTGGACGGCAGTGAGCTGACGTTTACAGCAACGGACCAAGAGATTACGATCTCGTTGCGTATTCCGGTGGCTGGTGAGATCGATGGAGCGTTGCTGATCCCAGCACGTCAGTTTCATGATCTCGTCAAGGAGCTGGGTAATGCGGGTACAATCGAGGTGCATGCTGATGAGGATTCGCAGCTGGTAACGGTGCGTACGCCGACGGGCTCCTTCGAGATGAAGGCACTTGATGCAGCGGAGTTTCCAACGATCCCTCCGTTCCCAGATGCGCAAATGGCATCGCTACGGAAGGAAGACATGTCGCGCATGGCCAACAAAACGGTCTTCGCAGTGTCGACGGAAGAGTACCGTCCAAGCATGACGGGTGTGTTCTTCCAATTCAACGGCGATAATGTTACGGCAGTAGCGACTGACGGTTTCCGTCTGAGTCGTGTGATTGTGAAGGCTGCCGAGGGAACCACGTTCCCATCAGGTCTTGAAGCGATTGTTCCATCACGCGCCGTGGATCTTCTGCGTCGCATCGACAGTGATGTCGAGATGGCTGTGTCGCGCACACACGCGCGTTTCACAATCGGTTCGATGACCATCACAACGCGTATCATCGACGAGAAGTATCCTCCGTACCAGAACGTGATTCCGTCTGACAACGACAAGTCGCTTGTTGTGAATCAGCGCGAAATCCTGAGCGCGATCAAGCGCGTGTCGCTCTTCGCAAACTCCAACACGCGCCACGTCCGCTTCTCCATGGAAGCGTCGGTCTTGGCAGTGCATTCGGAGGACGAGGATTCGGGCGGTAAGGGTACCGAGACGATTCCATGTGAATTCTCCGGCAAGAGCTTCGAGGTTGGATTCAACTACCGTTTCCTCGAAGAAGCAATCAAGAATATTTCTGCCGATGATGATCCAGACCTCAACGTTCGGATGACGTTCTCGACGCCGATTCGTGCGGTCCTGATCACACCGGGCGCAGGCAACGACTCGCTGTTGATGCTTGTTATGCCTGTGAAGATCTAACGGTATCACTGATGGTTCTCCGCTCTGTTTCTCTTACCGACGTGCGAAATCACGAGCACAGCGATGTGTTGTGTGCGCGCGACGTGAATGTGCTGAGCGGACGAAATGGATCGGGAAAGACGTCGGTGCTCGAAGCTATTAGCATGTGTTCGCTCGCAAAGAGCTTTGTTCCTGTGACGGATCACGCATTGATCCGCCGCGGCGCAGAGCGTTGTATCGCGAGTGTGGATGCCATGCGTGACATGGACGTGCCCTACCGCGTATCGGTAGCTGTGCAGCCGGGCGTGCGAAAGCGCATTGCTACGGCACACGGATCAAATCTCACGCCGCGCGACATCATTGGCGAGATTCCTGTTGTTGCACTTTCGCCTGACCACAAGAGCATCACGCTTGGTGGTCCTGCTGAACGCCGTGCATTCATCGATGGCGTGATGGCACAGTCGAGCAAGCGCTACACCGAGCTCTTGTACGAACACCGCCGATTGCTGAAACAGCGCAACGCTGTGCTGCAATCCGGTGCAGGCGCTGCAATGCAGGCAAGCCTTGATGTATGGACCGAACAGTTCGTGATGGTGAGCGCCGAGATTGTGGAGCGACGCACGCAATGGATTGCCGATGTGGCACCGCGTGTTCGTGAAGCATATCAGGCCGTGTCGGGCGTCCACGAGATGATCGATATCACCTACGAGCCTGATGTGTGTACGCAAGGTGCGCTTGCGCATGGTGAGGAGCTCACAACCGAGCGTGTAGCCGACGCATACCGTGCACTTGCAGCGCAATTGCGCATGCGCGAGATGGCGCGTGAGAGCACAATGTTTGGTCCGCAAAAAGACGAATTGGCATTTCATATCAATGGCGGACTGGTGCGTGAGACAGCGTCACAAGGACAGCACAAATCACTCTTAGTAGCGTTGAAGCTTGCCGAGTGCGATGTCCTCCACGAGCATTGCTCAGAGCGTCCAGTAGTGTTGCTCGACGATGTGTTCAGCGAACTCGATCGTGATCGCTGTGCACGCGTTCTCGAGCGCATCGTGGCCATGGGTATGCAGTGTTTTGTGACGACGACCGACGGCGATGATGTAGTGTCGATGATGGACCGGCTGATGCATGTGCGAGGCGGACGGTTGGATGTGCAGCTGATGCGCGTTGCAGACGGACGTGTCGTGATCGATAGTGCTACATCGTCACATCATCTTCCTTCTGCGGAGGCTGCGTAACCATGCATGCACTCGCAGAATTGCTACAGTCGTTTGTTCGACAGTATCGACTTGAACCTGAACTTGAAAAGGCGCGCCTGCCACGGTATTGGCAGGACGTTGTTGGCGAATCACTCGCAGCACGTACAGTGTTGCGTTCGTTTGATCAGGGAGTACTCCGCGTGCATGTTGCGGAAGCTCCATGGAGAAGCGAGTTGGTGCTTCGTCGTGAAGAATTACGTCAAAAGATTAACGCGTGTGCCGGCGGCGAATTGGTCCGTGAGATCATCATTCGCTAACGGTACACCACACACTGGAGAATTGTATGTCAGAAACCACACCAGTCCCTGCTGGGTATAATGAAGACAGTATCAAAGTCCTTGAAGGACTCGAAGCTGTTCGCAAGCGTCCTGCGATGTATATCGGCGACGTTGGTGAGCGCGGACTTCACCACCTGATCCAAGAGGTCGTCGACAACTCGATCGACGAAGCACTCGCTGGATACTGTCGCAACATCACGATCACCCTGCACTCCGATGGATCGTGCTCGGTTGGTGATGATGGACGTGGTATCCCTGTTGGTCCGCACCCGGTAAAGAAGGTGTCGACACTTGAAGTGGTTATGTGCACGCTGCACGCCGGTGGTAAGTTCGACAAGAACACCTACAAGGTGTCGGGCGGTCTGCACGGTGTGGGTGTGAGCTGCGTGAACGCACTGTCGACGGATTTGACGGTGACGGTTGAGCGCGAAGGAACGATGTACGAACAGAAGTACAAGATCGGCGCACCACAGGGTCCGGTGAAGGAGATTGGTAAGTCGTCACGTACCGGCACAACTGTGCGTTTCTGGCCTGACGCGACCATCTTCCGCACCGTTGAATTCCGCTACGAGAAGGTTGCTGAGCGTCTGCGCGAACTCGCGTTCTTGAATCCAGACGTCACGATCACACTCAGCGATGAGCGCGATGGACAGAAGGATGTCTACGCATACCGCGGCGGTCTGGTCGACTTCGTCCGCTACATGGACGCGAATGCAACCGTCATCACGAAGCCAATTCTGATGTCGGGCGTTGCGTCAAACGACTCCGGCGTCGAAACTGTTGTGGACGTGTGCTTCGAGTACAACTCTGGCTACAGCGAAACACTGCTTTCGTACGTGAACAACATCAACACCGTCGAAGGTGGAACGCACGTCTCCGGTTTCCGCTCGGCGCTCACACGTACGCTGAACGCGTATGCCGCATCGAACAACCTGCAGAAGAAGGACATCAATCTCACGGGTGAAGACTTCCGTGAAGGTCTCACAGCGGTCATCTCCGTGAAGGTTGCCGAGCCGCAGTTCGAAGGTCAGACAAAGACCAAGCTGGGCAACGGCGAAACAGAAGGTATCGTCCGCTCGATTGTTAACGAAGAACTCTCGAAGTATCTCGACGCCAATCCGAGCGCGGCAAAGCACATCATCGAAAAGGCAACACAGGCCGCCGAAGCTCGTGCTGCTGCCCGTAAGGCGAAGGATCTGATCCGTCGTAAGGGGGCTCTCGAGAGCGGCTCGCTCCCGGGTAAGTTGGCAGACTGTTCATTGCGCACACCGGAAGACACCGAGATCTACCTCGTCGAGGGTGACTCTGCTGGTGGTTCGGCAAAGCAAGGTCGTGATCGTCGCTTCCAAGCAATTCTCCCTCTGAAGGGTAAGATTCTCAACGTGCACAAGGCACGCTTGAACAAGGTGCTCGAAAACGAAGAAGTTCGCACAATCCTCACAGCGATCGGCGCTGGCTTTGGTGATGACTTCGATTCAGCTAAGGCGCGCTACGGCAAGATCATTCTGATGGCCGATGCCGACGTCGACGGTTCGCACATTCGTACGCTGTTGCTGACGCTGTTCTGGAAGCACATGCCAGATCTGATCACCGACGGCAAGCTCTACATCGCGCAGCCACCTCTCTACAAGCTCAAGAAGGGCAAGCAGGAGTACTACGCATACAACGATCAAGAGCGCGACGAAATCATCGGACGCATCCGCAAGGAGAAGGCCGACAAGAAGGCTGCGAAGAATGCCGAAAAGGCGTTGGAAGCAGAAGAGCCAGAAGCAACGGTAGAAGAAGGCGCAACAGCCGACGGTATCGTGATCAACCGCTTCAAGGGTCTTGGTGAAATGAACCCAGAGCAACTCTGGGCAACAACGATGAATCCAGAGACACGCACGCTGCTTCGCGTGAGCATCGAAAATGCAGCCGAAGCAATGCACATCTTCGAAACATTGATGGGCGAGGCAGTTGAGCCACGCCGTGAGTTTATCGAGCGCAATGCACAGTACGTGCGCAACCTCGATATCTAAACCCTCGATCTGCTGAACAACAAGAGACCCCAGGCGTCTGCACTCGCCTGGGGTCGGATTGTAGGGAAGAACCAGAGGTTCGTCCCCATACTGTGGGGTAGAATGCAGAAGCGGGTGAGATAGTTCCCGACACTCCAACGAACGGAGAGCACACAGTGGAAATCGTCCTTCGGCTGGCATCCATGGGCGATGTGGCGCTGATTCATGATGCCGCCCTCGCCACCTGGGAGCCGACATACCGGCATATTGTCTCGCAGGAGCAGATCGCGATCATGTTCGAGGACCTGCTCAGCATCCCGGCGATCACACGTCAGATTGAACAGGCCGAGGGCACCTACATCCTGGCTCTGCATGGCGATGTCGTCTTGGGCTTTGCCTACGTCAACCACGCGCCAGACAATCCGCAGCGCTACAAGCTGCACAGGCTGTATGTGCGGCCTACCGAGCAGCGCAGCGGTATCGGCCGGCGATTGCTGGAGTGGGTAGAGCGCTATGTGTTCGATCAAGGGGCTCGTGAGCTCGTCCTCAACGTGAATCGATACAACTCAGCGAAAGAGTTCTACGAAAAGCTTGGCTACGAGATCATCGACACCGTTGATATCCCGTACCGCGACTACTGGCTGAACGACTACGTGATGCGCAAGGCGTTGTCCTTCGCTCCTGACGAGAACTAATACCAACAGCTATTGAGCAAAAAAAAGGGCGAGACTGAGTCTCGCCCTTGTGCGTTTCGCGGTATCGCTTAGTAGCGGTAGTAGTCCGGCTTGTATGGCCCCTTGACTTCGACGCCAATGTACTTGGCTTGCTTGTCGTTGAGCACTTCGAGTTCCACGCCGATCTTCTTGAGGTGGAGGCGTGCAACCTTTTCGTCAAGCTTCTTTGGAAGCATGTACACTTCGTTCTTGTAGGCCTTGTGGTTGCTCCACAGCTCGAGTTGTGCGAGCACCTGGTTGGTGAACGAGTTCGACATCACGAACGATGGGTGACCCATCGCGCAGCCGAGGTTCACGAGGCGACCTTCAGCAAGCACGATCACGTCCTTCTTGCCGATGGTGTAGAGGTCAACTTGTGGCTTGATTTCGACCTTCGACTTGCCGTAGTTCTTGTTGAGCCACGCCATGTCGATTTCGTTATCGAAGTGGCCGATGTTGCAAACAATTGCCTTGTCCTTCATCGCGCGGAAGTGCTTCTCCGAAATGATGTCGCAGTTGCCTGTTGCTGTAACAACGATGTCGGCTTCCTTGACAGCGTCGATCATCTTCTTGACTTCGAATCCGTCCATTGCAGCTTGGAGTGCGCAGATCGGATCGATTTCCGTTACGATCACGCGGACACCAGCCCCTTGCAATGATGCAGCCGAACCCTTGCCGACGTCGCCGTAGCCTGCAACAACAGCAACCTTGCCTGCGAGCATCACGTCTGTTGCACGACGGATCGCGTCGACGAGTGATTCCTTACAGCCGTACTTGTTGTCGAACTTGCTCTTCGTGACCGAGTCGTTCACGTTGATAGCAGGCATTGGGAGCGTGCCATTCTTGACGCGCTCATACAGACGGTGTACGCCTGTTGTTGTCTCTTCCGACAGACCGCGAATTGCTTCGACGAGTTCTGGGTACTTGTCGAGCACCATGTTTGTCAGGTCGCCACCGTCGTCAAGAATCATGTTGAGCGGCTTGCGATCCTTGCCAAAGAACAGTGTCTGCTCGATGCACCAATCGAATTCTTCTTCGTTCATGCCCTTCCACGCAAACACCTGGATGCCAGCCTTTGCAATTGCAGCGGCAGCGTGGTCTTGCGTAGAGAATATGTTGCAGCTCGACCATGTGACTTCAGCGCCGAGGTCGACAAGCGTCTCGATCAGCACAGCTGTCTGAATGGTCATGTGGAGACAGCCTGCGATGCGAGCGCCCTTGAGTGGCTTCTTGCCCTTGTACTCTTGACGGAGCGACATCAGACCTGGCATCTCGACTTCAGCGAGACGGATCTCCTTGCGGCCCCATTCGGCGAGGTCCATGTTCGCTACTGCGTACTGACCTGGCTTGTGAGCGATCTGACCCTTAGCGACGCGGCTAGGTGTCTTGAGTGCCTTCGACGATGCTGAGCCCTTGCTCACACCGTTCTTATGCACGCCATTCTTGTGCACGCCGTTGGTCGACGCGATGGATGTGTTCTTCTTCTTGACGGTCGTTGTAGCCATACGAGGTGTATTGGGAGTGAGAAAGTGATCAGGCAAAGTTCTTAGCAAACACGTCACGGAGGTCAAGATGTTCCCACGGGAACTCATGACGTCCAAAATGACCGTAGGCGGCTGTCGGACGGTAGATCGGGCGACGGAGGTTGAGGCGCTTGATGATACCAGCTGGCGTGAGATCGATTTCCTTCCAGATGAAGGCTTCGAGCTCGCGCTCGTTCACGGCTGATGTACCGTGCATGTTCACGTTGATCGACACCGGCTGGGCCACGCCAATGGCGTAGGCAAGCTGAATGGTGCACTCGCGGGCAATGCCTGCGGCAACGATGTTCTTGGCAAGGTGGCGCGCAGCATAGGCAGCCGAACGGTCAACCTTCGTTGGATCCTTACCCGAGAAGGCACCGCCACCGTGTGGCGCACGGCCACCGTATGTGTCAACGATGATCTTGCGGCCTGTCAGACCGGTGTCGCCGTGCGGTCCACCGATTTCAAACACGCCTGTTGGGTTTACGTGATACTTGGTGTCTGCTGTGATAAGGTGCTCAGGAATGACGGCCTTGACCACATTCTCGATCACGTCTTCTGTGATGCGTGCTTGCGCATTGTTCATTGGATCGTGCTGTGTCGACACCACGATGGTATCAACGCTCACGATTTCGCCGTTGTCGCCATAGACCACAGAAACCTGCGCCTTTGCGTCAGGACGGAGGTACGGCATCAGGGCCGATTCGTTCTTGCGAATGTCGGCCAAGCGCTTGACGAGCTTGTGCGAGAGGTGAATCGCTGTTGGCATGTACTCGTCGTTCTCGTTCGACGCATAGCCAAACATCATGCCTTGGTCGCCAGCACCGCCCGTGTCGACTCCGGCAGCGATGTCAGGTGATTGGCTGTTGATCACGTTGAGCACTGCGCATGAATCTGCTTCGAAGCGATACTCACCGCGATCGTAGCCGATCTCGCGAATAACCTTGCGCACGAGCTTCGGAAGATCGATGTAGTGCGTTGTTGTGATCTCGCCACCAACAACGATCATACCTGTTGTTGCAAAACATTCGCACGCAACGCGTCCAGTTGGATCGTTGGCAAGAACTTCATCGAGGACGGCGTCAGATACCTGATCGCAAACCTTGTCGGGATGTCCTTCGGATACCGACTCAGAGGTGAAGATGTACTGCATGAAACCGAAGAAAAGTGATGGAGCGAGAATTGTTCAGTTACTGTGAGAGTCGGACGATTGAAGCGTCGCCGATGTTGATCGATGAGAAGCGACCAGTTACTTCGGCATTCTCGCCGATGATCGACTGATCAAGTGCAATGTCGGATACGGTAGCTGCATCGCTGATGATGCTGTCGCGCACAATGGCGTTACGTACAACAGCACCCTTCGAGATCGATGCGTAGGGTCCAATCACGGAGTGCTCGACAATCGCAGAAGGATCCACATGCACAGGAGGCACAAACACGCAGCCCTGCGGTGCAGTTGGCATTGCGTTGCGCTTGGTAAGCAGGAAGCGATTTGTTTGCAGCAGCGTTTCGGGCTTGCCGCAATCATACCAGCCATCAACCGAGAACGTTGTGAACTTCTCTCCGCGATCAACCATCAGTTGCAGCGCGTCGGTGAGTTGGTACTCGCCCTTTGTGCGCAGGTCGTTCGTGATGAGTGTCTCCAGCGCGTTGCGCAACTCTGTTGGACGGCTGATGTAGTAGAGTCCAACGATGGCCATGTTCGACACAGGTGTTTCTGGCTTTTCGACGAGGCGGCTTACAAAGCCCCCTTCTTCAATCACCACACCGAAGCGACGTGGATCGTCGACATACTTCACACCGAGGGACGAGAACTGTCGCGACGAAAGCACCGACAGATCAACATCAAACACGGTATCGCCAAGGATGATAAGTACCGGTGCATCGCCGAGTGATTCGCGTGCACACCAGATGGCGTGACCGAGACCAAGCATCTCGTCTTGCTCAACAAACGTTACATCGAGCGTGTAGTTCGATGTCACATAGTCTTCGACGAGTTCGCCTTTGTACCCCGTGATGATGGTCGCGCTCGTGACGCCTTGTGCAACAAGGGTGTCGAGGATATGACCCAGAATTGGCTTGCCCGCGACGTTGACCAACACTTTGGGCAGCGTGTGTGTGAAGGGGCGAAGTCGGGTGCCGATACCGGCTACGGGAATGATGGCATGCATGGTCGGCAAAGATACGGGCTGCAGGCCGATCTAGTTGAGCTTGAGCACCTGTCCGCGACGAACATTTGCAGATCGACGCAGGGCTGGATTCTTCGCCTTGAGGGCATCGATCGTGGTGCCGAACCGTTCGGCGATCTCCGTGAGGGTGTCGCCAGACTTTACGCGGTAGCTCGACGGACGGTCGGCCCGCTCTGCTTCCTCGGCAAGCGTGGCCAGTTGACGCTTCGACAGGCTTGTCTCGATGGTGATCGTTGTGCCGAGCTTCAATGCGGAATTGCGCTTCATGCGATTGAGCGCGCGAATACGGTCGATGGATGTTTCGTACCGCGATGCGAGCAGTTGCAGCGTTTCGCCCTTGCGAACACGGTGCTCCACGGTGCGCGTCACAGTGAGTTGCTCCACCTTTGGTTCGCGTGCGGCAGGCGTGGCATTGATGGCAACCACGAGCGTGTCGCCAATGCGAATGTTGTCAGAGCCTGCTGTAAGGCCATTCCAGGTTCGCAGATCTGACAGACTTACCAGATACCGACGTGCGATTGCTGTGAGGCTCTCGCCCGAGCGCACAACATGGTGTGTACGCGTGGTTCCCGATGCAGACGTGGACGTCGATGATGTTGGCGCTGCTGTTGTCGACGTGGCTGGCGCTGTTGTCGGTGCCGTGGCCGTTTCGGTAGTCTTTGTTGCCGGTGTAGGTGTCGGCCGTGCTTCTGGTTCGGACGCTTGTTCAGCTGCTTGACGTGTGGCCGATGTCGATGGAATACGGAGCATCGAGCCGCGACGGAGCTTCGCCTTGTATCCGCTAAGGCTATTCAGCTCGGCGAGCTCTGCACCCGATACGCCGTAGCGTCGTGCAATCGAGACGAGCGTTTCGCCACGACCAACCTTGTGCGTGATGAACGGACGCTTGTCCTCTTCCGTGAGCGCAGCATAGCGTTTGCGGAACTCTTCGGCTGCGCCCTTACGAATCTTCAGGTTGTACGCGCCAGATGGCGGCGTTGCCTTGCGGACGAGCTCGGGGTTGAATTCTCGGAGCGAATCAACGGTCATCCCAGCGCACTGCGCGAGCGCGGAGAATTGCACTGCCTCTGTTACCGTAACCGTCTCGTACTCGTGCGGCGCATGCAGCTTGATGGAGTCGTCGCCAAACCCATACTGCTCGCGATTCGCAGCGATGAGCGATGTAGCGATGAAGCGTGGGACGTATTGCTGTGTTTCGCGTGGAAGGAACGGACGCACCTGCCAGAAATCCGGTTTGTCGAGTCCAGACTTACGAATCGCTCGACGCACGCCACCCGCTCCGCAGTTGTATGCCGCCAGCGCGAGATGCCAATCGCCGAGATCGTTGTAGAGGTCCTTCAAGAAGCGCATCGCAGCGCGTGTTGCCTTCTCGGGATCACGACGTTCATCAACCCAGTACGTTACGTCGAGATCGTATTCTTCACCGGTTGGTTGCATGAACTGCCACATGCCCATCGCACCAACGCGCGAGAGAGCATTTGGTGAAAGGCCTGATTCGACGATGGCGAGATGCGCGATTTCGGGTGGCATGTTTTCTTCCGCAGCGATGCGCTTAATCATCTCGAACCACCGTCCAGTGCGCTCAAGCGATACGCGCATGAACTTACGTCCGACCGGACGGCTGGCGAAGAACTCGATGTTCTTCTGCACAAACTCGTTATACGTCAGCGGAATCGTTGTGGTAGGCAGCGTCTTCGGTGGCTCTGGAGCCGGCACTGCGATAGTCTCGACGGTAGGCTTGGTTGACTCGATCTCTTCGAAAAGGCGTTCACGAAGGATGAACACCGACGAGTTTTCGTTGAGGTTGTCGATGTTCTGGATGTACGACTCGTAGTCCTCAATCACTGCCTGCACGAGATCCGTGAAGTCGAGGTTCTCCTCGATGCGCGGGTACGATGCAAGGTTGTTGAGTTCTGCGATTGCCGCTTCGAACTGCTCGGCAGCCAGTGCGGTATCCTTCTGCTCGACAAGTGAGAGCGCCTTGAGGTAGCGCTTTCGGGCACGATCGAGGTTGTTCGTGACTTCGGGGTCCCATTCGCCGGCGACCGACGCATCTTCGTCGAGATCGCTGAATTCGTCCGGAAACACCGGGCGCTTTCGGGCAGAATCGGGGATTGGCGGACGACTCGTTTTGACGGCCGGACCGGTGCTTGGGGTTTCAGAGCCAGGGATAGCCGACGATTCGAACAGGATGCACACCAACAGGGCGGCCAGGAGCCACAATCCTCGTGTGTTGGTGCCGATCCTCAGGCTCATCCGTTTCCTTCAACAGGGGAGAAGTGCGCCGTAGCGCAGAAAGCACAAATATACGCCGATGGGGCATAGGACGGCAAACCGGCGAGCGGATTGTCGATGAACGGAAGTTCATGATTTATCGAGCCTTAGCTCGGATTGGGTCTATCGCAGACCCTGCTGCTTCCATGCCTGGATGGTAGCCAGGGTGCAGTCGTCGAGCTTGCCACCGCTTGGCGGCATGGCTGCAAAGCCAGGGCTATGCGCCATCGAACCATAGAGTCGACCCGACGTGGCCATCGACGCAACAACGGCACGGTCGGTCAGGTTGATACCTGCGCTCGGGTTTGTACCACTGTGGCAGCCATTGCACGACCGCTGCATGATTGGCTGGATGTGCGTCGTGTAGGTCACGTTTGCTGTGTCGCAGCCGGTGTTGTCATTGGAGCAGTCGCGATTGCGAGCCCCCTCGCGAATCCAGCGGGCAACCAGGGCGATCTGTTCCGCCGTGAGCGACCGAGGTGGGGGAGGCATGATTTCGTCGCGATCGGTTTCAATCAGGGAGCGGTAGAGCTTGGATTCGGCGGGGTTGCCAGCACGTACGATGCGCTCACGCCCCTGCATAATCGACGTGTACGACGTAAGGTCGACGTCTTCCTCGGGGTTGATCGCATCATGGCACTCGGCCATGGTGCAGTTCGAGATCAGGATTGGCAGGATGTCGCGTGTGAAGCACACGGTGGTGTCGGTCGGACCCGACGTTGTATCGGTGCCGCCACCAGTGGTGTCGTTCGAACCGCCCGTGGTATCGGACGTGTAGTCGTCGTCATCTCCACCGCGTGGATGAAAGGGTCCGTTCACATAGTCTGCGCAGGCAGCGATGCTCACGGTTACGAGGGCGAGGAGGAGAAAGCGACGTAGCATGCTGCAAGATACCCTCACAGCATGCTACGGTTACACCCACCAACACATGCTTAGTACCGAAGGATCGCCGCTACGCCTGTGGCTGTCGGCATGGCCTGTGCAGGAAGCACATGCACGGTGCCCTTCATGCGCATCACCATCACTGCCAGATCGTCGAGTACGTCGTCGATATCTGGCTGACTCAGATCGTCGAATGTGATTTCGCCGGTGACGGGATGGATTTTTCCTGGTACTTCGCGTTGGTCTTCAACAAGGAGTGTGTCGATGCGACCTTCTACGGCGGCATGTGCCACTTGCACGATGTCGTCGAGTCCGTTCCACTTATTTGCGGCATTGCGGTAGAGGTCGATCAGATTGAGACTCCGTTGCTTCGCCAGAGGTTCGATAATCGACCATGCGCGCTTGGTCATCTCACGCCGATCCAGCGCGTGCGGATGCGTGACGATTGCGTCACCAAGAATTTTCTGATTGCGTGTGATTCGACGAAACTCGCCGACGAGTTCAGCAACACCACAGAGAATCACGGGCAGTCCATCATTGCGCGATGCGCGCTCAATCACTGTGCGGTCAACAATGCGGAAGAATTTCTCGGTATCGAGCTCAACTTCATCCGACGTTGTAGTGTGTCCGACAGAGCGCTCCGTGCCCCCTGAGTTAGAGCGTGAGAAACCGCGCTCAGTGAGTTCGGTGCCAAGCGCTTTTTCCATCGTCATTGGTGCATCTGGTCCGAGGTCGACCTCTTCGATGTCGTCGCGATCGCCCACATACAGATGTGCTGAATCGCGCGTGAGTGTGAGCACGTGATAGCGATCACTCGTCTGCAATAGTTTGAGAAGTGGCTTCACGTGAAACGTATCTGCAACAATTGCGAGGTCGCCAACAGGACGGTCGACGTGAAAACGCAGGAACATATCGGGTGAGCGAAACACCACGATACCTTCAGTACGCGCGTTCCAGAACTCTTCGTTGCGCTCAAGGTGTTCGAACGGGGCGATCAGCTCTGCAACCATTGCCGGTGAGTATGCCGTGCTCAGCGAGTCACGAATCTCACGCACCAGATTGCGGTAGCGCGTAGGATCGTCGCGACGTTCTGGTTGCGTGCGATGCGTGGAAAGATAGAGGCTTGCGCACGGTGCCTGCTGATGATGCATGACCTGCTGGATTACAACTTGGAGATCCGTCTTCATCCTTGTCTCCGATATGGTGAATGTATCGACCTACTACTGCATCAAGATTCGTGAGTTCTACCGAATCGAACTATGACAAACGTCAGGTTCGCATTGTTTGCATGACGCGGTGGCTGGAGAACGATTGCACGGCTTCATGTCGTAAACTCGTGGTATTCGGTACACATCCTCCAGGCCCCATGATCGTCGACAGACTTACTTCGCCTTCTGCCTTCGCACATTTGCCGTGGTTTGGTCGCGTGCGTGAGTTCCTCGCTGCGCACGACCTTGAAACTGCCGAGCCTGGTCGGTATGATGTGGATGGCGACATGTGCTTTGTGATAGTTGCCGACGATGTGCATCGTGATGAGGCGGCGCCGCTTGAAGCGCACCGACAGTACATCGACGTGCAGATCGCGTTGCGCGGATCGTTCGACATCCTGTGGTCATCACAAGCATCGTGCGTGCACGTGACGAAGCCGTACGATGTTGAGGCTGACATTGAATTCTATGCAGACGTTCCAGCAACGCGCGTTCATGTTGCGGAAGGAACTGCTGTGGTGTTGTATCCCGATGATGCGCATGCACCGCAGCCGCCGGCGAATGCCGTACGAAAGTGTATTTTCAAGGTTCACACTTCGTACATGCAATGAACACCGAACCCGAGCTTGAGTATTCTCCGTTGACGCAAACGATCACCGAACACGATCGATCGATCGATGTGTACATCTATCGCGAGAAGGGTGGCACTGACTGGTATCTCGAGGTTGTCGACGACCACGACCATTCATCGGTCTGGGAAGACTCGTTTCCGTCGGACAAGCAAGCGTTGAACCTTGTGAAGAAGATCATCGCGCAAGAAGGCTTTGCCATCTTCCTCGGTCCGGGTCCGGACGACGACGTTGAAGAGTGAGATGCCGGGAAAGTATAGTACCCGGCATGGAACCTTGATGAATGCCGGGTACTATACTTTCCCGGCATCGCACATCACACAAATGATGCTGCCGTCCGCACATCGTCGTTGAGCGCGTACGTAAACCCGGGTTGAATACTGTACGCCCCATGCGAACCATCGCGGTGAAGCGCGAGAATTCCCACTTGGAGTTCGCGCCATGCGGGGTTCTTTGCAACAACGCGTTTGATTGCCACTTCACATGCTTGCTGCGGTGAGTCGCCAACACGCATGCGTTCAACGGCGAGATGTGATGCCAACGTGCGCAGCACTGCCTCGCCGAGACCCGTGCATGTAGCGCCCCCGACATCGCCATCGACAAAGAGTCCAGCACCAATGATCGGTGAGTCGCCCACACGTCCGTGCATCTTAAAGGCGAGTCCACTCGTGGTGCATGCACCAGCGAGTGTTGCATTCTGATCAAGTGCGAGCAAGCCGATCGTATCGTGATTCTCGATGTTGATCACGGGCTTGTACTTCTTCTCAGCGAGCCACTTCGTCCATGCCTCGCGTGATGCAGGCGTCAGCGTATTCTCGCGTTGCGTGATGCCGTGTTCACGTGCGAACTGCTCAGCCCCTTTTCCCACCAGCATCACATGTGGCGTCTGCTCCATCACCATGCGCGCTACCGAGATCGGGTGTTTGATACCTTGCACAAAACACACCGAGCCCGCGCGACCATCGCCATGCATGATGCACGCATCAAGCGTTACGTTCCCATCGCGATCGGGGAGTCCACCCAGACCCACACTTCCATTCGAATCATCCGCCTCGATCACCATCACGCCGCGCTCCACTGCATCGAGTACGCTTCCGCCCTCGCGCAGCACACGAAGCGATTCCACGTTCGCGCGCACACCAAAGTTCCATGTCGATATCACCACCGGCTTCGATGGTGCAAACATCTCGCCCTGCAAGCGATGTGCAGCAAGTGCTGATGCTCCAATGGTTGCGGCAAGAAATCGGCGACGATGCATAAGGGGCTCCGTAGAGTGTGAGACGGTGAACATACAAAAAGCCCCCTACCAGTGAATGGTAGAGGGCTTGATTCGAATGCTATGCCGGGAGCTATACTTTCCCGGCATTCAACCTTTTTTTAGCGGCCTGCGATGAGGTTCAGCGCGGAGCCGGCCTTGAACCAGCCGAGTTGTTGCTCGTTCATGGTGTGCTTGAGTTCGATCGTTTCGCTGCTTCCGTCGTCGTGCTTTACTGTGAGCGTGACGATTGAGCCGGGAGCGAGCGTTGTGATGTCGATCGACATGCGATCGCCTTCACGGATCTTATCGTAGTCTGCTGGGTTCACAAATGTGAGCGGCAGCATGCCTTGCTTCTTGAGGTTGGTTTCGTGAATGCGCGCGAAGCTCTTCACGATGATTGCCTTACCGCCGAGGAAGCGTGGCTCCATGGCTGCGTGCTCACGTGATGAGCCTTCGCCGTAGTTCTCGTCGCCTACAACAACCCATGCGATGCCGCGCGCCTTGTAGTCGCGTGCCGTGGCTGGTACTTCAGCGTACTCGCCTGTGAACACGTTCTTGACGCTGTTGGCAGTGTCGTTGATGTAGTTGATGGCACCGATGAACATGTTGTTCGAGATGTTGTCGAGGTGACCGCGGAAGCGCAACCATGGTCCGGCCATCGAGATGTGGTCGGTTGTGCACTTGCCCTTCGCCTTGAGCAGCAGTGGCATGTCGATGTACTCGGATGCGACTGGTGCCTTGAAAGCTTCGAGTGCTTGCAGACGGTTGCTTGCTTGATCGATGACCACCGATACCGTGCTGCCATCAGCAGCTGGTGCGATAAAGCCCGCTGGATCTGGAACAAAGCCTTGCGCCGGAAGCTCATCACCAACAGGTGGCTGCAGCATGACACCGTCGATTGGCTCCTTCATGAAGTTCGTTGTGAGCTTGCCAGCAAGCACAAACGCTGCAACTGTTTCTGGTGATGCAACAAAGGCGTGCGTTTCCTTGATGCCGTCGTTGCGACCTGTGAAGTTGCGGTTGAACGAGGTGATGATCGAGTTGCGATCGCCTTGCTGTACGTCGTGACGCTTCCACTGTCCGATACACGGACCGCATGCATTGGCAAGCACCGTGCCGCCGATGTTCTCAAGCTTGGCAAGAATGCCGTCGCGCTCGATCGTTGCACGCACTTGCTCGGAGCCCGGCGTGATGGTGAACTCGGCCTTTGCCTTGAGTCCGTTCTTCGATGCAAAGTCTGCAATGGCTGCAACACGACTCATGTCTTCGTACGATGAGTTGGTGCATGATCCGATGAGACCAACACGAAGATCCTCTGGCCAGTTGTTCTCCTTCACCGCCTTGACGAATTCGGAGAGTTCCATCGCACGGTCTGGTGTGAACGGACCGTTGATGTGTGGCTCGAGTGTGTCGAGGTTGATTTCGATTACTTGGTCGTAGTACGCCGCTGGATTTGCGAACACTTCGTCGTCTGCACGCAGGTGTTCTGCAACCGTGTTCGCAAGTGCTGCAACGTCTGCACGGTCGCTCGACAGCAGATAGCGCTCCATCGATGCATCGTATGGGAACACCGATGTAGTCGCACCAATTTCTGCACCCATGTTGCAGATCGTGCCCTTGCCTGTTGCGGAGAAGGATGCTGTACCGTCGCCGAAGTATTCAACGATGGCGCCTGTTCCACCCTTTACCGTGAGGATACCGGCGAGCTTCAGGATCACGTCCTTCGGGCTTGTCCAGCCGTTCATCTTGCCCGTGAGCTTCACGCCGATCAGCTTCGGCATCTGAAGTTCCCATGGCATGCCTGCCATCACGTCTACCGCATCAGCACCACCAACGCCAATGGCGATCATACCCATACCACCAGCATTTGGTGTGTGTGAGTCTGTGCCGATCATCATGCCGCCTGGGAAGGCATAGTTCTCGAGCACAACTTGGTGAATGATACCTGCGCCTGGCTTCCAGAAGCCAATGCCGTACTTCTGTGAAACGCTCGAGAGGAAGTCGAAGACTTCCTTGTTTTCCTTGAGGGATGTTTCCAAGTCGCTGTTCGCACCATGCTCGGCACGGATCAGGTGGTCGCAGTGTACCGTCGATGGTACGGCAACCTTTGGAATGCCGGCCGACATGAACTGCAGCAACGCCATCTGTGCCGTTGCATCCTGCATCGCGACGCGGTCAGGATTGAAGTCCACATACGCGCCACCACGTGTGTAGGCCGCTGTTGGCAGCTCCACCATGTGTGCATAGAGGATCTTCTCTGCAAGGGTGAGTGGACGTCCGACGAGTGCTCGCGCAGCCGCGACCTTGGATGGAAGGTGTTCGTACACCTTCTTGATCATGGAGATGTCTTGAGTTGCCATGGACCTATACCGTTGTTCAGAATTGGCGCGAATAGACTGCAAATATCGGAAAACGGCGCTGGATGCCGTTATGCGATACGCTCGCTCAGCTCCAACCAACGTGTCATGGCGGTGTCGAGGTTCCGGGTAGCGGTCGAATGCTCCTCGGCCCAACGGTGGTGATCCTCGTATGAGCCCTCACCAGAGCCCATCTTGGCTTCGATGTCGGCCGCGAGTGCCTCTAGTCGAGGGATCTCGCGCTCAAGCTGCTCAAACTCCCGCTGCTCGTTGAAATTGAGTTTCTTCTTTGCAGGGGGCGGCGCAGCCGCGGTCCGCTGCTGTGCGTCACCACGGTCGTCGTTGGACTTCTTCGAGCGGGCTTCGAGCTTCTCGAGGTACGTGGTGTAATTGCCGGGGTATTCCTTGATCACGCCACCAGCTTCAAAGGCCCAGATCGTGTCGACGGTTTTGTCGAGGAATGCGCGATCGTGCGAGACGATGAGCAGCACGCCCTTGAAGTACGAAAGGTAGTCTTCAAGCGCCGACAACGTAACGAGGTCGAAGTCGTTCGTGGGCTCATCAAGGAAGAGCACGTTGGGGTTCGACATCAACACGCGGAGCAAGCCGAGGCGGCGTCGCTCGCCCCCTGACAGCGTGTGCACGTAGGCGTGTTGCTGCTTTGAGGAAAACCCGAATCGATCGCACAATTCCTTCGCGCTGATGTAGCGCTCACGTCCGACGCCTGCATCGATATACTCGGCAATATTGCGCACGTTCGCAACCACTGTAGCATTCTCGTCGAGGTCTTTGATCTCTTGCTGGAAGAATCCAATCGTAACGGTGTCGCCAATGCCTACGTGACCGCTGGTTGGACGGATCGAACCGTTGAGGATGTTCAGCAGCGTGGTCTTGCCGGCCCCATTCGCACCAATAATCCCGATGCGATTGGAGGGGGCTGCCCGATACGTGAAGTTGGTGATCATCGTGCCGTGCGTGATGTCGACAGCGTCGATGATCTTTCCGCCGAGGAATCGTCCGCCCACTTCAATGTCGATGTCGCGAAACTCCGTCGATGCAGTCTTCTGCTCGCGCTGCATCTTTTCGATCCAGTCGATGCGACTCTGCTGCTTGGTACGACGGGCCTTTGCGCCCTTCTGCAGCCAGGCAAGTTCTGTGCGGAGTTTGTTCCGCTGGTGATCTGCCGTTGCATCAGCAACAGCGATCATGGATTCTTTGCGTTCGAGGTACTGCTCGTATGAGCCATCGTACGAGAAGAGTCGATGTTGATCGAGCTCGATGATGCGTGTACAGACAGCATCAAGGAAGTATCGATCGTGCGTCACGAGCAAGAGTCCGCGCGATGTTGCCTGCAAGTCGTCCTGCAGCCATTGCACGCTTACTGCGTCGAGGTGGTTCGTGGGCTCGTCGAGAATGAGCAAGTCTGGTTGTGCCATCAACGCACGTGCAATCGCGACGCGTTTGCGCTGTCCGCCCGACATAATGTGGACGTCGCGCAGTGGATCGTGAATGCCCAGTTTGCCCAGTGTGCGCTTTGCGCGTGTCTCAAGCTCCCAGTCTTCGAGGAAGCCATGCGCTTGATCATACGCCGAGGTAACTGCGTGCAGTGCAGTATCGGAACGATCGAATGTTGGCAACTGCGGCAGATACTCAACGCGAGCATCGCGATTGAACGCCACTTCGCCTGCGTCGGGTGCATCGATTCCGGCAATGATGCGCAGGAGCGATGTTTTACCCGCGCCGTTGCGACCAATTACGCCAATGCGTTCGCCCGATTGCATTCCGAACGAGATGCCCTCGAAGAGGACCTTCTCGTAGTACGATTTGCTGAGATCAGTTGCCGAAAAAAGGGTCATGCATGCTCTTCTGGCTCACCGTCCTCGGTCATCGACAGCACTTGCACGTTAACCGCAGCAAGGGATCCGTCGTAACGACGCTTTTCGAGGAGTGACTCTGGGATACGGACGACTTTCTTCACAAGACCGATCGCTTCGAAGAAGCGAATGCTGAGTCCGGTGAGATCGAACTGCCACCACTTCATTCCGTGGAATGCCGAAGCAGGGAAGGCATGGTGGTTGTTGTGCCAGCCTTCGCCGAGTGCGAGAATGCCGACGATAGCGTTGTTGCGGCTCTTATCGGTTGTCGTGAACATCCGTCCGCCGATGTAGTGGCATACCGAGTTCACGCTCCATGTGATGTGCGACGACAGGAAGACGCGGACAAGACCGCCCCAAATGAAGCCCGTAAATGCTGCATGCCCCGTACCCTCGATCGCATATCCGATCACGGCTGGAAGCGCAAGGCTACCAAGACCCCAGAAGAGGAATGTGTCGGAGAACCACTTGATCATTGGATCCTTGATGTAGCGCTGACCCCACTTCGCACGAATCTCTTCCATGTCGGAGCTGCCCATTTCGAGCAGCCACTCGAAGTGTGCATAGAGAAAACCGCTGATCGTTGGTGAGTGTGGGTCGCCCTCTTGATCGCTGTGTGCGTGGTGCTTTGTGTGTGTTGCCGCCCAGTTGACGACAGGTCCTTGGAACGCCATTGATCCCAGTGCCAGCACCACAGCCTTGAGCGCTGGATGCGGTTCGTATGCTTTGTGGACGACCAGACGGTGGTAGCCCATCGTGATGCCGTACTCTGTGAGAATCACGCCAACGACACACATCACAACGTTCGTTGTGGTGATGTCGCCATTGATGGCAGCCCACACAGCGTAGATCACGCCAAGCAGTGGAAGAATCAAAAGTCCAAGAACAGGGAGCTTGTTCACGAAATGTCTTACTCGATTGTGGAGATGACTGCAAGTTACGGATAAAGATGTCTGCAATTAGCTTCAAACGAAACGAGCCGCACATGTGTGCGGCTCGTTGGGAAATGCGATGGAGGAGAGCTTACTTCGTGATGTCGAGCAACTCAACTTCGAAGATCAGCGTCTCGTTTGGTCCGATCGTTCCGCCGGCACCGTTTGGACCGTAAGCGAGATCTGATGGGATGTAGAAGATGTACTTCGAACCAACCGTCATCAGCTGCACGCCTTCTGTCCAACCAGCGATCACACCGCTGAGTGGGAACTCAATCGGCTCGCCGCGCTTGACAGAGCTATCGAACACTGTGCCGTCGATGAGTGTTCCCGTGTAGTGAACCTTCACCGTGTTGTCCTTGGTTGGCTTCTTGCCCTTGCCTTCGGTGACAACCTTGTACTGCAGGCCTGATGGTGTTGTCATCACGCCAGCCTTCTTCTTGTTGTCTGCAAGGAATGCCTCGCCCTTTGCCTTTGCTGCTTCGCCCTTCTTTGCGTTTTCAGCCTGCATGCGTGCCATTTGCTCTTGCTGGAGCTTCGTCATGGCTGCTTGCAGTGCTTCGTCGCTGAGAAGGGGCTTGCCCGAAATCATGTCGCGCAGACCTGCGATGAGCATGTCGATGTCGAGACCGAGATTCTGGTCGACGAGGGACTTTCCGATTTGCTGACCAACGGCGTAGCTCGCTGTGTCCTTTGCTGTAGTTGGTTTCACGCTGTTAACCTGTTGTTGTGCTGTAGCTGTTGAAGTCAGCGCCACGCTGACGATCACGCTAGCTGCGAGGATGAGAAGTGTGCGCATACGTTACTGCTACCTGAGTGAACAATGAATGTGTCGATTGGAGAGGGGGCTTACTTGATACCGAGGAGTTCGACCTCGAACACAAGGACGCTTCCCGGTGGGATGTTCTCGCTGCCTTGTGGACCGTAGGCGAGTTCGTTCGGGATGTATGCCTTGAACTTCGAACCTTCCGGCATGAGCTGGAGAAGTTCCGAGAAGCCAGGAATCACGCCACCAACAGGAAACTCTGCTGGCTGTCCGCGCTGCACCGAGCTATCGAATACCTTGCCATCGATCAACATGCCTGTGTAATGCACAACAGCCTTTTGTGATGCTGATGGGCGCTTGCCAGTGCCTTGCTTGATGACTTCGTACTGCAAGCCAGAAGCAGTGGTGATCACGCCGGCCTTGGTCTTGTTCTTAGCGAGGAACTCATTGCCAACCTTGCGAACAGAGTCGGCAACCTTCGCCATTGCGGCTTGTTCCTTTTGCTGATTCTCCTGCATCTTCTGCATGGCCTTCTCTTGCACAGACATCAGCACCTTTGCAACTACAGAGTCGGCAAAGAGTGGCTTTTCGCCAATAGCATCTTGGATGCCGGCGATGAATGCACGCGAATCGATTTCGATGCCTTGCTCGCGGAACGACTTGCCGATCTGCAGACCGATTGCGTAGCTCGTTGAGTCGCTGTTTGTTGTTGCCTCGACACCATTGATGTCGGGAATTTGGTTGGAGCAACCGATAAGGATGCCAGCCGCAACCACGGTGGTCAGGATGACCTTCATTGTGAATCCTTGGATTTGAAACGGACGGCAAAGATACGCCGTTTATGCCTCCGTCGGCGGCACCCAGAGGTGCTGGCGCATATCCACGGCCTCGTCCAGAAACTGGACGCCTTCGGCTTCGAGGCGCTCCCGCATGACGTATGGGGTTTCGAAGTGCATTTTCCCGGAGAGCTCACCAAGACGGTTGACTACGCGGTGACATGGGATATCAATGCGGTCGCTTTGGGCCACGGCGTTCAGAGCCCACCCCACCAGACGCGCACCCCCGCGCGACCCAATGGCCGCTGCGATGTGTCCGTACGTGGTCACCTTCCCATACGGAACGGATCGCACGATGTCGTATATGCGCTCGTAGACGTCGGATGCCATCCTGCAAGATAGCGCATGAACCTCCGTAGCTTCGTAGCTATGCACCGTCGCATTGAGCTCGCTCTCCGTCCCTCCCAAGCTGCCGATCCCGCCACCGTACGACGGATGGTGGCGTCGGAAGTGGGCTGTGCAGATGACGCACTAACCTCGGTGCGACCAGTCCGTCGGTCGATTGATGCGCGCTCGCGATTCCCCGTGGTGCGGCTCGTTGTCGATGCCTACGTGGGTGAGGATGAACCTGTCACTCCTCGGGAGATCGACCGCTGTAAACCAGCCGACCCACGGAAACGCGTCGTCATCGTTGGTGCGGGTCCAGCCGGATACTTCGCAGCACTCGAACTTCTCACACATGGCATCACGCCGGTTGTGCTCGATCGCGGTAAGGACGTGCGTGCTCGACGTCGTGATTTGCGTGCGATTCAGCAAGATGGCGTCGTCAACCCGCACTCGAACTATTGCTTCGGCGAGGGTGGTGCCGGGACGTACAGCGATGGCAAACTCTACACGCGTTCGCATAAGCGGGGAAGCATCGCCAGCGTGTTGCAGCTTCTCGTCGATCATGGTGCTACACCAGACATTCTCGTCGATACCCATCCGCACATTGGTTCCAACAAGCTCTGGGCTGTGGTCCAAGCGATACGCGAAACAATCTTGCGCCTCGGTGGTGAAGTGCACTTCGATACGCACGTCACAGGCTTTGCCATGCGTACAGCGCCCGAACGTCGTGTATCTGGCGTGATCTGTGCGAATGGTGCAGAGATTCTGGGCGATGCCGTGATCCTTGCAACAGGACACAGTGCGCGTGACGTGATCGACATGTGCGTGGAGCACGACGTTGCCATCGAGGCGAAGCCATTTGCACTCGGGGTACGCATCGAACATGCACAAGCACTCGTGGATGAAATCCAGTATCATCAGTCGCCACGCGATCCGCATCTGCCTGCATCATCGTACAAGCTTGTGTGTCAGGCCAACGGACGTGGTGTGTTCTCGTTCTGCATGTGTCCAGGTGGGTTGATTGTTCCCGCCGCCACATCACCGGGCGAAATCGTCGTCAATGGTATGTCGATGTCGCGACGTGATTCACCGTTTGCCAATTCGGGAACAGTGGTCGCGATTGAGGAGGACGACTGGCAGTCATTTACGAAGCATGGTGCCCGTGCGGCCCTCGAGTATCAAGCGTCGGTAGAGCGTGCAGCGTTTGCTGCAACCGGAGACGGATCCCAGCGTGCGCCTGCACAACGTCTTGTCGATTATCTCGACGGAACGATCTCGTCATCAATTCCTCGCACGTCCTACATTCCTGGTCACACGAGTGTGGATCTGCGAGCCGTGCTCCCTGCACCAGTCGACGCGCGACTTCGCGCGGCGATTCGTGAATTCGGACGTGTGATGCCGGGCTACCTCACGAACGAAGCCGTGATGGTGGGCGTTGAGTCGCGCACATCATCGCCCGTGCGCATTCCGCGCGATCCAGCAACACGCGAGCATACGCATGTGCGTGGCCTCTTCCCATGTGGAGAGGGGGCGGGGTATGCTGGTGGTATTGTGAGTGCGGCGCTTGACGGACAGAATGTTGCGACGTCGATCGTACAGCAGGTGTTTATGCAAGCGCAGCGATAATGCGCTCGGCTGCAATGCGACCAGTCTCGGCAGCCCCATTCATATAGCCCTTGTGCTGCAGACTGCAATGCTCTCCGGCGAAGTGCAGGTTGCCTACGGATGTTCCTTCCACGCCGTAGAAATCCGTCCACTGTCCCGGACCATACGCTGAGTATGATGCCTTGATGAAGGGCTGTGTTGGCCAATGCATACGCTCGACGCGCGTTGGACGCATACCTGCGCTGAATGGCCATACGGTTTCGAGATGTTGCATCATCATCGCGCCGGCATCCTTGTTCGACATGCCATTGATCACGCGACTCATGCTGCCGCCGTAAAACATGGTGAGTCCAGCACCCTTGACGTTCTGCAGGTAGGAGTTCTCCCAGACGAGTTGCAGTGGAAGGTCGGTAAGCACTGTGCCGCTCCGCTCGTTCGCTGTCCAGAACGCACCGTCGAATCCCATGAGCAGCTTACCATTTGTGCCGTAGCGAAGCTCATTGATCACACGACGCTTGAGCTCTGGAAGTTCGATGTTCATCGACACCGAGCGGAGCATCGTAAATGGCAACGCAAGCACGACGTGATCAGCCGCCACGTGCACGTGATCGATGCCGTGCTGGAATGCCAGCACAAATCGCTCGCCGTCGTGCGATACATCTGTGAGAACGTGCTCAGTGTGCGTGGTGTCGCGCACTGCCGAGGCAAGTGCGTTTGTGATGCGTTGCACTCCGCCGCGCACCACGAAGCGTTCATCGCTCGCGCCAAACGGTTTGAACTCGCCGTCTGATGTATCGGTGCTGACCATTGTAATGAGGTTGAGCGCGCTTTGTTCGCCAAGCTCAAGTCCGTTCTCTGTCACGAAGGCAATCTCGAGCAACGATCGCAGCCATCCCTCGATGCCGAGTCCTGCGAAGTATGATTCGAGAGAAAGCAAGTCGAGCGATCGTGCTGGACTTGTCCGAAGATCTGTCAGTGATGGCGGGAGCTTCTCCGCATCCGCTGCGATACGCTCGAGAAACGGCTCGACAGCCTCAACGATGTCGTCCATCGTATAGGCACGACCATGGAAGTAGTAGGTGTCGTTCTCCTGGAAGCGCATCGACTGTGTATCGATGAGTTCAACGCCGAGCGAATTTGCCAGCGACAGCATGTCGCCATGACCACTATCGATAAACTCGCCACCCAACTCCGTCCACGCACCCTCAACCAAAAGATTGTTGGCTGTCAGACAGCGTCCACCCGTTCGCTTTGATGCCTCAAACATCGCAACGTCAACGTTTGCCTTCTTCAGGAGCCATGCAGCATGCAGACCAGCAAGACCTGCTCCTACGACGGCAACACGAACCGTATGGTCGATACGAACCGCCGGAGCCTTTGTGCAGCTCTGAAGAATCGATGGAGTAGCCGCTGCAGCTGCCGCAAGTGCCGATGTCTGCAGGAAGGTTCGCCGCGACGGATTGTGCTGTGCATGCGCTTGCGCGATTGCACGGCGAACGAGGTTCATAAGAGGTGTACGAGCCATGCCGCAAAGATACTGGGCAAGGCGGCTGTGTCGACTGCGTTACTTCCGCAGAATGCGAAACACGGTGCGTCGGTTCTTGGCTTGATTCTCGGGTGAATCGTTTGGTACAACCGGCATGCTGAAGCCATAGCCCTTGGTGCGCAGACGTGTAGCGTCGATACCACGCGCGACGAGGGCAGACTTTACGGCTTCGGCACGGGCGTTTGATAGACGCAAGTTGAACTCTTCGCCGCCGACATTATCGGTGTGACCTTGTACTTCGAGGACGACGCGCTCGAAGCGCTCCATCGCATCAGCCAACTCATCCAAGATGTAGAACGATGCAGTGTCGATGATGCTCTGGTTGAACGCAAACAGAATCGGCTTCGAGAACTCATCGCGAATATCAGGTGGAACCAGCGGTGACTTGTCGTACTGTCCGCGAGCGATGAGTGTATCGCGACCAGGCAATTGCACTGTGAGGTCGGCAACGTGCAGACCTTCGTACCGGGGCGGTGTATAGGTGACGAGGTAGTAATTGCGAAGGCTGCGGTAGATGTCCATGAAGATCGCGAGCAGATCCTTCTTCGTGTAGGCGCGATAGTACTTGCCGCCTGTGTAGAGCGACAGATCTTGCAGCGGCTCGTCCTGCGCATAGCCAAAGCCCACGCAGTAAATCGAGATGTTGTGCTTCGTGGCGTACTCGAAGATGTCGCCCACCTTTGCCGTGGAGAGATTCTCGTCACCGTCGGCAAACACCACGCACACCTTTGGTTGATCGAGTGGTACGCGCTCGAGTGTCTTTAGTGTTTTGAGGATGCCGTCGTAGGTAGCAGTGAACAAGCCCTGCGACATTGTTCGATAGTCGCGGAAGGCGCGCAGCATTTCGGCAGTATCCGCAGTGAGCGGAAAGACCGTGCGAATATCCTTATGGTACGCTGTTAGCGAAATGTTGTCGAACGATCGCTTGAGTCCGATGAATATCTCTGTGCCATAGTCGATCGTTTCCTTGACACCCTTCATCGAGCCCGAGCAATCGATCGCTAGCGCGATGTTCGCCGGAATCGAGTCGGCCTCGCCATATTCACGGACACGGAAGTTCGTGATTGGCACATCTTTTCGCTTTCGACGCGAGCCCAGATGCTCGACGAGTGTCGGGAAGTACTCTGGTGCTGAATCGCGCTTGTAGGGATAGGCCATGTGCGTGACCACATAGCCCGTGGTGTCGAGAACGCGTACGAACATCCGGATCGAATCCGGATAGGCGTAGTGCTCGAGTTTCCACACGTCGGTGCGCACGTTGCGCACGTCCACGGAATCGATGTGGCGTGTGCCGACGAATCGGAGTTCAACGGTCTTCTCGCCCTCGCTCCGCAGATCGAAGTTTTGCTGAAGCTTGCGGGGTCCGCCACAGGATGCACAGACCACTGCAATGATGATCCATCGGAGGACGTTCATGCGGGGGAGTTTACTTGCGATGACCAAGTCCGACGTTCACATTCACGCCATCGCGTCCGAAGTCCTTGAGAACCTTGCGGAGTGAGATAAGCGTCGAGTCGAGCTTGCCAAACAACTTGTCGTCGTACATCAACGCATTCAAGAGGCTTTTATTTGTGCGGATGTCGTTGACCATCGCACTCACGCGTGTGGTGAGCGTATCGACGTTCGTGATCGCGCCATCTGCCTTTGACAGTGTACCCTCGAGATTCTTCACAACGTTCTCCGTGCGCGCGATAATGCGCGATACGGACGGTTCATTGCGGTGCACGCTTTCGCGCAGTTCCGACGTGAGGGCCTTGAGGTCCTGAATCGTCGTCGTCAGCGTGCCACGGTTGTTCTGCATAAACATGCGCAGGTCGGTCAGCGCGAGCGCGCCGTCGCTGGTCATGGTCTTGATGTTTGCTACCACTGAACCATCACGCAGCAGATCGCTAGCAGCCATGCTAATGGTGTCCAAACGTTTGATCAGCCCCGTGATGTCGCCGCTCGCATCGCCGAGGACGCCGACCAGTGTGCCGATATCTGCGGCAACACGACCGGGGATTTCGGTGCTCGGGTTGAATGGCGTGGTCGATGAGCCAGGGGTAATCTCGAGCTTCTTACCGCCTGTGATTTCAAGAATCGAAACCATGGCCTGTGCATCGGACTTGAGGTCGGCAATATCATCGAGTGTTGCCGTTACCAGCACGCTACCATCGTCGTTGCGTACTTGAGTGACGGTTCCACGGCGTACACCGAGAACAACCACCGGACTTCCAGCGTCGATGCCTCCAGATGATGGAAGGCGAACGGCGACAGACTTCTGTGTTGGACTGAAACTGATACCCTTGCCAAGCATGATGCCGATCACCAACAGGGCGATTGAAATCACACTAACGATGCCTACTCGAATCTCCGTGCTACGCGAAACGTCCAAAAGTCAAGTCTCCGATTGCGCATCAGAACGGTATGTCGTCTGATGCATGTGATGATGGCTGGTGCTCGTGATCGTTGCCGTTGCCCGGCGTATCCGAGCGCTTGCTGTCGAGCAACAACAGGTTGTCCGCAACGATTTCCGTCACATACCGCTTGTTCCCATCGCGGTCGTCAAATGAACGCGACTGAATCTTACCCTCGACGTACACACGCGTGCCACGGCGAATGAGCTTTTCAACCACGTCGGCCAGACCACGCCAAGCCACAACTGTGTGCCAGTCGGTGTGTTCCTGTACCGCACCATCCTTGTCTTTCCACGTTTCCGACGTGGCAAGACGGAAGTGCGCAACCTTGACACCGCTCGGCGTGAAGTTGACTTCGGGATCTTTCCCGACGTTGCCGATGAGCATCGCTTTGTTCAGAGTACGCGACATACGTCACCTATGGGGTTGTTCCAACGAATCGTTCCGGACCACGCGTCGTTGTTGGCTCGAATATACCACGCCACATCGCGCCATCCGCAATGTGTAGGGGTAGAGATCGATGAAAACGTGACGCGTTATTGAATGACAGGTAAGAGTTGAGGTCGGCTTGGAGCAGCATCGCCATCAAACCCGGCGATGTTGAACATGATGCCATAGATGCCATCGGTAACGGCATCAGGCACATAGATAAACTCGGTGATGGTGCACGACTCGCGTGGTGCTGCGGGCCATTGCCAGAAGGTCCAGTGCGCGGGGAGCTCCCCACCACTTTCTTCCCGGTCAACCGAGGGTAGGTCGATCAGGAGGTGGCGCACTCCACGATCGACGATGAGTTGCATGGCCTCGGCATGGACATATGGTGGATTGGTGCCGGACCATTGACGGAGTTTTTTGGTGTCGCTATTTGGGGTTGTGCGGACAACGAGGGTGGTGCACCCTGCGTCGCTCCATGCGTGCTCGAGCGCTTCGCGTGTGACAACCTGATCGCCATTATGTTCTGTGAGCGGAACGGTCACAAGGTGTGCTACATCTACAAGGTCTGTCATGCACTGCGGTAGCCGATATCGCTGTCCTGCGACGTGCCCGACACACTCTGTATGCGTACCATTACCATGCGGCGCGAAGGTGATCACATCGCACCGCACAATCCCACCAAGTTCAACGCTCGCAACGAATGATCCATTGCGGTACGGCTCGAACACAGCGCGCGGCAGGAAGAATGCATTCGGTTGCTCGTTCGGCGAAACACACAGCGCGATGTCGATGGGCTTTGCAACATCGACCGTGATTGCTGCGCTTCCGTGCGGGAGCGTGAGAGGTATGGAGGACATGTCGGTAAGTTACAACGCGGATCTACAGCAACCCGTAGTCGTCGATCTTTCGGTACAATGTTCGTTCGCTCAGACCAAGCAGCTTGGCCGCTTCGCGACGGTTACCTTGCGTGCGTCGCAAGGCTGTCTCGATGGCGCGACGTTCCAGTGTGGCGAGTTGAAGATCATCGAGCGGCATTTCGGTAGGGGGCGCAGCTGCCGCCGGACGGATGTCTGTAGGCGTTGGCTCGTGCAGATCCACCGACATACTGAGCAGGTGTCGTAGCACCGACTTCATCTCCGTGACATCCGCCGAGAGTTGCAACAACGTTCGATAGAGCATCGCCATGTCGGCATCCATCGTAGGCGTAGCACGTGGTGCCTCGTTTACACGGACAAGCGCTGTGGTAAGGGGCGCGTCGAGCTCCTCTGTCGGTTGTGGCAAATACCGCTCGACCATCTCGCGGGTGATGCGAGCCCCTTGCTCAAGCGTGACCATTGTTTCGATGATGTTACGCAGCTCGCGCACATTACCGGGCCATGGAAGTGTTGCCAAAAGCTGGAGTGCATCCGGCGCGATGCCTTGATACTCCACCGTGATCTTGTCGGCCGTGCGTTGTGCGAAGTGCTCGACAAGCACCGGTACGTCTTCGATGTGCTGACGTAGCGGCGGTAGGTGGATGTTGACGCTGTTGAGACGGAAGAAGAGATCCTGGCGGAAGCGTCCTTGGCGTACCTCGTATGCGAGATCACGATTAGTCGCTGCTACAAGACGTACATCGACTTTGTGCACATCAGATGAGCCGAGACGTGAGAACTCGCCCGACTCGAGGATGCGGAGGAGCTTAACCTGTGTGCCTACGGGCATCTCGCCGATCTCGTCAAGGAAGATTGTTCCTCGATGCGCAGTTTCGAAGAAGCCCTTGCGCTGCTCCACAGAACCTGTGAAGGCCCCCTTTTCAGCACCGAACAGTTCGCTTTCAAGCAAGGTCTCGGGAATTGCCCCACAGTTCACGCTCACAAATGGATATCGCTTGCGTCCGCTGAGTTCATGGACTGCGTGCGCAAACACTTCCTTGCCAGTGCCAGTCTCGCCGGTGATGAGCACGGAAAGATCCGTTGGTGCTACTTGAAGCAGGCGGGACAACGCCTGTACCATCAGCGGTGACTCGCCGATGAGACCGAAGCGTGTTGCAAGTTGACGGAGGAGTTGACGGGAGACGGTAGACATGGTTACTTCTTCGTGATCCACTCGGCCCATCCACCTGTGTAGATGAAGATCGGACCGTAGGCAAATCGTTTGAGAACATCAGCGACGTGATGCGAGAGTTCGCATTCGCCACCATCGCAGTATATGAGAATCACGCGATCCTTCGGCACCGCTTGCAGCATGTCAGGGATGCGAGCTTCGGCCTCGCCTCCATAGAAGTTCACGGCATTCGCAATGTGACCCTCTGCATACTTCTCTGCACCGCGTGCATCGATCAGGTAATAGGGTCCAGCGCTGAGAAAGGTCTTGAATTGCGTGTAGGTGATTTCGCGCACCACGCCTGGTGCCGGCACAAATGTTGGCTGTTCTTGCTTCGGCTGTTGCTCCACGACTGCCGCAGCTGGCGCTTGCTGTTGAGGCTGCGCTGCCGTTGGTTGTTGCGGTTGAGCAATTGGTTGCTGCTGAGGTGCGGCTGCTGGCGTGATGTACTTGGTGATTTCGGATGAGTCGAGTGTGATGCGCTCGTATTCTTTCTTGAGCCACGGGATCGACTTGCTATTCATGGCGTTGAAGGTGATAGCAAGCCCGAGCGCGCACAGTACGATGAGTCCGGCATCGCGGAGCATTCCACCCTTGGGTGCAGCATGGGAGCGCTCGGTACCACTGTTCATACGTCCGAGTGGTTCGCCGGCAAGCAAATGGAAGTGGATGTGTGGCACAGTTTGGCCTGCATCACCGTTAGTGTTGGTCACTACGCGGTAGCCCGATTCGTGCACACCAAATGTGCGTGCAAGATCGCGAGCGACGAGGAAGACCTTTCCAACGAGTTCGGCATCGGCATCACTTAGCGCATCAACGCTTGCGATGGCGCGCTTGGGAATGATCAGGACATGCAGACGTGCACTTGGCGCGATATCGCGAATGGCAATGATGTCGTCGTCTTCATACTCGATGGTCGCGGGTATCTCGCGCTGAATAATCCGCTCGAAGATTGTGTGTGCCATACGTTGTGCCCTTAGGCGATTCCGTAATACGTTTTCAGTGTTTGGTAGGCCGACGTGATCTCGCGTGCCCGTGCATTTGCCTTGGCGTGTGTGTCTGGGTCTGCCTGAGCAAAGCGATCGGGATGCCAGGCAGCGATTGACGTACGATAGGCCTTCTTGATGTGTTCGTGGGAGGACCCGACAGGGACATTGAGCACGGTATGCGCTGCAATAATGTGCTGCGGAACGCTCGGCGGCGGTGCCGGCGGAGGCGTCGGAGGGGGCGTATCCCGGGACAATTCGTCGATGATTCGGCGGAGTTCTTCGTCATCTCCCGAGAGGATATCCTCGATCGAAGGGCTCGACGAGCGATGCGATGAAAGCTCGCTTGCGACGATGTTTTTAATCCGATTGAAGATGCCCATGCGGCAAATTACAACCGAGCGCCGATGGAGAAGTAGAAGAGGACCGGACCCCAGGCGACGGCGTCGGGGTTGCTGATGAAGTAGAAGGAGCGTCCAACCGAAAACTGCGCCGGTCCGACGGGCGTATCAAGTCCGATGCGCAATCCAAGTCCGTGATTCATATCGGCGATGCGGATCTTCTCGGGACGTTCCCACACAGCACCGAGATCGTAGCGAAGTGCCACGTAGGTATCAAAAAAGATCTGGAATGGCATCTTCCAGCGTGCCTCGAGATTTGCTACCGCGATCTGACGTCCACGCTCTTGGTCCTCGCGCCATCCGTAGAAGAGATCCTCGCCACCTAAACTGAATAGCTCGGGCGAGGGAAGGGTAAGGTCGGCAGCCCCGATAAGTCCACTCGGCGTGATCACGACATCACCGACCTGCACCGATGTGCTTGCCGAAGCTGTGAACTTGGTGAACGAGAGACTGTTTGAGAGACTCAGAATTGACGATTCAAATGTGAGGTCGATCTGACGTCCGCGCGTTGGGAACGTGAGCGCATCACGGTCGTCCCAGCGAGCAACGCCACGAATAGTGGCGAGTGGTTGATACACAGGAGCAGTGCTCGCATTGAGATCGCGATAGCGTTGCTGTTCATATCGGAATTCACCAAGGATCACACCGTTACGCTCGAGCTGACGTCCAGCGGACGCACGGACGCCGTAGCGCTCTTCGGAAAACTCGCCTACACGTTGCGGCACCGGTGACGTGGCGGGACGGCCTGCTTTATTCTGGTAGATCCAGACGTCACGAAAACTCGAATAGCCACGAATCGATGCAGTCCAAAGCGTACCGCGAATGCGTGGTAGCTCGAGCGAGGCAGATGCAACGCCAATGCGCTCGCTAAGTGCGCCGCGGAGGACCATGCGAACGCCGGTGGTGAAGAGATTCTCGTGTACGAGGTCGATGCTGCCTTGCGTGTAGCGCTCGTTGTCGACGCGTGCGCCGATGCGGAGAAGTTGATTTCCACCGTCACGTCCGGCAATATCGATTCGTGTGCCGACGGAATCACGCGCTACAAGGATCGACGGGTCGGAGATAATGTCCGACGCATACATGTTCTCGAGTGTGCGCTGTAGCATCTCGGATGCGTGTGTCTGACCTTTCTTGACTGCGACCTCACGGAGTACGTCGGATGTCCGAAGCTGATCGCGCTGGGACACGGTGATGCGGTTCACGCGTCCATCGTCGATCGCCATGCGCAAGGTCTGCGAGGTGGAATCGAACGCGAGGTCGCGTACAGAAGCGAATGAATAGCCTTCGTCGTGCAACGCCGACGTGATGCGAGGAATGTGATATCGTGCAGAAGCATCTGTCCAATCGCGACCGATGAGATCGTCGAGACATGCCCTCACGCGAGGAAGTGTGTCGAGTCCGTTCGTATCGCGTTGCTGAATCGCAACGATCATTCGTGGTAACACTTCAGGCTGCTCGGCGGCGGCTCGCGCTGGTGCATAGCGCTGCAACGATGGGAGCATGCGCTCGGCAGCTTGCTCGCCGAGCGTGATGAGTTGATCGATATTGACAAAGTCGAAGGTGCCCACACCGTTGAGTGTTGGCGTTACCACGACCGATGCCTTCGAGAGAAGAAGCGAGTCGCGTTGCTTCATCGACGCAGTGAGCGCCTGATCAGCAATTGCCCACGGTGTGGTCAGGTCCGACGTCGGTGCGAGATCGCTGGTTGTATTCACGACGATGATAGCCGTCGGTGCAAAGGCCTGCGCTGCCTCGATCGGAATGTTGGCAACCAGACCTCCGTCGACGAGGAGTGTGTCGCCGTTCCATGCAACGGGTGCATAGCGCAGAGGGAATGTTGCACTCGCACGCATCGCTGTGGCGAGATTGCCTTCGCCAAGTGCAACGGCGCGACCGGTCCCGAGATTGGTCGCAACAGCACGATAGCGAACACGCAATGCATCGAACGACGTTACGGTGTTGAACGGACTCTCCCAGAGAACACGTTGGAGTGCCGTCGTGAATCGTGCACTGCCGCCAAGCGCCGTTGGCGTGATGAATGAGAAGTTGCGAAAGCGAAGCGTGAGCAGACTCCGATCGTTCTCTTGTTTCTGTCCATAGAACAGGAACTCACGTCGTGTATCCGCACCGATCGATGTTACATCGTTCCAGTCGATCGAACGCATGATGCTCGCGATCGAATCAGGCGAGTACCCCGCTGCATACAATCCACCAACAATTGCACCGAACGACGAACCAACAACGATATCGGGTACGATGCCGTTGCGTTCCAGGACGCGAAGGACGCCGATCTGTGCAATTCCTCGCGCGCCACCACCGGTAAGGACAAGCGCAACACGTTGCTGCGCTGCGATTGGCAGCGCACACAACAATGCGACGATGGTGAGCAGGACGCGCACGTGTTACCCGCGCTGTTCGTGATATGCGTCGGACATCGCGCGCCAGAGCGCTTCGAAGCGATCTTCTTGTGCGTTGCGATCTTCGACCGCTTGTACGGCGATCGGCTTCGTGCCTTCGTGCGTGAAGATGTCGTCGCATCGACCTTGATCGACCGCCGCGATGATGATCTCTGCGCACTCATCGGCCGTCATCATGCGTGATAGGGGAGCGAGTTCGATGCCGAGCTCCTGCGCGATGCGACGACTCTTTGGGATCGCAGCGCCATAGAGTGCGCCGATTGATCCGCCTTCTGTGACATCTGCCCATTCGGTAAGGATGCCAGCTGGACACACACATGTTGCGTGAATGCCGCTGCCGACGAGTTCAGTGCGGAGTGCTGCAATGAAGCCCACCACAGCATGCTTCGCGGCCACATAGGCTGCGTTGAATGGGTGTCCATAGCGTCCAGCAACGCTCGAGATTGCCACGATATGTCCACGTCCGCGCGCACGCATCGACGGAAGTGCAGCACGTGTACACCAGAACACAGCGTCCATGTTGAGCGCGAAGATGTCGCGCCATTGCGATGTCGGCGTGTCTTCGACAGACGCCATGTTGCCACGACCTGCATTTGCGAGAAGCACGTCGATGCCGCCGAATGTGGCGATGGTTTCATCGATCACGCGCTGACATTCCTCTTCGCGTGCGACATCGGCAACGATGACATGTGGAGTGCCTCCGGCTGCGCGCACGCGCTCGGCTACTTCGTTGAGACGGTCACCTCGGCGCGCTGCAAGAACAACGGTTGCTCCACGTTGGGCATACTGAACGGCGCAGGCTGCGCCCAAACCCGACGATGCGCCGGTGATACAAATGACTGACGCTGCATCAATGACCATACGGGATGCGTTCCTGTGTCGTGAACAGATAATCGATTTCAGAGAATCCGGAAGGTGGTATACCGACGTGGATCGTTGAGGTCGTTGCACGTTACCGATGTTACGGTCGCATGCTGCGGTCCGAGTCGCAACAGCGTCTCGAACTCGGTCAAACTCTCAACATCTCCTTGCGCGATGCACTCTACCGTTCCATCCTCAAGATTTGTTGCAAATCCTCGCAGATTCAATCGGTGTGCATGGTGGAGCGCGAACCGACGGAATCCGACACCTTGCACGGTGCCGTCAATGAGAAACTGTACTGTTGGCATGGTCACAACTCCTTATGAACAAGGGTTGTGGTCGCTTGTGCAGTTGGGGTGATAAGAATGTCTTGAATTGATACGTGCTGAGGACGGCTCGCGGCAAACAGCGCGCATTCGGCAATGTCGTGTCCGGTAAGGGGCTGGTAGCCTTTGTACACCGATGCTGCTCGCTGTGTATCGCCGTGGAAGCGTACGTCGCTAAACTCGGTTTCGACCAAGCCTGGATCGATGTTGCACACGCGCACGCCAGTGCCGTTGACGTCGATCTGGAGAGAATCGGAGAGCATCTTGACGGCTGCTTTCGTTGCCGAGTACACGTTGCCACCGCGGTACGCTTGACGTCCTGCGATGGATGCGATGTTGATCACCGTGCCACGTCCACGCGCAACCATGTTGGGCAGGAACTGACGTGTGACGTAGAGTAGACCCTTGATGTTGGTGTCGATCATCTCTTCCCAGTCGCTATGCAGTCCTTCATGCAACGGTTCGAGTCCGCGGGAAAGCCCAGCGTTATTAATCAGCACGTCCGGAGCACGTTCTTCGGCTCGCAATGCTGCCACGGCTGCGGCTACCGCATCCTTGTCGCGCACGTCAACGACCTGCGTGGTTACGGTGATGCCATGGGTTGTGCGCAGCCCCTCTGCGATCTCCGCAAGTCGGTCGGCGCGACGAGCCCAGAGCACCAGGTTAGCGCCTGCATGGGCAAATACCTCGGCGCATGCCAGGCCAATTCCTGACGATGCACCCGTAATTACTGCGATTGAGTTCTTCATTGCGGTAAATTTACCAAATGCACACCATGCCTCCTCTCTCGACAGAGCCTCTAAAGTTCTCGCTGCCAACGATTCATCACGATCAACTCGACAATGGCACGCCCGTGCACTGCATCTTCGATCCTACGGAGGATCTTGTGACAGTCACGATTGCGCTCTCGACTGGGTCGATTTACGACACGATTCCCGGTGAGACCTCCGTAGCAGCGCAAATGCTGAACCGAGGAACTGCGCGTCTGGACGCTGCGCAGTTTGCGGAAGAGGTGGAGCGACGTGGCTGCAATCTCCGCACGGTGGGAGATACCGATGCCTGCAGCTTGCAAGCGTCGGGTTTGAGCGAGTGGTTTCATGACCTCGTTGATCTCACAGCCGAGGCGCTTACCCAGCCACGATTTGATGTCACGGAGCTCGATACGCTTCGGCGTCGCATGATCGCCGACATGATGGTGGACCTCGTCGATGTTGAGTGGTTGGCTGCTCGTGCATGCGCACTGCGTGCCTATGACGGACACCCGTATGCCCGTCCACGTCATGGCACGCCAACGACATTGCGCACGCTCACACGCGAGCACCTGCTCGCCGTACACGAACGCATGATGCATGCACCACGTCACATCATCGTTGCTGGTCCGATTGCACCTGATGTCGCTCTTGCGAAGCTCAATGCTGTCCTCGGTGCATTGCCGTACCACACAGACTATCATCGCATCGCACGTGCAACGATGCGTCCACGTAGCGGCGTGATCGCCATCAAGCCGGATGCCGTGCAGACGGCATTCCGTATTGCGCTTCCGTCAACGACGTTTGCGTCGGAAGACTATGCGGCGGTGCAGCTGTGCACAGGAGTACTTGGTGGCTACACGTTGGCCCGACTGTTTACGATTCTCCGTGAGGAGAAGGGGTACACCTATGGCGCATACGCCTTCGGCGACATGCGTCCGCACGGGAGTACCGTTGGTGTGGTTACGAGCGTTGGCAACGAGTTCACACTCGACACGATGCAGGTGATAGCAACAGAGATCGAACGGATCGGAACACAGCGCATCGATGATGAAGAGTTCTCGAATGCACAGCAACATCTGCTTGGATCCTTCGCACGCTCCAACGAGACACCGCAGCAAACGGCCGGATTGGTATGGAGTATGATCCATCATCAAGTGCCGATGTCGTTCTACAACACCTATGTCGAACGTCTGCAACGTCTCACGCCAGACGATGTGCGCGAAGCACAGCGAACGTACTTCACGCGTGACGCGTGGGTGGTAGGTCTGGCTGGACGTGAGGATGTCGTCCGTCCAGCGATCGACGGCATGGTCGACACCGTTGAGGTGTGGACGCCGGAAGGCTACGCATGAGCATACAGATCGGCGTCGCACTTGCAATCCTCGTCGGAGCTATTGAGCTCATCCGTCGAGGCATTGATGTACGGTTCGTGCTGATCGTTGCGGGTGTGCTCATTGCATCACTTGCCGGAACGCCCGGTGTTGTGCTTGACGCATTTCAGAAATCTCTCGGCAAGGCCGATGTCATTGGTCCGATCTGCACGGCAATGGGGTTCGCCTATGTGCTCAAGGCCACGGGCTGTGATGCCGACATGGTGCGGCTGTTGGCGCGCCCACTGCATGCAATGCGACGCTATCGCTGGGTGCTAGTGCCCGGAGGATGCATCATTGGGTATGTCGCCAACATGGCTATTACGAGTCAGACCGCTGCAGCTGCTGCCGTCGGACCCATCTTGATACCATTATTGCTTGCAGCGGGGTTCTCGCCCCTTGCCGCAGCGGGCACGGTGGTGGTTGGCACAAGCGCCGGTGGCGATCTCTTCAACCCAGGCGAGTCGGAAATCATCAACCTCATGGCCGGACTCAACAAGGGGGCTGGCAGTGCGCTCACGCCGGGAGATGTTGTTGCTGCAATTGCTACGCCCAATGTGATGTCGCTACTCATTGCAACTGCCGTGATTACCGTGATGGTGATGACGCGTGCATCATTGCGCGCTCCGGTGAAGGATGGCGATGTGCCTGCGCTCGAGCCGCTAACGCGTGGCAGTATCCTGCGTGGTTTGCTACCACCGATACCGGTGATCACATTGCTCGCCGTGCAGCCACAGCTTGGACTGCTTCCGTCATGGATCACAGCGCATCACATTCACGTGTCATCGGTCATGCTCGCGTGTTCACTGCTCGTGATGGTCGTAACGATAGCGTCGCGCGATACTGTGGGACGTCACATCAGTTCGCTCACGCGAACATTCTTCGACGGCATGGGCTATGCATTTGCGACAGTGATTTCGCTGATCGTTGCGGCAGACTGTGTTATCGAGGGATTGACAGCAATCGGATTGGTCGATGCGCTCTCCACAGCACTCGTATCAAATCCGGTTATTGCAACCATCGGGAGTCCGATCGGCACAGCGTCACTTGCCGTTGTGAGCGGTTCTGGTACTGCCCCCACGTTGATGTTCGCCAAGGGTGTCCTGCCAAGTCTAGCGGCATCGATGCCGATCGACTACGCACTGCGCATGGCTGCGGTTGTTGGCATTGCTTCAGGTGTTGGCCGCAGTATGTCGCCCGTTGCAGCCGTAACCGTCTTCACGGCGGCTCTCTCAAATGTCGACCCAGTGCGCCTTGCGATGGTCACCATGTGGCCCATGCTCGCGTCACTCCTCGCACTTATCGCGTACGGCCTTTTCGCCGGGTAATCTTGGGCGTGGCGATTGCCTTCTTCGCATATGCCACAAGTGCTGACCACGGAACAATCTCTTCGATGAATTCGGCGTGATCAAGCTCCGATGTGCGCGCTCTGCGCACTGGTCGCTGAGCATGTGCGGAGCGTATGACGTCAATGAATTCCTTGACGCCCTTTGGTCGCAGCGAAGACGGGGCGCGCTGAAGCTGCGATGCCAGGTTCTGTGTAGCCTCAACAACATCAGGATTGTGTTGCTGCAGCATTCGTAGGATGTCAATCACACGATGATGGAAGAAGCGCGATGGCGTGATGCGGTCCATGCGTCGGCGTCGCTCATACGTTGACCAAAGTGGCTCGGAGTTGGTAAGCACGGCGAGATAGCCGGCAGTAAACAGCAGAATGCGACGTAGTGACGGATACATTCGACGGTAGTTTTGGTGGCTAATCCCAGTCATAAGAAGCGTTGCTGCTTGCTCGTATGCCTGATCTCGGATGAACATCTCGCAGAGTCTGTTGATCAGATTAAACCAACTCGACGATCCCGGCGTATCCGAATCAAGGAGTTGTTGCGCTGTTTCGATGGCAGCAGTGTGCTTAGATGTGCGGAGCTCGACGGTAAACCGAAGGAGAAAGTTTTCCCGCATAGTTGAGCTGTTCCATTGATGAAGCCGTTTGTAAGCGCGCTCTTGTGCGCGAATCCAGCGCATACCGTGCTCGTACTTGCCGGTGAACTGACAATACAATGCTGCTAAGTGTCCGATCCCAGCTACCGCGGAATCTGGATACGAGGTTGTGCGTTGATCGAGAATCTCGGCTGCTGCACGTATTGTTGATGCATAGACGTGCTGGTCTACGCGTGTTGTTCGTTGTATGCCAATAGCTCGAAGTGTACTTGTGATCGCACTGATTCGACGAATCAACTCCACTTCGCCAAGCATTTCTTGCATGAGGTCCGCATAGAATTGTACTTCTGTGAGGTCTCCTGCGAGTGATGCCCCTTCCATGCCCTTGAAGGCCGCATGCGTCCGCAGCAATATCTGCGATGGATTCGTTGCATTGCGAACGATGTAGCGAATGTGACGCTTTGAGAACTCGCGGCCATCGGTCCGCAACAACATTTCAGCAGCGAATAATCTTCTGCAAATATCTGCCGCGTGACGAAGTCGAGGCGCAACGGATTGCGACGTGCTCTGAGAGTTCAGCATCTCGCGCTCAAGATTGTCGCTGCATCGCATGGCAGCCTTTCTCGCAGCGGCAGGTGTCATGCCTGTAAACAGCGTAGAGACATCGAGTGATGCAAGGTCACTCGACTTCACGTTGGCCCCTGCGTACTTGCGCACCCAAGATCGCATTGACGCATTGCCGCATATCTCCGCCCCGGTCCTGATTAGCTGTTGTAGGTGGTGAAATTCTCTCATCGTGATCTCTACTGGTAAAAAACGATGTCGAAAAACTAACGTAATCAAATTGTTGAACGACGGCAACTCCGAGACCTTGCATCACGCCGACGCACATGCGCCGGGATTGCAAACAATCTCATCAGGGGGTGAAGATGGAGTTGCTGTTGTCGCTATTGCTGTGGCTTGGCGTCATCCAGGCAAATAGTCAATACACAAGTCAGTGGATTGCAGATACAACGTCGGCAAATGCGGCTGCGATCAACGCCGCAATGCAGGATTCGACACTGTGTAGCCAAGTGCTACAGGCGAGTCAGTCGACGATTCCGACAATCAAAGTCATCGATCCTGACATTCGGTAGGCCGTATCCGTAGTATCTACCCAACGGCGCACCATATACACGTTCATGCATACTATCTATACGCGTTAGGGATAGATGCTTGCATCACGGGTATGACGCCCTTTAGCTGATGCAGGTACACGGTGTATATCCGTTGCGGTGGCCCGCGGTCCCATTGTGGTGGCCGCGGGCGAAATCAGCGAGATTCATCATGTGTCTGGTGTGGTTTGGGCTCGTATTTTCGCGGTCATGCATTTGATCTACGCTGACTACGCCGCAACGACCCCTGTCGACCCACGAGTGGTCGAGGCGATCACGCCAACACTGACTGAGGTGTACTACAACGCTTCCAGCGCTCACCTCGGTGGGATGATGGCCAGTGCGCTCGTGGCAACAGCTCGTAAGCGCTGCGCGGCGCCGATTGGTGCGCAACCCGATGAGATCGTGTTTACGTCGGGCGCGACGGAGTCGATCAATCTTGCTATCCAAGGCTTGGCCACATCCAAGCAATTTCAGCGTCCGGATGCACGCCACCGCATTATCTCTGTGCGGTCCGAACATTCGGCTGTGCGCGATGCGGTTGCGCGTTGTGCGGATCTGGGCTACGATGTGCAATGGGTGTCGGTAGATCACCAGGGTCGCGTCGATCTCGATGACCTGGAACGACGCTGCACGCCTGATACGTTGCTGGTGTCGGTGATGATGGTGAACAACGAAACCGGCGTCGTTCAGGACATGGCGGCGATCAGTGCTATTGCACATGCGGCAGGCGCGGTAATGATGTCGGATGCCACACAGGCCTATGGCAAGATGCCTGTGAATGTCGACGAGCTTGGGATCGACTTGATGCCGTGGAGCGGACACAAGATCTACGGTCCGAAGGGCGTCGGCGCACTCTACGTGCGCGGACGTGGCGAACACGCTGTAACGCTCGAGGCAATGGTGGTAGGGGGCGGACAAGAGCGTGGTATTCGAAGCGGGACAATGAACGTGACAGGCATCGTCGGACTCGGTGCGGCATCAGAGATTTCCTACGCCGATCTTGAATCGGATGCACCGCGCATTCGCGCACTCCGCGAGCGATTCGAGGCTGCATTGCGCACGCTCGATGGTGTGGAGATCTGTGGCGACGGCGCTCCGCGCGGGTACAACATCACCAACGTTGTCTTCCACACAGTGCGTGTTGGCGATGTGCTTGCCGGTGTGCCCGACGTCTGCTGCAGTCGGGGTAGCGCATGTCATGGTGCTTCAACCTCACCATCAGCGGCACTCCTTGCAATGGGCTTCAGCGAGGCGGCCGCAGGCAATGCCGCACGCTTTTCCTTCGGTCGGTATACAACAGAAGCAGACGTAGATCGACTGATAGCTGGAATCACGCAGACCTACGCTGGTCTGCAATCACACACCTAAGAACCTACCGTTGTCATGACTGATACAGCACGTGTCGAAGATCTCTCCAACCGCATTGGTACGGCAACTGCCGAGATCGCCAAGGTCATCGTTGGACAAACGGATGTTGTCGAGCAACTCCTGATTGCACTCTTCGCCCGCGGACACTGTCTGCTGGTAGGCGTGCCGGGTCTTGCCAAGACATTGCTCATTCGCACGGTCGCCGACTCCATGGACCTGAGCTTCTCTCGCGTGCAGTTCACGCCCGATCTGATGCCGGGCGACATTACCGGTACGGAAGTCATCGAAGAAAACAGAACGACAGGTGAAAAGGCATTCCGCTTTATCAAGGGGCCAATCTTTGCCAACATCGTGTTGGCCGACGAGATCAACCGTACGCCGCCAAAGACGCAGGCTGCGCTGCTCGAAGCCATGCAGGAGCATTCCGTAACTGCCTCCGGCACAACGTACCGTCTTGAAGAGCCGTTCTTCGTGCTCGCAACACAGAACCCGATCGAACAAGAGGGTACATACCCACTTCCAGAGGCACAGCTCGACCGTTTCATGTTCAACCTGCGGCTGGATTACCCATCGCACGATGAGGAAGTCACGGTTGTGAAGACCACAACATCGAGCACCGTTGCATCGATCGCAAAGGTGATGAACGCCGCCGACATCCTCGGATTCCAAGAGCTTGTGCGTCGCATCCCGGTTGCCGACAACGTGATCGAGCATGCAGTGTCGCTTGTGCGCTCTACCCGCCCCGTAACAAGCACCGTGAAAGTTGTGAAGGACTTCGTGAGCTACGGTGCCGGACCTCGCGCATCGCAGTATTTGGTACTCGGCGCCAAGAGCCGTGCCGCATTGCAGGGTCGCTTCACACCAAGCATCGACGACGTCAACGCCGTTGCCCTCAGCGTGCTTCGCCACCGCCTTGTCACGAACTTCAGTGCCGAAGCCGAAGGCGTGAGCGTCGATACGATTATCCGCGAGCTGTTGAAGAGCTGAGAAGTTATCGCGCGACGAGAAAAACGGAGTTCGCCACCTGCGCATCTCCGGAACAGCGCGCGACGTAGGTGCCGGGCGGCAGCGAAGAAACATCGATAGGCACGGAATCCAGGGTTGTGCCTACCGTGATGACGGAGCGACCAAGAACATCCACGATCTCAATGGTCACCGCTACGGCAGAAAGACCGTGGCGGATGGTCACGTTACTCGCAGCTGGCTGGGGATGGATTTCGAGATCGTGTGGTAGTTGGCCATCTGCTGCAGAAGTGATTGAGCACGGATCGCTCATCCGTATCGGTGAGAGCACGGCATCACGTTTGGAAATCCCAAGCATCAAATTGTCCAGATTTTGGCCCCACGTCCACCACTGCCCCGTAGAGTCGACGGCAAAACACGACATTCGTGAGGAGAAAATTTCACGTATCGGCGGCAGACTCGTCACGCGCTGCGGCGTGAACGATGCGAGGAGCGATGGTAACCCAAGCTGACCATATGAGTTGCTGCCCCAGGTCCACACTGAACCATCGGCCCGTAGTGCAATGCTATGATACCTTCCGCCTTTGGCATCAACCACATCTGTAAGATCCAGTCGATATGGTGTTGAACGGTTCGCTCGAGTTCCGTCACCGACCTGACCGCCTTCATTCGTTCCCCAGGTGTACAACGTCCCTGATGAATCGATGGCGTAGCAGGGTCCAAGGTCGCCGTGTGATTCACTCGAACGCACCATGCGTATGCGCGATAATCCCTCGATTTGTCCGATTGAAACACGAAGCGAATCAGGATTCCTCGCCGATGCACCACCACTGTTGTTCCCCCATGACCAGACCGTCCCATCCACCAGCAGTGCGAGAGCACTGCCACCACTGCCGGAAATGGAGTGAACCTTCTTGGGGAGAAGTAGCTTCTTGGGACGGTACACTGGCGTCGTCTGGTCGCTGCCAAAGAGTAACGGTAGGAAGGAAGAATTGTAACAGGTCGCATACACTTCACCCTCGTAGGTCAGATACATTGCAAACTGCGACGGCGGTCCTGCAACCATCTTCACCGGTTTATCGAAAGGTATCCGACGGAATACGAAACTGTTGCGACTTATATCTTCGAGTGTATCGCCGACGAGTCGCTCGGCAAGCGGCGAACCATAGACGGCGCCGCTTTGTGTCAGAGCGAAAATTGCACTACTGAAGTACAGCGAAGTGATGCGTTCGTTAGACGGAACACTGTCGATGTTGAGATACGATGGGCCCCATGGATGAATCTTCGTGCTGTCGCATGATACCCATCCCTCGAAGCGGCCAATGGCTGGTCTGATCTGCGAATGGGCTACCTGGCAGAGCATCAACATGGCCGCCACGAACAGGCCAAACGAGTAGGTCGGGTTCGTTCTCATTCGTTTGTCTCCATTCTCGAGCAGTCAGGTACCGTCACCTTCTTCGTGCAGATGACCGTCCCGTTAGGATCCCGCAGGTTGATGGTAAATGTCTCGCCTATGCGATACGTTCGGCATAGAGGCGCAGACTCAAAAATGCCCGATCCAAGGTTCATAGACTTTACCGGGATGCCGCCCGGACCGATTACTTCGGCAGCAACAGTTCTATTCCTCGACGTGCAATTACGCAGTTGAATTCGTACAAACCTACAGCAATCGTCGGGCAACGATACTCCTCGTCCAATCGGCGGTTTCTCGAGAGTTACGATGACGTCATCACAGGTAACATTGCCTCGACATGTTTGTGCAAGTTCGGCGTTTACGTCTACCGATACAGAACATGCAACTCCACCGACTGTAATGTTGGCAGAGGCAACGAGCGACTTTGGATTAAAGGCGAAACACGTTGGGATGCATAGTCGGCCGATCACGTGCTTGTTGTTTCCGTTAGCTGAGCCAGCACGTGGCACGAGCGTTACTGACGAGTTGTCTTTTACCAATAGCCAATCGCTACTTACGGTTGACAACGTGATGTTCTCATCTGTGAGAATCCTTATCCCGGTGAGATTGAACGGGCAGCTGGTGGTTGCGGCTACGCTCACGTCGAAACAACACTTGCCAAGCGCGTCTTCAAACAGCAACTCCAGTTTCGGAGACCGCGTACTGCAATCGCAATCACATCTAAGCTTGACATTCTTCCAGCACAGAATGCTACCATCAAGGCCTCGGAAGACAATTGTCGTAGAGTCAGTCAGCGCTGAAACATTCGTTTTTTCGATGCAGAATGAATAGAGGAATCCGGAATGCTTGAGGTCGACTGGCATTTCGGGCTTGTAGGTCTCGGTGATTCTATCCTTGTCGAGGAATGTCAGACTTGAGTAGATGTCTATTGAGCCAATGGTGCAGCCTGATTTGAGCTTCGATGCATCCACATGCACGTTGAAGCAGCACTTGTCCGACGTCTCAGTGTTCGGTTCAACACGCACGCTTTTCGCAAAATCATCGCAGTTGCAATTGTCTGTGCAGCCACGGTAGGAAATGCGCTCCTCGCAGAATGCCTTGCCATCCTTTCCCTTTGCAATGACGACTAGCTCTCTGGATTCCTTCTGATCGAGAGCTGGCAGGCATATAGTGCCTAGGTCATACCACTGATAATCACCAACAACCGGCTGTTTGGTAGGATTGCTCGTGCTGGCATCTCTTGACTCCCATCTGAATGCCCGATCACCAATCAGCGATCCCTCGAATGCGTGAATATCCATGCCATAGATTGTGCAGGCAAGCGATCGCGCGTCGATAACGTCGCCCCCACCGTTAATGAGTCTCACTCGAAAGCAGCATTTCGCGGGATCCTGCGATAAAGCTGGGATGAGCTTGACTTGGAAGCTACCGTTGCACACGCATTCAATTGCTTCCGTAAGGCGTACATCATCGATGTAATAGTAGGCAAATTCCGTTGCGTTAGGGTTGCTGAAGTAGTTCTGGCAAACAGGCGGAAGAGGCTGATTCACGTCCACACTGGGTCGTGCCTCGAAGTTTCCGATCGTCAGATATCTCTCTCCACCATTAGCGACGAAATCATGCTGCACGAGGGTCCATCCGTTTTTTCGGTCGATCCTTCCTGCACTAGCTAGCTTCAGTCCGGGGTCCCCTATTGTGTAGGGAATCCCGACACGCGCATTCGGTCCATCGTTGTCATCAATGTCGTAGCAGGCGTCCAGGTATGAGTTTTGTGGGATTGTAAGGTATGGATTCGGGGAAACTCTCGCTTCCAGACCGATAGCGTGGGTACTCACCTCCGACAGCGATGCGTAATAGCTAAGAGTGTACTTGCCGTCCTTCTGTAGCGGTGCCAGCAGCTCCACTTCGAGGTATTCACGCCAGAGCTGGTTTGCAGGATCAGTTACCCGATCGAGCGGCACGATGCTGGATCCGGCATCAACTCCATTCAACCGGTAATACAATCCAGCGTACCGTGTGTTTGCAGCATCCGCTAGCGTACGTGTTGGTTCATAACCGAACCAGTTCTCAGGGATGCCTACATACGACCCACCTCCTACGCCAGGAATGCACGGCTCCTGTTCGGTTGTAAACAGATCTGCGCTGGAACATGAAATCGGATCGTAAAATGTTCCGGCGGGGATGTATGGTACCCGATCTTGATCATACGGGATGATAAACGGAGGGGCTGTGCTGTTTTCGAGCATGTACCGATGAAACTGCCTCCACCATCGGCTCGCAAAGAGATATCTGGTGCCCCAGGCAGGCCACGTTGGATTTCTCTGGTGATCAATCGTGATTTGTTCGAAGGACCCATTGGGAACGTAATCTCGTTCACCCGTTATTGGTTGAGCCAAGGACACATGACAAACTGAGAGAACAACTCCCAGAATCAGCAGCACGACGCAAAGCGATTTCAGCCACGGCAAGTTACTGGGGGGGGCATATACGACTCCAGAATCCTATGAACAACATTCACTAAGTTGATAACGTAAAACCTACATCTATGCAATCAAAGCTGCAAGGAGAATTAGTGGTATGACAGTAGATGTCATACATGCGATTCGCGCAGTGTTTGTAACGTGTGGTTGTGCGGTCACGAAAACGATGTACATGGTTCGCTTCACACCAAGCATCGACGACGTCAACGCCGTTGCCCTCAGCGTGCTTCGCCACCGCCTTGTCACGAACTTCAGTGCCGAAGCCGAAGGCGTGAGCGTCGATACGATCATTCGCGAGCTTACAGCGCAGAAGTGATGCTGCTGAACAAGAGATGCTTTCGAGTGTTAGCGAGCTATAATGAGTGATGAACGAGCTCTATAGCCCTTTAACGATAGGCAAAGAGAGTAGGCTCCCGCGTGCAGTGACGATGTATTGATCTCCGTTTGCCATTCTCCTGGAGTTGCGCCATTTGATGCTGACGGGTCCAATTGCCCACATAACATTGAGGCGCCGAGAGCATCGATGATAGACCATTGAGCTCCCTCAAACCCGATTCCGGACGCTACGATGAAGCGAACTTTGACATTGTCTCGTGCGGGGTTAGGTGAAACGGACACGATGTCGACGAGTTTAAGTGCACGGTATGGATCGACTTCGTTGACTGATGTTGAGAGCTGTGGCAAGCTCACTATTGTTGCTGACGAAACGGGCCAGTTCGTTACAAGCAGCACGGTGGAGTCATTGATGGTGCTGCAATCTCGAAACATTAGTCCCGGTAACTCAGTCGGCACCGCTATGTTCTCAGGAGTGGCGGATGGTGTCCGAATGATAGAAAGGAGGCCGTTCAAACGTCCAACCAAGTATCCACCATGTGGCAGTTTAGCCGCAAAGCTCAATTGATCATCTTCATTGCTACTAGATGTAAACCAGGTTGTTTCGGTGCCAGTCTCTAGATCAACAGTGATGAGGCGAGTCCTTCGATTGTCGGTGTTCTTATTCGACTGAACGATCATCGAAAGGACCGAACCGCGGAGGTTAGCACTCGTAATTGTGTGATAGTCATTGCTTCGAAACACTTCGACGTTGCCGTTATCGTCAATGCGCCAAACTATTGCAGATCTATTCAATGCCTCGCCAGGCAGTGGAGCTCGCTGAATTACCCCGGTAACATACCAGTCGGTGCCGTTTGACATAATGTGGCCGATGCCGAGTACAGTATCGGGTTGTGCAGTAAGCCGTCCTATTGTATCAATTGATGCCCAGCCATCGTTCGTGTGTGAGATCATTCGTGTCCATGAATCGACCCCAAACGCATGTTCTGTTTCTGTTGAGAGGACGCGATCAGGTCGGTATGTTGATCGAATGCACCAATATTCGCTGCTGTTCAGATTGACGCGTTTGTGGTTGTAGCTAGACTGATAGGGTATGTACACGAGTGAATCACTAATGACAGCAATGCTGGTAATGTTGCGAGAGGTTGTGCAGCTGTCGAGTTGTGGTAGTGGTTCAAGCGAGATAGAGCTCTTGACACCCAACAGTACGCGTCTCGAAGTACGCAGTCCCTGTGGTCTGCCGTCCGTTCGCCGTATGATTTCGAAGCCGGCCTCAGGTATCGTTGGGATATATGAGACAGTGACGATGCTATCAGCATGAAAGACCGATGTCCTACCTGATGCGCCAAAGATCCAGACGGAATCGTCAACAGGAAGCATCCCATGCGCGGAAACGCCCGGCTCGTCCTCGATAGACGACTCTGAAACGTTGATGATAGCGCCGTTCGCAGAGACTCGCTTGATTCGATGGCCAGACGCAACAATCATGCATGAGTCGTCGGTCGCAGTAGCGACTTCACCCGTCGTCATCAACACCAATTCGTACGAGTCCGATGGATGTTGCCGAGCGTACAGTCGATGCTCAGATTCGGTGAGTGTGCTGGGTGATGATAAGACTATTGATCTTGTGGATGGAGACACTGAAAGTGCGTTAACCGAAGAAACAGATATCTGCTGTTCCCAAGTAACTTTAACGGTGTCAAGCTGAGAATTGTACGAGAGCACTCCTAGTCTTCCCAAGCCATCAAGTACGTGGTTCGATGGATCACTCTGAGCTAGCAGTATGATCTGAGTGCTCTCGCCCTCAAGAATTGGCACCCAACGCTGCGCACGCTCGTCTAGCATTACGAGTGAATTGGTCGATGTTAGTCCGACAAGGATGCCTTCGCGAAGGCGCATCAATGAGCGCACCTCCGCACCTACGATGGTATGGCAGGAATTCTGACTACCACAAAGTATGGCGCTTCCAGTGGAAGTAACACGTACGATGTACCCCGATGGTAAGATGGAAGCATCAACGCAGGACGAGTTATTCGGCAGTTCATAGAGTGTAGGAGCAGGGTCAGCAATGCCATGTCGATACATCCAAGCACACCCACGTTTGTCAACGAGCATTACATTGCTCTGCAATGCTGAGGCGGCAATGATCTCTGTGCTGAGATGTTTGGATGGGGCTAGCTGTTGAGCCAAGCATGCAGCATACCCAAGGAATCCAATCCCAACGGCAAAAGCGCTACGAGCGATGCGAGCTACTACCCTCAATAGCACGTCGTGTAGCATGGGCTCTCATACGTCGTGGTTGGAAAAATTGCTGGGAAGCTCAAAGGGGTAGATGATGCTGGACAGTTGTTGCCACCGACTGCGACTAGATTCATGACGACATTTGGTGGTGTTGTAGAATTATCATAGCAGAATGTGTATTCCGCTTTGCACAGCGCTGAGTAGCCACAAGACCGTATGACGACATCTGGCACTAGTGAGTCGACCGTCCACTTTACACAGGATGAACGCATAAAACTGAAAATCGGTGTACTATTAGGGCATGGCGGAATCTCTTGGCTGCATGCATCATTGCCTCTTCCCATCAGATGGACCGCAATAGCTCTGAAGAGGCGAGCATAAAACGTCTGGTCAAGGGTGACGCCCTGAATGCAGGCCCGATCGTAGAACTTCCACTCGCGGAAGAGAATCTCACATCGACCATTACAGGACCTGTAGCAGTATGCTATTGTGATGTCGCAAAGTCTGCCTGGTGCGACTTCGAATGCGTTGATATCGAGAACAGCTGGCGTCCATGGACAGGCGGGATCATTGGGGCATGGAGGCTGTGATCGGACTATTGAGGGTGTCCCGACCAATACAGCAAGCATGAGCAATGCAGATATCGCAAATGTTGGAATGCTGCGCTTAATAAAATCTACTGCGACAATGCTGGTCAACAGAGATGTAGCCATAGTAGTACCTCTTCAGTGGTGATGATGAAGTGTTACTTCCGACAATCTATCCAGTAATATACATCCTTGGTCAAACGACGCAATACCGCAGAGGGTCGACATTTCGCCGTACCTTTGTGGCATGGGTCTCGTAGCAATCGTTGGCCGACCGAACGTCGGCAAGTCCACACTGTTTAATCGCATCATCGAAGAACGTCATGCCATTGTGGAAGGCGTGCCAGGCGTGACGCGTGATCGTCTCTACGCTAAGGGCGAATGGGCGGGTATCGTGTTCCAGCTCGTCGACACGGGCGGTATTGTGCCTGATAGCGATGATGTGTTCGAAAGCGCGATTCGTGAGCAGGCAATGCTTGCGATCGATGAAGCGGATGTGATCCTCTTCGTCGTGGATGGACGTGACGGGTTGACGCCAATCGACAGTGAGATCGGTGGCATGCTGCGTAGCTCAAAGAAGCCAGTTGTGTTGGTTGTCAACAAGTGCGACAACGCATCTGGTGACCTCAACGCATCGGAATTCTATGCGCTGGGTCTGGGTGATCCGTTTGCAATCTCTGCCCTGAATGGTCGAAGCACGGGCGACTTCCTGGATCTTGTTGTGTCGCACCTGCGTGACGACGAACAGATGGAAGACACACGACTCAAGATTGCAATCGTCGGACGTCCGAATGTTGGGAAGAGCTCGCTGACAAATGCGCTGCTTGGCAAGGACCGCATGGTGGTAACGCCGATCGCAGGTACGACACGTGATGCGATCGACAGCGTGCTGACGTACTACGGAGAGCAGATCGTCCTGATCGATACCGCAGGTCTGCGTCGCCGCAGTCAAATCAAGGAGAGCATTGAGCTCTTTAGCACCATGCGTACATCGCGCGCGATTGATCGATGCGATGTTGCGATTGTTGTTGTTGACGCCGTACAGGGTCTTGAAGCACAAGACAAGCGCGTGATCTCGGAAGTTGTGGAAGCGCGTAAGGGCATCATCATCGCGCTGAACAAGTGGGATCTGATCGAGAAAGACACGAAGACGGCAGATGCGTTCATCCAAAAGATCTACGATGAACTGCCAACACTTGACTATGTGCCGATTGTGACGATCTCTGCGATTACAAAGCAGCGGATCACCAAGCTTATCGAGATGGCGAAGAAGGTTCAAGAGCGTCGCTGCGTGCGCATCCCAACGCACGAACTCAACGAGGAGCTCATTGCGATGCTCGAACGCACGCCCCCTCCAAGTGTGAAGGCGCGCGACTTGCGCATCAACTACGTGACGCAGGTGAAGACCGAACCACCATTGTTTGCGTTCTTCTTGAACTTCCCTGAATTGCTTCCCGAAGCCTACAAGCGCTTCATTGAACGTCAGCTGCGCAAGCTGCACGATTTCGAGGGCGTGCCAATCAGCTTCGTGTTCCGGAAGAAGAACAACCGCGACTAACCTCGCGACCGTCCGCGTTTACGAGAAGAGCTCGATTCCGAGCACAACACATCCGATAGCCAAGACAACCCAACCGAAGGCTGCTCGCAGCACAGTGTTGTCGATGCGTCGCGATAGAAGTGTGCCCGTGATAATGCCTGCGGTTGCGACTGCTGTAAACGTGAGCACGTACGGCCAATCGTAGCGCATCCCATCGGCCATGTCGACCATAACGCCGGTGAAGGAGTTCACGCTGATGAGCACCAGCGATGATGCGACTGCTCGCTTCATGTCGAGGCCAGCCCATACAGCGAGTGCAGGCGTGATCAGAAATCCGCCGCCCACTCCAAGGAGTCCGCCAATTGCACCGATCACAATGCCGAACGCACTGAGTCGCAATGGATGTAGCTCGTGTGTGTCTGACGGTGCCGTCTTGCGTCCGCGCATCATCGCAAGTGCAGCCACGAGGAGGATGATTCCGAAGAAGATCATCTGTACGCGCTGCGGAACAAACTGATCCAAGTACCCACGCACAGCGATCAGCGAGAGGATCGTTGACGGACCGAACCATGCAATCGTGCGCCACGCAATGAGGCGCTGACTCCATTGCATGCCAACGGCGATTGCCGATGAAATCGTCACGACGAACAGCGCGTATCCGTCGGCAAGCTCAGGTGGGATGCCACCGATGTAGACGAAGGCGGGCACGGCAACAATCGCACCGCCAGCGCCGAGGAGTCCGAGCGAAACTCCTATTGCGGCTGCGATGAGCAGCATCAGTGCGGTCATACGGGTGTTGCAGTTGCGCGATCGAGCTCGTGCGCGATTGCTGCGTATGGCTGCACACCGGCCTGACGCCAGATGGGCTTGCCATTCTGAAAGATCATGAGCGTAGGGATGCTCTGGATGCTAAAGCGTGCAGCGAGCTGCGGCTTGGTGTCGACATTCACCTTGATCACGACTGCGCGCCCCTTATAGTCGCGCGCAATTTGCTCGATCGTTGGTGCAACTGCATGACACGGTCCACACCACTCTGCCCAGAAGTCAACCAGGATGGGCTGCGACGTAGATGCGAGCAGCTCATCGAAGGTGCCCGTTACCATTGCAGCATGCCTCCTTCGAGGTTGACAAGATGAGGAAAGCCCTGCATACTGAGGAACATGCATGCTTGACCACTGCGATTGCCAGAGCGACAGTACAGGATGATCTCGCGATCGCGGTACTGCTCGAGTTCGTCGAGTCGCGCCGGAAGCTCGCCTAGGGGAATCAAGATCGAATTCGGAATGTGTACTTCCGCGTGCTCTTCCGGTTGCCGCACGTCAATCAATACAAGGTCCTCGCCTGAAGCGATGCGTTGCTTGAGATCGGTCGGTGTTATCTGTGAATACATCATGCTGATTTCTCCGTTGAAATTGGTGCGCCCGATGCGTGCCAGCCGGCATAGCCCTGCGGGAAATTGACAACGTTGGTAAAGCCCTCACGTTGCAAAATGCTGATGGCGATGCTCGAGCGATCGCCTGCTTGACACGAGATCACCACTGGGGTGTCGCGAGGGATTTCATTTGTGCGACCCTGCAGATAGCCTGCATGGAGGTGCATTGCGCCAGGAATATGTCCAGCTTCGTACTCGCTTGTTGCACGCACATCCACTACGCTCAATGAACCATCCGCATGGTGAGCGACGAGATCATCGAGATGGATCTGCGGAACCTCCGCAAGCTCGTTGCCAGCATCCTGCCAGTCGGTGACATTCGGGTAGTATCCAGCAACTCCGTCGAGTCCGATACGCATGAGTTTGCGTACGACATCGTCAAGATCCTCCTCGTCGGTGATCAGCGCAAATGGCTCGTCGTAGTTCAACACCCAACCAGCCCACGTCGAAAAGGCTTTGTTGTTCTGAATGTTGATCGTGCCAGGAATGTGTCCACCAGCAAACGAAACCTTCGAGCGTGTGTCCACAACGTGTCGCTTTGATGTGAGCACGTCGCGCAACTCGCCAAGTGTGAGACGCTTCGGCGATGGTACAGCAGAGAGGAGTGCGCGCTCAACTTTGTTGAGCTTCTTCATCATTGCGAAATACCGAGGGGGCTCGGGTTGTCCGGAGAGAAGCTCGGCAACAAATGCATCTTCTGATGTATGGCGCAGTGCCCAGTTCACCAGCTTCTCGTAGCCGACGGTCGACGATGGAATAGCTCCGAGTGCTTTGCCACATGCCGAACCTGCACCGTGTGCAGGGTGCACCTGAATGTGATCAGGTAGGGCCTTGAAGCGCGCAAGCGACTTCCACATTTGGCGTGCGCCTATTTCCATTGTGCCGACGTGGCCGGCGGCCTTCTCGAGCAAGTCCGGACGTCCAACATCACCAACAAATACGAAGTCACCCGTGAAGATCATGATCGGCACGTCAGCCGTTGCCGGTGTGTCTGTTGCAAGGAATGAAATGTGCTCTGGTGTATGACCTGGCGTGTGCATCGCTTCGATCTTGATGTTGCCCACCATGAAGGTGTCGCCATCCTTAACGCCGACATGATCGAATTCATACTGCCACTCATCGCCCCCTTCATCCGACAGGTACATCATCGCACCTGTAACGTCGGCAAGCTCGCGCGTGCCGCTTAGGAAGTCGGCATGAATGTGCGTCTCTGCGAGGTGCGTGATGCGCAGACGTTCTTGACGCGCGATCTCGATGTAGGTGTCGATGTCGCGCTTGGCATCGATGACCAAACATTCGCCGGTCTTCTGACAACCTACCATGTAGGATGCGTGTGCGAGGCCTGGTTCGTAGATCTGCTTGAAAAACATGTGACGTCCTTTCAGTTCAATGTCGAAACGAAGTATGCGAACCTACGGCATCGCATACGAGCGTGTTGGTGACTTTTTCACAATGCTGTCACGTGCGTGACAGAAGTCCCTTGCGATCTGTGATCGTAATCGATCCACGCTGAAGCTCTACCCAGCCCCTTGCCGCAAAGTCACGAAGAATGCGTGTGACTACTTCGCGTGCCGTGCCTGCTTCTTCCGCCAGCTTTTCGTGCGTTGCTTGCACGACGGATGAATGGTGTCGTGCTGCATGATCGATGAGGATGCCGGCAAGACGTTCGTCCATGCGACGGAACACGATTTCCTCGATGAGAATCATCACGTCGGTAAGACGTGTTGCGAACATGCTGAACACATAGTCGCGAGCCTCGTTCGAGGTCTTCATCAGCTCACGAAAGTCCTCGGTTGAAACCGTGAGAACGGTTGCATCCTCCTCGACAACTGCGCTCGCTTGGTGAATGGGATTCGAAAGCGCACACGACATCGACAGAATGCACGTGTCGCCGGGTCCGATGCGATAGAGTGTGATCGACTTCCCGGTGTCGTGCTCTTTGAACACGCGAATCGAGCCAGAGACAACAAAGCCGATGCGCCCGCACCCTTCGTCCTGCCGGAACACAAAGGTGCCGACGGGTAGGTCCATGCGATGAACCCGCTCCGGTGGTAGGAATGCAAACATCGGTGGAATGGTAAGCTCGTTCTGTTCCATGAGCGAAACTACGCCAATTTTCAGCGTTGGCATACGCAGGAAGGGGGCTTGCGAACGCTGGATTCCACGGGCACGCCCGAAGCGTGATGTTATGCGCAGTACACCGTGCAGCATCATTACATAGAGGGAGGTTTGCCATGCAGGTCAATCGTGGCGAGTTGTATCGATTTCTATCGCGGCGCTATTCGGCTGCATCATCCGACGACGTCGACGAAGCTATTCAGCATGCCGTCACGGTGACCTACGAGATGAGCGTGCTCCGAGAAGCGCCCAACAATGCGCAGGCCTACGTTACCACGGTAGCCGCGCGCACGCTTGCGCGCACGGTTGCACGATCTCGTTCGATGGTGCATCCGGATCGCGACGAGGAATATGGATGGATGCCATATGAACGAACATCGTCGCACCTCGTTGTTGTGCCATCGCACGAGAACGACGTGGATGCGTCGACAGTGCTTTCGCGTTTGCCCGAGCAGGATGCAGCATTGTTGCGACGGCACTATCTCGAGGGTATGCCGTTTGAAGAGATCGCGCGCGAGCTTGATCTGAAGCCGGAATGTGTGCGGAAGCGACATGAGCGTGCGTTGAAGCGAGCTCGATCGCTGTTCGCTACCCCGCGTCGCGTTGAAGAGCCTTGATCTTCGCGAGGTCGTGCGATAGATCGACGATGTTGCGGATGACGCCTTGCGTCATACCGAAGTACACCTCATCGAATCGACGCAGCGTATCGTCGTCGGCATTGTTGACAAGCGTAGCAAGATGTTCGCGCAGAGCATTCATCTGCAGTGCAAATTCTTCCTCGAGCTGACGGTACCCTTCGTCGCCGGGCTGTACACGTCGGAGTGTCGAGTAGACCTTCCATGTTGCCGTGCCGGTACGCGAGATCTGATTGAACAGATCGGCATCGCCAAGTGATGCTCCAAGTTCGAGGATGGTTGCTACGTCATTGCGCTTGCGCAGTCCGCCTTCGATGGATGCTTCGAGAAACTCGATCACGGCTAGGGTATCGTCGGAGAGCTGCATTGGGTTAGTACTGGACTGTGGCGAGGATCGAGCGGAAGGTTGCGTCCTGTGTAGCATTGTCTGGCACATCCTTCCCACTCACCGTGAGTGGCACGAGTGCGATCTCGTAATGATTGCCGAGCGTCGATGTGCATACAGCGGCGCGTGTGCGAAGTCCGCCGGCAGCCATGGAGAAGTCGTAGAGTCCGAAACGACGTGGACCAAGCTCTGCTGTGCGATAGGTGCCGATGAGTTTTACGGCCCCTGCCGACTTCCGTACATGTTTCTGATATGCCACACGGGCAAGACCCAGCATGCCTTCGCCCTCGGTTAGCTCTCTCGTTGATTCGCCGTGCGTGATGCTGCTGATGACCATCGAGAGCGTGTAGTCTGGGTTGACGGCGATCGATACGATATCAGCCGATGCTTCGCCCTTTGCATCGAGGAATACCCATCCGCGTGGGAGCAGCGCAATGAGGTCGCCCGCACGAGTTCGCACGAGTTCGTCGCTCATGTCGATTTGTGGTTGCGGACTGAGAGCAACGTGCTGCAGGTCTTCCGACTGCTGCGGAGCTTTCACAAACAGACAGGAGGGAACGGCAATGACAAGAAGCGTCATCGCAACGAGGTGGATCCAGCGCAGACGGATCACTTCCACGACTGCTCTCCCACCGTGACCGCGACGGGGAGGTTGTTTTCGCGTGGAACACGCGGACACGAGAACGCGTCGTTATATGCGCAGAACGGATTATACGCGCGATTGAAATCGATCACATACACCGAGTCGCCGGTCTTCTCGATATCGAGATACCGTCCACCACGATACGTCGACTCGCCAGTCGTGCGGTCTGTAAACGGCACGAAGTACGAGTCTGTTGCACCACCCAAGAATTGAAATGCAGTGAGCGTGCACTCTGTTGTGCCATACGTAAACACGAAGCGTCCGGCGCGCACTGCGGGACGCAATTCCGATGTCGTGGTTGTCATGGTCATGGTATCAGCGGCAGCATTCGGAACAAACACTGCGTCGACGACGCCTTCTTCCGAGGGGGCGAAGTACTTCAGCCCCTTGAACGTATCGCGCATGTGCTCAGGGATCGGACTCTCGGCAGTGGTGCGAAACGCCTCGTCCTTTTCGCTTCGCATATCGAGCAACTCTTGCTCGTCGAACGACGACGAATCCATGCCAGTGTCTTCTTCGCAACCTGCGAGGAGCACGCAGCAAACGAGCACAGCGAGAATGCGTGTGATCATGACTTCTGCTCGTCGACCGGGAAGTTCTTCCACATCATCGATTCAACCGGCGCGTTGACGCGCGCATTGTACTTGGCTGAACTCTTTGCGTTGTATGGATTGATCACGGTGCCTTCAACAGCGAAGTAGATCAGCTGTCCAATTGGCATTCCTGCGTAGACGCGAACCGGCTGCTTCACGCTGATCTCCAGCGTCCAGAAGTTGCAGAATCCGATGTCGCCCTTTCCTGCAGTGGCGTGAATGTCGATACCCAGGCGTCCAACGCTCGACTTACCCTCGAGAAACGGCACATGTGCGTGCGTCTCGGTGTACTCTTCTGTCACGCCCAGATAGAACTTCTCTGGCACCAATACGATGCCCTCATCCGGAATCGGATACAGTTCAATCTTGTTGTGGCGCTTGGCGTCGAGCTCGCGATCCACGTACTCGGCCAACATCCGGCCCAGGTGCACATCGTAGGAATTGGAACCAAGACACGAGCGATCGAACGGCTCGATCTTGATCGTGCCACGCTCCATGTGGGCAAGGATTTCAGCGTCTGTGAGGATCATGGACGAAGTTACGAAGAGAGCGGCGAATCAGAAGGTAGGGTCGCCGCTACTTAGTATCGTTCGTTCTTCACGCCCATTGTGTGCAGCCTGTGCTGGAGGCTTGTCCAGAGGACGCCGAACCCGTAGATGGTGCTGCGGCGGAAGTTGATCGACGATGCGTCGTCGAAGTACTTCGTCGGACAGGTGACTTCGGCGATTTCGAAGTCCTTCATGATGATCTGCGAGAGCATCTGATTGTCGAAGACGAAGTCGTCGGAGTTCTTCTCGATGTCGATGGTTTCGAGCACAGTACGCGAGAAGGCGCGGTACCCTGTGTGGTACTCCGACAGCTTCTGTCCGACCAAGAGGTTCTGGATCAAGGTGAGTCCGCGATTGGCGATGTACTTATACAGTGGCATCCCGCCACGACGAGCCCCTTTACCAAGGATGCGACTACCAAGGACGACGTGGTACACGTCGTTGGCGATCAAGTACGCCATCGATGGAATCAGCTTTGGTGTGTACTGATAGTCGGGGTGAAGCATGATCACGATATCAGCACCGAGGTCGAGTGCTGCGCGGTAGCATGTCTTCTGGTTGCCACCATAGCCACGATTGCGATCGTGACGAATTACGTGCTTGATCCCGAGCTCGCGTCCGACGGCAGATGTATCGTCGCGCGAATGATCGTCGACGAGAACCACATCATCGACAATGTCGAAGGGGATCTCGCGATAGGTCATTTCAAGGGTCTTCGCAGCATTGTAGGCTGGGAGCACCACGACGATGGTTTTGCCGTTGATCATTCGATCTCGAAGATAACATTCACAGAGGCTGACAGGTCGAGTGTGCCACCGCTCACAGGCGTGCTCTGCATTGCGTCGGCATTGAGGCTCCGTGCACCGCGCACGATGAAGTTGCTGCCGTAGTCATGGGTATTGCTGCTGATCGAGATTGGCCGCAGCACCTTTGCGCCAAGCGCGCCCGCAAGAGCGTCGGCACGTGTGCGTGCGTTGCGCGCCGCTTCGATTTGCAATGAGTCGCGAAGCTGCTCGCTGTTGGAGCGCAGGAACGTGAGCTGATCGAGTGTATTGCCTCCGCTCGCTACTGCCTCGTTGACCACGGTTTCGACGTTGTCGAGCTTCGTGAGTGTAATCGTCACAGCATTCTGCATCTGGTACTTCACCAGGTTGCGTCGACCCGACGTGTATTCGTAGACAGGGGAGATCTGCAGATTGGTCGTCGTGATATCCTTCTTTGCAATGCCGATGCGCTCAAGTGCTTCGAAGATCGCGCGCACGCGACGATCATTCTCGGACTTGATCTTTGTGATGTCCATGCCTTCAGTCACCACGCCGATGCGGATCTCTGCCTTGTCGGGTTGTACAGACATCTGCGCTTCACCGGTGACGGTGATCGTTCGGCGCTGATCAGTAGTTGTTGTCTGTGCCTGAAGCACAGCAGTGGTGCAGAGTACGAGCAGAGCTACAACGACGTGACGCATCATGCGATGATCTCCGAGAGTGATGTCCATTCTTCCATCAATGCATCCAGCAGACGCTTGGCGGTCTCGTAGCTTGTAACGGTCTTGTGTTGCTTCACCGGATCCTTGTACAATTCCGGATCGGCCAAGATCGGCTCGAGCTCGGCAATGGTCTTCTCTTGCACAGCGATCTGACGTTCAATGTCGGCAATGCGACGTTCGGCTTTCTTCTTTTCCTTGTCGCGCTGCTTCTGCTCTTCACGGATCTCTGCTGCAGTTTTCTGCGGTGCCACAGGTTGATGTGCGGCATGCAAGGGGATTTCATGCGGAGCGGGAGCATCCTTCACATGCGGATCATCAAGCAGCTTGAGGTACGTGTCAACGTCGCCCTCGTATTCCTTGAGTGTGCCACGACGGAAGGCGATGATCTTCTCTGTCAGTCCATCCAAGAAGTCACGGTCGTGCGATACCACGATCATTGTTCCGTCGTACGACAGCAGTGCTTCCTTGAGCACTTCTTTCGACAACATATCGAGGTGGTTCGTCGGCTCGTCAAGGATGAGCAGGTTGTATGGTTGGAGGAGCAAGCGTGCAAGTGCGAGACGTGATTTCTCACCACCGCTGAGCACGCCGACCTTTTTGTTGATGTCATCACCACGGAACAAGAATGCGCCGAGGAGCGCGCGAATACGCGGACGCATTTCAGGGGGCGACGCTTGTTCCATCACTTCGTACACAGAGTTGTGTCCGCCCATCATATCGGCCTGATGCTGCGCGTAGTATCCAACGCTCACATTGTGTCCGAGTGTGACGGTGCCACCGGTAGGGGGCTCAACACCTGCGATGATCTTGGCGAGTGTGGTCTTGCCTTCGCCGTTCTTACCGATGAACGCAATCTTCTCGCCACGCTCAAGGGCGAAGTCGACGCCCTTCAGAACGCGCTTCTCACCATAGGTCTTGGTGATGCCTAGGCAGTCCACAACGGTTCGACCCGAGCGGGGTGCAGGAGGGAAGGAGAAGTGAATCGATGATGTGTCTTCTTCATCAACCTCAACCACTTCCATGCGCTGCAGTGCTTTGATGCGCGACTGTGCACGTGATGCGAGGGAGGCCTTGTACTTAAACTTGTCGATCCACTTTTGCATCCGATCGCGCTCGCGATTCTGTCGTGCTGCGAGTGCGCGTTGTTGTTCCATCCGTTCGGCACGAATCTCTTCGTACTCGGAGTAGGATGCAGGGATGTCGTAGACCTTGAACTTGGTGATCTCGATTGTGCGATTGGTAACGTTGTCGAGGAATGCACGGTCGTGCGAGATCAGCACGATTGCACCGTCGTACGACGTGAGGAAGTCCTCGAGCCAACGCACAGAGTCGATATCCAAGTGGTTCGTCGGTTCATCCAAGAGCAAACACTCTGGGTGCGCAAGCAGCAGACGTCCGAGTTCGGCGCGCATCTGCCAGCCCCCTGAGAACGCCGTCAGACCCTTGTCGAGATCTGCTGCGTCGAAGCCTAGTCCAGTAAGCACGCGCTCGATGTCGGCGTGCATGGTGAGACCACCGCGACGCGCATACATGTCGTTCGCATCCGTCAAGCGTTGCACGAGCTGCATGTAGCTGTCGCTCTCGTAGTCCGTGCGCGTCTCGATCTGATGCTGGAGCTCTTCGATCTCTGCCTGCAGACGCAGCACTTCTTCAAATGCCATCATCGCTGTTTCGCGAAGCGTCTTGCTGAGGTCGAGCGTAAGGTCCTGCGAAAGCAGACCAATGCGGATCCCCGTCTGCGTCGATACGTCGCCGCTTGTTGCCGTACGCTCACGAGCAATGATGCCCATCATCGTGGACTTGCCAGCGCCATTGCGTCCGACCAGACCGATGCGGTCGCCTGATTGAATCAGAAACGAAACGTTTTTAAAGAGTATCCGAGTGCCGAAGTCGACCGTGATATTGGTAAGTGTTATCACAGCGTCTCCAGCGCATCAAGGATGAGTTCGGCACAAGCGCGTTTCGACATGGGCGGGTATGACCGTGGTTCTTGGTGATGTGTAATCAGTGTGATGGTGTTGTTGCCCGGACCGAAGCCGCTGTCGGCAACACCGGCCTTGTTGGCCACAATCATATCGGCATTCTTTCGCACGAGCTTGTCTTGCGCATAGCCGATCACGTTGTCGTGCTCGAGTGCAAAACCGACAACACGTTGATGCGCTTGCTTCGCTGCGCCAACGGTTGCGAGGATGTCCTGCGTGCGCGTAAGCTCGAGCGACATTGTCTCGCTCGATTGTTCTGTCTTCTTCAGTTTGCCATCCACGGGATGCGTTGGCGTGTAATCAGCAACCGCAGCCGAGAAGATGAACACGTCGTGATTCGTTGTGTTCATTACGGCGGTGAACATGTCGGCAGCGCTGACAACATCGACGCGCGCAACGCCATATGGCGTCGCGAGGTGCGTCGGACCCGTAATGAGCGTCACCAGCGCGCCGCGCTGTTGTGCAGCGGCAGCCAGTGCAAAGCCCATTGTACCAGTGGCATGATTCACAATTGATCGAACAGCATCGATGCGCTCGTGTGTCGGACCTGCCGTGATGACCACGCGCTTGCCTGCGAGTGATGTCGATGGTGAGCGTTCGATCGGTGTTTCGTTATGCTCTGCTGTGTCGGTATGCATGTGCGCATGCACGGCAGCGAGCAGCGTGTCGAGCTCCGGCAGACGTCCCTTGCCGATGAGTCCCGAGGCGAGTTCACCCTCGGCCGGTTCGATCACGATAACGCCATCACTGCGGAGTTGCGCAACATTGCGCTGCACACTTGGCTGATCCCACATGTCGGTGTCCATTGCTGGCGCTACGAGCAATGGTGTTTCAATCGGACGTGATGCGACGACGGTCATTAATGCTGTATCGCACAATCCAGTTGCAAGACGCGCAACGGTTGTTGCCGAGCATGGGGCGATCAGCATCACATCAGCCCAGCGAGCTAGGTGCACGTGCCACGAGCCCCCTTCCTGAATAGCAGGATCGTAGGGGTCGATGATGACTGGGTGTTGCGAGACCGCTTCGAGGGCAAGGGGCGCAACAAACGCCCGAGCCGACGGCGTCATCACCACGCGCACGTCGTGTCCTGCACGACGAAGGTCGCGCACGAGCCACGGCGCTTTGTACGCCGATACGCTGCCGGTGATGCCGAGGAGAATCTTCATGGAGACGAAAAGAGCCATCGCGGGTGTCCCGGATGGCTCTGAATCAATGTTTGCGTGAACTTACTCCGTCGCAGCAGGCGTTTCGCCGCCGTTGCGGAGGTGGATCTGACCGCTTGTCATTTCCTTCATTGCCATGAATGTTGGCTTCGGAAGGAGATCGAATTCCTTCGAGATCGCGATCTGATCTGCGTTTGGACCCTCTGCTTCGTCGGTATCGACGATCACGTCTGCAAGGCGCTCAGAGATCTGCGTCTTGATCTGATCGTTGATCTGGCGTGAGCGCAACCCCATGGCTACGATCGACTTATAGATCGAGCCCTTCGCAGACTCGTCCGCGCGGACCTTCACAGGATTTACGATATACGTGCTCATACTGGCCTCCGGGGGGAGTTTGGGTCAAAAACAGGGACCACAAAGATATGAAGATCGGGGGAATAGCGGCGCTTGAATTCGAAGTTGGTAATCGAGCGCAACCTGCAAACTCAACTTTGTGAAATGTTATGTAAGCGACGATCTACGTAAGCTCTTGAGAAATAGTCAGTTGTGCTGTTTTTGTCTGAAGTGTTAACGCTTGTTGTGTACACTCCAGTACTCGTAAGCGAATCTCACACGATACCAACGCCAAGCTTCGACACCCGGCTGTACGCTGTGTTCGTGAGCCAATAGTAATCGACACGGACCGACGGTAAGTACCGTGCATCCGTCGCTGTCTCGCCACGTGAAGAACGTATTCCAACCGTTGGAACGGCTTCAATCTGCAAGAGTTAAGGGTGACCGTACGATCGTTGAGGCGTGACGGAATTGTTGGGGTACGCTTATCGTTGATACGACTGGACGAGTTGCCGAGCTCGATCAAGAAGGGCAGATGGGCTAAATGGGCGGGGGAGAATCTCTGTGTTGTTTCGCCCGATGATGACAAGCGTTGGATAGAGCGAGACGTTGAGCATCTCGATTACATTCCGCTGTGTGCTAACCGACCGGCCTACGACGTAATGCTCGCCCGAAAGGTTGCGGACGAAATCGTTCCACACAGAGATGCGGTGGATGGGCTCATCTGCAAGGTGCAGCACATGAATACCCATTGCCTCGAGCGAATCCGAAACATTCATGGTAGCATCGAGTTCGTGTAGGCATGGCATGCACCACGTACCCCATATATGAAGCGCATACACGGAGTCGGGATGTATGTCGCGCTTCTCTGTGCGATTGTCTTGGGTCAAGACGTTGAATGATCGCACCACTCGTCCTTTCAACGTTGTGCACAACGCATCAAGTTCCTGTTGCGTGCGCGCACAGTAATACCCAGTGCTTTGTGATGCAAGCGTTGCAATGAGCCTCGGAAGAGGCTCGTCGCATGACTGAAACAATACTCCTGGATTCCATGATGGCCGCGCCAACAGTCCACTTGCAAGCTCACAAGGACATTCAGGCATGAATATCTGTAACGTCTTCTGTACGTCAGCGGTATCCCGTGACGCTGTCGCCAATCTGCGAGCCAGTACAGCCATCAGTTTACGCGCCATTCGATAGGTGTCATCTGAGAGGAGCTGATCGCGCAGCAAACGGCCCCGCTGTCTCAGCTCTTGGTTTGGACTCTGTTCCTGACTTCGAGTTCGAACCGTTTGAATGAGAGTTGCAATCGGGCCTACAATCTCCGACTGGACCCGGGTACGAGAGGTAAAATTGGAGAGCAACGAAGTGAGTTGTATTCCGATGTCGGTCGTGAGAGAGTCGGCTGTAGCAAGATTCGATTCAAAGCTTGCCGAAGATCGTACGAGTTGGTCAAGCACGGAGACGTATGACTGGATGAGTGAGCTCCAACGCTCAATAATGCGGTCGGAGCAGAGGATGCCACGTGAGGTGCAAATGATAGTTAGCGAGGAACACGGCACAATGCTTGGATGTATATCGTAGTTCGCCCAGACGTTAGTGTCTGATCGAAAAACGTTCACGAAATATGACGAAGCCGTGTGAAGGACAAACCGTGTTGTATCTCGTTCTAGACGTGTTGATGCAACGGTGTCTTCCCCGTTCGTGATGCGAACGAACCAATGTGGTGATGGAGAATCAACGATAACAGTGAGTTCAATCGGTTGCGAAGAAGCGGCTGGCAACAGCTGTGCAGCTGCTGTTGTGTGAACGGCGCAGATCGCAAGGGGCAAGCAATACGCTACCCGCAACCACTGAACGAGTGCAACGATGCACATACGTGGTGTCTCAACCACAGGAATGCCTTGATAGTAGAGCGATAGCCGCAATCAATTTACAATGATTGGCTTGGTAAAAGCACGCGGGCGAGACAGGGTCTCGCCCCTACACATCGATTGGACTAATCGTGCATTTTGCGTTTATCGTATATGCACGCAATGTACGTAGGGGCGAGACCCTGTCTCGCCCGCATGCTATTGTTGAAATGAAACAGTTTGATGTTGATTCAACCGGTGTGGCGGATTCGGCATTCAAACCGACGAGACCCCCCCCCGCCCCCTACAAAAACCGTGATCGTTCCTCGGGGGTGGGCACCCGGCAGGTGCTACGCTTGCCGAACCAGCGATAGCGGTTTCGGGAGGTCCATTGGTAGATGGTGTTACGCAGCCCGCGAGGGACAATACGTATGATCTGTGCGGCAACGCGCCAGGGTCCGCCGATGATGGTGCCGAGGTGGATCATGGCATCGCTCTCGACGACGAGCGTGTCGGTGCGTGTAATCACGTAGACCGTGGTGGGCGGACCCATCACGCCGTGCGATGCAAGGAGCTCTTCGCCGATGGGCGACTGAAACGACGCAAAGCGAAACTCGCCTGATGGGTCGCGACGCATCAGGAAGTCGACGGTGTGGTTGCACAACGTGCACACGCCGTCGAAGATCACGATGGTGTAGTCGCGTGTCATGCGGTCGTTACGCGTTAGTGCGTGCGTGTGAGCCGTGCCACATAGAATCCATCTCCACCGTTATCGCCGGGAAGCGTACTCCACTCAGAAGCAAGCGTAAATGCCGCGCCTTCATCCGATGCGCAGAACTGTTCGATCTGCTGCTTGCCCTCGGAGGGAAGGATGCTGCACGTTGCGTAGACAACGCTACCACCCACGCGGACAATCTTCGCATTACGACGAAGGATCTCAGATTGAACGGTGATGAGCTCGTTGAGCATCTGCTCGTTGAGGTTCATTAGAATGTCTGGGTTTCGACGAATCACTCCCGTGCCGCTACATGGTACGTCGATGAATACGCCATCTGCCGAGTCGGCCAGACGCTTGACGGTTTTCGTGGATGTGATGGGGCGTGCATCAACGATGTGAACGCCTGCGCGAATGCATCGCTGCTTGAGCGCGGCAAGCTTCTCGCTGCTCGTATCGAGCGCGATGATGCGTCCGCGATTCTTCATCGCTGCTGCAAACAACAACGTCTTCCCGCCAGCACCGGCACATGCGTCAACAATGCGCTGACCCGGCTCGACGTGCAGTTCACGTCCGGCACGCTGCGATGTAATGTCCTGCTGCTCAAACCAACCGTCGCGAAACGCTTGTGATGCAAACAATCCGAACGGCGATGCGATACGTACTGCATCGTCTTCGACAACCGTTGGTTGAAACTCAGCTAGGGCTGCCACACACTCCTTCACCGTCGTCTTGAGCGTGTTCACACGAATGAACGTTGGCGCATCAGCGAGTAACGCCGCGATTACACTTCGTGCGGCATCACCATATGCCTGTGTGATGCCATCACGCAAGAGCTGCGGAAGTGCAGCACGATCGGGATCCACCAGACCATCGAGTTCGCCGCGGAGCGCCGCATCGATGTCGGCATAGCGCACAGCTTGCATCAGCGTTGCACGAAGAGCGCGCGCATCGTCTGCTGACGGACGTAATTCACGGAACAGATGCTCGAATGCCGTGGAGAGATGTCGACCTCGATGCACGACATCATCGTATGATGTGCGCACCGCATCGTGCAGAGATGCGGGGAGTTGGTTCACGCCGTGATGGTGAGAATGTTCGTTGAAGAATTGAATGCCGACGGGAATCGCTTGAGATCCGTCGCGCTGCCGGAATTGGGCTGACGCTTCACTGCGCCATCGGCTGCAGCAAATTGTGCACCGTGACAGCTGCAGATGATGTCGGCACCGGCCGATGCAGGCGGATTGACCTCACAGCCCGCGTGTGTGCACAATGAGCTAAACACGACGAACGTATTCGACGCGATCCGTGAGATGAATACTGGTGCACCACCGTTGAGTCCGTTGATCAAGCGCAAGGTGATGCCACCAACTGCCGCGAGTTCGGGCACAGTTGCAACGTCAACAGTAAAGGTTGTGCCTGATGGCGTTGGGTTTGATTCATCGCGTTCGCAGCCAGCGACGAGTGTCGCAACCGTAGCTGCCGACATGGCGAGTCCGATTGATGCAGCTGCACTGCGGAGGAAATGACGACGTGATGATGGTGATGACATAGATCGGTCCTTAGGACTGTTTCGAACGAAGCTTCCACCATCCCAACCCGATCAACACGAGCGAGGTTCCCGCGACAAACGCAAAGCTTGCCGGAATTGCTTGCGGCGTCGCATCCAGAGGAAGCAAGCCAAAGCGGAAGCGAGGTTCGTAGGTGACCTGCTTCGTTTCCGTTCCGAAGAGGGGATCCTTGACGATGGTCACAATCTCTTCGCGATCCTTCGAGAAGATCTGTTGTCCGTCCTTGAACCATAGGCCGCCCCCTACGAGGATGCCAACAATGCCAATGATGATGAGCAATCGCCAAATCATGTGAATGCCTTAGTAGAAGAGGTGAAGTTGAAGATTCCAGCGATTGGCCGTGCCTTCCTTCCAGGTATCCCAGATGCGGTACTCGGGACGAAGCTCGACGTAGGGAAGCACAAAGATTTGCGCGCCGAACACGGCTGCGTTTGCGACGATCGTTCCAGGCGCAAGCTCTTGATCGGTGGTGTAGCGCTCGTAGCGACCGTAGACGTACAGCGGTGAGTACACTTGGTAGCCGAGCTCTGCCATGAAGTTACTCGTGCGGATGGCATCGTCGAGTTCGGTTGTGGTGTAGTCGAGCATCAGAGAGATGTGATCGCTCAAGCCAATACCGGCAAACCCACTCGTCATGCGGAAGTCGCCGTTCATCAGCATCGAACCACCGAACCACATGTTGAGCATGTCGTTGAACGCGCGAGGCCAGACCACGGCGCGCGCAGTCAGCGTTGGACTGTTGCCTTGAATGACAGACTGCGAGGATTGTCCGTTGTTGACGCGTAGACGCGAGAGTGCCTCCGAGCCAAACACACCGGCTTGCACCGAGAGCCACTTGAGTGATTCGTAATTCAACTCTGCACCAAACTCCGACCAATCGGGTGCGAGATATGTCTGACGTAGTGAAGTATTGGCCCAGCTGAACGGCGCCATGGTGTGATCGTCGTATCGCATGCCAATCGACGGACGGAACAAGCCGGCGCGAATCAATGGGAGTGACGCATCCGGCTGAAACAACACCGACGCCGATCCCATCCGCTGTCCGGGATAGGTGTTGCGTGTGACATCGCTAATGCGCAGCGCAGCAAGATTGAATGTTCCCTCCACAGTAACGGCCTTCACGGGCGTAACAGCGGCATACAAGCTTGCTTGCATGGGGAATGTTGCGCGCGATGAACCCTCGAGGAACTGCCGTGTATTCTGCACACGTACATCCATGCCGACCGTGAGCAGACCGTCGAAGAACTGGTTCGACTCGTCTTCGGGATATGCCCACGAGATCAGGGATGATTTGCGAGGCACCATGCTGACATCATACCAGCTGTACCATCCGAGCTCGTTGCGGAGTCCACCACCGGTTGGACTCACGTGACAATTCACGCAGCGATTGCCGGTGAGCGCAGAAAACTGGGGAATCGCAAGTGCCGATGTGGCGCTGATCACCATCAGCGCAACGACAAGTGACGATAGACGATTACAGCGAGAGAGCGACAAGTGAAAACTCAAGTAGGGAAACAACACGTTGTTGTGTCATGCGATCCGTTGTTATGCGAGTCTGCAGTTGACGAACAATTCCGAGATCTGGTGCAAGCCACACATCGTCGCTAAATACCGTCACGTCAGTCGACGTTTCAGTTGATGACTGCATGCGAACATGGACGCAGGACGTAAACGTGCGCAACGGTGTGATCACGGTGTCGACGCAGGACATGATGCGATAGGTATTGGCTGGCTCGTTCCCTGCAGGCGTACGCAACAGGAATGTAGTGCCAGGGGCAAGGGGCGCTGCCAGCCGCCTGCGTCCGATGGCATCGGAGAGACGTTCGTAGGTGATCAGCTCGTCGTTGTTTGCCCAGTGATACGTTGTGTCGGTCGACACGACGTCGCCTTTGATCGTCTCGCGTTGCACTGCCCGCGCTCGCTTGTCGGACGTAAATGCGAATGCCGTGTCGACAACAGTGTAGCGGTAGTCGGCATACACAACAGTTGTGGTGTCGTTGGTAACGCTCACATCGCGCGTCGTGTAGCGAAGCGTGGTCGACGTACCAATGCGTGGTGCAAGGAGGTAGTCGGGAATGCGTCGCACATCGGAGGGTGTACCAGTCGGGTCCGGCAACACCGGCGTGCTCGCGCATGCTCCTAGCAGGAGTGCCGCGGTAGTGGCAATGAGAGCGATGCGCATCATGGGTGTAAAAATAGCGAACGCGCATCAGCCGGCGGCCGATGCGCGTTCTGGTAGCATGCGAATGTGGAGTTACTTCAGGTTCATGGAGGCAACGCACTGCTCGAAGATCGGCAGGTAGACTGCTTGCTCGTCCTTGAACCAGTTCAGTGTGATGCGGAACATCTTGTCGCCCTTCACCGTGAAGTATGCGCGTGAACCAACGTTAGCACCACCGCTGTAGTTGAAGTAATACGCCTTCTGTCCGTTAACAGTTGTCGGTGAAGCCTTGGCGCCGTTATAGCGGGCCTTGTTTTGCTCAATGATCTTGTCGAGGTTCTTCTGTTCCTTCGCGTCGAACACGTCCACTTGAATTGTGCAGTCGAGACGTGAACCTGCAAAGCTCATCGACGACAGACCCTTTGAGCTGCCCTTCGTGCCTTGGAAGTTGTCTGGGATCTTGATCGTGAAGTCGGCAGCTGCATACGCGCGAAGAGTTGTCGACGGTGGCTCTGGTCCGGCTGGTGCTACTGTATCAACCTTTGGTGCTACAACGACCTTTTGTGCAAGCTTCACCGACTTGATGATCTCTGCGAATTCTGCTTCGTAGTCCTGGAACGTATTGCCAAACGCAGCAAGCGTGAGCGTTGTCACGAGCGAGTCGTTCTCGGCGAAGTACATCTCCATGCGACACTTGCCATCGATCTGGTCGAACTCGATCGATAGCTTCTTGCCAACCTTGCCGCCAAAGGTTACGGCTTCGTCTAGGTACATCGGAACCGGCGAATCGGAGATATCCTTCGGCTTTGTGGTGTCGCGCTCAAACTCAAGCTTCGACTTCTCAATAATCGCAGCCATGTTCGGATTCGTGCTGTCGATTGGAATAACCCGAAGCTCAATCTTCGCTCCACCTTCGCCCTTGCTGAAGGTGTTGAAGCGGCTTGCAGCCGACTTCGACGACGTTGCAAGGATCATGCTGCCCTTGCGTGTTTGAATGTTCCAGTTTGCAGGAACCTTGACTTCAAACTTGCGGGCATCATCGGTCACAAGCTTCAGCGACTCGATCGGAACCGGACGAACCTTTGATTCGCAGCCGATCACAACGAGTGCGGCGAGAAGACCAAAGAGAATACTGCGTACAACCATGGTAGAGAACTCCAGAGAAAAAACGCGACGAATGCTAGTTATTGAGAGCCCCTTCGGCGACCCACTGACGCATGCCACGAACGTGGTTCGCTGTGACAAGCTGTTGGATACTGCCGATCGGATGAGGAAGAACGCCCTCGAGAATCTGAATGATCACACTCTCGTTCGGACGTGATGGAACGATCAGGTTTGGTCGATCGAACATGATCGATGAATACGACGTCAGCCGAATGCCACCGGCAGCTGTGATGTCGGAGTGACATCCGCCGTTGGCACACGTGACGGTGAGGAATGGCAGCACATGACCGCGGAACCGCACGTTCGAATCCGGGAACACAACGTCCTGTGGATTCGTGATCACGTTACTTGAGCACGCGCAAAGCACAAATAGTGCTGCGATGACAAGAACGCATGCGTGTGGCGCGAGAATCATTTAGTAGCTCTCCTCCGGACCCGGAAAGTCGTGTCCACGCACGTCGGCAACATAGCGCTGCACGGCCGACGTCATGATGTCGTGGAGTTCTGCGTAGCGACGAACAAAGCGAGGGCGGAATTCAGTCGACATGCCCATCATGTCTGTCCACACCAAGATCTGTCCATCACAATCCGGTCCAGCACCAATGCCGATCGTTGGGATCGTCACACTTGCTGTGACCTCTTTCGCGAGGTGCGACGGAACCTTTTCAAGGACGATCGCAAATGCACCGGCTTGTTCCAGTGCAATCGCATCGCGCTTGATCTGTTCTGCTTCTTCGTCGGTAGCGCCACGTTCCTTGTACGAGCCAAACTGGTGGATGCTCTGTGGCGTGAGGCCAAGGTGCGCCATCACGGGGATGCCACTCTCGGTCATCAAACGCACAGCCTCCAACACGCGCTGTCCACCCTCGAGCTTCACCGCGCCACAACCAGCCTCCTTCATCAGACGGCCTGCATTGCGGAAGGCCTCCTGCGGAGACACTTGGTAGCTCATAAAGGGCATGTCGGTGACGATCAGCGCATGATTCACAGCTCCCACAACGGTTTGCGTGTGGTAGATCATGTGCTCGAGCGTCACGGGAATCGTGGTGTCGTGACCCTGCACGACGTTGCCCACGGAGTCGCCAACCAGCAACACGTCAACACCGGCAGAATCAAGAATGCCAGCCGTGATTGCATCGTATGCCGTAAGGCATGCAATGGGCGTACCCTTTGCCTTCATCTCGATGAGGCGTCGGGTGGTTACGCGCTTACGTGTTGTGTTGGTAACAGACATAGGATTCCTGATCTGGACCCGCAAAGATAGCCTTCGCCGACCTTCCCGGCGTTATCTTACCGTTATGCTCAACCCCGTGGTCTCGGTTCGATCGCTCTCGTTGGACGTTCCGGATGGCAAGGTTGTGACGTTTCTTTCGGACGTCCATCTTGGCCTGGGGGATCGTGCCACGGATCGTCGCCGGGAACAACACCTGGTGCAGTTGCTCCGTTCCGCGGCCTCCCGTTCGGCGCACATCTTCATCGTGGGCGATCTGTTCGACCTCTGGTTCGATTACGCGTCGGTGATCCCACGCTGGCATGTGCGCACGCTCGCTGCCTTGGCCGAGTGCCGGGATGCAGGCGTGCCCGTGACGTACCTGATCGGGAACCACGACTTCGGACATTACACGTACTTCCGTGACGAGCTCGGCATCAACATCGACGTGGGCGATATCGACCTCACGATTGGTCCGAAGCGCCTGTACGTGAGCCATGGTGACGGTAAGGCCCATAACGACACGGGATATCTGATGCTTCGCAGCGTGCTGCGCAATCGCGTTGCACAATGGCTGTATCGGTGGATTCATCCCGACCTCGGTATTGGTCTGGCTGCAGCAACCTCGCGCACAAGCCGCGACCACACGAGCGTCAAGGATTACGGTCCACACGATGGTCTGCGTGACTTTGCAGCACAGATGACGGCGCGCGGCTATGACTACGTCGTGATGGGACACCGGCATCGTGCGGCCGTCGAAACAGTCGGCAGTGGTACCTACATCAACCTCGGACACTGGCTTGGTGAACGCGCAACGTTCGGCGAGTACGACCCACGGACGGGCTTTGCGTTGAAGCACTGGCCCCCTGACACAACAGCAACACTCTAACAGCACTCTGGAATACAATCGATGGTAGTGGTTCTTGACGGCGAGACGTTGACAATTGACACACTTGTTCGGGCTGCATACGATGCGTCCGTGCGTATCGAGCTGAGTGCTGATGCGCGCACGCGCGTTGATCGCGCTCGCGGCGTGGTGGATCGCTGGATCGCCGAGGGGCGCGTTGTGTATGGTCTTACAACGGGCTTCGGTGAGTTCGCTAACGTTGTGATTCCTCCGGCAGATGTGCACGCACTACAAGAGAACCTCATCATCTCGCACGCCGCTGGGATGGGTCCCTTGCTGCCACCAGAGATCGTCCGTGCAATGATGATTCTGCGCGTGAATGCTCTTGCAAAGGGGCATTCAGGTGTCCGCAGCTCAACGCTTGATGCGCTGATTGCGATGATTAATGCGAACATCATCCCCGTTGTTCCATCGCAAGGCAGCGTCGGTTCAAGTGGCGACCTCGCACCACTTTCGCATCTGGCGCTGGCGCTGATCGGACGTGGCGAGTGTGTTGTCGAAGGGGCTCGCATGCCAAGTGCCGACGTGTTGCAGGCGCATGGTATTACGCCTGTAGTGCTTGAAGCAAAGGAAGGTTTGGCGTTGATCAACGGCACACAAATGATGTGTGCATTCGGTGCACTAGCACTGTATCGTGCGATGAATCTCGCAGCGCATGCTGATATCATCGGCGCGCTGTCATGTGATGCGTTGCGCGGTACCGACAATGCGTTTGATCCACGTCTGCACGCTACACGTCCGCATCCGGGTCAGATCCAATCAGCAGCAAACCTGCGTGCGTTGATGCATGGAAGTGCGATTCGTGAATCACATCGCACGCACGACACCAAGGTGCAGGACGCCTACAGTCTGCGATGCATGCCACAGGTGCATGGTGCAACGCGTGATACGCTTGCGTTTGCCAAGGGAGTGATTGAGCGCGAGATGAATGCTGTTACCGATAATCCGCTCATCTTCCCTGACGACGATATCCACGTTGAGGGTGGCAACTTCCATGGTCAGCCCCTTGCTCTCGTGCTCGACTATCTTGCGATTGCCGTTGCAGAACTTGCAAATATCTCAGAGCGACGTACCGAGCGTATGGTGAATCATGCGCTAGGCGGACTGCCGCGATTCCTCACACCGAAGGGCGGACTGCACTCGGGGATGATGATTGCGCAGTACACAGCAGCAGCACTCGTGAGCGAGAACAAAGTGCACGCGCATCCTGCGAGTGTCGACAGCATCCCAACGTCTGCGAATCAAGAAGATCACAACTCAATGGGGAGCATCGCTGCGCGTAAGCTCTGGACCGTTGTGACGAATGTTGAGAACGTGCTGGGCATCGAGCTTCTCTGTGCCGCACAAGGCATCGATCTGCTCCGTCCACTCACATCGAGCGCACCGCTGGAGCGCGTGGTTGCCCATGTGCGCGAAGCCATTCCGTTTGCCACGGAAGATCGTGTGCTCTATCACGACATGGAAGCAGCACGTGCAATTGTTGCAAGCGGATATCTCCGAACGCTGGTTGATCTAGTGCACGCATGATCGATCGTGGACATCGCGAATGGCACACGCTTGACTGCGCAACAGTCGAGCAGCTAACGCGATCATCCACGGTGCATGGCATTACGTCGGACGACGCAACTGCGCGACAACGAACGTTGGGTCGCAATGAACTTCCATCGGGCACCAGCGAATCGTGGTGGACGCGTCTTGGACGTCAGTTCGTTACGCCACTTGTATTACTGCTGCTGGCCAGCGGCATTCTTGCGCTCCTCTTAGGCGAACTCGTCGATGCGACCGTCGTGGTAGGCGTTGTCATCATCAATGCACTCATTGGATTCGTCCAAGAGGGACGTGCACAATCGGCCATGCGGGCGCTGCAGCGCAGTGTTCACGGTACTGCCACCGTCATTCGTGAGGGGGCTCAACAGACGCTCGATCGCCGAGACCTCGTCGTGGGTGATCTCGTTGTGCTCCATGAAGGTGATACGGTACCTGCTGATCTGCGACTCGTGTGGACGCGCGAATGTGCAGTTGCCGAAGCGGTGCTGACCGGTGAATCGGTTGCTGTTGTGAAGCATACGGAAGTGCTTGATGCCGATCGTATCCTCGCCGATCGCGCCAACATGGCGTATGCATCGACGACGGTTGTGCGTGGAAGTGCACGAGGCATCGTAATCGGTATTGGGGCCGACACCGAAGTCGGACGTGTGTCGCAGCACCTTGCAGAGCCCGTCGAGATCGACACGCCGATCACGCGACGTATTCATCGGTTCAGCGTGTTGTTGTTGCGTGTTACACTCGTTGTTGCTGCTGTGACAACCGGCATCGCACTGCTTCGCGGATATACGTTTACCGATGCAGTGATGGCTGCTGTTGCACTGAGCGTTGGTGCGATCCCCGAGGGTCTGCCCGCCGCTGTTACGATCATTCTCGCCATCGGTGTGCACCGTATGGCACAACGCAAGGCGATCATCCGACGTCTAC